>NZ_JCANTA010000007.1:12058-280429 GCF_059570575.1 Streptomyces sp. CNX435 | reverse complement strand
CCCGCCGATGACGGCGGTCCTCGACGAGGCCGCCAACGTCTGCCGTATCTCCGACCTGCCCGACCTGTACAGCCATCTCGGCTCGCGCGGCATCAACGTCGTCACCCTGCTGCAGAGTTACCGCCAGGGAAGCCGGGTGTGGGGTGATGCGGGCATGGACGCGATGTGGAGCGCTGCCACCATCAAGCTGCTCGGCGCGGGCCTGGACGACGCCGACTTCGTGGAGAAGGTCTCCAAGCTCGTCGGCAACGCCGACGTGCGCACCCCGTCGATCTCCAAGAGCAAGGACGGCACCTCCCGCTCCTACTCCTACCGGCTGGACCCGGTGCTGCCCGCGGACCGTATCCGCGCCCTGCCCAAGGGCACCGCGCTGCTGCTGGCCACCGGCGTACGGCCCGCGCTGATCCGCCTGCGCCCCTGGTACAAGGAGCCCAACGCGGGCGCCATCTCCGCGGCGGCCAAGGCCGAGACCGCCGCCATCACCGAGCGCGCCACCCGCGCCTGGTCCGGCACCGCCGGCGCGGGCATCACCGGCACCGCGAGCAGGTGGCAGCGGGACGCCGTGCCCCTGCACAAGGACACCGCCCGCTGAGGGCAGCCGCCGTGTCGTACCCCGGCCGGACCGTCCCGTAGGGCGCGGCGGGCCGGCGGGCTCAGCGTTCGAGCAGGGTGCCCAGCGGGCCGAGGTCCAGGTTCAGGTCGTCGCGGGCCAGTCCGTGCTCCGCGCAGAGGTCGTCCATGCGCTCGTCGAGCAGCATCAGCGTGGTACCGATCCGCTCCACCTGCTCGTCGGTGAGGTCGTCCTGGTCGCAGCGGCGAAGCGCCTGCCGCTCCATGAGCTGACGGAGCAGCTCCACGACGGTCAGAACCAGCGAGACCAGGTCGCGGCCCACCCGGTCGGGGTCGAGGTCCAGCCGGCCCGGGGCCGGCCCGCGGGCGGGTTCGTGCGAGCCGGCCGTCACAGCGGACCACCGCCTCCCCACGGGGCGGCCACGCGTTCGTTGACGGACGACAGCAGCGCGTGCAGGGAGACGCGCACCAGCGGCACCTCCGCGATCGCCAGTACGAGGTCGCCGCTGACCACGACACCGGTGTTCAGCACGCGGTCGAGCAGGTCCACCAGCGGCACCCCGATCGGTGCACCGCGGTCCGGCTCCTCCCAGGAGACGACCTCGCCCACGTGCTCACCCACCGGCACCGTTCACTCCTTCGTCCACGAACGAGTACGGCACCCACGGGCCGGTCAGCTCGATCTCGACGTCCCGGCACTCCGGGCTCCGCCGCAGCCGCCGTACGGTGTCGACGACCTCACCGGCGCGTGTCCCGGCGACCAGGTAGGCGGCGTTCAGGAGATGCGCACCGCGCCCCGCGGTGAGGGCGGTGTCGTGCGGACGCAGCCGCCGGCCGGCGACGGCGAGGCCCGCGAAAGCCCGGTCCACCGCCTCGGCGGCCCGGAGACCGGCCTCCTGCCGACGCTCCCGCTCGTGCTGTACGCTCCGCAGCCGGTCCAGGTACGCGTGGCCGGGGCGGGCCGCCGCGCGCTCGTGCTCCGAGCCCGCCGGTGCGTGCGCGGCAGGCGCGGAGCGCCGTCCGGCCGGCCGCGCGTACACCTTCACACCCCACTCCGCTCGGCCGGCGATCCGCCGCAGAGCCGCGGTGAAACGGCCCCGGTCGGCGCCGAGCGCGGCCCGGGCTCGTGCGTCGCCGTGATAGATGGTCGCCAGGGGGAAGGGGAGGACCGGCGCGGTGGCGGCAGCGGCGGTGATCACGGCGTGGTGGGCGCGGGCGCAGCGCTCCAGAGCAGTCCGGTCTGTCAGCCGCTCGCGCAGCGCGTCCTCGCCGAACTCCGCCGTCGGCACGTCCTGCACCACGGCCGCGAGCCCGCCGAACCGCAGCAGCCGCACAGGCGAGCCGAGCGCCTGCCCCGGCAGCCCGGACAGGGCGGACTCGTCACCGCCACGGCAGACCGCGTAGACGTACGTGGCCGTGCCTGCGGGTGCGTCCGGCGGCGCCGTCGCGGGCACCGTCCCGGTCATCAGTGGCGCCCCTTCCGTACGGACTCCCAGCCCACCCGGTCGCGCTCGCGCCGGTCGGCCTCCGTGCCCGACTCCAGCTCCGCGACCCGCTCGCGCAGCCGCAGGTTCTCCTCCTCGACGGCGTCGCGATGTGCACGGGTGGAGAGCGCCGGATCGGTCTCCCACCAGTCGATGCCCGCCTTCTTGGCCGTCTCGACGGATGCGACGAACAGGCGGAGGCGGATGGTCAGCAACTCGATGTCGAGCAGGTCGATCTTGATGTCCCCGGCGATGACGATGCCCTTGTCGAGGACGCGTTCGAGGATGTCGGCGAGGTTGGCCGGACCCGAGGGGGTGGAGGGGGCGTGGGAGAGAGGGCGTTCAGCGATGCGTTCTGTCACCTTCGCCGCCCCCCTCGCCCCTTCCGGTCGTCTTCGTCTTCTTCTTCCTCCTCCTCCTCGTCCTCCTCCTCGTCCTCGTCCTCGTCCTCTTCTTCGTCGTACGGCTCTTCGTACTCCTCCTCCTCCTCCTCCTCGCGTTCCTCCTCCAGGGCCTCGTCGTGGCTGCGTACGACCTCGCCGTCGCGGATCTGACCGCGCCAGCCGTCCGCCTCCTCCGACTGGAGCGTGACGTAGCGCTGAAAGTGCTTGAGGTCGAGCCGGAGGCGGCGGCCTTGGGCGCGCCAGATGCTGCCGGTCTTCTCGAAGAACCCGGAGGGGTAGTACTCGACGACCACCGCGACGCGCGTCAGCTCGTCGTCCAGGCGGTGGAAGCTCACGGCACCGCTGGTGGTGCCCTTCGAGCCCTCGGACGACCACACGATCCGCTGGTCCGGGACCTGCTCCGAGACCGTCGCCTCGTAGCTGCGGGAGGAGGGCCAGACGCGCACCTTCCATGTGGACTTGGTCTCGTCCTCCTCGTCCCGGGTGACGTTGCTGACGCCGTTCATGAAGCCGCCGAAGTCCTCGAACCGCGTGAAGTGGTCGTAGACCACGCGCAGCGGCCGCCCGATGTCGACGTGCTCGATGATGTTGATGGCTTTGAGGTCGCCGGGCTTGCTCCCGCCGCCCGCGCCGAGGGCTTCCTTCGCCTTGCCCGTGACCTTTTCCTGGGCCTCCTTGGCCTTCTCCGTCGCCAGTACCTTCACGGGGTTCTCGCCCTTGGCGGCGCGTGCGGCGGTCTCGGCGAGGGCACCCCCGTCGCCGCGCGCGAGTCTGCCGGGGTCGGCAAGTTCGCTGAGCTTGTCGGTGGCCTTGCCGACCGCGTGCTTGCCGGCGGCGCCCAGGTACTCCCGGAGCTGGTCGCGCAACTGCTCCAGCGGCTTGGGGCCGGCGTTGTCGTCGGTATCGGCACTTCCGCGCTGAGGTGTCATGAGCGCTGCCTCCCGCGGGGCCGGTCGGCCGTCTTCTTGCCGGTGCTCCTGCCCGCGCCCTTCCCCGTACCGCGGCTGCCGCTCCCGCCGCCGGAGGGAGCCTTCTTCCGCGGGCCGGTGGCCGCGGAGCCGGCCCTGCCCGTCTGCTTCTTACGCCCGGGGGGCCGCCGGTCCGCCGCGGCGGTGTGCCGGCCGCGGTCCCGGTCCTCCTCGTCCCGGTCCTCACGGGCCTCGCGTTCTTCCCCCAGTGCACCGAGGCGGTCCGTACGCTCGCGCAGCGATTCGGTGAAGGACTCGACACGGCGGTCGAAGAGCGAGCCGACCGCCGCCATCATCTGGTCCTTGACCTGGCCGGACAGCCCCGTGAGCGGGGGCGTGTCGCCGGTCTTCCCGGCTTGTCGTTCCCGCAGGGCCCGCGGTGCGAGCCGCTTCCCCGCGACGAGGGCGGCGAAAGTGAGGGCGAGCTTGGCCTTCTTCGTCCTGCCGAGGAGATAGCCTCCGGCGACTCCGGCAAGCACGGTCGTCTTGCAACTGTCCGTCATGACTCACTTCCTGGACTCGGAGGGTTATCGGGATGGCCGGCGCCGCCGGGGTCTCCGGGCGGTACCGGCAAGGCGGCACCGGGCTGCTCCAGCAGGTCGAGCAGGCGCTCTTCCTCGCGCTCGAACTCCTCCTCGCCGAGTTCCCCCGCCTCGTACGCCCGGTTCAGCTCGACGAGCTGGACCCGCAGGGTGCCCGGGTCGTACAGCTCGCGCTCCGCGGCGTCGAGCAGCCGGTCCGCCACCCACTCCACGCCCCGCACCGGCAACAGCGGCAGCAGCAGAACCCCGCTCAGCAGACCCATGTCAGCTCCTCACCACCGCGGGCCGCGGGGCGGCGCCGGCGGTGGGCCGGGCCCCTTCCCGGGGAACAAAGCTGTAGCAGGGCAGCGGGCCCGTCAGCCGCAGCTCCACCCGGTCCCGCAGCTCGGCCGCCCTGCGGTCGACCAGTTCTCTGCAGCGGTCGGTGTGCGAACGCGGGAGGAGGAAGGAGGTGTTGAGCACGCATCCGGGGACGTCGGTGCCGCGTACGCACTCGTCGGCGAGCACGGCCAGCTCCTGCGCGACGCTGCCGGCTGCGTGCGTGGCCCGCCGGCGGAGGCCCTCGGCGATCGCCGAGCCGAGCCGGACGTTGCCCTCGTAGGACGGCCGCCCGCGGACGTCCGCGGCCAGTCGGCGTACGGCAGGGTCGTCCCGTACGAGGGCTTCGACGCCGCCCCGCGCGGGCATGGCCTTGAGGTTCATCTCGGTGCGGCCGTCGAGCCGTCGCAGGGTGGCGAGGTGCGTCGGGGCCGCGGCGTCGAGTGCGCGCCGAACCGTCCCGGCGCCGTCGGCGACCATACCGAACCGCATCGGCAGCACAGGGGCCACCGCACACAGGGCCAGCAGCAGATCCTGGTGGCCGGTCAGGTCGCGTCTGCGTGCCCGCAGACCGGGCGGCACGTCGCTGACGACCGCCGCCAGCTCGCCCGCCGGCAGCAGCCGGGCCCGGGCCGGCGGACTGCCCACACCGCGCAGGCCGGGCGGCAGTAGCAGGCCGGCGTCGACGACGGCATACACGTAGAGCGAAGTGGACGCCACGGCTCACGCCGCCCTGGAGTGCCGGCTCGAACGGCCGGAGGTTTTCGCGGCCTTCTTCTTGGCCGGCTTGGAGCGGGTGCCCGAGCTGCGCCTGCGAGGCGGGGCCTTCTCCGTCTCCTCCTCGTCCTTCTCGTCGTCCTCGAAGTCCTCGTCCTCGTCTCCGTCGATGCCGATCGCCTCCTTGACCTGGCCGCCGAGGGACTTGGCGGCTTTCTTGGCGCCGGCGGGGACCGCACGGCGGGACATGCCCGCGAAGAGGTCGGGGACGGTCCTGCTGGAGGCGTCTTCGTTGAGGTCGAGGCGGTTGCAGACCTCGGCGAAACGCAGATAGGTGTCGACGCTGGCAACCACGACGCGGGCGTCGATCTTGAGAATCTCGATGCCGACGAGCGACACCCGGACGAAGATGTCGATGACCATGCCGCGGTCGAGGATCAGTTCGAGGACGTCGTAGAGGTTCCCGGCGCGCGGGACGCAGACCGCGGCCTCGTTGTACGTGGTGGTGGTCGTCGCCATCGGGAACCTTCCTCTTCTTGGGGTGCGCGTCGCCGCCGTCAGTCGTCCCGCGCGCCGCGCCGGTAGCGCCTGATGCGCTCGTACTCGACGAGGCGCCCCCCGGTGTCGAGTTCCACCGCGTAGGTCGCCAGCAGGCTGGTCGTGTCCGGAATCCGCGGCACTTCGAGCACGTCCACGTTCACCAGCCAGCCCTCCTCGGCCCGGCGCACGGCCGACACGCCTTCGGTCGGATGGTCGATGAGGCGCGCCAGGCTGCGGCACGCCTGTCGGGCGGCCTCCTCGGGCCCGTCGACCGCGGCGGCCTTGGCCCCGGAGGCTCGTTTCGAGGTGGACTTCGCGGCGGGACGGGTCCGCCGGTCACGTTGCTCGGGCACACGCACAGTCTGTGGCGGCAGTGGTGTCCCCGCACGTGGCGGTGGTCCATCCGGGAGCTACGGGCCGTACCGGCGGGGCACGGGGGAGGGACGGCGGGCCCGCGGAGCGCGCGTACCGGGTACGGCCGGACGCGGGTCGCACAGCCCTGCCGGGTCCGATGCGAGGAGGGCGATCAGCCCGCCGGGGGGCGTTCTGCCCGTTTGATGTCGCATTGGGGGTGGCACACGATGGTGTGGTCCGACCGCACAAGCCATCAGGAGGCGTCATGCCGAGCGGATCCAGCCCTAAACGAGAACGCCAGTACGAGCACATCAAGGAAGACGCCCAACGGCGCGGCACGCGCACCCGGCGGGCGAAGGAGATCGCGGCCCGCACCGTGAACAAGGAACGCGCCCGCACCGGCGAGGCGCGCCGCGCAAGCCGTACGTCCACCAGGGACATCTCCTCCGGGAGGAGGGGCGGCCTGCGCTCCCGCTCAGGCCCCGGGGGACCCACGTACGACCAGCTCTACGCGGAAGCCCGGCGCCGCAACATCCATGGCCGCTCGTATATGAACAAGGCCGAGCTCAAGCGCAAGCTCGGGCGCTGAGAGCCCCGGGCGCGACGTCGGCTCTCACCCGCATGGCCGAGTGCCGGCCCGCGGGCGGCGCGCGGCGTGCCGCAGGCCGGCACCGACCGCCGCGCAGGGCCGCCCCGCCATCGTCGAAAGGCCACAGCATGTCGACCAACGTTTCCGATCACATCCTCGAACGTCTGCGGGAGTGGAAGGTCGAGCACGTCTTCGCCTATCCGGGCGACGGCATCAACGACCTCCTCGCCGCCTGGGGCCGGGCCGGCAACAGCCCGCGGTTCATCCAGGCCCGGCACGAGGAGATGTCCGCCTTCCAAGCCGTCGGCTACGCCAAGTTCTCCGGCCGGGTCGGCGTGTGCGCGGCCACGGCGGGCCCGGGCGCGATCCACCTCCTCAACGGCCTGTACGACGCCAAGCTCGACCACGTGCCCGTCGTCGCCATCGTCGGACAGGTCAACCGCAGCGCCATGGGTGGCTCCTACCAGCAGGAGGTCGACCTCCTCAGCCTCTACAAGGACGTCGCCTCCGACTTCTGCGAGATGGTCACCGTCCCGGAGCAACTGCCCAACGTCCTGGACCGCGCCATGCGCACCGCCATCGCCCGCCGTACGGTGACCGCCATCGTCATCCCCGCCGACGTCCAGGAACTCGAATACTCCGCGCCCGAGCACGCGTTCACGATGGTGCCCTCCAGTCTGGACATGTCGAACTACGCCCCCGTCCCGGCCGAGAACGACATCGCGCGCGCCGCGGAGTTGCTGAACGCCGGCGAGAGGGTTGCCATCCTCGTCGGCCAGGGCGCACGCGGCGCCCGGTGGGAAGTCATGGAGGCCGCGGACCGGCTGGGTGCCGGCGTGGCCAAGGCGCTTCTCGGCAAGGACGTACTCGACGACGAACTCCCCTACGTCACCGGTGCGATCGGCCTGCTGGGCACACGGCCCTCGTACGAGCTGATGCAGGACTGCGACACGCTGCTGGTCATCGGCTCCAGCTTCCCCTACACCCAGTTCCTCCCCGAGTTCGGCCAGGCCCGCGCGGTGCAGATCGACGTCGACCCGCACATGGTCGGCCTGCGCTACCCGTTCGAGGTCAACCTCGTCGGCGACGCGCGCACGACGCTGCAACGGCTGCTGCCGCACCTGCGGCAGGCCGAGGACGGCGGCTGGCGCACGAAGATCGAGCAGAAGAACGCGCGCTGGTGGGAGGTCATGGAGCGGCGGGCCGCGGTCGACGCCGATCCGATCAACCCCGAGTACGTGGTGCACAGCCTGAACGGCCTGCTGCCGGAGAACGTCATCCTCACCGCCGACTCCGGCTCCGCCGCCAACTGGTACGCCCGCCACCTGCGGCTGCGCGCCGGCATGCGCGGATCGCTGTCCGGCACGCTGGCCACCATGGGCCCGGGCGTCCCCTACGCGATCGGGGCGAAGTTCGGCTGCGGCGACCGCCCCGCCGTCGCCCTGGTCGGCGACGGCGCGATGCAGATGAACGGTCTCACCGAGCTGATCACGATCCAGAAGTACTGGCAGGACTGGGAAGACCCCCGGCTGATCGTGGCGGTGTTCAACAACCAGGACCTCAACCAGGTCACCTGGGAGATGCGCGCCATGAACGGCGCGCCCCAGTTCCCGCCCTCGCAGTACCTGCCCGACGTCGCGTACGCGGACTTCGCGCGCTCCCTCGGCCTGGGCGGCGTGCGCGTGGACAAGCCGGACGAGGTGCAGCACGCCTGGGAGACCGCGCTGGCCGCCGAACGGCCCTACGTCCTCGACTTCCACACCGACCCGTCCGTGCCCCCCATTCCGCCGCACGCGTCCCTCGACCAGATCGAGGCCGCCGCGGCGTCCGTGCTCAAGGGCGACAGCGACCGCGCCGCCATGGTCCGCCAGGGCGTCAAGTCCAAGCTCCAGGAGATGCTCCCGGGCGGTGCACGCCGCGAGAACCGGTCGGACACCGACGACGACCAGTGACACACGGTCCTGCGATGCCGCCGTCGCTACTGGCCGGTTTGTGGGTCCGGCGATGGTGGGTGCGGAAGGGGCGGCGGGGCTGCACGTGCGGCGCAACGTCGACGGCGTGGTGGTGCAGTGGGAGCCCGGCGCGGAACTTGATCCCATTGGACGTGGCCGCAACGAGCACGACGGCATCCGGGCGGCCCTGCGCTACGCATTACTGGCGACCCTCACCCAGGCCGGCCATGCCGTCCACGTCGACCACGACTGCGACGACATACACGTCACAGGACCCGCGCCACCTGGACCTCCTCGGGCGACAACGGAGCCAGCAGGAGACTGACTCAACGCCAGGGGCGGAGCCGACGCCGTGCCGAAGCCGGCTGCGGTGTGGCCGGTGGTGGTGTGTGGCGGTGCCGGCGGTGTTGCCAGGCCGCTGTTGCGGCGGTGGCCGCGGCGGTGGCCGCGACGACCGTGGTCAGGCCGAGTGGGTAGTTGAGGGGGAGTACGGAGGGGTCGGTGGGCTGGCCGGGGCGGAGTAGCACGGGTAGTGCTACCAGGGTGACCGTCCCGGCGGTCAGCAGTCCGGCGCGCCACACGCCGCGCAGTTTCCCTCCGGTCAGGAGGAGTCCGGCGGCGAGTGTCGCCGGTGCCAGCGCTCCGTCGTGGAGGGCGAGGGTGCCGGTGGCCCACAGCAGTACGTCGCGGGCGGTGCCCGCCCGGGTTTCGGTGAGGAGGTGTTCGATGCCGACTGCTCCCAGGCCGAGCCCGGCGGTGATCAGCAGGAGGCGGATCACGGTCATCGGGGTTATCCGTGCGGGTTTCATCCGGAGATCACTTCCAGGTGGGTGACCCATTTGGTCTGCATGACACCGGGGCGGTTGGGGGCGATGACGCGGGCGGGGTAGCCGTGGTCGGGTGCCAGCGTGTCGCCGTTGAGTCGCAGGGCGAGCAGGGTCAGGTCGTCGCGGGTGTAGGTGCTGTCCATCTCGGTGATGCCGTATCCGCCGCGGGTCTGCAGTGATATGACGCGCAGTCGTGCGCCGTCGGGCAGTCCGGCCCGGTGCAGCAGGTCTTTGATCCGCACGCCTTCCCAGTGGGCCGATTTCGACCAGCCCTCCACGCAGGCGATGGGCAGGGTCGCGGAGTGCTGGGGCAGGGCGCGTAGCTGATCGAGGGTCAGTTCGTAGCCGGTGGGGCCGTCGACTTTGAGCCGCCAGGCGGCGACGGCCTGGCGGCTGATGCCGGCGGCGCGGGCCGTGCGGTTGACGGGCAGCCCCTGCCGGCCGTGGTCGGGGTGGCGCGGGGCCAGCAGGTTCAGGGGGGCCAGCGGGGTCACCGACTGGCCCGCCGTCACGACGGTCACCGTGCCCACCGCCACACCGAGACCGACCAGCAGGGACCGGCGGTCGGCCTGGACAGCGCGCGCCTCCTCATCCGCCGCAGCCGGCCCGGCCGCCGCACCCGGCCCGTCCGGCCCGTCCGGCACGTCCGGCACGGCGAGCGCAACCGGCTCGGCGGGTGCGGCAGGTGCGGCGGGTGCGGTGTCCGGGTGCGGGCGGGCGGGGGTGCGGGGGCGGCGCCAGTTGGCCGCGATCTTCGGTGCCTTGGCGGCCAGGTGCACCAGCAGCGCGCCGACGATCACCCAGGCCAGGGCGTAGTGCACCGGCCGGAAGGAGAACGGCCAGGGGTACCACTTCGCGGTGTTGAGCAGCCCGATGAACATCTCCAGGGTCATCGCCATGACCAGCACCGCGATCGACAAGCGCTCCAGCGCGTGCCCGACCCCGCGCACCGGAGGCCACTCGAACAACCGCGGATACACCGTCCACAGCTTCACCAGCAGCAGCGGGATCGTCGCGATCCCGCAGATGACATGGAGCCCCTGGGTGACGCGGTACCCCGACACCGGCCTGGTCGGCAGATGCCCCACCAGCCACCCCGGCGGCTCCTGCAGCAGATGGCTTATCAGCCCGGTGAGGAACAGGACGAGTACCGCCAGGCCGAGCAGGCGCCCGACGACGGTAGCGGTACGGGCATCGTGCAGACGCCCCGAAAACGATGGAGGACGGAAACGCATGTGCATACCCCTATCCGACGCCCTCACAAAGAGAATTCACAGACCTCTCCGCCTTACAAAAGCCTGACGAACACACACGACCGCCGCGGATCCCGCGGGCATCCACGCGGTTGCGGCGTGATTCACGAACTGCTGCCACCCGACACCCGGCTCAAGATTCGCCGTGCGGCACTTCAAGATCCTGGGCGGCCTTTCGAGCCCGGTCGGACCACGGCGTCGGCTTGAGCGTGGTGGCGTCGATGCAGATGATCGTGCGCCTGCCGTACGCGTACGTGGTGTCCCCGTCGGCTGAGCACACCCGGTAGCCCGCGGTGCACGAGGTGTTGCCCTGGCGCTCCATCCACAGGTGTACGGCGAACTCACCGATCTTCCCTATCGGGAGGTCGAAGGTGATGGTGAACGTCTTGACGAAATTGAAGGCATCTCCATCGAGGCCGGAGTCGCCGACGAAGCCACGGTCACCCCAATAGGTCACCCACGCTCGCTCAACCAGCACCGCGTATCGGCTGTTGTGCAGCACGCCCATCGAATCCAGATCGTCATAATTCACGGTGACCGGCACCAGGACACCGACATCGGTGCTCGGCAGGGGTGTGATCTCGTCAGTACGCGTCATCATTTCCTCCTTGGGGGACATAGGACGTTTCACTCGGGTGAAGGTTCACCAGCTTGGTCCGCAGGCTTCCGCCCAGGTGCCGGGCGAGGAAGCGGTCGGCCGCGCGTTACATGTCGATGTCGTTCTCCGGATTCGCGAAGCCGTGGCCCTCGTCGTCCTTGACCAGGTACTCGACCTCGACTCCACGGGCGCGCAGCCCGTCCACGATCCGGTCGGATTCGTTGGCAACGGGTACGTCGTTCGCGCCCCGCAGGATGGCGACTCGCTTCCGGTCCGCGTAGCCCCGCTCCACCACCCAGTCGACGGCGTCGACGAGGTCGTCGTGCATCTTCGGCGCCAGCTCCCCGATGCCGGCCTTGGTGAACGCCTTGCCGAAGCCGGACGAGCCGCGGAAGTTGACCTGGAGCACCGCGTAGCCGCGGTTGGCCAGGAGCTGCTCGAAGGGGTCGAAGCCCCAGGTGTCGCGGTGCGACGGCCCGCCGTGGACCAGCAGGACCAGCGGCAGCCCCGCCGGGTCCGCACCCACGGGCAGCGTCAGGTACGCGGGCAGGGCGAGTCCGTCGCGCGAGTAGACCGTGAGCGGGGTCTTCGGAGCCAGCGCTCCGGGGACCAGGTGCGGATACGGCCGGAAGAGCAGCCGGCTCTCGCCGGTGGAGTGATCGTAGAAGTAGGTGACACCGGGGTCGCGGTCGTGCGTGAAACTGACGACCCAGCGCTGTCCGTTCTCGTCGCCGGACACGACGGCCAGGTCGCCGTCCGACAGCTTCTCCAGGTTCTTCAGCACGGCGGCGAAGTGCGGGTCGAGCGCGCGGATCACTTGCCGCTCGCCGAGGTAACGCACCCCGGCAAGCTCCCCCGTGCGCCGGTCGAGGATGAGCGGCGAGGGAAGGGACGGGAAGACGGTGTGCCGCGGGTCGAGGTCGAGGACCGGGTGGTCGTCGACCTCGCTCTCCTCCGCGGTGGCCAGGTCGAGCCTGATCAGGCGGGTGCGGTCGCTGTCCCGGTTGGAGCCGATCCACGCCCCGGTTCCGTCCGGGGTGACCTGGAACGGCTGGATGCCCAGCGGGTAGTCGGAGCCGTCGAACGTCACGACGGGGTGCCACGTGTCCCTCCCGGCATCCCACCTCGACAGCTGGATGTCGCCGTCGTCCGTCGGGCCGTGGGCGTACAGGTCCCCGCCGGGGGTGTACAGCCAGCCCTCGGCCCGGCCGGGGTTCTGTGCCAGCATCGTCAGCTCACCGGCGGCGATGTCGAGTTCGTAGAGGTCGAACTCCGTGCGCTCCCGGTGATTCAGGTGCAGGAGCGCCTTGCCGGGGCGGGCGGGAGTCGTCTCGAAGCCCGTGGCCCTGACGCCGGCGAAGGGGGTGAGATCGACCGCCTCGCCGTCCGGGTTCTCCAGATCGACGCGGAAGACGTGCCGGTTCTCGTCACCGTCACCGTCACCGTCCTGCTCGTAGAGCAGCCACCGCGGGTCGTCCGCCCAGTGGTAGGCGTGGACGCCGCGGTTTCCGTCGGCGGTGACGCGGCACGCCTCCTCGGGCGCGTCGACGCTCTCCACCCACACGTTCAGCCGCCCCCGCCATGGCGCCAGGTAGGCGATCCTGGTGCCGTCGGGCGAGATCGACGCGGCGGTGCGGACGGGCGCGCAGAACAAGTCCTCGACGGTGAGGTGCGGGACCTTGTGTGAAGCGGCGAACATGCGATCACTTCTTCGGGTTCTGGGCGCTGTCGGCGCGTGAGCAACGGCTCGGTGCATCAACACGGAGCGGTTCCTATGCCGCCGAGCCATCGGCAGTCAGCACTGGATTCAGCACCTCCCGCTGGACACGTTCTGCCGTCGACAAGCACCACGGGGCTGCCGGAGTTTCGGTTCACCATTTCCGGTACGGACTGGGCGAGTGGCCGCCGCGCGGTGCCCGGGGCTTTGTTCATTTCTTGCCGGAGGAAGACTGGAGTGCGCGGAAGTCGTCGAAGAACACGGGGTTACGTGCCAACTCGCCTGCCGGTGACCGCTTGGCGACACGGTTGGCGTGAAGGCTGTTCAGCAGCCACGGCATCTTTTCCGGCCCGATGCCGCGCACCATGGCGGGCCCCTGGAGCCCGCCGTAGGTCGCCACCGCCAGCCGTCCGGTGGCACGGAACCGCCGCACCTGGTCGGTCAGGTAGTCCTGGCGTGACGTGAACCACGGGCTGTTCATCAGCAGGTCGTGCCATCGTTGCTGCGGTACGGGACGCGCGGCGGCGTTCCGCACCTCCTTCCATACCGGGGTGCCGGCCGGCACCCCGTAGCGGTTGGCGTATACGGCGGGGACCGGCTCGCGCCAGTGCTGCCGCCACCAGTGCACCAGGGAGAACTCGGTGGCCAGGAAGAGCTGATCGGAGCGGATCCGGGGCAGCACGTGCTTCGTAAACGCCTCGGCCTCCTCGACGGCGCTGACGTGCGGGTGGATGTCCACGCCCTCGATCTCGGGGGTGGCCTTGACGTGGGCCAGCCAGTCGTTGACGGCGGGGGTGCGCCAATCGGGGTCGTCGAGGCGGTTGAGGGCGCCCATGTACAGGCGGGTGCGGCAGTCGGACCCGAAGCGCTTCTTGCGCTCGGCGATCACATGCGCGGCAACGGCTTCGTAGAAAGGATTGAGGAGGGTGGCGCGGTCCTGCGTGCGCGTCTCCAGGAACGGCTCGTTGCCGATGACCAGGATGTCGACCTTGTCCAGTGCGGCGTCCAGCACCGTGTCGAGGCGGGTGAGTTGAGCGTCCATCGCGCTGGTGCCCGGCTGCGGGAGAGGCTTGTCCTGGTGGGGGAACTTCAGCGAGAGCACGGTGCCGTAGCCGTTGCCGGCGAAGGACAGCAGGGTGCTGACCACGGGCTGGCGGGGCGCCGGCACGGTGTCCAGGTCGGTCAGCGGGACGAAGCCGCGGACCCACTTCGCGCGCAGGCCGTCCAGCACCGCGGGGGTGGTCCCGATCGGCTGCTCGTTGAAGTTCACGCCCAGCACGTCCCGGGGGGCCGCGGGCCGGTCTCCGGCCCCGGGGCCGTCGCCCGACGTGCCTCCGGCAGCGCCGCCGTCGTCGTCGTCGGAGCCTGCGTCTCCGCCCGAATCGCACCCCGCGAGCAGCAGGCCCGCACCGCCGGCGAGGCCGAGGAACCCCCGCCGGGTCGGCCTCCGGCGATCACCCCGGAACTCGGCCTCCGGTCCACCCGGTTCCAGCATCTGCGTCTCTCCGTTCACGTGGCACGTGCCGCACTGTGGCATGCCGCACGGTGTGCGGTGGGCCGTCAGGAAAGTCCGGGAGAGGACTGCCGCAGGACGTGGTACCGCTGTTCATGACCGCGGGTGCGCCCGGTGCGCGCCTGCATGTTGTAGTACACGTCGAATTCCTGGTTCTCCCCGTGGAACAAGTCGGCCCGGGTGCCCGACTTGCCGATGTTGGTCATGATCCGCCGGTGGATCTGGATGTTGCCGAACTCCAGGCTCGCCATCGCGCGCGCGTAGTAACCCGCGGGGGTGATTCCTTCGGCCGCGGCCAGTTCTTCGGCATTGCCGATACGGGCGTGCGTTTCGATGAGTTCGCGCGTGGGTTCCGTGGCGGCGTGGATGATCTCGAACACCGCGGTTCCCATCAGGAGGCTGCTGCCGTGCTCCCGTACGCTCTTGTGATAGGGGTTCAGAAGGACCGTCCGGCTTCGCGGATGCCACTCGCCGACGCTTCGATCCAGGGTGCGGCCGAAGCGCACGGTTATGGGTCCGGCGCTGGCACGGGCGTCCTGGAAATCTGCGTCGGGGAGATTGGCGATGTACCGGGCGACCCGGCTCATCAAGCGCCAGTTGGTGCCTTCCTCGAAAAGGGTCTGGCCCATGACGGCTCGATAGCCGGTCTTGCGGGGAACGGCAGGAGCCGGTACTTGAGAAGTGTTCGGTTCGGGATACTTGGCCATGGACGTCCGTTTTCCAGTCAGATGGTGAGGGCACGCTCCGCCGGCAGCGCGCCGCCTGCCGGGAACAACGGTTCGGTTCGGCCAGCGGTTCACCCGCACCGGCCGGTCACCGGGAGGAGTGAGCACGGCGTACGTGGTCACGGTGCTCGACCGCCCTGCACTCGTTCGTCCAGGTCGTGGAGTTTCCGGCGGATCTCTTCGGTGTCCGGGTGGTCGATCGCCTCGAAGGCCGCGAGCGCCTGCCGCCAGGTGGTGTGGGCGCCCTCCGGGTCACCGGTGTCCAGGAGGACGTCGCCGAGGTGGTCGAGGGTGCCGCCCTCGACCCAGCGGTTGCCGACGTCCCGGTGCACCTCAAGCGCCTGGCGGTAGTACTCGATCGCGTCGTCGTGGCGGTGGAGCCGGTACTGGACCGTGCCGAGGATGTCGAGCGTGATGCCCTCGACCCAGCGGTCGCCGATGGCGCGCAGGATGGTCAGCGCCTCCTGGAGGTGGTCGGTGGCCTCGTCGTACCGGCCGAGCCGCTGGTAGGTGTCGCCGAGGTTGACCAGGACGACGCCCTGCCCCCAGGGGTTGCCGCTGGCCCGGTGGAGTGCCAGCGCGCGGCGGCCGTACTCGACGGCCTTGTCGTGCCGGCCCGCCTCCATAAACGTGTGGCCCAGGTTGGACAGGGCCCGGGACCTGCCGCGGATGTCGCCGAGTTCCCGCCAGAGGATCACCGTCTGCCGGAGGTGGATGATGGCCTCGTCGAACTGGCGCATCGATGTCAGCGCGGCGGCCACGTCGCCGTGGCTCCACGCCTGCCCGACCCGGTCGCGGTCCTCGCGGGCGGCGTGGAGGGACGTGCTGGCGATGTCGAGCCAGTCGTGGAGGTGGCTGCGCAGATAGAAGAAACCCCACAGCGCCGAGGTCAGCCGCCATGCGGTGCCCGCCCGGCCGGTCGCCACGGCCTGGTGCACCGCGGCGATCAGGTTGGGGCGTTCGGTCTCGCACCACTCCAGCGCCTGGTCGTGCGCGGTGAACGCCAGCGGACGGCAGTCCGCCGGCAGCGGCGTGAGCGGGATCCGGCGGCGGTGCGGGGTGAGGTGGGGGTAGGCGGCGTCGGCGGTGTGCAGGTACCAGGACAGCAGCCGCTCCACCGCCCGGTCCCGCTCCTCCTGCGTCTCCTGCGCCTGTACGCGCTCGGTGGCGTAGACCCGCAGCAGGTCGTGCAGGGTGTAGCGGCCCGGTGTGTGCTCGATGAGCAGGTGGGCGCGGGTCAGTTCGGTGAGCAGGCCGCGGGCCTCGCGGACGGGGAGCCCCGCCAGGGCGCCCGCGGCGGGCGCGGAGATGTCGCGCCCTGGGTGCAGGCCCAGCAGGCGGAACAGCCGGGCGGCCGGGACGGCCAGCGCCTCGTAGGAGGAGGAGAACACGGCCCGTACGTCCGTGTTGAGATCGCCGCCGGTGAAGGCGTCGAGGCTGCCCCGGTTGTCGCGCAGTTCCTTGGCGATGGCGCTGAGCGGGAAGCCGGGGTTGGTGGCCGCCCTCGCGGCGACGATGGCCAGGGCCAGCGGCAACCGGGCGCAGCGCGTGATGATCTCCTTCGCCGCCTGGGGTTCCGCCGCCAGCCGCGCGGCGCCGACGCGGCGCACCAGGAAGCCGTGGGCCTCGGTGGGCGTCATCGGGTTCAGCGTCAGCGGCTGCGCCCCGTTGTTGGCGATGAGGTGGGTGAGCTGGCTGCGGCTGGTGATGATGACCAGACAGCCGGGTGCACCCGGCAGCAGCGGCAGGACCTGCTCGCTGTCGCGGGCGTTGTCCAGGACGATGAGCATCCGCCGGGTCGCGAGCAGGCTGCGGTACAGCGCCGCTTGCGCCTCCACCGCCGCCGGTATGCGCTGCGTGGGAACCCCCAGCGCGTCGAGGAAGATACGCACCGCCTCCGCCGGCGGCACCGCGGACCCGGTCGGGTCGAAGCCGCGCAGGTTGATGTACAGCTGCCCGTCCGGATAACGGTGGGCGATCCGGTGCGCCCAGTGCACGGCAAGGGCGGTCTTCCCGATACCCGCCATGCCGCCGATGGTGCTGATCAGCACGGCGGCCGGCTGCGTACCGTCGTCCGGCAGCAGGGCCTCGGCCCGCTGCAGTTCGGCCTGCCGGCCGGTGAAGGTGGCCAGATCGGCGGGCAGTTGCGCAGGGCGGAGTGGAGGCCTGGCGACCGCGGGCGTCCCGTCCTCGGACTCCGGATCAGAGGATGACCGGTCGGAGGGGAACTGTGCCGTCCGGGGGGCCTGCCTGGTGGCCGCGGGCCCCGTCGGATCGGCCCTCTCTCCCGGCGCGGAGAGAGCAAGTGACCCGTCGGCCGACAGAATGCGGTGATGCAGCTCCCTCAGCGACGCACCGGGCTCGATACCCAGCTCCGTTACCAGGGTGCGGCGCGCCCCGCGGTACGCCGACAGTGCCTCGGCCCGCCGCCCGGCCCGGTGCAGCGCCAGCATGAGCAGCCAGCACAGCCGTTCCCGTAGCGGGTGCTCACCGGTCAGCGCGGTCAGCTCGGCGATCACCTCGCTGTGGCGGCCGAGCTGGAGATCGATCTCCAGCCGGGTCTCCAGCGTGGTGAGCCGCTGCTCGGCCAGCCGGGAGCGCTCGGCCTCGGCCAGCGGCCCGGGCAGGCCGGCCAGCGGCGTGCCTTCCCACCCGTCGAGCGCGACTTGCAGCACATCCGCGGCGGCCTGCACCGCATCCGCGGCGCGCAGCTGCTTCGCCTCGGCGACCCGCTGCTCGAACACGCCCAGGTCCAGGGCGCGTTCCGCAACGTGCGCCAGATATCCGTCCGCGGCCGAGACGATCACCTGGTACGACCCGCCGGCGTCGCGCCCGGGTTCCAGTACCTTGCGCAGCCGCGAGGCGTAGGTGCGCAGCACGGACACGGCCGCGGGCGGTGGCCCGTCACCCCATACGGCGTCCACGAGTTCGGCGACGGTGACGGGCCGCCCGCGTCGTAGCAACAGGGCCGCCAGCACCGCTCGTTGCTGTGGGGAGCCCAGCTCCACCTCGCGGTCACCGCACCATGCCCTGACCGGTCCCAGTACGGCGAAACGCAGCGATTCCTCGTAGGCTCCCGGCCCCTTCTGGTGGTCTGCCACCCGCATGGTTGGTGGGCCGATCTCGTCCGCTGGACCACGTGTTGCCTTCATGATGATGATCACTTCCTGACCGGCATACCGGTATATAAAGTAAGTGGGAGGTTAAATTCCTCGTTCGGCACCGCAGCCGGCATCGACCGCCATGGCGGCGTTCCGTACGAAGGTGGTGAGGTCGGGGTGGATCAGCGGGGCGTTGTGGGGGTCACGCGTCCGTCTCAAGGAGGTGTGCCGGGATCATCTCGTTGGCGGCGACCGGTGGTCCGAGGACGATCTGTCCGTTTGCGGCGGCTGCCCTGCCCAGGGCCTCGGGGGTGACGGCCCAGCCGGCGGGCTTGGGCCGGGACCGGTTCCAGCCCGCGTCGCGGAAGAATCCCTCCATGCCCGAGGGGGTGGCGACCGCGAGCATGTCGACGTTGTCGGAGCTGAAGCGGTAGGCGTGGGGGATGTTGCGGGGCAGGAAGGCGATGCCGCCGGCGTGGAGTTCGAAGCGGCGGTCACCGATCCAGACCAGACCGCTGCCGCTGAGCATCACGAAGATCTCGTCCTCGTGGGGGTGCACGTGTACCGGTGATGCCGTGGGGGACGGCACGGTCGAGCGGAACATGCTCAGGTGGCCACCGGTGTGCTTCGCGTTGAGCAGAACCTCCATGATCCCGCCACCGATCCACTCCAGCTGCTCGTGCTCACCGGCCTGGGCCACATAGGGAGAACTCACTGCAATCCTTCCTCGATCCGAGTGACGATCACTGCGGATGCTGGGCGCGTCGCTCTGATACAGGGTGTCCCAGAAATCTGGGGACCTTCATCGAGCGGATGTACCGGCTCAGTCAGTCGGGGCTCGCAGACGTTACAGATCGCGTCTCGCGCATCTCGGTGGGACTGTCGAGGTGCCCGTTGCCGCCGGGCGCCCGGACCGCGCGGGTCAGGGAGGTCGTTGCGGGCAGGGGATGCACACGGTGGGCCGGTCCCGTGGTGGGCGCGGTCGGTTGACTTGCGGGAATCCGCGCTGGAGGTGTCTTACGGGACGATGACCCGACCGGCGTCTGCCGGGATGCTGAGACCGGGCTGCCCTATGCTTGCCGCGGGGGAATGGCGCCACGGCGCCAAACGCCGACATAGGGGGCGGTTTTGGGGGCGCGTGTGGTGGTCCCACCTGACGAGGTGCTGGTAGCGCGCCTGCGGGCGGGCGACGAGGAAGCCTTCGCGCTGGTGCTGGACGCCTGGTCAGCGCGGATGGTGCGGCTGGCCATGTCCTTTGTCTCGACGCGGGATTCGGCCGAGGAGGTCGTCCAGGAGACCTGGCTGGCGGTCATCAGAGGGATCGACCGCTTCGAAGGCAGGTCGGCGCTGAAGACCTGGGTCTACCGCATCCTGGTCAACACCGCCAAGGCGCGCGGGGTTCGCGAGCACCGGACGGTGCCGTTCACGAGCCTGCTGCCGGAGGACGAGGAACCGACCGTCGATCCGTCGAGGTTCCAGTCGTCCGTCGACCCGGAGCCGGGCCACTGGACGTCCGCCGGGGAGCCGCAGCCATGGCAGACCCCCGAGGGACAGGCGCTGCGCGGCGAGGCCCGGGCGGTGATCACAGCGGCGCTGGCCGACCTGCCGCCTCGGCTGCGGACCGTCATCACCCTGCGGGACGTCGAGGGATACGGGTCGCAAGAGGTGTGCTCGCTACTGGAGATCTCGCCCGGAAACCAGCGGGTGCTGCTGCACCGCGCGCGGGCCGCTGTCCGCGCCCGGCTGGAGGAGTACTTCGCGGGCGTGCAGCCGCCGGCGTTGCGCAGCGCCGGAAGCGGGAGGGACGTGAGCTCATGAGCTGTTCCGAGTTCGTTGACCTGGTCACGGCGTTCCTCGACGGCGTGCTCCCGCCGCAGGAAGAGGCCCGGTTCGTCGAGCACATCGCGTTGTGCGACGGGTGCGAGACGTACCTCGGCCAGTTCCGCCAGACCATCGCCGCGCTGGGCGAGCTTCCCGCCGAGTCGATCCCGGGAGAGGCGCGGGAGCAGCTGCTGACCGCGTTCAAGGACTGGCGGCAGGGCTGAGCCGCCCGCGGGACGCCGCCCGCGGGACGCCGCCCGCGCGGGACGTGCCGCCGGGCCTGCGGCCTTCGCAGCGGCAGACCCGGCGGAGTTCGGTGGTGCCGGCGGAGCCGGAGACCCGGAGGCCGGGCTACCGGATGACGGCCAGACCGGAGGTGCTCGCAGGCAGGCCGGAGATCGGGACGACCGGGCTGCCGAGACTGCCGCCGTCCTTGAGCGGGATGGCGCTGACGTGACCCTGGCTGCTGTCCAGGACCCACAGGACGCTGCCGCCGACCTCGGCGTCGATCGGGGCGCCGCCCGGCGTCGCGGCGGCGCCGTCGATCAGCTTGAGCGATCCGTCCGGCTGCACGGCGAGCGACGACATCGTGCCGGAACCGGCGTTGGCCACGTACGCGTACCGTCCGGTCTCGTCCACGGCCACCCAGCAGGCGGCGCTCTGCCCGGTCGGGATCGCGGGCGTGGTGTTACGTACGCGGTTGTGCTCCACCTCGTACCCCGTCACGGTGCTGCCGCCCGCCTCGCCCGCCGAGGCGTTGGACACCACCGCGACCCCGCCGCGTCCGAAGGCGAAGCCGAACGGGGTGACGCCGGTGGCCGCGGTGGCCGTGGCCGGGCCGGGGCGGCCGAAGGCGTCCAGCGGGAGGACGTCGATGGTGTTGGTGTTCCGCTCGGTCACGATGAGCGCCCGGCCGCCCGGGACGACCCCGATCTGTGCGGGGTTCGAGCCCTGGGACGACAGCGGACGGCTGCCCCTGGTCGCCAGGCGGTCGCCCAGCAGCCGGAACGCCGTGACCGTATCGCCGCCCACGACGTACACGCCGCTGCCACGGGTGGCCACGCTCACCGGGTTCTCGCCGGTCTCGGCCGAGTCGAGCAGGCGCAGCCGCCCGTCAGGGCGGACCGCGAAGGCCGACACAGTCGCCGAGCCCTGATTGACCGCGAACAGATGGTCGCCGTCGGCACTGGCCGTCACCGCACCCTGGGAACCGAGCCCGGCGCCACTTCCGCTGCCGCCGGTGGCGAATGCCCCGATCTCCGACCCGTCGGACCGGAACGCGAGCACGGCATTGCCGTCGGCCGCGTTGCTCTGCACGTAAACGTTCATTCCGCCGTTCCCGTGAGGGGCAGGACCTTGGCCCTGCTCACCAGCGTGCACCGGTGCCGTGAACCCGGCCGCCCCGGCGACCGAAGCGGCAGCCGCCACGGTGACGGTCAGGGTGCGCAAGGCGCTTCTTCTGGAGATCACTGTGCTCCTCAGTTGACTGTGGGCCGTCGATCGGCCACTACGTAGCCGACGGGTGGCGTCCCGCCCGGCGCCCTGACGCGGCGCCGACCGGCGCTCTTCCCGGCGACAGCAGGTTCAGTGTCCGAACGCCGCCCCGCGTTACAGGCGCGTCGTGCGGCCCGGGCCGTCCTCGGATCAGCCGCTGGTGAGCCTCTTCAGCCCAGGCCGGCCCGCGGCGGTCAAGCGCGCGTGGGCTGCCGGTACATGAGGTCGAACGCGCCGGTGGCGTGGTGGTGGGCGAGCCGGTCGAGACCTACCCGTACGACGTGAAAATGGCCACCTACAGCACGACGGCGACCCAGTGGAAGCCGGTCTCCCCATGACAGCGGTCCCATGCGCCGGGTGGGTGTCCGCCTCGGAAGCGCAGCTGCTGTGGCAGCGCAGCCGTCCGATGAACCGCCACCAGTCTCCCGGCGCGGACCGTACCGGAATCGGTAACCTGATGCCATGACCGCCCTGCCGGACTGGATGCGCCCGCCCCGCCCTGAGGGATGGTTCGCGGATGACCTGGATCAACTCCCGCAGGCGCCACGGCACACTGAGCTGATCGACGGAGCACTCGTCTTCATGATGTCGCCACAGCGGTCCTGGCATGGCCGTCTTGTCACCGCGCTCACCGTCGCACTCGCCGAGCAGGCGCCGGACGCCCTGGAGGTGGAGCGGGAGATGACCATCCGGCTGGACGAGCGTAACCGGCCGGAGCCCGATCTGCTGGTCACCACCGCTGCCTACGATCCGGACCGGACCTGGTACGCGCCCGAGACCGTCCCCCTCGTCGTCGAGGTCGTCTCCACCGAGTCCGCCCACCGCGACCGCGGGGTCAAGCTCCGTAAGTACGCAGAGGCCGGGATCGCCCACTACTGGTGCGTCGAGGACGAAGACGGCGACCCCGTTGTCCATGCATACGAGCTGGACACCGCGACCGGGGGCTATGCGCCGGCAGGGATCTTCCGGGGCACGCTGAAGCGCCCGGTGCCTTTCGATATCACGTTGGATCTGACTGCTCTGGTGCGCGGAAAAGCCCACGGCGGGGCCTCATCCCCATGACCGAAGGCACCTCGATCAGCCTCGCGGGCCCCTTCTGACCGGCAGCAACGGCACGAGGCAGCAGTCAGCGGCATGGCCCGGCACGATCACTGAAGTCCTGGTCAAGCGTAGGTCGTCGGTTCGAATCCGACAGGGGCTCCACTTCCGGCCCTCCGGCGCCCCTGATCTGTACGTCCTCGCGTTCCGGGCGGGACGAAAAGCAGAGGCGATGTCCGAAATGGCGACCACCGCGACCGCCATCGCCGCGACGGTCAACGGATCGAATCTGGGTTTCATGCGTGAGCACCGCCGTCTGCGGAAGCCGGGAGACTCGGGAGATGAGGCGAGGTGGCGACGACGGACTGGCGCCGACGCGTCCTCAGCGATCCGGCCACCTGTGGGTGGCAGCAGCACGGCGAGCCGGCGCAGAGAACGGTGCGCGGCGGAACGAGGGGTGCGTCCTCCGTGTCGCTCCTCCAACGTGGCGGAGCGCGGAACGGTTCATCCGCGGAGCAGACGCCTCCCCACGCCGCAGGCCGATCTCCCGCTTGCGTTCCAGCACCGGACCGGCGGGGATATCGGCTGCGTCGGCGTCGCGGGAACCGGGCCGGCCGGCCACCGCCATCGTCGGACCGTCCGACTGCGCGGCAGCGGTGACGGGGCCGGCGCGTCGGTGCCTCGTGGAGACGGCGGCAACCGGGTGGGCCTGGTGATGTGGCGGGGGGGCATCGAGCGTGGCGGGACGCGGGTCTCCGGGTGAACCGTCGGCGTCGCGGGGCCGTTGTTGCTTGCCGGAATGCCAGGTCAGGTCGGACCTCACCCGGCGGCAAGGCGACGAGGTGTGCCCGAGCTGACCGTCTCTTCACTCAGCTCGAAGATAAGGGAGTTGGTGTGAGCCTCAAAGAGCAAGAAGACCACATAGCTCGTCTGTATGTGGAAAAGGACCTTCTAGCTGATGACTTCGCCACGTTGCGCGATCGGAGGAGGCGGAACCAAAACGCACTGATGGAGCTGGGCCGGTCTCTGGATTACCTGGGGAACGAAAGACTCGGAAGACTGTTCCAAGCAGAGGATGATCAGAGAGTCAAGGCTGATGCGAGCAAGACTGAGTGGGAACCCCTGGGGCCAGCCAGAGATCTTCTATATAAAGCGTACTACCGTGGAGAAGTAAGTGAGCACGAGATGGGGAGTGCGAATGAGAAATTCATCAAGTCCTTCGAAAAAATGTTGGATGAGGGTGTGAGCCACTTGGAGGCCGCGGTACGTCACGTGAAAGAGGTGTCTTCGCGGGTAACGAGAATGCAGCAGCAAGCTGCTCGGCGGCCGGTCATTGCGGCGAATGCCGAGCAGGCAGAACGACGCGGCGAGCGTGCGGAGCAGAACGTGGGTCGATTCCTGGCCAGCGGCGGAAACCCTGACCGGGCGAGAGGGCCTGCTGCCAGCGGTTCCCACGATTCCAGGCCTCACGGCACCGGTCACCACAGCCGCAGCGTTGGCCCCAGGTCTGGAGGTCACGGGCCTGGACGTTAGAGGTCGTGCCGTTGGCGCATCGGCGGTAGTGGAAGGAGAGCGCCGGCGATGCCCACGGAGGCGCCGGGGTGGTTGCAGGTTCCGGGGGTGTCATGGCAACTGTGGTTCCGGCATCGGCGCTGGCCGGCGTCTTGCCGGGGATGGGTGCGGGCATGCGGGCAGCCACTGTGTTCATGAACGCTTCCCCGCAGCCCCGGGCAAACCATCGCAGCTTGACCTCAATCCCAAGGAGAAAGCATGCCAACGCGTCAATCGCGCAAACCCTCTCAATTCTCATGGGAAGTGAAGAAGGAGGTGGTGATGGGGTGGGCGACATCCGGTATGAATAAAAAACTATTCGCGCAGTGGTATAGCGGCCATCACACGCATAGCGTGAAAGTCACCGATACTAACATCAGGGACTGGATAAAATACGCGGAAGGCCACCCGGACCTATTTTCCGAGGCGGAGCGGGAAGTGTTGAAAGCGGCACTTAATCGCTCCTGGTTTTATTAGTGAGCAGGAGAAAGGGAATGTGCTGCGTGAGTTTTGGGCGTCCGGCCGGGGTCAAAGAGACTTCGTGGAGCGGTATAACACACAGAACCCCGGCAGGAAAATAAACCAATCGCAGCTCAGTAAGTGGCAGAAAGCCGCGCTAAAACAGGAGAACCCGGGGGGAGCGGTGGCTCCCTCGCAGTCGGAGTCGTTCGACGACCGTTCCGTGCAACCCGTGCAACTGCCTCAACAGCAGGGTCAGCCGGTGGCTGCCCCGTACGGGGTCGGGGGTGAGGAGTGGGTCCCTGCGGTGACGCGGCAGTTGGGTGCGTTGTCCGTCGCCGCCCCCGCAGAGCCGTCAGCGCTCCGGGGGCTCGACCCGTGGTTGGGGGCTGGCTCAGAGTCGGGGTCGGAGTCGGGGTCGGAGGGGGAGGAGTGGGCTGCCGGTCGGGCCGGCTCCCTTCGCGCCGGGCCCGGCCAGTCGGCTGCTCCTCCAAGCCCGCCCTCCATGAACCCGCTCGAGCTCCTTTACGGGCGGGGTGACCGGACTGCCTCCGGCGGGGGCTTCGCCGGTCCGTCCCAGACCGCCGGCTACTCTCAGTACTCCCCGGCCGCCTACGGCCAGAGTTCCGACAGCACGCCTTACACCGTCAGCTACACCCAGTACGGCAGCGTCGCCTACAGCCAGAGCTTCGGCGCGTCCGGTGGGGGGTATTCGGGGCAGGGGGGCGAGTCCAGTGCGCCTCAACCGCCCCCTGCGGACCACGGGCAAGCCGGGTCGAAGGGGAAGGGGAAGGCGCCGGGAGGCAGTAAGTGATCCGGACATGGCCGGGACTTGACCGAGCCGGCGATGGTGCCGTGGGACCGGCCGAACTCCTCGTGGAGTGGTCGGTCAGCAGTCGGGGGAGCGCGACGACGGGCGCGGCAGTGACGACGGTGAAGGAGGTCACGGCGGCGAACCGTCGGTTCGCATCCGGCGGAGGCTCCAACTGCGTCCTCGCGGGCGTTCCCTGGCCTGCGCGAAATGCGGAGGCGGGCCGCGGCGGAACGTGGAAGGCTCGGTTCGGCCGATGAGTTCTGGTGCGCTCGCCGGTCTGTGTCGGTGAAGCAACTGACCATCCAGTCCGGCGGCCCTCGGCTGCGAGGTGACTGTGATCAGGAACCCGAGCGAGGAGCTGACATGCGAGCCGTACGAGCTGCGATAGCGAAGCGCGACCGGCGATCCGCCGGCGAGGAGGCGGAGGACGGCCGGACTCCGACCGTGGTGCGGCTGCTGGTGCTGGCGACGTTCGTGGTGATCCTCAACGAGACCATCATGATCAACGCGATTCCGCGGCTGATGGAGTCGATGCACGTCACCGAGCAGTCGGCGCAGTGGGTGTCCACCGCGTTCATGCTCACGATGGCCGCGGTGATCCCCGTCACCGGCTGGTTCCTGCAACGGGTCACCACCCGCCGGGCGTACGTGGTCGCCATGGGCACGTTCCTCGTGGGCACCGTCATCTCGGCCGCCGCACCGACGTTCGCGGTGCTGCTGACGGGCCGTATCGTGCAGGCCGCCGGCACGGCGGTGATGATGCCGCTGCTGATGACCACGCTGATGACGGTCGTGCCCGCGCAGCACCGCGGCAAGGTGATGGGCCAGGTCACGCTGGCGATGTCGGTGGCGCCCGCGCTCGGCCCGACCGTGTCCGGGGTCATCCTGCAGGTCGGCTCCTGGCGGCTGCTGTTCGTGGTCGTGCTGCCGATCGCGGCGGTGGTGACCGTGTTCGGGCTGCGCAAGCTGGAGGACATCGGCGAGCGCCAGGTCAGCTCCATCGACTGGTTCAGCGTCGGGGTGGCGGCGCTCGGCTTCGGCGGTCTGGTGTACGGGCTGAGCCTGATCGGCGAGAGCGACCGCCGGGCGCTCGGCATCGGCATCGCCGTCGGCGGGATCGCGGCCATCGCCGTCTTCGCCTTCCGCCAGCTCCGGCTGCAGCGCTCCGGCACGCCGCTGATGGACCTGCGCACCCTGCGGTACGGGGCGTTCACCCGGTCCCTGGCCGTGATGGCCATCGGCTTCCTGGCGATGATGGGGTCGATGATCCTGCTGCCGCTGTACCTGCAGAACGTACGCGGCCTCAGTCCGCTGGAGACCGGCCTGCTGGTCATGCCGGGCGGCCTGGCGATGGGTCTGCTGGGGCCGTCGGTCGGCAGGGCCTTCGACCGGTTCGGCAGCCGCCGGCTAGTGGTGCCCGGATCGGCCGGCGTCATGCTCGGCCTCGCCGGCTATACCCAGATCTCGACGACCACACCGTACTGGCAGATCCTCGGCCTGCACGTGCTGCTGATGGTGAGCCTGGCGGCGACGTTCACGCCGGTCTTCACGCTCGGCATGGGCGCGCTGCCCCCGCACCTTTACTCCCACGGCAGCTCCATCCTCGGCACGCTGCAGCAGGTCGCGGCGGCGCTGGGGACCGCGCTGGTGGTGACCGTGATGTCGGCGCGTGCCACCGGGCTGGTCGACGACGGCGTCGAGCCGTTGCCCGCGCAGGTCAGCGGGATGAAGCTGGCGTTCGGCGCCGCGGCGGTGCTGGCCGCGGTGATGGTCGCCCTGGCGGCGACGCTGCCGCGGCGGGTCGAGGGCATGGGCGACGACGACCACACCGCTGCCAAGGACGCGGGCGCGCCTGCCGACGCGGACGCCGACGCCGACGCCGACGCCGACGCGGGCACCGTGGAGGACGAGCGGGTTTCGGCGTAGGTACGACGCGAGCCGCACCCCCGTCGCGACCCGCGGCGGGGGGTGCGGGCGCAGCGGGGCGGGGGAGCCCTCCAGCCGCTGAACAGCCGTCCCGCCGCGCAGCCGTTCAGCCCGCGACCCTTCAGCCGCGGAGCTTCGCGTTGATCCGGGCGGCCTCGCGGGTGAGGTGGTCGCGTTCGGGGAGGGTGGGCGCCGAGCGGGCGGCCTGGGCATAGAGGCGGGCGGCGGTCTCCGGGTCGCCGTCGCGCTCGTGCAGGTACGCCGCCACGGCCGCGTACCGCGGCAGGGCGGGGTCCAGCTCCGCCAGGGCGGCCAGGCCGGCCCGCGCGCCGTCGGCCTCGCCCACGGCGACGGCCCGGTTGAGGCGGGCCACCGGGCTGTCGGTGACGCGTACCAGCTCGTCGTACCACTCGACGATCTGCACCCAGTCCGTCTCCGCGGCGGTCGGGGCGTCGGCGTGGAGCGCCGCCACGGCCGCCTGCGCCTGGAACTCGCCCAGGCGGTCACGGGCCAGGGCGGCCTGGAGGATCTCGACGCCCTCGGCGATCATCTTCGTGTCCCACAGGCAGCGGTCCTGCTCGGCGAGCGGCACGAGCCGGCCGTCGGCGGCGGTGCGGGCGGGGCGCCGGGCGTGGTGGAGCAGCATGAGCGCCAGCAGACCCGCCACCTCCTCGTGGCGGGTCCTGGCCGCCAGCTGGCGGGTGAGGCGGATGGCCTCGGCGGAGAGGTCGACGTCGCCGGAGTAGCCCTCGTTGAAGACCAGGTACAGCACGCGCAGCACGGTGGCGACGTCGCCGGGCTGGTCGAACCGGACGTCGGCGACGGTCCGCTTGGCCCTGCTGATCCGCTGGGCCATCGTCGCCTCCGGCACCAGATAGGCCCGCGCGATCTGCCGCGTGGTCAGGCCGCCGACCGCGCGCAGCGTGAGCGCGACGGCGGAGGCGGGCGTCAGGGACGGGTGCGCGCACAGGAAGTACAGCTGCAGCGCGTCGTCCACCGCCGCGCCGGGGCCGGGCGCGGGCTCGGCCTCGACCAGCTCCTCGCGCCGCCGCCGGGAGGTGTCGGCCCGTACGGCGTCGAGGAACTTGCGCCAGGCCACCGTGATCAGCCACCCCTTGGGGTCCCGAGGCGCCCCGCCGTCCGGCCCGGTCGGCCACTCGCGCCGTACGGCCTCGACGAGGGCGTCCTGCACGGCGTCCTCGGCCGCCGCGAAGTCGGCTCCGCGGCGGACGAGCACACCTATCACCTCGGGGACGAGTTCCCGGAGCAGCGATTCGTTCACAGCGGCCCGTTCATGCGGTGGCCGGGGGCTGCACGCCGTAGAACGGACGCAGTTCGAGCCACTCGTGGATCGGCTTCCCGTCGGCCCCGGGCGCGGCGGACAGCTCGCCGGCCAGCTCGACGGCGCGCTCGTACGTCTCCACGTCGATGATCATCCAGCCGGCGATCAGGTCCTTGGTCTCCGCGAACGGCCCGTCGGTGACCGGCGGGCGGCCCTCGCCGTCGTAGCGGACGAAGGTGCCCGCGGGGGAGAGCGCCGCCTCGTCGACGAACTCGCCGGTGCCCTCCAGCCGGGTGGCGAAGTCCCGCATGTACTGGATGTGGGCCGTGACCTCCTCCGGCTTCCACTTGTCCATCGGCACGTCGTTGACCGCGGCCGGAGCGCCTCGGTAGTGCTTCAGCAGCAGGTACTTGGCCATGATGTTCTCCTTGCTGAGGTACGGCCCATTGTGGTCCGTGTGTGCTCCTGGGACGGAGCCGCGCGCGGGTTCTCGACATCCCGGCGCGAACTTTTTTCGCGGACTTCGTCTGTCACTCGTCGTACGAGGTCAGGAACCCTTGGTGGGCGCCGGTCGTCACTCAGGTTGCGGGTACGGGTCGGGGAGTGCGGACGAGTGGGGTGGTTCGGGTGGATCCGGTGTCGGTGGGGTTGTTAGTGGCGCTGGCCGGTGGGGCGGGCGGGGAGATCGGGCGGCAGGGGTGGGAGGGGCTGACGCGGCTGGTGCGGCGGCCGTTCCGGCGGGACGGGGGCGACGCCGGGGCCGGCTCCGAGGTCGGCTCCGGCGCCGGCTCCGGGGAGGCGGAGCTGGAGCGGCTGGCGGCGGAGCCGGACGACGAGGCGCGGGCCCAGGCGCTGAGCACGGCGCTGGCGGTACGGGCCGCGCTGGACGCGGAGTTCCGCGCCGGGCTGCGGGCGTGGCAGGAGGCGCTGCCGCCGCTGCCGGAGGACGGGGCGGGCACGGTGACGAACATCGTCAGCGGAGGCACGCAGTACGGCCCCGTCGTGCAGGGCCGCGACTTCTCGGGGATCACCTTCAACGCCCCGCCTCCGCCGCGGCCGGACGATCCCCCGGGGGCGGGCGGGTGACGGTGCCGGAAGGCGGCGGCCGGACCGGCAACACGGTCTCCGGCGGGGCCTAGTTCGGGCCCGTGCCGCAGGACCGGGACTCCACCGTGCGGCTGCCGCCGCGGATCACCCCGGCGCCGGCCGGGCTGCCGGCGCCCTCGGCGACGTTGCTCACCGCAAGACGGCTCAGCGCGCGTCTCCCTCGGCGCGTACGGGAGTTGCGGCCGCCGGGTGCCGTACGGCCGCCGCGTCGGGCACCACCAGGAACGGCGTCAGCAGCTCCGGCAGCGCCTCCTCCGCGAACCGCAGCCCCTGCGCCTCCCCCACGTCGTACGCCGCGTACGCCTGCGCGCCCGCCGCCGTCGTCGCCCGCAGCGTCACCAGCCCCGCCCGCCGCTGGAACAGCGACTGCCGCACCGTCCAGCCGACCACCCCGTCCCGCCGCAGCGCCACCGTGGAGCGCCGCAGGGTGCCGCTGCGTACGACCAGATACGGGCCCGCGAGCCCGTGCCCCAGGCTCCGGTACGCGTCCCGCGCCAGCAGCGCCGCCGCCGGCAGCAGCACCGCCGCCGTCGCCGCCCCCGCGTACGCCAGGCCCCGTACCGACAGCGCCGCCGCCAGCCCCAGCAGCACCGCCACCGGCACCAGCGCCGCGCCCAGCGACCACCGCAGCCGGCGCGCGAGCGCGGCCCGCGGGTGCGGGGTCAGCCCCGGCCGGGTCAGGGCGACGGGCGTGCGCAGCACCCGGGCCGTCACGTCGTCGGCGACGGCGCGCGGGGCCGCGGGCAGCAGGGTGTTGAGGTCGTTCTGCTCGCTGTCCTTGCGGGACAGTCCGGTCGCCACCGCGTCCACCCGGGCCGCGCCCGACAGCCGTACACCCAGCGGCTCCACGACGTCGACGCCGCGCAGCCGCGCCTCCTCCAGCGATATCGACCGGGTCGTCAGCAGCCCGCGCCGTACCCGCAGCGTGCCGTCCGGCTCGCGCTCCAGCCGGTAGTTCCACCACATCTCGGTCCACAGCCCGAGCGCGCCCACGAACCCCGACGCGAGCAGGATCGACCCCAGGGACAGCACCGTCCACACCGCGGGCAGCGGGCTGAACGTGTCCCGTACCCAGTCGACGACCGTCTCCTCCGCCCCGAACCACTGGCTGACCTGCATCACCGCGCCCCAGCCCGTCATCGCGAGGAGGGGGGTGAGGAAGGAGAGCGGCGCGTAGCGGATCCAGCCGGGGGCGAGCGCGGCGAGCCGGGGGCCGGCGGGGTGGTCCGGGTCGTCGGGGCCGCCGGCGGGTGCGGCCCGGCGCAGCAGCGCGCGCCGCAGCGACTCGCCCTCCGCGCGCCGCACCGGCGACAGCTGCAGCGCGGACTCCCCGCCGGCGGTCTGGTCGCCGGTGCCGATACGGACCTTGACCAGCCCGAGGAGGCGGAGGAGGGGGTGCGCGGTGAGGTCGACGGTGCGGATCCGGTCGCGGGGGAGGGAGCGCCGGGTGGTGAACAGCACGCCGGTACGCAGCTCGACCCGCTCGGCGCCGACGCGGTAGCGGGTGTGGCGCAGGCGCAGCACGTCCACGGCGAGCCCGCCGCCGATGAGCAGCGCGCAGCCGGCCAGCACCCAGGCCACGGCGGCGCGGAAGTCGATGTGGGAGGCGAGCCCGGCGCCGACGGGGACGCCGGCGCCGAAGGCGGCGCCGAGGAGGAGTTCGGCGGTGACGAGGAGGGAGCGGGGGTCGAGGCGACGCCAGTCGCCTGCGTCGGCTCCCGTGCCTGCGTCCTTTCCGGGGCCTGCGTCCGTTCCGGGGCCTGCGTCCGCTCCCGGGCCCGCGTCCGCTTCCACGCCCGGATCCGCTCCCACGCCCGGGTCGGCGCGCGCGCCCGGGCCCGCGTCCGCTCCCACGCTCGCGTCGGCTTCCATGCCCTGGCCCGCTCCTACGCCCGCGCCCGCGCCCGCTTCCGTGCCCACGCCCACGCCCGCGTCCACATCCGCGTCGCTCACGTCGCGTCCCCCGGGGTCTTCTGCGTCGCCAGCGCCAACTGCTCCGCCAGCTCCGCCGCCTCCTCGTGGTCCAGCGCCTCGATCCGCAGTGCCCCCTTCGCCGATGCCGTCGTCACCGTCACCGCCGCCAGCCCGAACGCCCGCTGCAGCGGCCCGCGTTCGGTGTCCACCGTCTGGATCCGCGACATCGGCGCGATCCGCGAGTCGATCCAGAAGTAGCCGGTACGGACGTACACCGCGTCGTCCGTGACCTCCCACCGGTGCACGCGGTAGTACCACTGCGGCAGCCCCAGCCCCGCCCCCAGCCCCGCCGCGGCCACCCCCGCGCCCGCCACCAGCAGCCAGAACCGGGCCGGCCCGATCAGCGCACCCAGCACCGCCAGCACCCCGACCGGCACCGCCGCCGCCAGCAGCAGCTGCGTACGCCACCACGCGACGGCCCTGCGGTCCACCCGGTGGAGCGGCGGCCGGAGCCGCAACTCCGCCGGGCCGCCCGGGTCGCCCGGGCCCCCGCCCTCTCGATCTACGCCCACAACCTGAACCGTACGTCCTGCCCCGCGACCGTCACCGCCGGGTACGGATCGTTTCGGCCGCCGCCGGCGGCTCTCGCGGGAGCCGGGCTCTCGCGCGCGGCGGGCCGGCTCGCCCCGCGGGGCACGCGGCGGGCCGGCTCGGGCCGCGGTGGTGCGTAGCCGTAGGCGCCCGGCGCGGTCCGAGCCGCGGGCCCTGGACCGACCGCTCGCTCCGTCAGCTGCCCGCACCGCCCGCACCCCACCCGCCCCGGGCCCCGGTCCCCGCGCCCGGCCCCGCCCGCGCCTCATCTGACGCGTACGCCCCCTCATCTCCCCCCACCGCTACGGCTCCAGCACCACCTTCCCCACCGTCCCCCGCGTCTCCAGCGCCCTGTGCGCCTCCGCCGCCCGCGCCAGCGACCAGCGTTGCACCAGCGGCGTCCAGCGCCCCGTCGCCGCCTGCGCCAGCGCCGCCTCCTCCATCCGCCGCAGGGGGTTGTCGCCGCCGATGCGGCTGAGCCAGTCGGGGCCGAGGACGTTCACCGACGTGATGCCCCGCTCCGCCAGCTCCGCCTCCGTGAACTCCAGCGGCGCACCCGACGACCAGCCCAGCACCAGGTGCCGCCCGCCGGGGGCGAGGAAGTCGGCCGCCGTGCGGGCGGCGGGGCCGCCGACGGTGTCGAGGAGCACGGTGGGCCGGCGGTCGCCGAGGGCACCGCGTACGTGCTCGGGCCAGGCGGGGTCGGTGTAGTCGGCGGCGGTGTCCGCGCCGAGGTCCCGTACGCGCGCGACCTTCTCGGGGCCGCCGGCCAGGCCCACGACGTACGCGCCGAGGTTGCGGGCGTACTGGACGAGCAGCGAGCCGACGCCGCCCGCCGCCGCCGTGACGATCACGACGTCGTCCACCGTCACCGCCGCGAAGTGCAGGAACGCCATCGTCGTACGCCCCGTGCCGATCATCGCGACGGCCTCCGCGGCGTCGAGGGAGTCGGGCAGCGCGTGCAGCCGCTCGGCCTCGGTGACGGTCAGCTCCGCGTAGCCGCCCGGGACGAGGCCGATGTGGGCGACGACGCGGCGGCCGAGCCACTCGGGGTCGACGCCGTCGCCCAGGGACTCGACGGTACCGGCGATCTCGCGGCCGGGGATGGTGGGCAGTTCGGCGGGCGGCATGGGGCCGCTGGTGTCGCCGCCGCGGAGCTTGGTGTCGAGGAGGTGGACCCCGGCGGCGGCGACGGCGATACGGACCTGGCCGGGGCCGGGTACGGGGTCGTCGGTCTTCTCGTAGACGAGGTTCTCGGCGGGGCCGAAGGCGTGAAGTCGTATGGCATGCATACGGCCAGCAGACAACGTGAACAGAACTTCAGGTCAAGCGGGAAGAAGAAGGCCGGAAAGGCCCGGAAAGGCCGGAAACCCGTGAACCCGGAAACACCGGCCGCCCGGCCGGCAGACCCGAACCGCAGCCCGCGCCCGCCGACCGGGCGAACCGCCCCCGATCCCCTCCCCCCGGCCTCCGCCCCGGGGTCTCCCACCCCCGGACCGGACCCCGTGTTCCCCCGGTCTCACCCACCCCGGGTCACTGTCGCCTGCCCAGCCGCCTACGCCGCCGCCTCGAACCGCCGCTCCGCCAGCGCCAGCGTCACCGCCTCGATCGCACTCGCGAACGACACCTCGCTCAGCACCCCCGGCGCCGCCACCTGGTCCCCCGCCAGGTACACCCCGTCGCCGCGGTCCACCCGCGGCCGGTCGCGCCACGTGCTGCCCACCGGGTCCACCGCCCCCGTGCGGCCCGCGGCCAGCGCCGCGCGGCGCCACACCGTACGGTCCCGCCAGCCCGGGTAGCCGAGGTCCAGCAGCTCCTCGGCCCGCGCGACGCCGGCCGCCTTGCCCTCCTCCGGCGCCACCGGCACCTGGCCCTGGATCAGCTGCTCGCCCGCCGGAGCCAGCATCGGGTCCTGGGCGGTGAACCGCTCCAGCCAGCCGGGGGAGTCGAGGTCGGAGACGACGAAGGCGTCGCCGCGGCGCTCGCGTACGGCGACGTCGACGAGCACCGTGCGCCCGGAGGGCCAGGTCAGCGACGAGTCGCGGAGGAGCGTGCGGGCCGCCGGGAGCGAGGTGGCGACGACGACGGGGCCGTCGTGCGGCAGCTCGTCGACGCGGGCGCCGACCTCGATCCGTACGCCCATGTTCCACGCCCGGCTCGTCATCAGGTCGACGACCGAACCCCAGCCGCCCGCCGGATAGTGCGCCTCCGGCGGCAGCGCGGTGGCGCGGCGCAGCCGCTCCTGGACGAACGCTGCGGAGAGCGAACCCGGGTCGTGATGGAAGATCGCCACCGCGCTGTAGCAGGCGGCGGCCCGGGCGCCCGCCTCGCCGGCGATTCCGGCCGCCCAGCTGTGGAAGTCGCGGTCCACGGGCGCGTCGCGGCGGCGCACCAGGCGCAGCATCGCGGCCGGCGGCACCTTCCGCAGCCGGCCGTCGCGGCGGAAGCGGAACCGGGCGCCTTCCAGGGGCGGGAGCGGCGCCATCGTGCCCAGCAGGTCGCGCTGCTTGAGCCAGGCCCAGTGCGGGCCGCGGTAGTACAGCGCGTGCGGGCCCTCGTTGGTGCGGTAAGGCGCGTCCGCGGTGCGGGCGCGCCCCCCGAGGCTGCCATGCGCCTCGTACAGCGTCACCCGGGCGCCCGCCTCGGCGGCGGTGAGGGCGGCGGTGAGCCCGGCCAGTCCGCCGCCGATCACGGAGATGCGTCGTCGCATGGTGTTCTCCTCGGCTGCTGGTGTTGCACGTTCTCTGCTCAAGACGGATCAGGGGGTCCGGAACGTGACACCGGGACCGCTGTCAGTGCGGTACGTCACGATGGGGCGCATGACGCGGCAGAAGGTGATCAAGGCGCCGCGGCGGCCGGAGGTGCGGCTGCCGGAGGCCCTGGGGACGTACGGCGGCGGGGGCGGCGCGGGGGACGCGGGGGATGCGGGCGGCGGGGGTGACGCCGGGGCGTACCGGGCGGCGGAGCTGGAGCCCGACGGGGACTACGACGCCCTGGAGTTCTCCGGGCTCGACCTGACCGGGGCGGACGGCGCGGGCGCCCGCTTCATGGACTGCGCGCTGCGCCGCTGCGTGCTGGACGGGGCGCGGCTGCCGAACGCGCGGCTGATCGACACGGTCCTGGAGGAGGTGCGCGGCGCGGGTACGGACCTGGCGGGCGCGACGCTGCGGGACGTGGAGCTGACGGACACCCGGCTGGGCGGCGTGCAGCTGCACGGGGCGACACTGGAGCGGGTGGTGATACGTGGCGGCAAGGCGGATTTCCTGAACCTGCGCGGGGCCCGGCTGACGGACGTCGTGTTCGAGGACTGCGTGCTGGCGGAGCCGGACTTCGGGAACGCCCGGCTGGAGCGGGTGGCGTTCGAGGGCTGCACGGTGCAGCGCGCGGACCTCTCCGGCGCCCGGCTGACGGACGTGGACCTGCGCCGCGCGGCGGAGCTGTCCGTCGAACGCGGCGTGGACCGCCTGGCCGGCGCGGTGATCAGCCCGGAGCAGCTCCTGGCGCTGGCCCCGGCCTTCGCGGCGCAGGTGGGGGTGGAGGTCCGGGCGCCGGATGACCTGCAGAAACGTCACTGAACACCCGTTCGGGTGAAGTCCCACCTGATACTGCCGCGTCGCCTCGCTTACGCTGAGAGCGTCCTTTCGACGAAGGAGGACACCCATGGCATTGACGATTCCCGAGCGCGAGGTGCTCGTGCCTGCAAACCACCCGATCGAGGACGCCTTCTTCGCGGCAAGCGCGGCTGTCCCCAGGGGATGGCGCGTGGAACTGATCGAAGGGCAAATCCACGTGACGCCTCCGGCCAATGCTGAGCACGAAGACTTCGTCTCCGGGATGCACGAGCAGGTTCGTGATCACCACAGAGATGTCCGGATGTACCACGGAATCGGCCTGAAACTTTCCGGGCCCGATCCCAATCTCCGGGTCATCCCTGATCTGGTGGTTGCCCCCAAGCGGGCGTTCCAGGCCGAACTTGAGTGGCACGATCCCGATCCCGTCTTGCTTGTCGCCGAAGTCACCTCGAAGTCCACAGCTCGCAACGACCGTTTGAAGAAGTTGCGCGGATACGCCCGTGCTGGGATCCCCCTGTACCTGCTCATCGACCGCGAAGCTGGCGTCATCTCGGTGTTCAGCAAGCCGAAGGGGAGGGAGTACGCCCGCAGCGAGAGCGCAACGCTCGGCGAGAAAATCACGCTGCCTAAGCCGTTCGACTTCGAACTGGACACCGCCGAGTTCTGACCCCTAGACCACGAGTGGCCCGCCGCGCTCTCGCGCAACGGGCCACTCCGCGTATACGGGTGTCCCACGGCCCCGACGGCTCAGACGCTGACGCCGAAGTCCTGGGCGATGCCCGACAGGCCCGAGGCGTAGCCCTGGCCCACCGCGCGGAACTTCCACTCCGCGCCGTTGCGGTACAGCTCGCCGAAGACCATCGCGGTCTCCGTCGCCGCGTCCTCGGAGAGGTCGTAGCGGGCGATCTCCGTGCCCCCGGCCTGGTTCACGACGCGGATGAACGCGTTGCGCACCTGGCCGAAGTTCTGGCTGCGGGTCTCGGCGTCGTAGATCGAGACCGGGAAGACGATCTTGTCGATCTCCGGCGGCAGCCCGGCGAGGTTGACGTTGATCTGCTCGTCGTCGCCCTCACCCTGGCCGGTGACGTTGTCACCGGTGTGCACGATCGTCTGGTCCGGCGACTGCCGGTTGTTGAAGAAGATGAAGTGCTGGTCGGAGAAGACCTTGCCCTCGGCGTTCACCGCGATCGCGCTGGCGTCGAGGTCGAAGTCCACCCCGGTGGTGGTGCGGACGTCCCAGCCGAGTCCGACCGTGACGGCGGTCAGCCCGGGGGCTTCCTTCGTGAGCGAAACGTTGCCGCCCTTGGACAGGCTTACGGGCATGGGGAGTCCCCTCCTGGTTCGGGCTCCATGTGCCGGAGCCTTCTTCTACGACCCTAAACGCCGGTGTGGCCCTACCCGGTTCCAGGCACCGTACGCCCCCGAACGCCCGGGCGGAGTCCGGGGGACGCAAACCGCGTGACAGGCCGAACACCCTCGCGGGATCATGGGAGACATGTCCGGTCCCTACCGCATCCGCGGCTCGGTCGCCCTGCCGGAGGCCGAGCTGATGTGGCGTTTCTCCCGTTCCTCGGGGCCCGGCGGTCAGCACGTGAACACCAGCGACACCCAGGCGGAGGTCCGCTTCGACCTCGCGGGCACGCGGTCGCTGCCGCCGGTGTGGAAGGAGCGGGCCCTGCACCGGCTCGCCGACCGGCTCGTCGACGGGCAGGTCGTGGTGCGGGCGAGCGAGCACCGTTCGCAGTGGCGCAACCGCGAGACCGCCGCCGTACGGCTCGCCGCGCTGCTGGCGGAGGCGACCGCGCCGCCGCCCGCGCCGCGGCGGAAGCGGAAGGTGCCGCGGGGCGTCAACGAGCGCCGGCTGCGGGAGAAGAAGCAGCGGTCGGACGTCAAGCGCGGCCGTACGGGCCGCGGCTGGGGCCAGTGACGGCGGCCGCGCACACTCCGCTCCCGGCCGCCCGCCCACTCCCGGCCTCGCGCCCGTCGGACCCGGCGCGCGTCGCCAACGCGAACGTGCGAAGCCTCACCCCAGCGTCCGGTACCGCCCCCGGAAGTACATCAGCGGGCTCCCGTCCGAGCTCGGCTGCGCCGCGCTCAGCACCCGCCCGATCACCAGCGTGTGGTCCCCCGCCACCACCCGCTGCTCCGTCCGGCACTCCACCGTCGCCAGCGCCCCGCCCACCAGCGCGCACCCCGTCACCTCACCCCGCGTGTACGGGATGTCGTCGAACAGCAGCCGGTCGCTGATCCGCCCCTTCATCGCGAACCGCCCGGCGATGTGCCGCTGGCTCTCGGAGAGCACCGAGGCCGCCCACTCCTCCCGCTCGGTCAGCAGGTCGTCCATGCGGGAGCCGTTGCGCACGCTGACCATCACCAGCGGGGGGTCCAGGGACACCGACAGGAACGCGGTCGCCGTCATCCCCACGTCCTCGCCGTCCAGTCCGGGGTCCGGGTCGTACGCCGTGACCAGCACCACGCCCGCGGCCAGCCGGCTCATGGCCGCCCGGAACTCCTCCTCGCTCACCCCAACAGGATGGGCCACCGTTCGCGTCTCATGCAGCACGCCTCGAACCGTAACCGGACCCGCAAGGCCCGGGCATCGGGCCGAGGGCGGAGCGGAGTCCTAGGTCCACGTCCCGTCCCACCCGCCCCCCACCGGCCCGTCGCGCCCGGCCCGCCCCACCCGGCGCGCGCGCCCGGAGCGCCCGCGTGCGAGCGCTCGACCGCCCGCCGGTTAACACCTCCCCATCCTGTGACTTGAGTCACAGAGAGCGTCGAATGTTGACCCTGTGTACCCGCCGAAGAGCTGCCTGTGATTCAGTGGCCGTGTCGTTGGTGAAATTCCACGCGGGGGTCTCCCGCCGAGTCGGGGCGAGACGGGAGGGCAGGTATGGAGACGGAGGCAGAGCCTTACGTAAGGCTGGCGAGCCTGCGCCGGCTGCATCAGGTCCTCGCGGACCTCAACCAGACACGCAGCCTTGCCGACACACTTCAGAGCGTCGCGGACGGGCTCGTGGCCCTCGGCTACGAGATGTCCGCGGTGAACCTCGTACGGCCCGACGGCGACCTCGTCGTCGCCGCCGTCGGCGGCGATCCCACCGCCGAGGCGATCATGGCCGGCCGGGTCGGCCCGCGCGAGGCGTGGGAGCGCCGGCTCCACATGGGGATCGAGTGGGGCGAGCTGCGCTACATACCCCACAGCGAGGGCTGGGTCCTCGACGACGACGCGGTCCCGCAGACCTACCCCGTCGTCCCGCCGCCCTCCGCCCCCGGCGACTGGGCCACCGGCGACCGGCTCCTCGCGCCGATCTACGACGCCGGCCGCGAACTGCTCGGCGTGCTCTCCGTCGACAAGCCGGCCAACGGCCGGGTGCCCACCCCCTGGGGCCGCGAGGCGCTGCAGATGTACGCCTCGCAGGCCGCCATAGCGATCACCAACGCCCGGCTGCGCGCCAACATGCAGCGCGCGCTGGTGCGCTTGGAGCGCGAGCAGCAGGCGCTGCGCGCCAGCGAGGAGAGCTTCCGCCAGGCCTTCGAGTACGCGCCCAGCGGCATGGCCGTCGCCGAGATGGGCGGCGACGACCACGGCCGGCTGATCCGTACGAACGACGCGCTGTGCCGGCTCCTCGGCCGCCAGCCCTCCAGCCTCCGCCGGCTGTCGTTCTCCGACCTCGTCCACCCCGAGGACGTCGGCACCCTGCTGCGCACCTTCGCCGAGGGCGGCCGGGCCGAGCTGCGCCTCACCCGCCGCGACAACACGTACGTGTGGGTGAGCCTGCGCAACTCGGTGGTCGCCGACGCCGCCGACGGCCCCCGCTACCTCCTCACCCACGTCGAGGACATCGAGGAGCGCAAGCGCCACGAGGCGCAGCTCGCGCACCGCGCCAGCCACGACTCGCTCACCGGCCTGCCCAACGCCGCCGAACTGCGCGCCCGGCTCACCGCCCGGCTCTGCGACCGGCCGCCCGAGCTGTACACCGGCCCCGTCAGCCACTCCGCCGCCAGCCTGCCGGGGCCCCGCGGACGCGCCATCGTCGGCGCCGGCCCCGGGCCCGGCACCGTCGAGGTCGACACGAACGGCCACGGCTTCGGGGCCGACGGCGCCGAGGAGCACCAGTGGGCCGGCTCCGGGCCGTACGAGCACCACGTGCACGCGATGGTCCCCGAGGGCGGCGGCGGGGAGTCCGCGGGCAAGGGGCTCGCGGTGCTCTTCTGCGACCTCGACGGCTTCAAGATCATAAACGACCGCTTCGGGCACAACACAGGCGACGCCGTGCTCATCGCCGTCGCGCAGCGGCTGACCCACGCGGTCCGCGACGGCGACACCGTCGCGCGGCTCGGCGGCGACGAGTTCGTGGTGCTGGCCGACGGACTGACCCCCGGCGGCGCCGAGGACCTGGCGGTGCGGCTGCGGAACGCGATCATCCCGCCGATCCAGGTCGACGGGCGGGCGGTGCGCGTCGGCGCGAGCATCGGCACCGGCTGGGCGATGTGCGGGATGTCGACCGAGGAGATACTCAGCTCCGCGGACCAGTTGATGTACCGGGAGAAGCGGGCCCGTTCGCAGGGCCGCTCGCACCGCCGGGCCGGCTAGTGACGCGCGTACGGGCCGGGGTGCCCGGCGGGGGGCGGCTCGGGGGGTCGGCCGGAGGGCTTGCCGTGCCGGGGCCGCGGGTTGTCCACAGGCGGCCGTCGTGGCTTCGTCCACAGTCAGCCGAAGGAACGCTCGGGCATTACCCCGGACGCGGTAGGCTCGCCCCCTGGCCGGCGGTTCGCCGGACGGGACGCAACGCCCACCAGGGAGTGAGAGGGAGATGACGGCCGGCAACCACGGTGCGGGCACGCCGCCCGAGGACGACGACCCCTTCGCCCACCTGTACCGCCCGGAGGGCGGTGCCGCCCCGGCGGCCGGCCCGGGCGAGGGCACGGCACCGATCCCCGGTGTGCCCCGCACCTCGTACACCCAGGTCCGGGCGGTCGGCGAGCGGACCTACGGCGGTCAGCAGGCCGCGCACCAGGTGCCGCCCCAGCAGGCGTACCCGTACGGGCAGGCCAGCCCCAGCCCGCATTACGCGGCCCCCGAGACCTACGGCGGCCCCCCGCCGCAGCCCCCCGCCTTCCCGCCCGGCGGTGACGACGGCGGCCCGCGCCGCGGGCGCGGCGGCGGGCGGAACGGGCTGATGCTCGGCGCGCTCGCCGTGGTCGCCACGGTCGTGATCGCCATCGTCGCCGCGGTGCTCTTCAGCGGCGACGGCGACCCCTCGGACGTCGGCGGCGGCGACTCGGAGTCCGTCTCGCCCAGCCCCGACGCGGGCGACGGCGGCAAGAACGGCGACGACAAGCCGAAGGAAGACCCGACCGCCCCGCCCGCCGAGGACGGTACGAAGCTGGATCTGGCCGGCGGCGCCGTCGTCGGCAACGATCCGGAGGTCTCCGAGGACGGCTCGTACGTCCACGGGTTGTACAACGAGGGCGCGTCCGCCACCTGGCAGCCCGAGGTCTCCACGGGCGGGGAGTACACGCTCTTCGTCGACTACAGCGTCCCCGGCAAGGACGCCGACCTCACCCTCACGATCAACGGCGAGGCGCAGAGCCGCCCGCTGAACATGAAGAACTTCGCGGGCGCCAAGAAGGACGACTGGCTGGCCGGCTGGACCCGGACCTACTCCTGGATCTCCCTGGACGAGGGCGCCAACGAGATCACGCTGTCCTGCGAGTCGGGCAACAAGGAGTGCCAGACCGCGATCAGCAAGGTGTCGCTCAAGGAGGGGCAGGTCACCCAGCCGTAGGCCGGAGTACGGACCCTCCCGCCCGGCCGGGCCCGCCGCCGGAAGCGCGCCGGGCCCGTGACCGTCGCCCGTGGCCGTCGCCGCGGCCGTCAGCCGCCGACGACCTCCAGGAACCGGCGTACCGTCGCCGCCATCGCGTCCCGCCCCGGAGCCAGGTACTTGCGCGGGTCCACCACGGTCGGGTGCGCGTCCAGGTGTTCGCGGGCCGCCGCGGTGAACGCGGTGTTCAGCGCCGTACCGACGTTGATCTTCACCATCCCCGCGGCCACCGCCTGCCGCAGCTCCGCGTCCGGCACCCCGGACGAGCCGTGCAGCACCAGCGGCACCGCGACCGCCGCCCGCAGCCGGCCGATCAGCTCGTGGTCCAGCGCCGCCGTGCGCTCGGTCATCGCGTGCGAGCTGCCCACCGCGACCGCCAGCGCGTCGACCCCGGTGTCCGCGACGTACGCCACCGCCTCCACCGGGTCCGTGCGCACCCCGGGCGCGTGTGCGTCGAGCGGCGCCTCGCCCTCCTTGCCGCCCACCTTCCCCAGCTCCGCCTCGATCCACATCGCGTGCTCGTGCGCCCAGCGCGCCGCCTCCGCCGTGGCCTTGACGTTGTCCGCGTAGGACAGCTTCGAGGCGTCGAACATCACCGAGCTGAAGCCCAGCCCGTGTGCGGAGTGCAGCAGGTCGGTGGAGACGACGTGGTCCAGGTGCAGCGACAGCTGCGCGGACGAGGCGCGCGCCACGGCCGCCGTCGCGGCGGCGACGGGCGCGAGCCGGCCGCGGTGGAACCGCACGGCGTTCTCCGAGATCTGCAGCACCGCGGGCGCGCCCGTGGCCTCCGCGCCGGCGGCGATGGCCTCGGCGTGCTCCAGCGTGATGACGTTGAAGGCGGCCACGCCGTGGCCGCCGGTCCGGGCGGCGGCGACGAGTTCTCCGGTGGTCGTCAGTGGCATCTTCAGGCCCCCTCCTCCCGGGCCGCGTCGCGGCCCGACGTGATCTCGATCTGCGGCAGCGTCTCCGCGTACGTGGCGGCGTCGAACTCGCCCGCCACGGGCGCGGCGACGGTCGCCGCGGACAGCGCCACCGCGCGGGCGAGCCGGGCGGGCCACTCCAGCCCTTCGGCGAGCCCGGACAGCAGCCCGGCGACGGCGGAGTCGCCGGCGCCGGTGGGGTTGCCCGGCACGTGCCGCGGCGGTGCGGCGCGCCAGGTGCCGTCGGCGGTGACGGCGAGCAGCCCGGCGGCGCCGAGCGAGGCGGCGACGGCGTGGGCGCCGCGCCGGCGGGCGTCGTCGGCGGCGCGCAGCGGCTCGGTGGAGCCGGTGAGCTGGGCCAGCTCCGCGGCGTTGGGCTTGACCACGTCGGGGCGGGCGGCGACGCCGCGGCGCAGCGGCTCGCCGCTGGTGTCGAGCAGCACGGGGACGCCGGCGGCGTGCGCGGCGCGTACCAGCTCGGCGTACGCGCCCACGGGCACGCCGGGCGGCAGGCTGCCGCACAGCGCCACGGCGCGGACCGGCGCGGGGCGTAGCGCGCCGGCCCGGGTGCCGGTCCCGGGGTCGGCCGGGGTGCCGGGGTCGGCCGGGGCGCCGGCGTCGGCCGGGGTGTCGCAGGCGAGCAGCGCCGCGTACGTGTCGAGGAACGCCGCCCACTCCGCGGCGGTGACCTCCGGCCCCGCCTCGTTGAGCTGGGTGGTGTCGCCCGTACCGCCGTCCACGACCGCGACCGTGCGCCGCGTGTTGCCCGCGACGTCCACCAGCGCGTCGGTCAGCGGCCCGTCCGCCGCGGCCAGCAGCGCGCGCACGTGCGCGCCCGTGGGGCCGCCGGCGAAGCCGGTGACGGTCACCGGGTGGCCGAGTGCGGCGAGCACCCGGGCCACGTTCAGGCCCTTGCCGCCGGGCCGCTCCGTGACGTCGGTGATCCGGTGCGACTCGTGGGCACGCAGGCGCGGCACCCGGTACGTGACGTCGAGTGCGGCGTTGAGTGTGACCGTGAGGAACATACGCGCGAAAGATCCTGCCATGGTGCCCCGGCGCCGTCGACAGCACGCCACCGGCGGCGCGCCATCGGCGGCACGCCGCCGGCGGGCGTCAGCGACCGGTACCGGGTTGGACGATCCACGCGCCCTTGCGCATGATCCCGGCGAGTGTGAAGTCCTCGTCGAGCACGACGAGGTCCGCGTCCTTCCCGGGCTCCAGCGAGCCGATCCGGTCGTACGCGCCCAGCAGCTTCGCCGGCGTCGCCGACAGCGCGTCCACGACGTCCGCGACCGGCAGCCGGTCGACGGTGACCGCCCTGCGGAACGCGGAGTCCAGCGTCAGCGTGGAGCCGGCGATCGACCCGCCGTCGACCAGCCGGGCCACCCCGTCCTGCACGTCGACCTCCATCGGCCCGAGCGGGTAGCGGCCGTCGCCCATGCCCGCGGCGCCCATCGCGTCGGTGATGAACGCGACCCGCCCCCGACCGGCGCGCCCGAATGCCAGTTGCAGCACCGCCGGGTGCAGGTGCACGCCGTCGTCGATCAGCTCGACGGTGACCCGCTCGTCCTCCAGCAGCGCGGCGACCGGTCCCGGCGCGCGGTGACCGAGCGCGGGCATGGCGTTGAACAGGTGGGTGGCGACGGTGGCGCCGGCCTCGACGGCCTCGCGGACCGCGTCGTACGAGGAGTCGGTGTGGCCGACGGCGGCGATGACGCCGCTGTCGGCGAGGAGGCGTACGGAGTCCAGCCCGCCGGGCAGCTCCGGCGCCAGCGTGAGCATCCGGGTCTGCCCGCGGCCGGCCTCGACGAGCTTGCGCACGTCGGCGGGTGCGGGGTCGCGCAGCAGCGCGGGCTGGTGCGCGCCGCAGCGGTGCGGGGAGATGAACGGGCCCTCGAAGTGGATGCCGGCCAGCTCGCCGTCCTCGGCCAGCTCGGCGAGGACGCCGGCCTGCCGGGCCAGCTCGTCGAGGTCGCCGGTGACGGTGGAGGCGAGCATCGTGGTGGTGCCGTGGCCGCGGTGGGTGTCGATGACGGTGCGGGCCTGCTCGTGGGTGCCGCCGGAGAAGGACGCGCCGCCGCCGCCGTGCACGTGGATGTCGACGAAGCCGGGGACGATCCAGTGGCCGCGGAGGTCGGTGCCGGCGGGTTCGCCGTCGTCCCGCGGCCCCGGCGCGGCGTCCCGGGGTGCCACCGACGTGATCCGGCCGTCCGCGACCGTGAGACGGGCGTCCTCGACGGTGCCGGCCGGCTGGACCACACGGGCACCGGTGAGCACCGTGCTGCCTTCCCGCGTCGAATCCCGCGTCGAATCCCGCATCGAATCCCGCATCAGGCGGTTACCTCCGTGGCGAGTAGGTCCCAGGCGAGCTGCCCGGCGCCCAGGCAGGCGGCGGCGTCTCCGAGCTCCGCCGGGACGATCTGGGGGGTTGTCTGGAACGTGACGCGCGCCCGGACGGCGCGCAGGAGCGGTACGAAGAGCGTGTCGCCGGCCTCGGCGAGGCCGCCGCCGATGACGATCCGGCGGGGGTCGAGCAGGGTGATGCCGGTGACCAGGCCGCCGGCGAGGGCGTCGACGGCGTCCTGCCAGACGGCCTCGGCCAGCGGGTCACCGGACTCCACGGCCTTGGCGCAGTCCGCGGCCGTTGCGCCGGGGTCGCCGCAGGCGGTGGCCCACGCCTCGCCGACGGCGGACGCGGACGCCAGCCGCTCCAGGCAGCCGCGCTGCCCGCAGCCGCACGGCGGCCCGTCGGGGCGTACGACGATGTGGCCGATCTCGCCGGAGCCGCCGTGGGCGCCGGGCTCGATGCGGCCGTCGATGCCGATGGCGGCGGCGATCCCGGTGCCGAGCGCGATGAACAGGAACCGGTCCACCGCGCTCGCCGCCCCGAGCCGCCCCTCGGCCAGCCCGCCGGTACGCATGTCGTGGCCGACGGCGACGGGGCAGGAGAGCCGCTCGCCGAGGAGCCGGCGAAACGGCACGTCACGCCAGCCGAGGTTCGCCGCGAACACGGCGACGCCGCCCGCGTCGTCCACGATCCCGGGCACCGCGACGCCGGCGGCGACGGCCGGTTCGCCGTACTTCCGCACACCGGCGTCCCGCAGCTCGGCGGCGAAGTCCAGCACGGCGGCGACGACGGCATCAGGCCCCGCCGCCCGCGGGGTCGCCCGGCGCGTCTCGTGGAGCAGCGCGCCGTCCGCCCCGACGAGGGCGGCTTTCATGCCGGTGCCGCCCACATCGAGGGCGATGACGTGTCTCACGGGGACAGTCTCGCGTGTAAAGCGGCGAGAGGTCTAGTCCAGTCGCGACGACGGGTCCGGTTTTCACCGGTATCCGGTCCAGTGCCCTCGCGGAGCGCCCCGGGCGCCGACCTGTGTCGCCCCGCCGCAAGCCGGCCGCACGGCCCTACCGCAGGACCACGCTGCGCGTCAGGTTCCGAGGCCGATCCGGGTCGTAGCTCTTCGCCTCCGCCACGGCCACCGCCAGCCGCTGGGCCCGTACCAGGTCCGCCATCGGGTCCAGACCCCGCGCCGTCGACTCCGCGCTGAGGTGGCCGCCCACCCGGCCCACGTCCGCCGCCAGGCCCTCCGGCAGCTCGCCGAAGTGCCACACCGCCCGCCCGGGGCCGGTGATCGCCATCGGCCCGTGCCGGTACTCCATCGCCGGGTAGCTCTCCGTCCAGGCCCCGGCCGCCTCGCGCATCTTCAGCGCCGCCTCCGCCGCAAGACCGCAGGTCCAGCCCCGGCCCAGAAACGTCCACTGCACCGCCGCGGCCAGCTCCGCCGGCAGCGGCTGCGTCACCGCCAGCTCCGCGTCGACCGCCGCGTCCGTGACGGACTTCACACCCGCCGCCGGCCCTCCGTGCAGCTCCAGACCGGCGCGCAGCAGCGCCAGCGCCGTCGTCGCGAACCGGGTCTGCACCACCGACTCCTCGTCCGCGTACGCCAGCGTGACCAGCTCGTCCGCGGCCGTGGCGACGGGCGTCGCCGCGTCCGCCGTGAGGGCCGTCGTCGCGGTCGGGGCGTCCCCGCCCCGCACCGCGGCCAGCAGGTCCAGCACCTCGGTCGTCGTCCCGGACCGGGTGATCGCCACCATCCGGTCGTACCGCCGGCCGGCCGGGAACTCCGAGGCGGCGTAGGCGTCCGTGTGCCCCTGCCCCGCGGCCTCCCGCAGCCCGGCGTACGCCTGGGCCATGAACCACGACGTGCCGCAGCCGACGACGGCCACCCTCTCCCCGGGCAGTGGCAGCCCGGAGACGGTCTCCGCCTCCTGCCGGGCTCGGCGCCAGCAGCTCGGCTGGGTGGCTATCTCGGCGGCGGTACGGGTCGGTTCGGCGGCTGCCATGAGGTGCGGCTCCCTCGTTGTGCTGGTGTACGTACGTCTGCACGCGCCCGATACCGATCGTGCGCGCTTTCGTGCCGTTCCGCGATAGTTGACGTGCGGTTCAGCCGCCGTCTCCCTATCAGCCCGGCCGCCCGTGCGGCAATGGCGGGCAGGGGAACGTGGTTACGGAAGTGATATCCCTGTGGTGTAGACCCAGGAGGGGCGTTCCGGTCAGACTCGCCCTCTCAGATGATTCTGTACGAGGTGGCTAAAGCTGTGCAGCGGCGTGGATTTCTGAAGGCGGCAGCCGGTGCCGCAGGAGCGGCGACCCTCCCGCTGAGCGCGTGCGGGGACGGCAGCGGCGGCGGCGAGGTCACGCTGAGGGTGGTGGCCGCCGAGTACGGTACGGGCGAGTCCGACACCTCCCGGCGCTACTGGGAGCAGCTGGCGGCGAAGTTCTCCAACCAGGCGTCGGGCATCTCGGTCGACATCGAGATCATCCCGTGGGAGGACATCGACGCCAAGGTCGACAAGATGGTCCAGGACGGCAACCCGCCGGACATCGCGCAGATGGGCCCGTACGCCGAGTACAGCGCCCGCGACATGCTCTACCCCATCGACGAGCTGCTCTCCATCCCCACCCAGGCCAACTTCGTGCCCAGCCTCGCCGCCGCCGGCGAGGTCAACCGCGTCCAGTACGGCATGCCGTTCGTGTCCAGCTCGCGGCTGCTGTTCTTCAACAAGACGCTCTTCGAGGCGGCGGGCCTGGACCCCGACCCCGAGAACGCGCCCCAGGACTGGGACGAGCTGCTGGACGTCGCGCAGGCGCTCAAGGACACCGGAGTGAAGATCCCGTACGCGCTTCCGCTCGGGCCCGAGGAGGCGCAGGGCGAGACGCTGATGTGGATGATCAGCGGCGGCGGCGCGTACACGGACGACGTCGGCAGCTACACGATCGACTCCGAGCAGAACATCCACACCTTCAACTGGATACGCGACAACCTCGTCGGCGCCGGCCTCACCTACGCCGCACCGTCCGAGACCAACCGGCGCACCGCCTTCGACGACTTCGTCAAGGGCGACGTCGGCATGATCTTCGGCCACCCGACGCTGATGCAGGATCTGCGGCGGGCGAAGGTCGACTTCGGCATCGCCCTGAAGCTGCCCGGTCGGAACGGTCCCGCGCAGTCCACCATGGGCGTCGCCGACTGGGTCATGGCGTTCAAGGCCAACGGCCACCGGTCGGAGGTCGGGCAGTTCCTCGACTACGTCTTCGAGGACACCAACGTGCTGAAGTTCGCGCAGCGCTACGACCTGCTGCCGACGACGGTCTCCGGGGTGGAGGAGCTGAGCCGGGGCCGTAAGGACCTGCAGCCGTTCCTGGACCAGCTGCAGACCGCCACCTTCTACCCGGACAACAAGACGTCCTGGGCGCGGGTGAACGCGGAGCTGAAGAAGCAGATAGGCAAGGCGGCCGAGTCGGGCGGCGAGGCGCCGGAGCGGGTGCTGACGAACCTGCAGAGCATCGCGGAGACGGCGTCCACGACGGAGGAGTGAGCGGGGGTACGTACGGCGCCTCAGCCCTCCCGGGCGCCGCGGCGGGCCTGCCGGACGCGCCGCAGCCGGTGCACGGTCACCGGGTCGTGCGCGAGCGCACGGGGGTCGTCCAGGAGCGCGTTGAGCAGCTGGTAGTAGCGTGTCGGGGAGAGCCCCAGGCGCTCCCGGATCGCCCGCTCCTTCGCCCCCGGGGCCGGCCACGCGCGCGTCTCCAGCGCGAGGACCGCCAAGTCCCGCTCGGTCAGCGCCGGGTCACCCTCAGACATGCCCTGCACGTTACCGCGGGCCGGTAGGGTCCTGGACATGGGCAGCACCTCCGCAGCACAGCTCCCCGTTCCGCGTACCGAGGCGGGCCGCGTCGGCCTCGCGGCGCTCCTGGCCGACCCGGAACAGGCCCTCGTCGCCTTCGACTTCGACGGCACCCTCGCCCCGATCGTCCCCGACCCCGACTCCGCGCGGGCCCACCCCGGGGCCGTACCGGCGCTGAGCCGCGTCGCGCCGCGCGTGGGCACAGTCGCCGTCATCACCGGCCGGCCCGCCGCGGTCGCCGTACGGTACGGCGGCTTCGCCGGCGCCCCGGGGCTCGCGCACCTGCGCGTGCTCGGCCACTACGGCTCCGAGCAGTGGGACGCCGCCACCGGCACCCTGCGCACCCCCGAGCCGCACCCCGGCGTGGCGGCGGTGCAGGCCGAGCTGCCGGGGGTGCTGGAGACGGCGGGGGCGTGGCGCGGCACGTGGATCGAGGACAAGGGCCGCGCCGTCGCCGTCCACACCCGCCGCGCCGACAACCCCGCGGAGGCCGCCGACGCGCTGCGCAAGCCGCTGGACGACCTGGCGGCGGCGCACGGCCTGGTGGTCGAGCCGGGCCGCTTCGTCCTCGAACTCCGCCCCCCGGGCATGGACAAGGGCCGCGCGCTCACGGACCTGACGCGCGAGACGTCCGCCCGCGCCGTCCTCTACGCCGGCGACGACCTCGGCGACCTCGCGGCGTACGACGCGGTGGACGCGCTGCGCGCGGAGGGCGTGCCCGGCCTGCTGGTGTGCAGCGCGGCGACGACGGGCGAGGGCGCGGACGCGCTGGCGGACCGGGCGGACCTGACGGTCGAGGGGCCGGGGGGCGTGGTGGAGCTGCTGACGGCGCTGGCGGCGGCGCTCGGCGCGTAGCCGCCACGGGACCGAGGCCGCCCGCTGCCGCCGGGCCCCCTTGCCGGGCCCCCTTGCCGGGCCCGTTCAGTCGGACAGCTTGCGCAGGAAGTCCCGTATCAGCCCCGTGCTCTGCGTGAACCGGGTGGTCAGCGGGAAGTGCCCGGCGTCGAGCAGCTGCACGTGCGCGTCCTTCGCGTCGCGCGTGAACGCGCGGGCGCCGTCCGGCCCGAATATCTCGTCGTGCCGCCCCCACGCCGCCAGCACCGGCGGCTGGTGCACGCGCAGGTACTCGTGCCAGTCGGGGTACCGGCCGGGGTTCGTGCCGTAGTCGAGGAACAGGTCGAGCTGGATCTCCTGGTTGCCGGGCCGGTCGAGCAGGGCCTGGTCGTGCAGCTGGAGCGCCGGGTCGACCAGCGAGGTGTCGGGGACGCCGTGCTGGTACTGCCAGAGCGTGGCGTCCGCGGTGAGGGCCGAGCGCAGCGCGTCGCGGTGCTCCGGTGTCGGGTCGGCCCAGTAGGCGCGGATCGGGGCCCAGAAGGGGGCGACGAAGCCCTCCTCGTAGGCGTTGCCGTTCTGGCTGACGATGCCGGTGACGCGCTCGGGGTGGCGCAGGGCGAGGCGGAAGCCGACGGGCGAGCCGTAGTCGTGGACGTAGATCGCGTAGCGCCGGACGCCGAGCTCATCGAGCAGCTGGTCGACGACGTCGGCGAGATGGTCGAAGGTGTACGCCCACTCGTCGGCGGGCGGCGCGGAGCTGAGACCGAAGCCGGGGTAGTCGGGGGCGACGAGGTGGAACTCGTCCGCCAGCTCCGCCATCAGTGGGGCGAAGCCGACAGACGAGGTCGGGAAGCCGTGCAGCAGCACGAAGGTCGGCGCCGCCGGGTCGCCGGCCTCCCGGTAGAAGACATCGAGGCCGTCGATGCGGGCGGTGCGGTGGCGTACGGTCATGGAGCACACTCCAACCGGCTAAAGCAATTTGAACGGTTAGTACGCTCCGAACCTAACCCTGCCCCCGCCAACCTGTCAACCCGACTTCAATGGTTACACTGCTCTGTATGGCACGACCGCTGACGGGCGAACCGCTCGCCCTGGACCTGGTGAACACCTGGTGGATCGACCAGGGACGCCCCGTCGACTTCTTCTACGAGCCGGACGGCATAAGCCGCTGGCTGGACGAGCACCACCTGACCGACGACGCGGCGGACCCCACCGCCACCGCCACCGCCGACGCCGTACGCGCCCCGCTGGCCGCCGCCCGCGCCGCCCTGCGCGCCGCCCTCGACGGGGACGAGCAGCCGCTCGACGCGATCCTCGCCCACGGCGCCCGCCGCCCCCTGCTGCGCGCTGGCGTGGCCACCTCGGAGGTGGTCGTGGACGACCCGGCGTGGCTGCCCGCCTGGTGTGCGGCGGCCGACCTGGTCCGGCTGTACGCGGAGCAGCCGGAGCGGATCCGCGGCTGCGCGAACCCCGAGTGCGTGCTGTGGTTCTACGACGTCAGCAAGAACGGGCGACGCCGCTGGTGCTCCATGGAGGGGTGCGGCAACCGCGCCAAGGCGGCCCGCTTCCAGGACCGCCACCGCGCCCGGTGAGCAGGGCGTGCCCCGCACCTTCCAGGACCCGCCACCGCGCCCGGGTGAGCGGGGCGCGCTGCTCCGTACCGCCGCCCCTGCCCGCTACCCCCGCAGCGCGTTCAGCTGCGCCAGGAACCACGCCTGCGGCGGCAGCGCCGTGGCCGCCGCCGCCAGCCGCTTCGTCCGGCGGGCGCGTTCGTCGCGCGGCATCGACAGCGCCGCGTGCAGGGCCTCCGCCGTCGCCTCCACGTCGTACGGGTGCACCACCAGCGCGTCCTCGCCGAGATCCGCGTACGCGCCCGCCTCCCGCGACAGCACCAGCGCGCAGCCGTCGTCCGAGACCACCGGGATCTCCTTCGCGACCAGGTTCATCCCGTCGCGCAGCGGGTTGACCAGCGCCACGTCCGCGAGCCGGTACGCGGCGAGGGAGCGGGCGAAGTCGTCCTCGACGTGCAGCACGACCGGCTGCCAGCCGTCCGTGCCGTACGCCTCGTTGATCTCCGCGGCGAGCCGGCGGACCTCCGCGGTGTAGTCCCGGTACACGGCCAGGTCCTGCCGCGACGGGTACGCGAACGCCAGCTTCACCACCCGCCCGCGCCACCGCGGCCAGCGCTCCAGCAGCCGCCGGTAGGCCAGCAGCCCGCGGACGATGTTCTTGGACAGCTCGGTGCGGTCCACGCGTACCACCACCTCGCGGTCCGTGCCGCCGATCTGCGCCCGCAGCGCCGCCATCCGCTCGGCCACGTCCGGCCGCCGTGAGCGCTCACGCAGGAAGTCGGCGTCGGCGCCGAGGGCGTGTACGTCGACCCGGGTGGTCCGCCGCCCGCGGCGGTCCGGCGGCGGGTCCTCCCCCTCCCAGGCGACGTGCGCCTCGTCGCCCAGCACGTCGCGGCAGCAGGAGACGAACGCCTCGGCCCACCGGCGGGTGTGGAAGCCGACGCGGTCGGCGCCGAGCAGCCCGCGCAGCAGCGCGGCGGCGATGTCGTCGGGGAGCAGCCGGAAGTACTCGGGCGGCGCCCAGGGGGTGTGCGAGAAGTGCGCGATCCTGAGATCGGGGCGGTGCTCGCGGAGCATGCCGGGCACGAGGCAGAGGTGGTAGTCCTGCACGAGCACCGCGGCGCCGTCGGCGGCGCCGTCGGCGAGGGCGTCGGCGAAGGCGCGGTTGTACGTCTCGTATGCGGCCCAGCGGCGACGGAACTCCGCGTCGAAGACGGGGGAGACGGGGATGTCGTAGAGCATGTGGTGGACGAACCACAGGACGGAGTTCGCGATGCCGTTGTACGCGTCGTGGAAGACGTCCGGGTCGATGCCGAGCATCCGTACGCCGGGCTCGCCCACCCCACGCCGCACGGCCTCCCGGTCCCCGTCCCCGAGCGCGGCGCACACCCACAGCGCCCCGGCGTCGGGCCCCACGGCACTGAGCCCGGACACGAGCCCGCCACCGCCGCGCTTGGCGACGAGTTCGCCGTCGTCGCGGACGGCGTACGAGACGGGCCCGCGGTTCGACGCGACGAGCAGGGGGGCACGCGAGGGCTCGGCCATGCGCCGAGCCTAGCCACGGCACGGGCGCCCGAAACGTAGGGCCACGACTTCAGAAGTCTTCGACCACCTCGTAGACAGTGAACAGCTGATCGAGGTTCGCCTCCAGGCCGGTGGTGTTCTTGATCACATGCCAGAGGAAGTCCTCGTCCGGGCCCCAGGAAGGAAATTCGACACCCGATTCCGATGGCAACGGGTCACCGGTCTCCGCCCTGGCCTCGCCGTTCTCGAAACAGACGTGGCGGACGAGGTCAGCGTCGTCGTAAAACCACAGGGCGTACACGCTCGCCACGCTGGAGAACACGACAGCCAGGGCCTGCGTCCCCTTGATCGTTCCGAGAACGTCCGAGGTCAGCCACCGGTCGACGTTGAGAGGGATCCGCTGGTCCGGATCCCAAATCTGACACCACCCACCGTCCTCAGCGAGGTAGAGGCGCTCACGGGGAGAGTGGCTCCACGCGAAGTCGGCGCTCACGCGTTCGTCGCGTGGCACGTAGCCGACGACGTCCGGCAGGCTGTCCACGACCTCGTCGATGGACCGGTCGCGCACGAACAATGCCGATGTATTCCATCCCATGGATGATGATCGTTGTGTAGCCAGCCTCGCTGCGTCAAGCAGAGCTGAACAATTGTGCCCCGGGTGTGGCCCGCCCGGCGAGGGCTCCGTTACGCCACCGTCGTGTCCGGCTCCTCGTCACCGCGGCCCCGGTCCGGCCCGTGACCCCGTACCCCGCCACAGCACGCCCGGCGAGGGCTCGCGTACTCGGGGATCTCCCGCATCGGCGGCCGCTCCTCCGTGTCCACCCCGTACGTCCGCGGCTCGAACGCCCCGTCCACCCCCCGCTCGAACTGCGTCAGCCGGGGCCGCACCAGGTGCCCCCGCGCCAGCCGCAGCTGCGCCGTGCGGTAGATCGCCGCCGCCATGCGGCCCAGCGCGCGGTCGTCCTGGTGGCGGTGGCGGCGGACGCCGACGTCGACCTGGGCCAGGGCGTCCAGGCCCACCGTGTGCAGCGCGTCGACGAGCAGGCCCAGCTCCACCCCGTATCCCACCGGGAACGGCAGCCGCTCCAGCAGCGACCGCCGCGCCGCGTACTCGCCGCCCAGCGGCTGGACGAAGCCGGCCAGCAGCGGCCAGTGCAGGTTCAGCAGCGGGCGGGCCACCAGCTCCGTCACCCGCCCGCCCTGGCCGCCCGTCCGAGTGCCGAGCGGCCTGTCGTATACCGCCTTCACGAACTCCACGTCCGGGTCCGTCAGCAGCGGGCCCACGATCCCGCTCACGAACGCCGTGTCGAAGTCCTTCAGGTCCGCGTCGACGAAGCACACGATCTCGCCGCGGGTCACCAGCAGCGACCGCCACAGCACCTCGCCCTTGCCCGGTGCCGCCGGCACCCGCGGCAGCACGTCGTCACGGTGTACGACCCGCGCGCCGGCCGCGGCGGCGACCTCCGCCGTGCGGTCCGTGGAGCCGGAGTCCATCACGACCAGCTCGTCGACGAGCGCCCCGCCCCCGCCCCCGCCACCCCCGCCGTCCGCGCCGCCCGCCGCCATCAGCTCCGCCCGGATCGCCGCGACAATCGCCCCGACCGTCGCCTCCTCGTTCAGCGCCGGCAGCACCACGCTCACCGTCCCGCGCGCCCCCAGCGCCCGCTTGGCCGCGAGCAGCCGCGCCGGCGGCCGGTCCGCGGCGGACCAGGACCGCGCCTTCAGCCACCGCTCCACGTCGTCGAGCACCTGCGGGCCTCCCTTGCCGGTGGTCCTGTGCGGTGTGAGAGCCGTCTCGCGTGTCGGACGGCCCTCACAACTGTCCTGGTCGTCGGTTACAGTCTTGAACAACGTGCGTGACGTCCCTATGTCGGGGTCCGCGCGCCGGAGAGAAGCGCCAGACAAAAGCGCCGTTCGGCCCCGCCGGGCCGGCGCCATACAGAGCTCATCCAGAGGGGCAGAGGGAACGGCCCGTTGAAGCCCCGGCAACCCTCCGTCCGGCACTCGCGACGCTGCGAGGCCCCGGACGGTGATGGTGCCAATTCCGTCCTGCGGCGAGATGCGTCGCGGGGAAGATGAGGAGAGAGGGCCTCGCCAGTATGGCTGTAGAGACAGCTGCCACCCACACCGCCGTCGACGGCGCCCCCGACCTGGGTCCGGCCGTCGCGCTGTCCTGCCGGGAGTGCGGGGAGCGGGTGCCGCTGGGTCCCGTGTTCGCGTGCCAGTCCTGTTTCGGGCCGCTGGAGGCGGCGTACGACCTGCCCGGCGGCGACGCCGAGTCCGCTGCCCGGCTGCGGAAGCACATCGAGGCCGGCCCGCGGAGCATCTGGCGGTACGCGCCGCTGCTGCCCGTCCCCGCCGACGTGGCGGCCAAGCCCAACCTGAACCCCGGCTTCACCCGGCTGCACCGCGCCGACCGGCTCGCCGCCGAGCTGGGCGTCACCGGCGAGCTGCACGTCAAGGACGACTCCGGCAACCCCACGCACTCCTTCAAGGACCGCGTCGTCGCCATCGCTGTCGAGGCCGCCCGCGCCTTCGGCTTCACCACGCTGTCCTGCTCCTCCACCGGCAACCTGGCGGGCGCGGTCGGCGCCGCCGCGGCCCGGGCGGGGCTGCGCTCGTGCGTGTTCATCCCGTACGACCTGGAGCACGCGAAGGTCGTCATGGCCGCCGTCTACGGCGGCGACGTCGTCGGCATCGAGGGCACGTACGACGACGTGAACCGCTTCTGCTCCGAGCTGATCGGCGACCCGGTCGGCGAGGGCTGGGGCTTCACCAACGTCAACCTCCGCCCGTACTACGCGGAGGGCTCCAAGACCCTCGCCTACGAGATCTGCGAGCAGCTCGGCTGGCGGCTCCCGGACAACATCGTCATCCCGGTGGCCTCCGGCTCCCAGCTCACGAAGATCGACAAGGGGCTGAAGGAGCTGATCGCGACGGGGCTCGTCGAGGAGCGTCCGTACCGGATCTTCGGCGCCCAGGCGGCCGGCTGCTCGCCGGTCTCGCGGGCCTTCAAGGACGGCCATGACGTCGTACGTCCCGTCCGGCCCGACACCATCGCCAAGTCTCTCGCCATCGGCAACCCGGCGGACGGCCCGTACGTGCTGGACATCGCCCGCCGCACCGGCGGCGCGGTGGAGGACGTCACGGACGCCGAGGTCGTCGACGCGGTCAAGCTGCTGGCCCGTACCGAGGGCGTCTTCGCGGAGACGGCGGGCGGCGTGACCTTCGGCGTGCTGGCGAAACTCGTCGCGGACGGCCGGATCGACCCGGCCGCGACCACCGTCGCGATCAACACCGGCGACGGCCTGAAGACACTCGACGCGGTCGCCCCCACCACGGGGCCGAGCGCGATCATTCGTCCCACACTCGACTCCTTCCGAGAGGCCGGCCTCGCATCATGAGCGTGAACGTCCGAATTCCGACCATCCTCCGTACGTATACCGACGGCCGGGCCGAGGTGAGCGCCGAGGGCGCGACCCTGGCCGACGTGATCGAAGACCTGGAGAAGAACCACCGCGGGATCGCCGCCCGGGTGCTGGACGATCAAGGCAAGCTGCGCCGGTTCGTGAACGTCTACGTGAACGACGACGACGTCCGCTTCGCCGATGGCCTGCAGACTCCCACTCCGGAGGGGGCGGGCGTCTCGATCATCCCGGCGGTTGCCGGGGGCAGTTGAACCCTGCTGCTGCGTGTGCGGCCCCACCGATCCGGAGTGGGGCCGTTCGCATGTCCGTGCACGCGATAGGGTTGGGACGTTCCCCCCTCGTGGCCCGTGCTCCATGCATATGAGAACGCGACAAGTTCCGGGTAATTGCGGAGAGTTATTTGTCGTGATGGTGAGTTATGCCCTGCCCGAGTTGTCAGGGGATGGCGGGTGTTGGTCGGAAAAATACCGATCAAGTGTCCGCAGAATTCTCGTCCGATTGACCTGTTGCACTGGGCATCTGTGCGGATACATTCAGCCGCGGTCGACGCGTTCCGGCGCACGCCCCGGCGTGTATCCGGGGGTGAGGTCTGACCCGGGTCCGCGGAGTGCGGTCCTGTGTAAGGGCCAGCAATAGGGGAGTTTGGAATGGCTCAGGGCACCGTCAAGTGGTTCAACGCGGAGAAGGGGTACGGCTTCATCGCGGTCGACGGTGGTGCGGATGTCTTCGTCCACTACAGCGCGATTCAGATGGACGGGTACCGCACCCTCGAGGAAGGCCAGCGGGTCGAGTTCGAGATCTCGCAGGGTCAGAAGGGGCCGCAGGCAGACATGGTCCGCGTCAACGGCTGAGCGCCGGGCATCGACCACGGACGACTTGCGCTGGGCCCGCACCCCCCGGGGTGCGGGCCCTCTGCTGTGCGGTGCGGTTCTCCGGTTCCGCTCTGTGCGTGTTCCGCTCTGCGCGTGAGAACGCCCCACCCGCTTGCACTCGCAGGGGGCGAGTGCTAATCATTGGCGTTAGCACTCTCCCCGTGAGAGTGACAGCACGGGACCGGTTCGGTGAGGTCCGTACGCCGGGTGGGAGGGAACCACGCGGGTCGCGGACCGTCCGTCGCGGGCGCCAGCGCGGTCCGGACACAGACCACCCCCCTGTCCGGGAGGACTCAACACAATGGCCAAGACCATCGCGTTCGACGAGGAGGCGCGGCGCGGCCTTGAGCGCGGCATGAACCAGCTCGCCGATGCCGTCCGCGTCACCCTGGGCCCCAAGGGCCGGAACGTCGTCCTTGAGAAGAAGTGGGGCGCCCCCACGATCACGAACGACGGTGTCTCCATCGCCAAGGAGATCGAACTCGAGGACCCGTACGAGAAGATCGGCGCCGAGCTGGTCAAGGAGGTCGCGAAGAAGACGGACGACGTCGCCGGTGACGGCACGACGACCGCGACCGTCCTGGCCCAGGCGCTGGTCAAGGAGGGCCTGCGCAACGTGGCCGCCGGCGCCAACCCGATGGCGCTGAAGCGCGGCATCGAGAAGGCCACCGAGGCCGTCTCCGCCGCCCTGCTGGAGCAGGCCAAGGACGTGGAGACCAAGGAGCAGATCGCCTCCACCGCCTCCATCTCCGCCGCCGACACCCAGATCGGCGAGCTGATCGCCGAGGCCATGGACAAGGTCGGCAAGGAAGGCGTCATCACCGTCGAGGAGTCGCAGACCTTCGGTCTGGAGCTGGAGCTCACCGAGGGCATGCGCTTCGACAAGGGCTACATCTCCGCCTACTTCGCCACCGACATGGAGCGCATGGAGGCGGAGCTGGAGGACCCGTACATCCTCATCGCCAACTCCAAGATCAGCGCGGTCAAGGACCTGCTGCCGCTCCTGGAGAAGGTCATGCAGTCCGGCAAGCCGCTGCTGATCATCGCCGAGGACGTCGAGGGCGAGGCCCTGTCCACCCTCGTGGTGAACAAGATCCGCGGCACCTTCAAGTCCGTCGCCGTCAAGGCCCCGGGCTTCGGCGACCGCCGCAAGGCCATGCTCGGCGACATCGCCATCCTCACCGGCGGCCAGGTCATCTCCGAGGAGGTCGGCCTCAAGCTGGAGAGCGCCACCCTCGACCTGCTGGGCCGCGCCCGGAAGGTCGTCATCACCAAGGACGAGACCACCATCGTCGACGGTGCCGGCGACAGCGACGGCGTCCAGGGCCGGGTCAACCAGATCCGGGCCGAGATCGAGGCCAGCGACTCCGACTACGACCGCGAGAAGCTGCAGGAGCGGCTCGCCAAGCTGGCCGGCGGCGTGGCCGTCATCAAGGCCGGTGCCGCGACCGAGGTCGAGCTGAAGGAGCGCAAGCACCGCATCGAGGACGCCGTGCGCAACGCGAAGGCGGCCGTCGAGGAGGGCATCGTCGCCGGCGGCGGCGTGGCCCTGCTGCAGGCCGGCCACGTCTTCGAGAAGCTGGAGCTGGAGGGCGACGAGTCCACCGGTGCCGCCGCGGTGAAGCTGGCCCTGGAGGCCCCGCTGAAGCAGATCGCGGTCAACGCCGGCCTTGAGGGCGGCGTCGTGGTGGAGAAGGTGCGCAACCTGACCCCGGGCCACGGCCTGAACGCCGCCAGCGGCGAGTACGTCGACATGATCGCCGAGGGCATCATCGACCCGGCCAAGGTGACCCGCTCCGCGCTGCAGAACGCGGCGTCGATCGCGGGCCTGTTCCTCACCACCGAGGCCGTCGTCGCCGACAAGCCGGAGAAGGAGAAGGCCGCGGCCGGGGGCGGTATGCCCGGCGGCGACATGGACTTCTGATCCGGGTCGTCCGCGGACGCACCGACGAACCGAGGGCGGTACCCCGCAGGGGGTGCCGCCCTCGGGCGCGGAGGGCCGGGTGCCGGGGCCGGGGGTCGGCAGCCCGTCAGCTCACGTCGGTCGCGGCCTTCAGCGCCACCCGCAGGTGGCCGTGCGAGGCGTCGAGCAGCCGCTCCGCCGTGCTGCCGTCCACGCCGCCGAGGATGGTGAGGATCGCACTCTTCACCTCCCCGTGGGTCTCCGCGAGGGCGGCCTCCACCTCCTCGTCGCCCGCGCCCGTCGCCAGCGCGACGATGCGCCGCGAACGCGCTTGCAGCTTCTCGTTGGAGGCGCGCACGTCGACCATCAGGTTCCCGTACGTCTTGCCCAGCCGGATCATCGTGATCGTCGAGAGCATGTTGAGCACGAGCTTCTGCGCCGTGCCCGCCTTCAGCCGCGTCGAGCCCGCGATCAGCTCGGGGCCCACGACGACCTCGATGCCGTGGTGCGCCGCCGCGCACAGCGCGGAACCGGCGTTGCAGGACACCCCGATGGTCAGCGCCCCCCGGCCGCGCGCGAACGTCACGCCGCCGACGGCGTATGGCGTACGGCCCGAGGCGGAGATGCCGACGACCGTGTCGTCGGGCCCCAGGTCCGCCGCCGCCAGGTCGGCCGCGGCCAGCTCCTTGCTGTCCTCCGCGCCCTCCGTGGACGTGCGGATCGCCTTGTCACCACCGGCGATCATGCCGACGACCTGCGACGGGTCGGTGTTGAACGTCGGGGGGCACTCGCTGGCGTCCAGCACCCCGAGCCGGCCCGCGGTGCCGGCGCCCAGATAGAACAGCCGGCCGCCGCGGGCCATGCGCTCGGCGGTGGCGTCGATGGCGGCGGCGATCTGCGGCAACTGCGTGGCGACCGCGCCCGGTACGCCGCTGTCCTCCTCGTTCATGATTCTGGCGATCTCCAGGCTGGAGAGGCGGTCGATCTCCGCAAGCTCCGGCCGGAACGCTTCGGTGGTCAGGCTTTCCAGCTCCCGGCGGATGTCGGCTGAGGGAGAGGGCATGTCGGGGCGGCTCTTTCCATGCGGTGCGTGGCGCGCGGTGGGCGGTGCGCGCACGCGGAGTTGGGTCGGTCACGGCGGCTTGCGTGGTGCGGTCGCCGGCGGTCGGGCTGCCGTCGCGGGCGGCCGGCGCGCGGTGCGCGTCCGGACGCCGGGCGGCGCCGGCGTCGTACGGCGGTGCGGTCGGGTGCGGTCAGGTGCCGGGCCCTCGGACGTCCGCGGGACGCCTTCGGGCAGACCAGTGTGGGGGGTGGTGCGTGGGGGTGGTGCGGGGGGTGGTGCGTGGTCGCGTGTACGTGGTGCATGACACGTGGCGCATGAGCTGTACGTGGTGCAGAGTGCATGAGCTGTGCGTGGTGCAGATGGCGCGTCTGGCACGTCCGGGCGTGTCGGTCGCCCCCGGCGCCCCCGGCGCACCCGCCGCGCCGTCCGGTACCGCGGGCGGGGCCCGCGTCTGCGTCGCGGGCGGGTCGCCGGTGCATCGGGCGGTCGTCGGGTGTCGCCGGGCGGCGTCAGGGCCGCGGGCGGAGCGGGCTGTGCCGGTGGGCCAGCGCCTCGTACGAGGCGGCGAGCGCCGGGGCCGCGCGCTCGTACGTACGCTGGGCCACGCCTATGAACAGGCAGTCCACGACCAGCAGTTGGCCCGTCCTGCTGGACATGGCCGCCGGCCGCAGCTCGCTCTCGCGACCCGTGGACGTGGTGAGTATGTGATCGGCGTACGAGGCGACGGGGCCGTCCGGACGGCCGGTGATGGCCACGGTCGTCGCCCCGTGGTCGAACGCCACGCGCAACGGCTCTATGACGTCGACCGTGCGACCCGAGTGCGTGATCGCGATGGCCACGTCACCCGCGCGCAGCTGGACGGCGTTGGTCACGGCCAGGTGCGGGTCGGGCGAGGCGTGCGCGACGACGCCGATCCGCAGCAGCTTCTGAACCAGGTCCTGGCCCACGAGGTTGGAGGCGCCGATCCCGTACACGTCGATGCGCCGAGCGGCGGACATGGCGGCGATCGCCGCCTCCACCTGCGCGGGGTCGAGCCCGGCCGCGGTGTCCGCGAGCGCCTGCTGCTCGTCCCGCGCGAGCTTGGCGATGACGTCGGCCATCGAATCGTCCACCGCTATGTCCGCGGTGACCGACGGCGCCCGCCCGGCCTCCTGCTGCGCGGCGGCGGCGGCGAGGGCCAGCCGGAGGTCGCGATACCCGGGATAGCCGAGCAACCGCGCCGTCCGCACCACGGTCGCCTCCGACGTACCGGTGCGCTCCGCGAGGCCGGTGACGGTGAGCGCGGCACAGCCGGCCGGGTCACCGGCGACGGCCTCGGCGACGCGCTGCATGGAGCGCGTCATGGACGGCGCGACCGTCCGCACCTTGGCCGCGAGGGCCGCGGGCGCGGGCGGCGCGGGTCCGGTCGGGGGGTCGGGAGTGAAAGTTTCCTTCACGCTGTAGCTCACACCCGAAAGATATTTTCACGACCGAGGCGAGTCAACCCCCCGCGACCGCCCTGTGGAAAACCCCGCGGGGGTGGGCGCCGCGGGCGCCGGGGCGGCTGTGGGCGCCGTCTCGCGGGTGCCGGTTGCGGGAGAATGGCTGCATGGAGCACCAAGGGCTGGAGCAGGCGCTGCACTGCGCCCGTGCGCTGATACTCGCCGACCTCACCGCCGCCGACGTGGCCGAGCCGGACGTCGTCACCCTCGTCGAGGACGCCGTCGCGCACCGCCGCTGGTGGGTCGAGCAGTGGCCGCAGGGCGTGGCGTACCTGGACGGCCTGGTGGCTCAGGACGTCCAGGACGCGCTCCTGGAGAAGCACGGCAGGTGGCCGCTGTGCCCCGTCTGCCAGGACGTCGACGCCTCCGGCCCGCACGCGCTGGACATCGAACCGGAACTCGGCCCCGAGCCGAGGTGGGTCTGCGGGCGGACGGGCGCGGTGGTGGCCCCGGTGGGCGGCCTGGGGCCGGCGGGCGGCGCCGGATGACGATCTACGTCGACCCGCCGACGTGGCCGGGACACGGGCGGATGTGGTCGCACCTGGTCAGCGACGAGTCGTACGAGGAACTGCACGCCTTCGCGGAGTCGATGGGAGTGCCGCCGAGGGCCTTCGACCGGGACCACTACGACATTCCGTCGACGCGGTACGAGGACGCGGTGCGGCGGGGGGCGGTGGAGGTGGGCTCGAAGGAGCTGCTGCGCCGACTGGTGGCGGGCGGCCTGCGGCGGCCGGGGAGGCGGTCGGGGGTGGCGTGAGGGCGTAGGGCGGTGCACCATGCGCGGGCGTACCGGAGCGTTCGAGGGCAGCACCGTAGAGACTGCCTTGCATCGGACCGTTCGGCGGGGTCAGGCTCGTGTCAGTGCGCCTCACCCATGCAGGAGGTCAGCGTGTTACCCACAGGTGCCTCGTCAGTTGGCTGCCGCCCTTGGGGTGTCGGTCGGATGCGTCCGTATCCGGCCGTGCACCATCGGGACTTCGCCTCCGCCGTCATCGACCCGGCCACCCAGCTCACGGTCTACCGCGACGCTCGCGGCGGAATCATCGAGATGGGCAAGCACGGAACGTCGATGGGCACGGAGACCCAGATGGAGAGCACCAACCTGGACTCCCGCAACGACACCGACCACGACCAAGACAGCGAGCAGGACCCCGGGAGCTGACGCGTGGCATCAGCCGAGAGTTCGGTCCTGGTGGTCACCGAGGTCGACGACATCACCGCGAACATGGTGATCGCCGAACTCAACCGCCGGGGCGTGCCCGTGGTCCGGTTCAACCCCGCCGACATCGGTGACCATCTCCAGGTCTCGGCCTCCTTCGGCACCGGTTCGACCGCGCCGGCGGGGCAGGTCCACACCCCCTCCCGCCGCACCGGCTGGAGGGGGTGCGCTCGGTGTACTGGCGCCGCCCCACCTGGCCTCCTTCGAGCACCTGGACGCGGCGGACGCGCGGTTCGCCGCCGCCCAGACCCGTCATGGCCTGGGCGGAACCCTGTACGCCCTGCCTCACGCCCGGTACGTCAACCACCCGCTACGCAACTACGCAGCCGAGCACAAGCCGCTCCAGCTCGCCACCGCCCAGCGGATGGGCCTGCCCATTCCGCCCACGCTGGTTTCCAACAATCTCGACGACATCAAGGCGTTCCTCACCGAACACGAGCAGGTGGTCTACAAGGCGCTGCGCTGGACGCCCTACCGGCAGCAGGACGGCACCGGGCTGACCACCTGGACCGAGCCGGTGAGCATCGATGAGCTGGACGAGTCGGTCGCGGTGGTGCCGCACCTCTTCCAGGCACGCATCCGCAAGGAAGCGGACATGCGCGTGGTGGTCGTGGGTGAGCGGGTGTTCGCCGTCCGCATCGACTGCGACCTGCTGGACTGGCGCCGGGACTACAGCGTCCTGTCCTACCGGGTCACCACGCTGCCCGACCAGATCTCCGACCTCCTGGTCCGCTATCTGCGACGCTTCGGCCTCGCCAGCGGTAGCTTCGACCTCGTCCTCGACTGCGACGGTGACCTGCACTTCCTGGAACTCAACCCCAATGGCCAGTGGGGCTGGCTCGAAGACGCCGCCGACCTTCCCCTGACCTCTGCCTTCGCAGATCTGCTGGCGCAAGGAGAGCCATGACCGCACCCGACACCCGCCGCGAGCGCCGAGCGCTCGCCGACCGCCTCCAAGCGCAAGGGCACCTGACAAGCCCTGTGTGGCGGGCAGCGGTCGAAGCCGTGCCCCGCGAGGCGTTCCTTGGTGCCTCCGGGGTGTTCCTGCCCGAGGACAACGCCGCCTGCTGGCGGCCGGTCGCCCCCGGCAGCGTCGAGACCAAGGAGTGGGTGGAGATCGCCTACGGCGACGAGTCCCTCGTGACCCAGCTCGACGGCCACCTCACACCCGACCAGGCCACCGGGCCGGTCACCGGCTTCCCCACCTCCTCCTCCACCGTCCCCGCCACCGTCGTCGGGATGCTGGAAGACCTGGACGTGGACGACGGCATGACCGTGCTGGAGATCGGCACGGGCACCGGCTACTCCACCGCGCTACTGTGCCACCGCCTCGGCGAAGACCAGGTGACCAGCATCGAAGTCGATCCCGAGGTGGCCAAACGCGCCGACGACGCGCTCGAAGCCTGCGGCTACTCCACCTGGACCGTGACCGGCGACGGCCTGCTTGGACACCCCCGCCGCGCCCCGTACGACCGCATCATCGCTACCTGCGCCGTGCGCCGTATTCCCCATGCCTGGATCCGCCAGACTTCCCCGGGCGGCATCATCCTGGCCACCGTCGGCTCCTGGTCCCGCGGCACTGGCCTGGCCAAGGTCACCGTCACCGGTGAGCGCACGGCAGAGGGGCGGATCATCGGCCGCTCCTCCTTCATGCCTGCCCGCGCCCAGGCACCCGTTCCGCTCTCGGGCGATCTCGCCGCCCGCACCGCCTACGCCGACACCACCCGGCCCGCCCGCATCGCACCGGGGCTGCTCCACGCGTGGATGCCAGCGTTCCTCGCCCAGCTCGCCGCCCCCGGCGTGCAGATGATTAACACCGCCTCCGGAGGCGAACAGCGGGTTTACCTTTTCGACACAGACCGGGAATCGTTCGCTGAACTCGCACGCGACGGCGACGCCTGGACCGTCCGCCAAGGCGGACCCGTCGCCCTCTGGGACGCCATCGAAACCGCGGTTACCACATGGCAGGGCACCGGGGAGCCTGATATCAGCGCTGTCCAACTGGACGTCACACCCGCCGGGCACACCTATTGGATCGGAGACGATCCGACCCTGCGCTGGGAACATCGCCTCGTGTGATCGGGCGAGCCTCACGGTCCGAACGCCCCGCATTCCTTGGGCTGGGGAAGGCTGGGTGCCGCGTCCTCGTCCACGTCGCCGCATTCGGCAGTTTCCGCGTCAGCGGCGTCGGCGGCGTCGGCGAGGCGTTCACCTCGGCTGTCCGCGATGTGCAGTGTCTTGTGCAGCGATTCGCACAACTGTCTCGCGAAGAAGCGGAGTTCGTCGGCGTCCTGCTTGCTTTCGGCCAGCAGGTCGTGGACGTGGTCGAGTAGGTCGGAGGCCATGCCGAGTTGTGTTTCCTCGGCGTCGTCTGCGAATCGCGAGAGATAACTGTCGGGGTTGTCCGTGATCAGGTAGGCGGAGTGGCCCCGGTCGTCCGACCACGCCATGAGTCGCAAGGTCCGGCGCCCCTTCAGCACACCGTCACCTCCGGCAGCCGCAGCAGCGGCACGAACAGCCTCGCGATAGCGTGGGTCACGTCGTCAACCTCCGTGGGGTTGGTGGCCACGCCCCGGACCGGTCGTGCGGTTGCGGGGGTCTCTCGCGTGTGGCCTGTCAGTTCGGCGAGATCCCGCCCCGGAAGGGCGGCTTGGTTACCACCATTGCCGATGGGGAACGCCCCCGTACAGGAATGGCCCGTCGCCAAAGGGCCTTTGTGGACAGGGAATTGAAGGGGTGTTCGAGGTATGGAGCTGCACGAGGACGACGGCAAGGCCACTCCGCGCACAGTGCTCGGACGCCGGTTGCGGCGTCTCCGGGAAGGCGCGGAGTTTTCCCAGCGAGCGCTTGCCGAACGGGTGGGCTACCCGCATACGTACATCAGCCGGGTGGAGCGCGGGGAGCAGTTGCCGTCGGAAGCCCTGGCGCAGGTACTCGACGATTACTTCAACACCGACGGCCTGTTCGTCGAACTGCGCGAAATGGCGCACGACAGCCTGATCGCCGTCTACAGCCGCGAGGTCGTCGACAAGGAGGGCGACGCGATCCGGATTCAGGTCTTCACGAGCAGCACCATTCCGGCGCTGCTGCAGACGGAGGAGTACATCCGCGAGCTGTACCGGATGGGGCTGCCCACCGGGATGTTGAACGAACTGGACGAGCGTGTCGCCGCCCGTGTGAAGCGGCAGCGTGTGCTGGACGGCGACTCGCCGCCGCTCTACTGGGCAATCATGGATGAGTCGGCACTCAGGCGTCCACTAGAGCACAAAGAGACCATGCGGCGGCAGATTAAACATCTGGTGCAGATGGCAGAAAAGCCGCACGTAACCCTTCAAGTCCTCCCCTTCGACCAGGGGTTGCACTCGATGATGGGCGGGAGCCTGATGCTGCTGACCTTGAAGGACGGTGCCACGGTGGCTCTCGTCGAGAGCTACGATTCCGGCGAGGCAGTAGACTCACCGAAGAGGGCGGTTGAGCTTGTACAGCGCTTTGACGTTGCGCGCTCCAAGGCTCTTCCGGAGAGTGAATCTCTCGATCTGATTCGTCATTATCTGAAAGAGTATGCCGATGAAAGCTAACCGCATCCCCGACGCCTCGGCACTCACGACCTGGCGCAAGTCGACCTACAGCGGAGCGGAGAACGGGGCCTGCGTCGAGGTCGCCGACGGGTTCCCCGGCGCCGTCCCGGTGCGCGACTCCAAGGACCCGCACGGCCCGGCGCTGGTCTTCCCGGCAGCGGGCTGGTCATCCTTCGTCGCCGCGGTCAAGGCCGGGGAGTTCTCCGCCTGAGCCGACCCGCAGCATTCCCGCAGACCGGCCCGCGTCAAGCCTGACGCGGGCCGGTGGCGTGTCGGCGCGCTCGCTTGGCGTACGGACTGTCACTGCCGTGTGGTTTCCTGCTGTGCAGGGGCAGGGAGGGGTGTGCACATGCTCGCGGAGACGGCGGCGTTACGGCTCGGGACGCTCGTGGCGAACGCCGCGGGGAAGCTGTGGCTGCGCGGCAAGCAGCGCGACCAGGAGCGGCAGCTGGAGATGGAGGAGCTGGTCCGGGTACGGGTCCCGGGCGTGCGGCTCCAGCGCGAGGTCCGGCAGCAGTTCGAGCAGATCACCAACGCGGTGTACGACCGCCTGGACCCGTTCCTGACCCACGCCTTCGACCGCCTGGAGCCCGGCGGCCGGCAGGCGGTCATCGACGCCGTGGCCGATACGTTCGCGCGCGCGGATCTCTCCGACGACGCCCTCCTCGCCGCCGACGCCCAGCCCGCCGAGCTGGTCCGCCGCATCACCGCCTCCGTGCCCGGGCCCGTCGGCCTCGGCGAGGCGGAGACGCGTCTGTATGAGGTGCTCTTCGCCGAGTGCGTCGCGTACTACGTCAGCATCGTGCGCAGCCTGCCCGTCTTCGAGGAGCGTGCGGCGGCCGAACTGCTGGCGCGTACCGCCACGCTGGGCGCCGAGGTGGCGCGGATCCTGGAACGCCTGCCGGACCGTTCGCTGTTCGCGCCGGACGGCTCAGACCAGGACACCGACTTCCTGCGTGAGTACCTGGAGCTGGTCAGCCGGGACCTCGACGAGGTGGAGCTGTTCCGCGGCACGTCCGACCAGGCGACCCCGCAGCGCGTCCGGCTGTCGGTCGCGTACGTGAGCCTGCGCACGACCGGCGACGACGCGAAGCTCCGCCGCCGCACCGTCCGTAGAGCGGTGCCGAAGCTCAGGCCCGACATGAGCAACTGGGAGGAGGGCGGGCACGAAGCCTCCGGCATGCGGGTCGAGGCGGCGTTGAGCGGCGCGTCCCGGGTGCTGCTGCGTGGCGAGGCCGGTTCGGGCAAGACGACGCTGCTGCGGTGGCTGGCGATCACGGCCGCGCGCGGGGGTTTCACGGGTGAGCTGGCCGAATGGAACGGTCTCACGCCGATCTTCGTCAAGCTCCGCGAGTACAGCGGCCGCAAGCCCCCGAACCCGGAGGCGATGCTCGACGGGGTCGCCGGGCCGATCACGGGGATCATGCCGAAGGGGTGGGTGGAGCGCCAACTTCGAGCGGGCACGGCGCTGCTCCTGATCGACGGCGTGGACGAGTTGCTGGGCCGGGAACGGCAGGCGGTCCGCGACTGGCTGCGCAAGCTGCTCGGCCAGTACAAGGGCCTGCGCGTGGTCGTGACGTCCCGTCCCGCGGCGGCCGGTGCGGACTGGCTGCGCCGCGAGGACTTCACTGCGCTCCACCTGGACCGGATGACGCCGCCCGACCTGGCGGCCTTCGTACGGCGGTGGCACCAGGCCGTACGCGAACTGGGCGGCGAACTGCCCTGCGCGGTGGACGACATCCCGCAGTACGAACAGTCCCTCCTCACCAGCCTTAAAGACCGCGCCCACCTGCAGTCCCTCGCGAGCACCCCACTGCTCGCGGCCATGCTCTGCGCGATGCACCTCAACCGGGGCCGCCAACTGCCGCGCGACCGGATGGAGCTGTACCGCAACGCTCTGCACACCCTCGTCCACGACCGGGATGCGGACCGGAACGTACCGAGTGCGGCGGACAGCAGGCTGAGCCTCGGTGACAAGCTGGTCATCCTGAGGGATCTCGCGTGGCGGTTGTCGGACAACTACCGGAGCGAGATCGACGTGGAGCGGGCGGCTGGGTACGTGGCCGCGAAGCTGCGGGGGATGCGGCACCTGGATGTGCTGGACGGCGGTGTGGTATTGGGCCAGCTGCGGCAGCGTTCCGGGATCCTGCGGTCGCCTGCGGAGGACCGCATCGATTTCGTACACCGGACTTTTCAGGAGTACCTGGCCGCCGAGGAGGCGGCGGAGGAGGACCGTATCGGCAACCTGGTCGAGCGGGCGCATCTGGACCTGTGGCGAGAGACGATCATCATGACCGCCGGCCACGCGAACGCGCGCCAGCGGGAGGAGCTGCTCGGCGGCATCCTGGACCGCGCGGAGGAGGAGCCCCGGCACGCGCGCACACTGCGGCTGCTGGCGGCGGCGTGCCAGGAGACGCTGCCGTCGGTGTCGGGCGGGTTGGCGGACCGGTTGGACGAGGCCGTGACCGCGCTGCTTCCGGCGAGGCGGAAGACGGACCCGCCGGCGCTGGCCGCGGTGGGGCCGACGTTGCTGCGCTGGCTGCCGACGTCACTGGAGGAGCTGACGGAGAAGGCGGCGGCGCAGACGGTACGGACGGTGGCTCTGATCGGGGGCGAGCAGGCTCTGGCCATGCTGGAGGGTTACGTAGGGGACGAGCGCTGGTGGGTCGTCTACGAACTCATCCATGCCTGGGACTACTTCGACGCGGAGGTCTATGTCGACCGCGTGCTCAGCCGACTGCCGCTGGCGGAACGCATGGTGATGATCAATCATTCTGGTCAGCTCCATGCAGCGCGCCGCTTGGGTGCCCTGACAGACGTCGTTGTCACCTGCCCCCAGCGCGAACTTGAGTTCGTGGTCGACTTTCCGCCCCTCCGGGAGTTGTGGACGACCCGGTTGTCCGGAGAAGCCGATCTGTCGGTCCTCCGCGACCATTCACGCCTGAGGAATCTCTCATTGCACGGCACCATGTCTGTCCGCGGGGTATCGGCCCTCGCGGACCTCACTCACCTGGAGTGGCTGGGGCTCCCCGCCTCCGAGGCCATGGATCTGGACCTGGACATACTGCGACGTATTCCCAAGCTAACGGGCATCAAGCTCTTCGAAGCGGGGGTGACGGGCCTTGGCCCGCTTACCACCCTCACAGGCGTGCAGCACGTGACGCTCGTGGGAGTCGGCTGGTGCACGCTTCGGGGGTTCGACGAACTGGAGGGCATGACCCGTCTTCGTGGGGTGGAACTCTACAATCTCAACGGCCACGCGTGGCTCACGAGCGTGAAGAGCGTCCCGCCGTCGTTGACGGACTTGGCGCTGTACAACTGCGTCGTGTTGCCCGACCGTCAGACCTTCACGCGGTTCAGCAGCCTCAGAAGGGTGACCTTCCACGCCTGTCGCACCCCCGATGGCACGCCCGTCACCACCCTCGACGTCCCGGGGGTGAGCGTCCGCGTCAAGTGACCTCTCGCCCAACCCCCCTACACCCCCAGCAGCTCCAGCTCCGTCCCCACGTTGTGCCGCGCCGCCGCCTCCCATCGCCCGTACCCCGTCTCCGTACGGAACAGCCGCGGCAACCCCAGCAACTGCCGCAGCACCGCCGCCCGCCCCTCCCGAAACGCGTCGTCCGGCACAAAGCCGTACTCCTCCCGGACCGCCGCCGCATACGCCGCGTACTCCGCCGGCGTGCCCGCCAGCACCGCCAGGTCCGCGTCGCACAGCACCTCGCCGTTGCGGTCGTCCGCCCGCGGGTCGTGGCTCACCGTGAGCCGTACCAGCCGCGCCACCTCCGCGACCCGTTCCTCTCCAACTCCCGCCTCCGCGAGGGCGACCTGCGCGAGACGCGCGCTGCGCTCCTCGTTCTCGCTCCGGTCCGGCCGGTAGACGGCGTCGTGGAACCAGGCCGCGAGGCGCACGGCGTCGGGGTCGTCGGCGTGGTCGGCCAGTTCGTCGATGCGGTCGAGGACGGCCTTCAGGTGTGCCGCGGTGTGGTAGTGCCGTTGCGGCTCACCCCACCGTTCCAGCAGGTTCTTGCCGTACGGAACGGGGTCGGGCCGCTCGGCGCCGGTCTGGCAGCGGGTGAGGAGGGTGGTCCAGCGGTCGAGGAGGGTGGGGGCGGGCGGCTCGGCGGCCGATCCGGCGGGCGGTCCGGCGGGGGACTCGTCTACGGGGGCTGGCATGGTCACCATTCTGCGCGATATGGCAGGCTGTGCTGCATGTCTAGACCAATGCTGCTTGAGGTCATCGCCCTGAACGCCGCCGACGCCGCCGCCGCGGAGGCGGGCGGCGCCGACCGCCTTGAGCTGGTCACGGACATGGCGGCCGACGGGCTCACCCCGTCGCGCGCGACGGTCGCCGCCGTACGGGCCGCGGTGGACATCCCCGTACGCGTCATGCTCCGCGCCGAGGACGGCTTCGCCGCCGGGGACGTGGCGGCGCTGGCGGCGCGGGCGGGGGCGTTGCGGGCGGAGGGGGCGGAGGAGTTCGTCCTCGGGTTTCTGGACGAGGCGGGTGGGCCGGATCTGGCGGCGATGGGGCGGCTGCTGGCGGCGGTGGGGGAGGTGGGGGAGGTGGGGGACGGCTGCCGGTGGACGTTCCACCGGGCGATCGACCGGGCGGCAGACCGGGACACGTTGCGGAAGCAGCTCGCGGGGCTGCCGGGTCTGGACACGTACCTCACCGCCGGCTCCCCGAACGGCGTCGCCGACGGCCTCGCGGTGCTGGTCGCGGAGGCGGCCCGCGCGGTGGCGGGCGAGCCCGGCTACGAGCCGCGCATCATGGCCGGCGGCGGCCTGACCACGGCCCACGTCCCCCGGCTCCGCGCGGCGGGCCTGGATGCCTTCCACGTCGGCGGCGCGGTCCGCCCGGAGGGCTGGTCGGGGCCGGTGTCGGCGGAGTCGGTCGAGGAGTGGCGCACGCTGCTGGACAGCTGACCGCACCGTGGTTGGCGGGGCCGGGTGCGCACACCGGCGGCGTAATACGTTGCGCATTACGCTGGCCTCGTGACCGTACGGACCATCAGTTTCCGCCCGGACGCCGCCACGCGCCGCGAACTCGACGCGCTGGCGACCATGCGCGACGTGACGGTGTCCGACGCCATCAGGCAGGCGGTGCACGAGGCGTACGTCCGCGAGCAGTGCCGCCAGGCGGCGGCCGAGGTGCAGGAGTGGCGCCTGGACCCGGCGTACGAGGCGGAGGCGGTCGCGGTGCGGGAGGACATGGACGACCTGCGTGCGTGGTGACATGTACCGCCTGCGCGCGCCGAAGCACCAAGTGGGGCACGAGTAGCGGGATCGAAGATGAGTGATGTGGGGATCGGCGAGGCTGGCGCCCGGCTGGAGATGCTGGTGCAGCAGTGCGCGGCCGGACGGGAACGGGTGGTCATCACCGGCGACGGCGGCGAGCCGGCGGCCGTGCTGATCAGCGCTGAGGAACTCGCAGACCTTGACGACCGCCTGGTGCTCGCACTGTACGAGCTGCGCAAGGCCCGCGGCACGGTGGAGACCGAGTCGCACGATGAGGTGGTGCGCGCGGTGTACGCGGGGGAATACGGCGCACGGCCAGGGCGCCGCGTGAGGCACCGGGTCGAATACGACCGGGGCGTCAAGGAGAAGATCGCCGCGTACAGCAAGGAGGATCCCCGGGCGTAGACCAGATCTTCGACGCGATCAACGCGCTGGCCTGGGACCCGTGACCGCGCCGGGCGATGACGTGGTCCACCATCACCGTGTTCCACATCGGCAACGTGTAGCAGCCACGTCTGGCCCGACTGGCCTGCGTCGATGGGCTCCCGGACCCTCTGGTTGTCGGAGGGGCGGCCTACCCTGGGGCGGGTGTGCGGGGAACGGGTTCCGCTGCCGGGCGGGTTCCGCCGCCGCGCGCGGTGGCTTCGGGCTGCTGGGCAGCGCGGGGTAACCTTGTGTACACTTCTGGGTATGGCTGTGCTACCGGTAAAAGAAGCGCGCGGGAAGTTCGGCACGTTGGTGCGCGACGCCGTCGTCGACGGCACCAGCACCTACATCTCGCTCAACGGCAAGACCTCGGCCGCCGTCGTGTCGGTTCAGTACCTTGAGGACCAGGAGGACACCATCGCCGTGCTGGAGAACGAGTTGCGCCGTGCCCGTGGCGAGGAAGTCCCCACCTTCGCGCTCGATGACGTGAAGCGCGAGCTGGGCCTGTAGAAGTGGAAGTACGCTTCACCGACAAAGCCAAGAACCAGCTCGCCGCCTACATGCGCGACGGCGACGCCGAGGGCCTGAAGGAACTGATCGGCGAGCTGGAGGCGTTGGTCGATGACCCGCGCCGCGGCGTGCGCTGGGGACCGTTCCACTGGCGACTGCGCGTCGGCCGTTATCGCGCCGTGTACGCCTGGCAGGAGGGCCAGATCATCATCCTGGTCATCCATGTGGGCCGCACCGAAGACCAGCAGTGAGCTACTGAACGGGCCGTCTCCTGCCGGCCGGACACCGGCAGCCCACCGGTCGCTCCGCCCCTGCCCCCGGGTCCGCCACCCTCGCCCCCGGGTCCGCCGCCCCGCCCCCGGAAGAAGCGGCCCCTCGGCACGGTGGAGATCACCAAGGCCAACGCCGAGGACGTCTACGCCACGTACGACATGAGCGGAAAGGTCGACTGACACCCATGGGGCTCCTCCTCGGCATCGACATCGGCACCTCCTCGTCCAAGGGCGTGCTCGTCCGCGACGACGGCACGCTCGTCGCCCAGGCCGTACGCGAACACGCCACCGCCTCACCGCGGCCGGGCTGGGTCGAGCACGATGCCGAGGAGGTGTGGTGGGCGGACTTCACCGCACTGGCCGCTGAGCTGACGGCGGCGGCGGGGGAGGGGGTCGACGCCGTCGGCGTCAGCGGGATCGGGCCCTGCCTCCTGCCCGTGGACGAGGCCGGCACCCCGCTGCGCCCCGCGATCCTCTACGGCGTCGACACCCGCGCCGGCGCCGAGATCGAGGCGCAGACCGCCCGCTACGGCGGCGAGGCCGTGATCGCGCAGTGCGGCTCGCCGCTGACCAGCCAGGCCGTGGGCCCGAAGCTGGAGTGGCTGCGCCGGCACGAGCCGGAGGTCTACGCCCGCACCCGCCGCTGGTACATGGCCAGTTCGCTGCTCGCGCACCGGCTCACCGGCGCGTACGTCCTGGACCACCACTCGGCGAGCCAGTGCACGCCGCTGTACGACCTGCGCGAGCGGCGCTGGATCGAGGAGCGGTGCGAGGAGATCGCCCCGGGCCTCACCTGGCCGGAACTGGTCTGGCCGGCCGACGTGGTCGGCGAGGTCACCCGGGCTGCCGCGAGGGAGACCGGCCTGCCCGCCGGGATCCCCGTCGTCGCCGGCACGGTGGACGCCTGGGCGGAGTCCACGGCGGTCGGCGCCACCGGCGCGGGGGACCTGATGCTGATGTACGGCACGACGATGTTCCTGGTGAACGTGGTCGAGCAGCCGGTCGCCAGCCCGAAGCTGTGGGGTACGGCGGGCGCCTTCGCCGGCACGTACTGCCTCGCCGCCGGCATGGCCACCTCCGGCGCCGTCACCGGCTGGCTGCGCGACCTCACCGGCTCCGACTACGCCACCCTCGTCGCCGAGGCCGCCGGCGTCCCGCCGGGCGCCGAAGGGCTGCTGATGCTCCCGTACTTCGCCGGCGAGCGCACCCCCCTCTTCGACCCCGACGCCCGCGGCCTCGTGCACGGCCTCACCCTCCGCCACACCCGCGGCCACCTCTACCGCGCCGCCCTGGAGGCCACCGCGTACGGCGTACGCCACAACCTCGCCGCGATGACCGAGGCCGGCGGCGAACCCGCCCGCCTCGTCGCGGTCGGCGGCGGCGCCCGCGAACTGTGGACCCGGATCGTCTCCGACGTCACCGGCAAGGAGCAGCAGATCCCCCGCCACCTGGTCGGCGCCGCCTACGGCGACGCGTTCCTCGCCGCCGTCGGCGCCGGCACGGCGTCCCCGCCGGACATCGCCACCTGGAACCCGGTCGAGTCGACGGTGACCCCGGACCCCGCCGCGGCCCCCGTCTACGAGCAGCTCTACGCCCACTACCTGGACCTCTACCCGGCCACGAGGAACACCGCCCACGCCCTGGCCGCCCGCCAGCACGCGGACGCCTGAACAGACCGGGAGGAAGGTCCGTATCACGCGGTTGTGGCGGCACAGTTGCTTTCCCGCCATCGAAGACGCGACCTCCCGTCGCTAATCTCGTTGAGGCACGACGGGGGCAGGTGCTCCCCTCCCACATGCGACGGAGGGAATGACCGCACGATGAAAGCGCGTAGAGCACGAACAGCCGGCGCGTCCGCGGCAGCCGCGGTCGCGCTGCTGCTGGCCGGATGCGGCGGTGACGACGGGGGCTCATCCGGCGACAAGATCGAGGGCGCGCAGTCGGGCGACAAGGAGCCGTCCGCCGAGCCGTCCGCGGACGAGCCCGGGGCGCCGGAGTTCGACCTCCCGGAGGACGTGGAGGTCGAGATCGCCGAGGACGCGACGGGCGACGAGAAGAAGGACGCGATCCTGCGGGACCACGGCCATGCGCTGATGGCCCAGCAGGAGTCGTACGCCGCGACCGAGGCCACACCGAACTTCACGCTGTACTGGGACGGCGAGGCCGCCGCCACGTTCGAGGCCGACTTCGCCGCGTACCGCAAGGACGGCGTCACCATCACCGGGCTCGACGTCTTCTACTTCCGCGAGGTCACCTCGCTGAAGGGCGACCGCGCCGTCGTCGCGTACTGCGAGGACCAGAGCAAGGCGTACCTGAAGAACGCCGAGACCGGAAAGGTCGACAAGACCCCGGCCGACCTGGACTCCTTCATCGACGCGCGCGCCACGATGGAGAAGAGCGGGGCCGGCTGGAAGGTCGTGGACTACCAGGCAACCAGGGGGAGCAAGGAATGTCGCGACGAAGCCTGACACACCGCACGCACCGCACGCACCGAACCCGCGCCACCGCCACGGTCGCCGCGCTGACCTGCGGACTGCTGCTCGCCGCCGCCGGCGGGGCGGCGGCGAACCGGGAGACCGGGACCACCACGCCCGGCGCGGACACCGGTGACGGCGACATCGGCTCAAGCGTGCAGTTCACCTACCACAGCCCGGGCGGCGGTCAGCCGATGACCAGCTCCAGCGGCGACTGGTCACCGCCGGTGTGCTGGTTCGAGCCCCGCTACACCAACCAGGAGCTGTACGAGCACAACGAGGAGCTGGAGGACAAGGGTCCGCTGGAGGGCATCGACCACGACACCGCGGACAACCGGGAGGAGGAGACCAACGCCCACAAGGGCAAGGACGGCATGTGGTGGGAGCGCACCCCGATGATGTCGCCGCGCTCCTGCGAGATCGGCGAGCTGTGGATCTGGGTGGACCGCGGCGACCCCGACCCGCCGGCCGATGCCGTCGACCCGGAGATCCTCGCGGGCCTGGCGTACGACCGGACCAAGCTCCCGGCGCCGCCGGTCGACCTGAAGCCCAACGAGGACCGCAACGTGGTCAACCTGCCCACGAAGATCGAGTTCAGCGAGCCGCTGGACCGCGTCTGGACGACGGCCAGCCTCGCCAACGCGCAGGCCGGCGTCGACATTGCGGCCACCACCGTCGCCGAGCCGGTCTCGCTGCGCATCGACGCGGGCACGGAGTACGCGGACCCGGCCTCCTGCACGTACGACCTGGTGCCGGCGGACGGCGGCTACCAGGTGAACAGCGAGGGCTCCGGCTGCAACATCACGTACCGCAAGTCCTCGGGCGACGGTACGTACCCGATGGAGGCGCAGATCGTCTGGGACGTCACCTGGAACCCGACGGCGAGCCCGGACGGGGAGCCGCAGAACGGCGACCTGCCCGACGGGCTGTCGACCTCGGAGCAGGACGTGACGGTGAAGGAGATCCAGACGGTCGTCCGCTGACCTCGCTCTTTGCCGTCAAGAACGCATCCGGAGGCGTGAGAGATCGCGTCAAGGTTTCGTGCAGACGCAGTCGCTAACGTGTGCTGTGCCGTTCCGGTACGCATGTTCGCGGACAGAGATGGGGTCTCCGACGCGTTTCATCGCGAAGGCTAGGGGAGTGGTCGTCGCCACCGGCGGCGTCGTCGTCACGGCGGTGCCTGCGTTGGCCGACTGCATCTCTACCTGAACCGGAACCGCCGCCGCGGAGGACGCTCCGCGGCGGCCCACACACGCCCCGGCACCGCTGCCCCCCGTCTCCCGACGTCGCGGTGCCGGGGTCGTCGGCGTTCCTCAGCCGCCCGGACTGGCCGTCGTCACAGACCGGCCGTGAACAGCAGCCGGTTCGGGTGTGTTCGGCCCCGGGTTGTTCTCGACCTGCCTGTGCTGCGATCGGGGTGCGGTGATTCAGACGGGCGCGCCAAGCGCCCCCGGCAGCGGCTCCGCGTGCAGCACCGTCAGGCCCGACACCGCGCGCGTGAGGCACACGTAGAGCCGGCGCAGCCCCGTCCGCTCGTCCGGTTCCGCCGCGACGATCGCCGCCGGGTCGTCCAGCACCACGTAGTCGTACTCCAGGCCCTTCGCCAGCGACGCCGGCACCAGCGTCAGCCGCGCCGCCGACGTCGTCTCCTCACCCGGCGACAGATACGCCAGCCCCGCCGCGTCCAGCGCCGCCCCCACGGCCGCCACCCGCCCGTCCGCCGCGATCAGGCCCACCGAGCCCTCCCGGCCGGCCAGCACCGACCCGCACGCCGCCGCCACCGCCCCGGCCAGCGCCGCCGGCGCCACCTCCCGTACCGCCAGGTCCCCCGCCGACTCCCGGATCGACGTGGCCTCCGCCAGCCCCGGCGCGATCGACGGCAGCAGCCTCGACGCGTACGCGATCACCTCCCGCGGCACCCGGAAGCCCTGCGTCAGCTCCTCCACCGCCGCCGTCGGCTTCCCCAGGTGCGCGAGCGCCACCGCCCAACTCTCCGTCGCCCACGGCGTCGTCCCCTGCGCGATGTCCCCCAGCACCGTCGCCGACCCCGTCGAACACCGCCGCCCCACCGCCCGGTACTGCATCGGCGACAGATCCTGCGCCTCGTCCAGCACCACGTGCCCCAGCGACGGCGTCCGCTCCACCACGTCCCGCGCCTCGTCGATCAGCACCGCGTCCGCCGCCGACCACCGCGCCGACCGCACCCCGCGCGGCGCCTTCTCCCACAGCAGCAGCCGCTGCTCCGCCGCGTCGAGCACCCCCTCCGCGTGCGCCGCCAGGAAGCCGGGATCCGACAGCAGCCGCAGCACCACCTTCGCCGGATCCACCGCCGGCCAGATCGCCTTCACGGCCGCCTTCACCGCCGCGTTCCGCGCCACCGCGTCCTGCACCCGGTCGTCCGGCGCCTCCCCGGCGCGCTCCATCCGTACCAGCACCGCGTGCGCGATGCGCTGCGGCAGCGCCTCCCGCGCCGCCCCGTACCGGATGTCCCGCTCCAGCAGCTCCCGTACCAGCTCCGCCACCTCGTACGCCGGCACCCGCCACCGCCGCGACCCGCGCACCACCACGACCGGCTCCGTCGGCATCGTCACCCCGGCGCGCACCGCCCGCCGCAGCACCTCCGCCATCCGCGCGTCGCCCTTGAGCCGCGCCACCGGCGCACGATCCGCCCCGCGCACCTCCACGTGCGCCACCAGCTCCGCCACCGTCGCCTGCTTCACCTCCAGCTCGCCCAGCGTCGGCAGCACCTGCTCGATGTAGCGCAGGAAGGAGTCGTTCGGCCCGATCACCAGCGTCCCCGTACGCGCCAGCCGCTCCCGGTGCGCATACAGCAGATACGCCACCCGGTGCAGCCCCACGGCCGTCTTCCCCGTCCCCGGCGCGCCCTGCACGCACACCGTCCCGCCGATCTCCGCCCGTACGATGACGTCCTGCTCCGGCTGGATCGTCGCCACGATGTCGCGCATGGGGCCGACGCGCGGGCGCTCGATCTCCCGCTGCAGCAGCGCGCTCGACTTCGCCGCCTCGGCCGGGTCGGTCAGGTGCTCGTCCTCGTACGCGGTGATCTCCCCGCGGTCGTACCCGAACCGGCGCCGCAGCGCCACGTCCATGGGCTCCTTCTTCGACGCCCGGTAGAACGGCTGCGACACCGGCGCCCGCCAGTCGACCACCATCGGGTCCCCGTCGGCGTCGTGCACGTGCCGCCGGCCGATGTAGAAGCTCTCCCCGGGGTCGCCCTCCGCCTGCTCGGCGCCGGGCGCGTGGGTGTAGTCGAGCCGCCCGAAGAACAGGGGGGTGTCGGCGAGGTCGGCGAGCGCCTTGATGCGCAGGTCGATCTCGGACTGCAGCACCTCGGCGTTGACCCAGTTCGCGGTCACGTCGGTGATGTCCAGCGCCTCGGCGTCCGCGCGCATGGCGCGCAGGGCGGTACGGGAGGCGGCGAGGTGGGCGCGTTCGTGCTCCAGGGGAGCGGCGGGGGTGGGCGCGGACATGGCGGTACGAGCCTCCGGCGGCTGGCGGTACGGGCACGGGCGTGGCGTGGGCCGCCGGTTTCCGACCGGCAGGCGGCACTCCCGGCGAAACGGCCGGTGAGGCGGGGGCAGACGCGCGAGCCTACGCGCGGGGCGGGGGCGGGTCCAACGATTTTCGCCGCGGGCCCGAATGGCCGGTACTGCGCTGGCCACGGTCGCGCTGGCGCAGTTGTCTGAACGCCGACAACCCATGAATCCCGCTACGGGATACGAACCCCGAAGGAGCCACGCAGCATGCGAAGAAGACGCTTGACCTCCGCCCTTGCCTCCCTCACCCTGGCCGCCGCCCTCGGCACCACGGCCACGGCCACCGCCGCTCCGGCCGCCGACACCCCCACCGCGGCGCCCTTCTGCACCACCGGGTACGTGTGCGTCCACCACGACGGCGTCGTCACCCTCGTCCCCGAGGGTGCCGACCACGCCTTCGACCCTCCCGTGAAGCTGGTGGCGGCCGTCAACTCCACCAAGACCGGGTACTGCCTCGCCGGCAGCTTCAACCGCGGCCTGGGTGCGGGCGAGGTCTGGGAGCCGACCTCCGGCTACACCCTGTCCCGCCTGGAGCCCTCGGGATCGGGGTTCTGTCTGACGACTGACGGTTGACGGCTGGCCAACGGCGCTGTCCGAAATCCCCGGTGCCGGGATCTATCGTTCCGCCCTACGCTGGTCGGGCTCCCTGCTGAGAGCGGTCTGATGACTGAGTTGGCGAGTGCCGTGCTAGGGGCGTTACTGGCGACGATCGGAGGCTTCTTCGCCGTCCGGAGGGTTGCGAAATGGCAGACCGATAGAACGATCGCCGCAACCTTGATCGCCGAGTATATGGCCCGGTACTCGGCGCCGGACTTCATGGAGACCAGGGACTCTGTCGACATCTGCCTTTCCGGAATGCGTGATCTGCCGATGGACCAACGGGTGGAACGGTTCAGCGCGATCTGCCGTCGTGAAGATCCGGATTCGGTGAGGCTGTACAACCGGTTGCATGCGATGTCGATGTTGTTCGCCGAGATGGGGGTGGGCTTCCAGCGGGGTCTGATCGACGCCGAGGGCCTGGCGATATTCGATCGGATCCTGCCGTACTACTGGTGGGAACTGACCCCGTTCATCGCTGGCCTGCCACCTGTCGCACGGCTTCCCGATTGACACGACACGGCCGTTGGCACATCAACCCCTGGTCTTCTTCAGTAAGTTCGGCTACGCGTACAACCAGATGGTGGCGCACGGCATCGCCCGGGAGCCGGTGCCGCGACCTTTGCCGCGGCAGTCGGAGGCACGACCGGAATGGTATGACACGGGAGTGAAAGGCCATGCGACGGTGGCTTGTCGTCGGTGCTGGGGGCATCGGAGGCTATTTCGGGGGTCTGCTCGCACATGCGGGTGCGGACGTCACCTTCCTCGCCCGCGGCGAGCACCTCGCGGCACTGCAGCGGGACGGGTTGCATCTGGAGACGGTGGACGGTGCGTACCACGTCCCGCGGGTGCGGGCGCGTGCCGGGGTGACGGGAGAACGGCCGTACGACGTGGTCCTGTTCTGTGTGAAGACGTATGACAACACCACCGCAGCCGCCGGGATCGCGCCCGCGGTCGGTGCCGGCACGGTGGTGATCTCGGTGCAGAACGGCATCGGCAACGACGACGTGCTGCGGGCGTCGCTGCCGGGTGCGCAGGTGTTCCCCGGGCTCGCGCACATCGTGTCCGCGCGCGTCGCGCCCGGTCGGATCCGGCAGTCCGGGGGACCGAGGACCCTGGTCTACGGCGATCCCGTGCATCCCGACCGGGAGGTGCTGCGAAGCATTGAGGCGGAACTGCGATCGGCGGGAGTCCTCGCCACCGCCTCGACGGACATCCTGCGGGACCAGTGGTCGAAGTTCGCGTTCATCGTCGCGTTCTCCGGGATGACCACCTTGTGCCGGACGCCGATCGGTCCGATTCTGCACGACGAGGCGGCGATGCTCCTTTACCGGCGGTGCGTCGCCGAAGCCGTCGCCGTCGCCCGCGCGGTGGGGGTCGCCACCACGGAGGAGGCGGTGCTGGCACGCACCGAGGCCTATCGCGGGGCACAGGAGGGGGCGACATCGTCGATGCTGAGGGATCTGCTCGCCGGGCGTGCTACCGAGGTGGCTTCGCTGAACGGCGCGATCGTCGAACTCGCCGCCGCGCACGGCATCGACACACCGGTCAACACGGCCATCCGCACCGCTGTCACCCTCGCCGAGGGGAACGGCGACAGCGGCCGGGGAACAGGAGAAGTGCAGGAAAGGGCGCTGTCATCGTGAACCACGCCGACTTACCCGATCGTGCCGACCTCGCCGCCGAGACGGCCGTCGTCATCGGCGCCGGCCTTGGTGGATGTTTCCTGGCCCTGGAACTGCGCCGGCGGGGGTACGGGGAGGTGCTCCTGCTGGAACGGCTCCCGGAGATCTGCGGAGTCGGGCCGACGCGTGGTGACCGAGATCCATGCCGGCGGCGAGTACCCGTTCGACCCGCGCAGCGCCGTCGACTGCCTGCATGGACTCGCCGCCCTCCAACGGGTGCTGCCCGCGGAGGCGGTGACGAAACCCCGGACCCACATGCTCATCGCCACCGGCACCGCGGCGGCCGGGATGGACGGGCAGCGGTACACCGCGCTGCTGAGGCACCTGCAGGCCGAGTACGAGCAGATGGTTCGTCGGGATCCGAGCCTGGAGCAGGACATCTGTCCGGTCGGCGAGTTCTGGCGGCGGCTCGCCCCGGACGAGTACGCCGACCTGGTCAACGTGGACAGCGGGTTCGTGACACCGCAGCGCGGGGTGCACCCCGACGTCCTCGTCGCCACGATCACGCGGATGCTTCAGCGTACGGGCGTCGAGGTACGGGCCCGACACGACGTCCGCCGGGTCGTCCGCCGCGGGCGCGGTCAGTTCCGGGTGGAGGCCGTCACCGAGGCGGGGGCGCGGACCTTCGACGCGTCGCAGGTCGCTCTCGCCAACCACGTCCGGGGCTTCGCGCTGGAGCGGGGGGTGGCAGACGACGGTTTCTCGCCACCGGAACGGGTGCATGTCGCGCTGCGGCTGATCGCCGATGTCGAGTACCGACGGCCCCGCCCCTTCCCGGCGCCGACCCGGCTGATGCTGGAGGGCGATTTCGGGGCCATGGACGCACCACTCGGCGCCACACATGGCCTGGTCTATCACCCGCCGCTGTCGCACCTGGCGCTGACCGAGCTGTCACCCCCGTACATCGTGCCGGCCGATTGGCTGGACCGCGTCGAGCATCCCGCCGATGCCGACGCCGACCGGGCACGGCACCTGGTGGCCCGTGCCGCCGAGATCGCGTATCCCGCCCTGCGGGAGGCCGTCGTGCGGCAGCCGCGCATCGCGATTGCCGTGAACAGCGTGGCCGACTCCCGGGTGCGCCGGAACATGGGAGTCCGTATACCGACCCGCGACTGTGTCAGCCTCGCGTTCACCACCAAGGCCACCACCACCGCCCTCAACGCCGCCCTCGCCGCCGATCACCTCGCCGCCGACGCCCGACGCCGGCATGCCCGGTTGCCGGCGGCCGACGTCCCCCGGTAGATGCCGCGGGCAGTGGGTAGGGTCGAAATCATGGAAGCCGTCGCCGAGCAACTGCCGGACTTCGACCTCACCGACGACGATCTGCGCCGGCGCGGCGACAAGAAGTGGCGCGACTGCCCTCCGGACACCATCCCCGCCTCGCTCGCCGAGATGGACGTCTCGCCGGCCCCTGTCGTCGTCGCGGCCCTTCGGGAGGCGGTCGACGCCGGCATGGTCGGCTACTCCACCCTCACCGGCAGTGTGCTCCCCGAAGTCCTGGCCGGGTGGCTGCACCGGAATTTCGGCTGGCGACCCGAACCCCGCAACGTCGTCCTCACCGGTGACGCCGTCATCGGCGTGGCACTCGCGATCGAGACGCTGTGCGCGGACGCGCCGGTCGTCGTACCGGTCCCGTGCTACCCGCCGTTCGTCGCCGCCGTTCCCCGGGCCGGACGACGTCTCGTCGGTGTGCCGTGCTCCCTGGACGGCGGCCGGTACGTTCTCGATCTTGACGCCGTCGAGTCCGAGCTGGCCGCCGGCGCGCGCACCATCCTGCTGACCAATCCGCACAACCCTCTCGGCCGCAGCTGGTCGCGATCCGAACTCACCGCCCTCCGGCAGGTGGCCGACCGGCACGGAGCCCGGGTGGTCAGCGACGAGATTCACGCTCCGCTGGTCCTGCCCGGCGCCGTCCACGTCCCGTACGCCACGATCGACCCTGACCGCCACATCACCGTCATCGCCGCCTCGAAGGGGTGGAACATCCCTGGCCTCAAGTGCGCGCAGATCATCACCGGATCAGCGGTGGACGCGGCCGCACTCCGGGCATTGCCGAGGGCCGCCAACCGCGGCGTCTCGTCGCTCGGCGTCGCCGCGGCCGTCGCCGCCTACCGCGACGGCGATCCCTGGCGTGCCGCGCTCGTCTCCCACCTGCACGAACGTCGCGAACAGTTCGGCCGGCTCCTCGCCACCCACGTACCCCACGTGATCTGGCATCCGGGCGAGGCCACGTACCTCGCCTGGGTCGAGCCGCCCGGCCAGCCGGAACCGGCGGCCATCGCCCTCCACAAGGGAGGGGTCCTCCTCGACGCTGGTACGACGTACGGCCCACCCCCCGGCACAGCCCCTGGCGGCACCCGCAACCCGGGCTATGCCACCTCGGTCCGCGTGAACATCGGCACCAGTGCGGAACGCCTGGAACGCATCGTGCTCGGCCTTGCCCGGGCCTGGGCCTGAAGAGACGTCAGCCCGGAGTGGACGATCTCGCCGACGCCATCCAGGGGATGGTGCGGCGGAGTCCTTCGGTGAGGCCGACGCGGGGTGTCCAGGACAGCAGGCTGCGGGCCAGGGCGATGTCGGGGCAGCGGCGGCGTGGATCGTCGACGGGGAGGTCCCCGGACTCGATCGACGACGGCGAGCCACACAGATCGCGGATGCGCCGAGCCAGGTCCAGCATGGTGATCTCGTCGGTGCTGCCGATGTTGACCGGGCCTGGATGATCACTGGCGGCCAGGGCGAGCAGGCCGTTGACCGTGTCGGTGACGTAACACAGGGAGCGGGTCTGGGAGCCGTCCCCGTAGACGGTGAGTGGTAGTCCGGCGAGCGCCTGGCTGATGAATGCCGGGACGGCGCGGCCGTCGCCCGGTCGCATGCGCGGCCCGTAGGTGTTGAAAATCCGCGTGATAGCGGTGTCGGTGCCGTTGTCGCGGCGGAAGGAGGCCGTCAGGGCCTCGGCATATCGCTTCGCCTCGTCGTATACGCTGCGCGGGCCGACCGGGTTGACGTTGCCGCAGTAGCTTTCCCGTTGCGGATGCTCCGACGGGTCCCCGTACACCTCGGACGTCGAGGCGAGCACGAAACGTGCCTGCTTCGCGTCGGCCAGCTCCAGGAAATGAAGTGTACCGAGGGCGCCGGCCTTGAGCGTCATGAGCGGCAGTTCGGCGTAATCCCGTGGCGAGGCCGGTGACGCCAGATGCAGCACGTAGTCGACGACGCCGTCCAGGCTGTACGGCAGGATCACGTCGTGAGCGATCAACTCGAAGCGCGGACTGTCGATGAACGCCGTCAGGTTGGCCGTCCTCCCGGTCGAGAGATTATCGATCCCGACCACGAGGGCACCCAGCCGAAGAAGTCGTTCACAGAGATGGGAACCGATGAATCCGGCGGCTCCGGTCACGACGACGCGGCGCCCGGCGAACACGGTCCCGTCGAGGACGGACGCCGTTCGCGGTAAGGGGACCTCCACAGAAGGACTCCTTCTCGGGCGTCGAGGATCGCTGCGCGGCCCGTGGGGAATGCCGGCTCATTCTCATTTTCCCGCATCCAGGGGTCTGCCGGAATGATGGATTTCTGCCTTTCTGTGACCGGGTGCAGAGCGAGGACGGCACCAGCCTCGTGCGCAGACGCGGGTAGGTCAGTTCCCGAGTTTCTTCTGGAACCAGGCGACGTCCCAGAACCTGCCGAACTTCCGCCCGACCTCCTCGTACACCCCGACGGGCCGGAACCCGAAGCGCAGATGGAGCCGCTCCGACGCCTCGTTGGGCAGGGCCACGCCGGCGAGGGCCAGGTGTACGTCCTCCTGCTCCAGCACCTCGAAGAGCGCCGTGTAGAGCAGGCCCCCGACGCCCCGGCCCACGTGCTCGGGCGCCAGGTAGACGCTGGTCTCGACGGAGGTCGAGTACGCCGGTTTCGGGCGGAACGGGCTGCTGGTCGCGTAGCCGAGGATCTTGCCGGCCTCCTCCGCCACGAGCAGCCGGTGCGGCCCCCGGTCCGGGTGGGACGTCAGCCACGGGCGGCGCTGCTCGACGGTGAGTGGCTCGATGTCGAAGGTGATCGGCGTCTCGACGACATAGTGGTTGTAGATGCGGGTCAGCTCGTCCAGGTCGCTGTCGGCGCCCGGCCGTATCCGCGTGTCCGCGTCGTCTTCCCTGTTCACGGCGGTGCGCATGCGGCGATCGTAATAAGCCCTCGTTACGTCCCTGTTTCCTCACCCCACCCGACGAGCCCAGGGCACCCGAGCCACCGGGGCGCCAACGTGCTCGCGCGGAGCGGCCAACGAGTCCGAAGCCCCGGTCGGTGGCCGCCGGCCCGTCATCCGTGAGATTCGCGCGTCAGTTGCGCGCTGCGGCGTTGATGCCCAGGCCGATGAGCAGACCACCGGTGGCCCTGCGCTGCCGCCGCCAGAGCCTGAGGTTGTGCATGAGCCGCCGGCCCAACGGTCCGACCACGAAGGCGACGACGATGTCCGCGGCGGTGTTGAGAAACACGCTGATGAGACCGAAGATCGCGACCTGCAGTGCCACCGGGCCGTTCTCCGGCTGGCAGAACTGTGGCAGGAAGGTGAGGAAGAACAGCGCCGTCTTCGGGCGGCGGCCGTGAAAGCGAGAAGCTGCATGTGATCCGGCACGAGTACACGGTAACCGAGGCCTGGAGAGTGACCAGGCGGCGGCTCATGGCACCAGCGCCGGCGTTACCGAGCGGCGCCGGGTTCCGAGCCTCGTGCTGCCGCCCGGCCTCCATCAGCGTGGCGGCCGGGCCGGGCTGTGGCGCTACGCCGCCGCCCTGCGCGGCGCCGTCTTCTCCGGGAGGCGGGTGCGGCGGGACGCGTGCTGGGTCTGGGCGGGGTTGCCGCGTCGGCCGTTGCCTCCTGCGGCGTTCTTGCGCTTGACGGGCCGCACGGCCGCCGCGGCGGCTGCGGTGGGGGTGACCGGGATGCCGGAGGGGGTACGGGCGCCGGTGATGCGGGCGAGTTCCGTGCTGCCGGGCTGGATGCTCGTGACGTGTGCGGTGATGCCGGCGGTCGTGGTCAGGCGGGTCATCTCGCGACGCTGGTCCGGCAGGACGAGGGTGACGACCCTGCCGGACCCGCCGGCGCGGGCGGTGCGGCCACTGCGGTGGAGGTAGTCCTTGTGGTCGACGGGCAGGTCGACGTTGACGACCAGGTCGAGGTCGTCGATGTGGATTCCGCGCGCGGCGACGTTGGTGGCGACCAGCGCGGTGGTGTCTCCGCGCTTGAACTGTTCCAGGGTGCGGTTGCGCTGGGACTGGGACTTGCCGCCGTGCAGCGCGGCGGCCTTCACCCCGTTGGCCAGCAGGTGCCGGGTCAGCCGGTCGGCGCCGCGCTTGGTGTGCAGGAACAGCAGCACGCGGCCGTCGCGGGCGGCGATGTGGGTGGCGGCCGTCCGCTTGTCGCCGTCCGCGACATGCAGCACGTGGTGCTCCATAGTCGTCACGGTCGCGGCCGACGGGTCGACCGAGTGGACGACCGGGTCGGTGAGGAAGCCCCGTACCAGCCGGTCGACGTTGCGGTCCAGCGTGGCCGAGAACAGCATCCGCTGGCCGTCGGCCCGCACCTGCCGCAGCAGGGCGGTGACCTGGGGCAGGAAGCCCATGTCGGCCATCTGGTCGGCTTCGTCCAGCACGGTGATGCGTACCTGGTCCAGGTGGCAGTCCCCGCGGTCGATCAGGTCGCGCAGCCGTCCCGGGGTGGCCACGACCACTTCCGCGCCGTCGCGCAGCGCGGCGGCCTGCCGCGCCTGGGACATGCCGCCGACCACCGTGGCGAGCCGCAGATGCGCTGCCCGGGCGTAGGGGGTGAGGGCCGCGGTGACCTGCTGGGCCAGTTCGCGGGTGGGTACCAGGATGAGTGCGAGCGGGCGGCGGGGGGTGGCGCGCCGGCCGGCGGTACGGGCCAGCAGGGCCAGGCCGAAGGCCAGGGTCTTGCCCGAGCCGGTGCGACCGCGGCCGAGGACGTCCCGGCCGGCCAGGGAGTCGGGAAGGGTGGCCGCCTGGATGGGGAACGGCACGCTCACACCCTGGTGATGCAGCGTCGTCAGCAAGACGGCCGGCATGTCCAGGTCGGCGAACGACGCGGCCGGGGGCAGCGCGGGCGTGGTGCTCGCCGGCAGCGCGAACTCACCCTGCACGGCGGCGGGTTTCCCGCGACCGGGCCGGCGCGGAGTCTGACCACGCGAACGGCGACGGGCCGGGCTGTCGGGGGCACGGCGGGTGTTGCGGTTCATGGGAACCTCCTCGTCACGGCGCGTGCCGAGGAGATCCCGGCGGAGACGAGCCGCACGGAAGCCGCAGGAACGGGCCGGGGAATGGGCGAACGGCGGCGCGGTGCGAAGAGCGCTCCGGCCGCAGGGCACGGGCCCGCGCGGTACAGCCGCGCCGGCCCGTGCTCGTGACTTGCGCCACGTCCTCGGATCAGGGTTCAGATGATGGTGATGTTCTCCGCCTGCAGGCCCTTCTGCCCCTGGGTGGCGTCGAACTCCACCCGCTGGCCCTCGGCCAGCTCGCGGAAGCCCTGAGCGTTGATGTTGGAGTGATGGGCGAAGACGTCGGCGCCGCCGTCGTCCTGGGCGATGAAGCCGAAGCCCTTTTCACTGTTGAACCACTTCACGGTGCCGGTGGCCATGTCTTTTTCTCCTTTTGGTGGCTGTTCCGGAGATCCGCACGGTGCGCGATCCCGCGTCGCCGCGATGATTACCCGATCCGGAAAGCACCGAAAAAACAGAAATGCGCCTGAAGCTCAAAGCCAGCAGGCGCACACAAAGTACATGGGAACCAAAACTGCAACTGCCGCCCAGCGTAGCACGGGCGACCCACGAACTGGTTCCGCAGGCCGCAGGCCGCAGGGCCAACCCCACGGTGATCCGAGACTGCTTCCCGATGGGGCCCGGGGCGGGGGCGCGGCCCGCTTTCGGCGTCCGGTGATCTCCGGCTCTTTGACATCGGCGCGGAAAATACGTCCAATGGGGCGTAAGGGCCTCCGGCCCATGGCATGAAGGACTGGCATGCGCGATCTTCTCGATCGGCCGCGCACAATCGAATCCCGGCAGCGGGTGCTTGGCACCGAGTACGCGACGGTGATCCGCGCGATCGTCGCGAGAGCCGGTGGAGTCAGTCAGGCGGCGACCCTGCTGGGGCTGGATCCCAAGACGGTTCGGGCCTCCGGTCCCGCCCCGCCGCCGTCCCTCCGGGACGACCGGCGGGAGACCACGTAACGCACCACCGGAGAACAGGACTTACCACCATGACCCCATCCGCAGCCCCTTCAGCCCATGCCCGGCCCCCGAACGGGTCCGGCAGTGACTCCGGCAGTGACTTCGCCCAGTTGGCGAAGAAGATCTCAGACGCCGGGCTGATGGCCCGCCGCCCCGGCTACTATGCGGTCCGGATCACGGCCGTGATCGCGAGCTACGCCGCTGCCTGGACCGTCTTCGGCTTCGTCGGTGCCAGTTGGTGGACGCTGGCGGTCGCCGCCGCACTCGCCGTGGTCTTCGGCCAGGTTGCCCTGGTCGCCCACGATGTGGCGCACCGCCAGGTCTTCCGGCTGCGCCGGGCCAGCACGGCGTCCGGCCGGATCGCCGGCGCCGCCATCGGCATGGGCTACGAATGGTGGCAGGACAAGCACACCCGCCACCACGCCAACCCCAACCACGAAGAGCGCGACCCCGACCTCGCCCCCGACATCCTGGTCTGGACGCCCGAGCAGGCTCGCGCCGCCCGCGGGCTGCCCCGTCTGCTCGGCCGCTGGCAGGCCGCGCTGTTCTTCCCGCTGCTCACCCTGGAGGGCGTCAACCTGCATGTCGCCGGCGTCCGTGCGCTGGCCGGCCGCCAGGTCAAGCACCGGACGTTGGAAGGCACCCTGCTGTTCGGGCACATCGCGGCGTACCTCGCGGTGCTGTTCCTGGTCCTGCCGCCCGGCATGGCGTTCGCCTTCCTGGCCGTCCACCAGGGTCTGTTCGGCCTCTACCTGGGCTCCGTCTTCGCCCCCAACCACAAGGGCATGCCGACACTGTCCGGCCACGACCTCCCGGACTTCCTTCGCCGCCAGGTGCTCACCTCCCGCAACGTGCGCGGCGGCCGGCTCACCGACCTGGCGCTGGGCGGGCTGAACTACCAGATCGAGCACCACCTCTTCCCGAGCATGCCCAGCCCGCATCTGGCGAAGGCGCAGGCCATCGTCCGGCGTCACTGCCAGGAACTGGGTGTGTCCTACGCGGAGACAGGGCTGTTCACCTCGTACAAGCAGGCTCTGCGCAGCCTCCACGAGGCCGGTGCCCCGCTGCGCCGCCCCGCGCGGGCGTCCTGATACGTCGTCGTAGCCGAGCCGCCGGGCCGCCGGGCCGCCGGGCCGCCGGGCCGTCGGGCCGTCGGGCCGTCGGGGCGGCGTACCGCTCCTGGGCCTGGACGAGACTCGGACACCTCCAGTCCGGTCCCTAGACATCGCCGCAGGACGTGCGGGGCCGCCTTCGCTGCCCCGTGGTGACCTGCGGGCGAGGAGTAGACTGAGGACACCGAAGGCAATTCGTGCGCAAGCTGCAGTGCCTGTGCCGTTTTCGGCGCATACGAGCCCGGGGCGAGGCGAATCCCGCCCGGAGCGACGTCGGCGTCATGACCAGCACCACTCTTTCCCCACCGACAACCGGAGACCAGCTCACCTCGTCGCCTCCGGGGCTGTCGCTCACCGCCCTTCGGCACCACACCGATGCCACCGGACTGCGCCTGGTGTCACCGCTCCCGCGGTCAACCGAGGGCGACACGGCCCAGCAGGCGACCTGGAACTCCGAAGGCGGACGTACCGGGCCCCCGCGTACGGCACACCCGCCGGTCCCGCTGCCGGCCGCCGCAGAGGAAGGGTGAACCTTATGGAGACCCTCGTCACCATCCTCATCGTCCTCGGCGCGATCGCGCTGGGCGCGCTCATCCTCCACATGCTCAACTCCCAGCGGGAGGAACGCCTCGCCAACCACTACTACACCCCCTCCCGCCGCCGGAAGGACGGCGGCAAGCCCGGCAAGCCCGGCGGGCCCGCGTCCAAGGAGTAACGCCCGACAGAAGGCAGAACCCGCAGCCACGGGTGGGTTGAACGCTCGCCGCGCTCCATCGCCGGAGTCTGAAGACTCGATGCCCGGCCCGGTCGGAGAACCCATACGCGCGCTCCTGCGTCCCGCCCTCTGTTGCAACTGATGTGCAATAATCTTCCCGCTCTGCCTGGCCGGATACGGACGCGCAGGTCAACTGGCGGTGCCGGGCGGCCTGCAACACGGCTGTGGGCGCCAGGTGCAATTGCGTATAGCTTGCAATTACGTCGGAGGATGTTGGACATGGCGCTGTACACGCTCCCGGAGCTTCCGTACGACTACTCGGCACTCGCCCCCGTGATCAGCCCCGAGATCATCGAGCTGCACCACGACAAGCACCACGCGGCCTACGTCAAGGGCGCGAACGACACCCTGGAGCAGCTCGCCGAGGTGCGGGACAAGGAGCAGTGGGGCTCGCTCAACGGCCTGGAGAAGTCCCTGGCCTTCCACCTCTCCGGGCACATCCTGCACAGCATCTACTGGCACAACATGACCGGCGACGGCGGCGGCGAGCCCCTGGACAAGGACGGCGTCGGCGAACTCGCGGACGCCGTCGCCGAGTCCTTCGGCTCGTTCAGGAACTTCAAGGGCCAGCTCACCAAGGCGGCCGCGACCACCCAGGGCTCCGGCTGGGGCGTCCTGGCCTACGAACCGGTCAGCGGCCGGCTCATCGTCGAGCAGATCTACGACCACCAGGGCAACGTCGGCCAGGGCTCGACCCCGATCCTGGTCTTCGACGCCTGGGAGCACGCCTTCTACCTGCAGTACAAGAACCAGAAGGTCGACTTCATCGACGCCATGTGGGAGGTCGTCAACTGGCAGGACGTGGCCAAGCGCTACGCCGCCGCCAAGGAACACGGCAACAACCTGCTGCTCGCCCCCTGACGGCAGAGCGCACCTCGACGTCCTGCTCGTGATCGTCTTCCACCGTCACCGGCAGGCCGGACGACGAAGGGCTCCCGCAACACGTGTGTGCGCGGGGGCCCTTCGCTCGTTCGGGTGCGGCTCCGTCGAGGTGAGCACCTGAAACCGGGCACCCAGGGGCCCCTCCCCGCCGTGCGGTGGTAGGACAGGGCCGGAGGAACGACGAGACCGGAGAGGGAGTGGGCATGGCGGCGGAGAATATCGACGAGGTTGTGGACGGGCTGGCCGGGATCGTGCGGGACGCCGTCCGCGACGGGGACCGGGCCGGGTACTTCGCGGCGCTGTACCGGCAGGTGACCGTGGAGGTGCGTACGGCCATCCACGAGGGGCGGTTCGACGACGGCGCCCGCATGGACCGCTTCGACACGCTCTTCGGCAACCGCTACTTCGAGGCGTACGACGCCTGGCGCCGGGACCGGAGCGGGCCGCGCTGCTGGCGCGAGGCGTTCGGGCTGCTCGACGACTCCGACACCGTCATCGTCCAGCACCTGATCCTCGGGGTGAACGCGCACATCAACCTCGACCTCGCCATCGCCGCCGCACGGACCTCCCCGGGCGAGGACATCCAATCGCTCCGGCACGACTTCCTCCTGATCAACGACATCCTGGCCGGGGTGGTGCTGAAGGTGGAGGACTCGGTCGGCGCCCTGTCGCCGCTCCTGTCGCTGCTGGACCAGGTCGGAGCCCGTACGGACGAGCGGATCCTCGACTTCAGCGTCCGCCAGTCCCGCGAGGAGGCGTGGCACAACGCGGTCCTGCTCGCCGGTCAGAACGACAAGGAGCGCGAGGCCACCCTCGAACGGCTCGACGTCCGCGCCGAGGTGCTCGCCCGGCTGATCGCCCGCCCGGGCGGGCTCGTCCGGCCGGCGCTGCAGCTGATCCGCAGCACCGAGAGCGACGACGTGCCCGCCGTCATCGCCCACCTCGACCAGGCCATGGAGCGCGAGCACCAGCGACGGTAGACCTGTACCCGGGTACCGCTGGCAAGTCAGGCGCCCGGCGGGTGAGGATGCCCGGCTGCCCGTTGACCGTCGCGGCGCGCAGCCGTACGCCCCGCCGAGACGGGCTTACCGGCCCGGGTCGCCGTCCTTCTTGCCGTCGCCCTCGTCGTCCCCGCTGCCGTCCCGCTCGCCGCCGTCCGCGTCGCCCCCGGCGTCCTTCGCGTTCTCGTCGCCCAGCTTCTTCAGGAACTCCGGGTTGTCATCCGGCGCCACCCACGTCGACCGCCGCCCCAGGCCCCCGCCGCCGCCCCCGCCCCGGCTTCCGCCCGCCCCGGCCCGGCGGCGGTTCCTGCCCGCGAGCAGCCAGCCGAGGGAGCCCAGCAGCGGGAACAGGACGATGAGCACGATCCAGGCGACCTTGGGGAGGTGCTTGGCGTCCTCCTTCTTCGTGGTGGCGCAGTCGATCAGCGCGTATATCACCAGTCCGAGGAAGATCAAGAACGGCAAGTAGCGGAGCACGCGGGCAAACCCCCTGATGTCGCGGGGCTACGCCATGGCCCCCACTGCGTCTCCGCGTCAGGTTAACGTCTCAGCGCCGGTCCTCGTCGGGTCCTTGGCGCCCCTCGGGGCCTTCCTCGTCCTTCTTCCGCCGCTCTTCCGCGCGCCGGTCCTCCTTGCGGCGGTCCTCCTCCAGCGACCGGAGGAAGTCCGGGTTGTCGTCCGGCGCCACCCACCGGGCCCGCCGCGGGCGCCGCCCGCCCCCGCCGGCCGCCGCCTCGCCGCCGGCGATCACGGGCCGGCCGCGCGGCCGGCCGCCGACGAACCACGCCAGCGGCCCGAAGAGCACGGAGCCGAAGAGCACGATGATCGCGACCCACGCCAGCTTGGGCAGGTTCCGTACGTCCTTCTCCGGGGTGTTCAGGCAGTCGATGAACGCATAGATCCACACCGCCAGGACCAGCAGAAACGGTAGATACCTGAGCATGTGCGGCCCTTCGACGTGCGGTGGTGCGGTGGTGCGGCGGTTCCCCGCGTCCGGTCCGGTGCGGTTCCCGTACGGCACCCCGCGGTGCGTCCAGCGTAATCCGTACTGCCGACATCCCCGCCGCGCCGCTCACGCACCGTCCCCGTACCCCTTCGCGGACCGCGCCCGGGCCTGGCGGATACTGGGGCGCATGGCTTACGACGATCTCCGCTCGCTGCTGCGGGCCCTGGAGCGCGACGGCGACCTCAAGCGCATCAAGGCCGAGGTCGACCCGTACCTCGAAGTCGGCGAGATCACCGACCGGGTGAACAAGGCCGGCGGTCCGGCGCTGCTCTTCGAGAACGTCAAGGGCTCCGCGATGCCGCTGGCGATGAACGTCTACGGCACCGACCGCCGGCTCCTCAAGGCCCTCGGCCTCGGCTCGTACGCCGAGATCGGCGAGCGCATCGGCGGGCTGCTCAAGCCCGAGCTGCCGCAGGGCTTCACGGGCGTACGCGAAGCGTTCGGCAAGCTCGGCTCGATGGCGCACGTGCCGCCGCGGAAGGCGAAGGACGGGCCCGTCCAGGAGGTCGTCCTGACCGGCGACGACGTCGACCTCGACGCGATCCCCGCGCTCTTCACCTGGCCGCAGGACGGCGGGTCGTTCTACAACCTCGGCCTTACCCACACCAAGGACCCCGAGACCGGCGTCCGCAACCTCGGCCTCTACCGGCTGCAGCGCCACGACCGCCGCACCATCGGCATGCACTGGCAGATCCACAAGGACAGCCGCAACCACTACCAGGTCGCCGCCCGCCGCGGCGAGAAGCTGCCCGTCGCCATCGCCTTCGGCTGCCCGCCGGCCGTGACGTACGCGGCGACCGCGCCGCTGCCCGGCGACATGGACGAGTACATGCTCGCCGGCTTCATCGGCGGCAAGCGCGTCGAGATGGTCGACTGCAAGACCGTGCCGCTGCAGGTCCCCGCGCACGCCGAGGTGGTGCTCGAAGGCTGGCTGGAGCCCGGCAGGGAGCTGCCCGAGGGCCCGTTCGGCGACCACACCGGGTTCTACACCCCGCAGGAGCCGTTCCCCGCCCTGACCGTCGACGCGGTCACGATGCGCCGCCGCCCGCTGCTGCAGTCCATCGTCGTCGGCCGCCCGCCGACCGAGGACGGCCCGCTGGGGCGGGCCACCGAGCGGTTCTTCCTGCCGCTGCTGAAGGTGATCGTGCCGGACATCGTGGACTACCACCTGCCCGAGGCGGGCGGCTTCCACAACTGCGCGATCGTCTCGATCGACAAGAAGTACCCGAAGCACGCGCAGAAGGTGATGTCCGCGATCTGGGGCGCGCACATGATGTCGCTCACTAAGCTGATCATCGTGGTCGACGCCGACTGCGACGTGCACAACCTGCACGAGGTCGCCTGGCGGGCGCTGGGCAACACCGACTACGCGCGCGACCTGTCCGTCGTCGAGGGCCCGGTGGACCACCTCGACCACGCCTCGTACCAGCAGTTCTGGGGCGGCAAGGCGGGCATCGACGCGACCGCGAAGCTGCCCGAGGAGGGGTACGCGCGCGGCTGGCCGGAGATGGTCGTCTCCGATCCGGACACGGCGGCGAAGGTCGACGCGCGGTGGCGGGAGTACGGGCTGTGACGGCGGCCGGGAGCGTCGTCGGGCCGGGGCCGGGGCCGGGGCCGGCCCGGTCCGGCAGTGGGGTGCGGGCGTTCCTGCGGCTGGTGATGATCGAGCACTCGATCTTCGCGCTGCCGTTCGCGTACATCGCCGCGCTGACCGCGATGCTGCTCGACGGCGACGGCGACGGCGACGGCGGGATCGAGTGGGGGACGCTGCTGCTCGTCACCGTCGCGATGGTGGCGTTGCGGACGTTCGCGATGGCCGCGAACCGGATAATCGACCGCGAGATCGACGGCCGCAACCCCCGCACCGCACACCGCGAACTGGTCACCGGCGCGGTCTCGGTGCGCTCGGCGTGGACGGGCGCGCTGATCGCGCTCGCGGTCTTCCTCGGCGCCGCGGCGCTGCTGAACCCGCTGTGCCTGGCGCTGGCGCCGGTCGCGGCGGTGCCGATGGTGGTCTATCCGTACGGCAAGCGGTTCACGACGTACCCGCACGCGATCCTCGGGCTGGCCCAGGCGATCGGCCCGATCGGCGCGTGGCTGGCGGTCACGGGGGAGTGGTCGTGGTCCGCGGTGCTGCTGGGCCTTGCGGTGGGGGTGTGGATCGGCGGCTTCGACCTGATCTACGCCTGCCAGGACGTCGACACCGACCGCGCCCAGGGCATCCGCTCGGTCCCGGCCCGCTTCGGCGTCGCGGGTGCCCTGTACGGGGCGCGGGGGGCGCACGTCGTGACGATGGCGCTGTTCGTCTGGTACGCGCTGGCGACGGACGCGGGTGCGCTGTTCTGGGTCGGCCTCGCGGTGGTGGCGGGGGTGTTCGCGTACGAGCACAGCATCGTGCGCCCGGGCGACCTGAGCCGGGTGAACCGGGCGTTCTTCACGTTGAACGGTGTGATCGGGATCGTGCTCTTCTGCTGCGCGGCGGCGGATCTGTTCGTCCGTGACCTGAGCCTGTGAAGGCTGCCGCGGTCACTCTGCCGTGCGGCCGAGGTGCAGTACGAGCACGGTGACGGTGCCGTCGTCGATCTGGTAGATCGCGCGGTAGCGGTCGACCCGGAGGCGGCGGCTGTCGCTGCCCCAGGGGGCCGAGTTCTTCGGGCGCTGCTCCGTGGCGAGCGCGTCGACGCCGTCGAAGAGCGCCCGAAGCCCGGCGGGGTCGTCGGCGAGGAAGCCCGCGGCGGCGGTCAGGGCCTCGACGGCCCAGACGACCTCGTGGCTCACGTGTTGAGTCCCAGCCGCCTGCGCGCCTCTTCGTGCGTCACGTACGTGTCTTCGCCGCGGGCCTTGCGGGCTTCGTGCTGCGCGAGGGCGAGGGCGTCTTCGAGGTCCTCGATATCCCCTATACCGACGATCATGGCGGCCGGTTCGCCATGGTCGGTGATGACGGTGCGCTCCCGGCCGAGAGCGGCACGGCGGACGAGCGCGCCGAACTGGCTGCGTGCTTGCGCGATGGGCAGCGTTTCACTCATGCATCAACTGTACAGAAGATGCCAGTCTTGTCTCTGCTTGCTCAGCTCATGGCTTGGCGAACGGGAGCGCGAAGAGGCGCGGATACGACCACAGCACGCCGTTCTTCGCCCGCCGGCAGCCGATGATCGCGAAGGCGAAGGACGTCAGCAGGTACACGCCCCACGCGATCAACGGCACCGCCGGCACCCACTCCGGCCAGCCCTGCTCCTCCGCCATGTAGATGCTCCCGCCCATCAGCGCGCCGAAGGCCACGACCGCGACGATCTGGGTGATGCCCCAGTTCAGGCCCTCGGTGCCGTGGTGGCGGACGAACGGGTCCCGGGCCTTGCCGCGGATGTTGAGCGGCCCGATCCAGGAGAGCAGGAAGCCGATGCAGCAGGCGCCGGTGCCGGCGACGAAGATGAGCAGCGCGGACAGGTGCGCCCACATCGCCGAGTCGGGCGGCGGCTTCCCGGGCGGGCCCTGCGGGTAGAGCTGCGGCGGGTACGGGGCGCCGGGGTGCGGCTGCGGGTACGGCACGGGGCCGCCGGCGGGCGGGGGGTACGGGCCGGTGCCGCCCTGCGGGGCGTACGGGCCGGGGACACCCGGGGGCGCGGCGGGCAGCTGCGGGCCGGGCGGCGGCCCCGGCGGCGGCTGGTCGGCCGGCTGCCCCGGCGACTGCCCCGACTGCGCAGGCGGCTGCTGCTCGCCCGGCGGCGGCCCGCCCGGCGGCGGGGCCGTGCGCTCCTCGCTCGGCGGGTCCTGCTCACTCATGCGCCCATCCCCCGGGTGGTCCTCCGCATCGTTACCGCTGCAGAACCTAGCCCGTCTGCAGCGCTCCCCGCCTGCGGTCGCTGAAATAGAACGCCGCCAGCACGCCGCCCAGCAGCCCGAAGAGGTGGCCCTGCCAGGAGATCGACTGCTCCACCACCTCGTCCGTCGGCAGCACGCCCCACAGCATGGAGCCGTACACGAAGGCCACCGCCACACCGACCAGCACGTCCACCACCCTGCGGTCGACGAAGCCGCGCACCGCCACATAGCCGAAGAGTCCGAAGACGACTCCCGACGCCCCCGCGGTGGCCGAGTGCGCCGGTGCTGTCAGCCACACCCCGAGCCCGCTCACCAACATGATCACCGCGACCACGCCCACGAACCGGCTGACCCCGCGCATCGCCGCGAGGAAGCCCAGGACCAGCAGCGGCACCGAGTTCGCCGAGAGGTGGTCCCAGCCGAAGTGCATGAACGACGCCGGGATCACGTCCCGCAGCTCGCCGAACTCGCGCGGCGAGATCGCGTACGTGTCCAGCTTGTTGTCGCCGACCTGGTCGACCGCCTCCAGCACCCACAGCAGCGCCACCCAGGCGACCATCACCACCCCGGCACGCATCACGTATATCCGTCCGCGCGGCGTGCGCGCCCTTGCCGGCCTTCCCGGCTGCGCGGCGGGGGTGCCGCGCCCATAAGGTTCGTACATCACCCGAGCCCCCTCACGGACCAGTGTGTCCTCCCCAGTGGAAACGCAGGTGGCCCGCGCCTCGGTTCCCGGCGCCGGATAGGCTCGCTGCGTGGAGCCGCCTCACCAGACGCCGTACGGGGAGCCGTACGCCGACCAGCCGGGCCAGGGTCGACGCCGGCCCTGGGTCGTCGGCGTCTCCGGCGCCTCCGGCACCCCGTACGCCGCCGCCGTGCTGCGCGCGCTGCTGCAGGCCGGGGAGGCCGTCGACCTCGTCGTCAGCCGGGCGGCGCGGCTGACGGTGCTGGACGAGACCGGGGGCCCGTTCCGCGATGCGCACTGGCGCGAGGACCTGCGGCGCTGGCTCGCCGCCGGCGCGGACGGCCGGCCCGACGCGTTCAGTACTGAGACGGATCTGTCGGACGTACGGCACTGGCCCGCCGGCGACCTGGCGGCCGGGCCGTCCTCCGGTTCGTACGCCGCGAAGGGCATGATCGTCGTGCCGGCGTCGACGGCCGCGGTGGCCGGCATCGCGCTCGGGCTCTCCAAGGACCTGCTGCAGCGCGCGGCGAGCGTGACGCTGAAGGAGGGCCGGCCGCTGGTCGTCGTCGTACGGGAGACGCCGCTGCCCGGGCCGACGCTGCGGCAGATGGTGACGCTCGACGAGGCGGGCGCCGCGGTGCTCCCGGCCGCCCCCGCCTTCTACGCCGGGGCCACGGGCGTCCAGGACCTCGTGGACTTCGTCGCCGGGCGCGCCCTCGACTCCGCGGGCGTCCCGCACAAGCTCTATCGCAGATGGGAAGGGGAGTTGGGGCGCTCCCGCTGACACAGCAGTACGAGCAGTACGAGCAGCACGGAAGGCTTGAGATCACACATGGACGCCGTCGACAGACAGCTCATCCAGGCCCTGCGGGAGAACGGCCGGGCCTCGTACGCCGAGCTGGGCCGGCTCGTCGGGCTCTCGGGCCCCAGCGTCACCGACCGGATCAACCGCCTGGAGACCGCCGGGGTGATCACCGGCTACCGCGCCACGGTCGACGCCGCCCTGCTGGGGCAGGGCGTCACCGCGCTCATCGGGATCTCGCTCTCCGAGGCGGTGGACCACGACGACATCGCGGACAGGCTGCGGGACCAGCCGGAGATCGAGGACTGCTTCTTCATCGCCGGGGAGGACTCGTTCATGCTCAAGGTGCGGGCGCCGGACGTGGACGGGCTGGGGAAGACGGTCAGGCGGCTGTCGCGGATCAAGGGGGTCTCGCGGACGGCGACGACGGTCGTGCTGTCCACGATGTGGGAGAGCAGGGTGGGGGAAATCGCGGAGGAGTAGGCCGCGTAGGCTCGGATGCGCGCAGATGCGCAGGAAAGTGACGTACGACGTACGGCAGGGAGGCGGCCCGTGGACGCAGGACTCAGGCGGGAGCTGGCGGAGAAGGCGCGCGCGGGCGCGCGGCTGAGCCGGGAGGACGGCGTCGCGCTGTACGGGAGCGGCGACCTGGCGTGGCTCGGCGGGCTCGCGCACGAGGCGCGGACGCGGCGGCACGGGGAGCGCGGGTACTTCGCGGCGGGGCCGGGGCCGGGGCCTGGGCCGGCGGACGAGGCCGACGCGGTGGCGGCGGTGACGGTGACGTACGGCGAGGAGCCGGCGGAGCAGATCGCCGCGCAGATCGTCGACACGATCCTGGAGGTCCGCGACCGGCAGGACGCCGGCGCCGGGCTGCTGGCGGTCGCGCCGCTGGCGGCGGGGCGGGTCACGGGCGCGGAGGTGCTGAAGACGTTCGCGGTGGCGCGGCTGCTGCTGGACAACGTCGCGCACGTGCGGGTCGCGTGGCCGGCGTACGGCACGCAGACGGCGCAGCTCGCGCTGCAGCACGGCGCGGACGACTTCGCGCCGGCGCCCGGAGCCCCCGCCCCCGACCCCCTCCCCGCCGGCGAACTCGTCGACCTGATCCAGGACGCGGGCCTCCGCCCGGTGGAGCGCGACGCGCGCTACGCCGCCGTACGCGAGCACGAGGGCCCGGACCCGGAGCGGCGCGAGGCGCCGCAGCCCATGCGCTTCTGAGGACGACATGACCCTGCACTACGAGCTGGACCCCGCGCTCACCCCTGCCCTGCACGACGGCATATGCGCGCTCTGGGCCGACGTCAGCAACGCGGGCGGCGCGGTGGGCTTCGTACCCCCGGTGACGGCCGCGGACATCCGCCCGGAGCTGCTCAAGCACCTCGCCGCGATGGCGGAGGGCCGCACCCGGCTGGTCGCGGGGCTCGACGCGGCGGGCCGCCCGGCCGCGACCGCCTTCCTGACGCTCAACACGCACCGGCTGATGCGGCACTGGTGCTGGCTCTACACCGTGATGGTCCACCCCGCCCGCCAGGGCACCGGCGAGGGCCGCCGGCTGATGGCCGCCGCGGCGGACGCGGCGCGCGGGCTGCCGGGGATGCGGGGGATCCGGCTGACGTGCCGGGGCGGGACGGGGGTCGACACGTTCTACGCGTCGTGCGGCTACAAGGAGGTCGGCCGCGTACCGGACGCGATACGGGTCGCGGACGACGACTACCGCGACGACATCACGATGTGGCTGCCGCTGCATACTTGATACGCGCCGCCCACCGAACCGTCCGCACGGAGCAGAGAGCAGAGAGAAGTTGTCAGCCGTGACCCCCAAACCGAACCCCGCCGTCCGCTACACCGCCATGCGCCTCGGCGTCTTCGCCGCGTCGTTCGTGATCCTGGCCGTGCTGGTCCGGATCGGCGCGCTCCCGGCGGGGCTGGGGGACTCCAACTACCTGTGGGTCATGCTGCTGGCGATCGTCGTCTCCGCGCCGCTGAGCTTCGTGCTGCTGCGCAGCCAGCGGGCGCAGATGTCGGAGCAGATCGCGGGCCGGGTGGAGAAGTCGAAGGATCGGCTGGCCGCGAACCGCAGCCGCGAGGACGAGGCCGACGACGAGGCACGCGGCGAGGCGTGAGGGTAGTCACCCCCAAAACCGCACTATGGGAATGTCACAGCACGGGTGTTAGCCTTCTCGTCATGACGACGACGGCGGCTGCGCTTCGCATGCCCACGAGCCCTCTGCTCGTGGCGCGCCTGCACGTCGATCTGTGCCGCTGTCTCTCCGCGGCATGTCAGCGCAGCTAGTCCCCGCGCTCTGACGGTCAGCACCCCCCTTCCCCAGTAGCAGCCGCGCGCCCGTTTCCCCCCGTCCCGCCACCGTGCCCGGACGCGGTCCGGCGCGCCCAGTGACGGAGACGCCCGTGTCCACACCCACCCCTGCCCCCACCACCCCCGCCGCGCAGCCGCGCAGCGGCTTCCGGATACCCAAGGTGCCCTTCTGGGCCCAGATCCTCGCCGGCCTCGTCCTCGGCGTGCTCCTCGGCTGGGCCGCCCGCACCGGCGACGTCGCCTGGCTGAAGGACACCCTGGAACAGATCGGCACCATCTTCGTCCAGCTGCTGAAGCTGGCGGTCGCGCCACTGGTGTTCTTCGCCATCCTGGTGTCGATCACCAACCTCCGCAACGTCAACAACGCCGCCCGCCTCGCGACCCGTACCCTGCTGTGGTTCTTCGCGACCTCGCTGATCGCGGTCGCCATCGGCCTGGCCATCGGCCTGATCACCAACCCCGGCGACGGCACCGGCCTCACCCCGAAGGACGGCGCGGCCCCCGAGGACAGCGGCTCGTGGATCGACTTCCTCACCGGAATCGTCCCGACCGACATCATCACGCCCTTCACCGAACTGCAGGTGCTGCAGATCGTCTTCATGGCCGCGGCCCTCGGCATCGCCGCGCTGAAGCTCGGCGAGAAGGCCCAGCCGGTCATCGCGCTCAGCGAGACCATCCTGGAGGTGCTGCAGAAGGCGCTGTGGTGGGTCATCCGCCTCGCCCCGATCGGCACCATCGGCCTCATCGGCTTCGCGATCGCCGACTACGGCTGGAACCTGATCAGCAAGTACGCGACCTTCACCGCCGACGTCTACATCGGCTGCGCCCTGGTCCTCTTCGGCGTCTACCCGCTGCTGCTGGCCACCGTCGCCAAGGTCAACCCCCTGCAGTTCTTCCGCGGCGCCTGGCCCGCGATCCAGCTGGCCTTCGTCTCCCGCTCCTCGGTCGGCACGATGCCGGTCACCAAGAAGGTCACCGAACGCCTCGGCGTCCCGCAGGAGTACACCTCCTTCGCGGTCCCCTTCGGCGCGACGACGAAGATGGACGGCTGCGCCGCGATCTACCCGGCCCTGGCGGCCATCTTCATCGCGGAGATCTTCGACGTGACCCTGGGCATCCAGGACTACATCCTGATCGCCTTCGTCTCGGTCATCGGCTCCGCCGCCACCGCGGGCCTCACGGGCGCCACGATCATGACCACCCTGACCCTCTCCACCCTGGGCCTCCCCCTGGAGGGCGTGGGCCTGCTGCTGGCGATCGACCCGATCCTGGACATGGCCCGCACGGCGACGAACGTCGCAGGTCAGGCGGTGGTCCCGGTGCTGGTCGCGGCGCAGGAGAAGATCCTGGACCGCGAGGCGTACGACAACGCCACCAGCTTCGACCTCAACGACCCCGACCCGGCGGACCCCACCCTCCACAAGACCCCGGTCACCACCGCGGCCTGACCGCCACCGCCACAACGCGACGCCCGCACCCCGCAGTTCTGGGGCTGCGGGCGTTCGCACAGCCGCACCACTGCGTTGGCATTCCGATCAACAGCTTGCGGCTGGAAGGGAATGCAGACACTACTCGATCATCAAGGATGACTCTCACCTGCATACTCCCTCGCGGACAGCAAGTTGACGGGCTAAGAAGGGTGTGAGCGCGCATAGGGGAGTCGCTTCAGCCACGTTGGTGGGGACGTGAACGTGTCCATTGGGATCGGCGATCAAGGGGCATGACATGAAGAAGCTCTGGATCAGGCATGTCAAGGAAGCACTGCACAAAGGCTTTTCCGAGCACATCGACATGAGCGACTACGAGAGAGCAAGTGACTCGGTACGCGAAAAGGCATTCCTGAGTCGATCCTTGGCGGCGCTCGCAGTGCAGAGATTTACGGAACTCTCCACGGCGGCAGCCGCGTCCGCTGTTGTTGACGGAAGCCATGATAACGGAATCGACGCCATCGCCATCGACCCTGCGCAGCACAGGGTCATACTCGTCCAATCGAAATGGGACGGTTCTGGCGACGGTACGCTCGGGTTGGGAGACTCTGACGGTCCGGGGTGGGCTGGGCCGCGTGGCCGCTGTGGGCTGCGGCCCAGGTCCTCTGCTTCGCTACCGCCAGGGCGGCGGGCAGATCGAGGTCCAGGACGGTGATGCCGGGCAGGGCCGCGAGGTGCTCGGCCGTTCCCGGCCGGCGGCGGTCGGCTTCCACGAGTGCGCACGCCGGGGCGTAGAGGAACCAGCCCGGTTCGGCGTGAGCCCGGTGGATGAGCCGGGAGGCGAGGACGACGTTGCCCTGGCCGGCCGCTGTCATCGCGGTGTCGTCCAGGACGATGTGCAGGTCGGTCACGAACCGATTACCTGGTCCAGGCACCGGTCCAGCTCGCTGTCGAGGCTCTGCTGCTCGGCCGCGGTGGGCGCGTATCCGTTCCACGCCTTGAGCGTCTCGCGGGCCTTCTCCGCCCGGTCGGCACGCTCGGCCGGGGTGAGCAGGCCCTCGGCGAGGCGGGCCAGATAGGCGCGCAGGGACATGCCTTCGGCCGCCGCGACGGCGGCGAGTCGGTTCTTGGCTTCCTCGGGGATGCGGACGTTGGCGTCGGGCATCGGCAGACTTCTTCCCACGGCTCCGGTGTACGGGTACGCACCCGTACCCGTACACCGAAGAGCCGCTCCAGCACTTGCCATTGAGCACACTTGGCGACCTTGCCGCCCCCGGACGCAGGTGCCCACGCGCAGCGCTTCGTCCTCTGCCTGACCTCCTGCCCGGCCAGACCAACGTATCTACACGTGGACCGGCTGCGAACGTCGCAGGTCAGGCCGTGGTGCCGGGGCTGGTCGCGGCGCAGGAGAACAGTCGGTCCGGCAGCGCTGCGGTGCTGCTGACATCCGGCGCTGTGCGCGTTTCATGTTTCTCCGGCCAGATGGCCATTATCAGGGCGGCTATCTGACCGCGTAGCGACCGTCTAAGTGACCACGAATGTGCCGGCCATGTGGCCGTTGATGTTGGACATGTGGCAGTGTGGGACGCATGTCCACCCCTCGTGACCTGGTCCAACGCCAGGCAGAACACCTGGTGAGCGAGTCCCTGGCGGACACGCGTGTCGTTCTGGTCAATGGTGCTCGGCAGGCAGGTAAATCCACCTTGACCCGTTTGATTACCGCGCGCCGCCCGGATGCGGTCATTCGGCTGCTCGACGACGGGGCGGTGTTGCGGGCTGCCCAGGACGATCCGGTGGGTTTCGTCGAGCACGACGGCTTGATGGTCATCGACGAGATCCAACTGGTGCCGGAGCTGCTGCGCTCGATCAAGCTTGCGGTCGACCTGGATCCGACTCCGGGCAGGTTCCTGCTCACCGGCTCGTCCCGGATCCTGGCCCTGTGCACGCTGCCGGACGCACTGCCCGGTCGTATGGAAGTGATCGAGCTGTGGCCGTTTTCGCAAGGTGAGCTGCACGACGGCGCCGACCGGTTCGTCGACGCCGCGTTCGCTCACGGTCCCGCCCTCATGCACACCTCTGCTCTGCGTAAACGCGACTACCTGGAACGAGCCGTCGCCGGCGGCTTCCCGGAGGCGGTCCGGCGCAATGCACGGCGACGCTCGGCGTTCTTCAACTCCTACGTCTCCACCCTGATCGAACGCGATGTGCTGGAGCTGGCGAGCATCGAGCGCCACGGCGAGCTGCTCAAGCTCGTCGCCTTGCTTGCGGGGCGGGCAGGCGGTCTCCTCGTCCCGGGGACGCTCGCCGGCGCATCCGGCATCCCGCGCACCACCCTCGTGCGTTACCTGGAGCTGCTGTCCTCGGTGTTCCTCATCAAGACCATTCCAGCCTGGTCCTCCGGCATGACACGGCGCGCGGTAGCCACGGGCAAACTCGCCTTCGTCGACACCGGAATCGCCTGCCACTTCATCGGCCAGGACGTCAACCGGCTGGCCGAACCCGATGGCGCGGCCGGTCCGATGCTGGAGAACTTCGCCGTCATGGAACTGGCCCGCCAGTTGACCTGGTCCGAGCAACAGGGGCGTCTGTACCACTACCGCACCAGGGACAAGCTGGAGGTCGACGCCGTCATCGAGACTCCCGATGGCCGGGTGGTCGGAGCCGAGGTCAAGGCCGGCGCCACCGTTCGTACCGAAGACCTGGCCGGACTGCGGAACCTGGCCCGGCTCCTGGGCGATCGCTTCGTCGCCGGCTACGTCCTCTACACCGGGGCGCAGACACTGTCGTTCGGCGACCGCATCCGCGCCGTGCCGATGGAGGCGCTGTGGCGCCTCGCCCCCTGACTTCCGCATCAGCAGGGTGGAGCACACCGGAGCGCCCGTCGGGGCGGCGTGCCTACACTCAGTCCGGCTGGTGCCAGCACCGGCCTGACCACCACCGCCCACAACGCTACACCCGCACCCCGCGGTTCTGGGGTTGCGGGCGTTCGCTTGTGCACCCTTGTCAGCTCTGCGGCTCGTGGAGGATGCGGCCTATGGCCTGGCGGTGCCGACTGGCTTAAGTTGAAGGCTCGTTGATGCCGCTTGGGGGTCACGGTGGTCATTCGTATCGGAATGGACGGGCCGGACGCGGAGGGCGAGCTGAGGTCGCTCCGTGAGTGGCTGGAGGCTGAGCCGGAGGTCAGCCGGCACGCCGCGATGTCCTGGGTGGGGCCGCCCTCCCGGGCCGGCAGCATGGGGGCCGAGGCGATGGAGTGGCTCCAACTCGTCACCGACACGGCTTGGAACGCGGCGAACTTCGTCCTGGCGTACACGGCATGGCGCCGCACACGGCACCACAGGCCCACGGCCAGGGTCGCGTACAACGGCGTCACGGTGACGATCGACGACGCCGATCCGGAGACCGTCGCCGTCCTGAGCCGGGCGCTCGCTCGGGAGTAAGGGAAAGTGCTCTTCCCCGAGGCGGAAAGGTCTCAGGCCGTCCTCATCGGTGCAAGCCGCCACAGACATCTGGACGACCTGCCGAACGTGGAGAACAACCTCACGGCGTTGTCCACGGTGCTGATGTCGGCCTCCTCGTGGTCCCTGGCGGAGAACAGTCACTGCAGGGTCGTCCGGGACCCCGAGACCGTGGACGAGGTCGTGCACGCCGTTCGGCACGCGGCCCGCGCCGCCTCCGATGCGCTCTTCGTCTACTACGCCGGGCACGGCCTGCTGGACCCCCGGAACGGAGACCTGAGCCTCTCGCTCGTGGGATCGCGATCCCAAGAGCCCTATACGGCCGTCCTCTTCGAGTACCTCCGGCGCGAGATCCACGGCTCCCGTGCCTCGCGCAGGATCGTCGTCCTGGACTGCTGCTACGGCGCCCGGGCCTTCCGGGGCATGAGCGATCCCTCAGGCCACCTTCTGGAACAGGCCCTCGTGCACGGCACGTATCTGGTGTCCGCGGCCGGGGAGACCAGAGAGGCGCTGGCGGACGACGGCGAGGGACACACCGCCTTCACCGGCGAACTGATCCGCCTGTGCCGGCAGGGCATCGCGGAGGGGCCGGAGGTGCTGGACATGGACACGCTCTTCCGCCACGTCGAGGCCGAGATGCGCGCGAAGTCCCGCCCGATCCCCCGACAGCGCGTCTTCGACCACGCCGATCGACTGGCACTGGTACGAAACCGGGCCCACGGGATGCAGACCTCTGCCGCGCCGCCTGCCGAGGAGAGCGCCCCCGCAGGGGTGCAGCCCCCTCCTCCGGGTGCCGGGCCGACGTCGGGCGGCCAGGGTGATGAGCCGGATGAGGAGCCGTCGGTGCCCCCTCCTTCGGGCGCCGGGCCGACGCCGGGCGGCCACGGAGATGGGCCGGACGAGGAGCCGTCGGCGCGCACTCCTCCGGGCGCCGGGCCGGCGCCGGGCGGCCGACCGTCGGTGCGCAACTCTCTGCGGTCTGTGCTCGTGTTCTTCGCCGTGCTTGCCGTGGGTATGGTGCTCGTCTATTTCGCTTACCGTCCGGAGGGCGATCCGACCCCGGGGCTCGACTACTCGGCCGGAGACAAGCCCACCGAAAGTCACGAGATGTGCCGGCCCCCGCAGGCAGGCGGCGGCTGCACGGCAGCCGGGTGGTCATGGGACGTTCCCGCCTCCCAGGGGATACGGACGACACTGGAGCTGGACGGCGCCGGGAAGGACCGGGCTCTGGCCGGGTCGCTCCGGCTGGAGGCGGACTGCGACGCGACGGTGGAGTGGGACGTCACCGTCGGCGCACGCCGCGTGGAAGGCGGCACTCTGGTGCCCGACGACTCGCAGTTTCTGACCGAATCGATCCCCCGTGACGTCGAGACCGTCGAGGTCACCGCGCAGCGCACGGACACCGCGACCTGCGGGGCACGGCTGCACTGGGACGACGCGGGGCTGTCCTGATGATGAGCGGAGTCTGACGGGGCGTACGAGGCGTGTGTGCGAAGCGGTGCCGTCTCGGCGACCCTGCGAGACGGCGCGTGCCAGACTGCGGCGGTGGTGATCGTCAGACTTGCGGGTGAGCGGGACTTCCCCGGCTTTCTCGCGCTCGCCGCCGAGGTCGAGCAGTGGTTCGGGCCCATGGTCGCGGAGCCCGGCTTCCACGAGGCCGTCCGCGGGCACACCCGGCGGGGCGTGGCGCTCGTTGCCGTTGGCGGGGGCGAGGTCGTCGGGGGGCTGCTGTTCGGGGGTGCGGCGCCCGTTTACCGGGTGCACTGGCTGGTCGTTTCCCAGCAGGCCCGGGGCCAGGGCGTCGGGCAGGCGTTGATGGCGGAGGCGGAGCGGCGGTTCGTACGGGGGCGGGGGGCGGGGTGCGTCGAGGTGGTGACGTTCGGGGTGGATCATCCGGGGGCCGTCGCCGGTGGGGCGCGGGTCTTCTACGAGCGGCTGGGCTTCCGTCCTGCGGAGGACGCGCCGCCCGGGCCGGAGGGTGGTTCGCGGCAGGTGTTCCGGCGGGCGGTGGGGGAGCGCGGGGAGGCGGGGGAGCCCGGGGAGGCGGAGGTGGCGGGGGAGTGAGGTGCAGGTACTCAGACGCGGGTGAGTACCTTCGCTCTGGCCCGGTTCGCCGCCGCTCGTGACCCTGGGGGCATGCATCCCCTGCTGCGGACGTTTCTCTTTCAACTGCTCTCCTGCGTCATCCTCGCCGGCGCCGCCGCCGGGGCCTGGGCCGCGTGGCTGGGGTGGGACCAGGAGCGCGACGTGACCGGCTACGCGGAGTCCGGGCCGTACGAGGTGTGGCAGGTCGGCGGGCTGGTGCTGACGCTGCTCGTCGCCGTGGTCGCCGTCGCGTACGTACGGCACTTCGTGCCCGCCGTGCTCGGGTCCACCGCCGGGCTGACCTTCGCCTCGTTCTCCGACTGGTCGGAGGACAACAGCGGGCTCTTCGCCGTCGGGGTCGCGCTGATCCTCATGGGGACGTTCGTCGGGTCCGCCCTCGTCGCCGTCACCGTCGGCGCCCTGCGCGGGGAAAGCGGAGCGGGGGAGCGGGCCTTTCACCACCGTTCACTGATGTGAACGAAGCGGAACCGGGCGTACCAGGTGTGGCGTCCTCTGGCGGGTCGGTCCGGTGTTCGCGAGAATGCGGCGTCCGTCGCCGATCGGCGAGTTGATCACGGCCGACGCGAACGTCAGGGAGCCACCGATGACGCAGTCCGCACCACAGCAGCAACGCCCGGCGCCCGCACCACCGGGGTCGCAGTATCTGAAGGAGATCCATTCCAGACTCCTCCCCGGCACCGCCGTCCCCGAGCTGCTGCCCCCCGACGTCTACGCCGACGCCTACGGCGTCCGCGCGGCGGTCGTACCCCCCGCCGCGCCACAGGCGACCCACGGCTCCCTCGCCGACATCCCCTTCGACAACGCCGCCCGGGCCCCCGACGAGCTCTCCCTCGCCCGCCCCCGCGACGACGGGACCGGGGACTGGGTCGACGTCACCGCCGCCGAGTTCGCCGCCCACGTGCTCGCCGTCGCCAAGGGCCTCATCGTCTACGGCCTGCGCCCCGGCGACCGGCTCGCGATCATGTCGCGTACGACGTACGAGTGGACCCTGCTGGACTTCGCCGCCTGGGCCGCCGGCCTGATCACGGTGCCCGTCTACCCCACCTCCTCCGCCATCCAGGCCCGCCACATCCTGCACGACTCCGGCGCCATCGCCTGCGCCGTGGAGAGCGTCGACCAGGCCCGGCTGATCAGCGCCGAGCGCCAGGCCCTGCCGCACCTCGCGCACCTCTGGCAGCTCGACACCGGCATCCTCGGCCAGCTCGCCGCCGCCGGTCACGACGTGCCCGACACCCTCGTCCGCCAGCGCCGCGCCGGCCTCGGCCCCGCCAGCGTCGCCACCGTCATCTACACCTCCGGCACCACCGGCCTGCCCAAGGGCTGCGTCCTCACCCACGGCAACTTCCTCGCCGAGGTCGACAACGCCATCGAGCTGCTCTACCCCCTCTTCAAGGCCATCAGCGACGAACCCGCCGCCAACCTCCTCTTCCTCCCCCTCTCCCACGTCCTCGGCCGCATGACCGCCATCGGCTGCCTCCGCGCCGGCGTCAAGCTCGGCCACGCGCCCAGCATCCAGACCGAGGACCTGCTGCGCGACCTCGCCGCCTTCCGCCCGACGTTCCTCGTCGGCATCCCGTACGTCCTCGAAAAGGTCTACAACACCGGCCGCGCCACCGCCGAGGGCATCGGCCGCCTCGCCTCCTTCGAACGCGCCGCCAAGGTCGCCGTCCGCTACGCCGAGGCCGTCGAGGCCGAGCTGCACGGCGAGGGCCCCGGCCCGGGGGCGGGCCTCAGGGCGCTGCGCAAGCTGTACGACACGCTGGTCTACCGCCGCATCCGGGCCGCGCTCGGTGGCCGCGTCAAGTACGCGGTCTGCGGCGGCTCCCCGCTCGGCCGCCGCCTCGCCGCCTTCTACGCGGGCGCCAACGTCATGGTCTTCGAGGGGTACGGGCTCACCGAGACCACCGCCGCCGCCACCGTCACCCCGCCGCTGAAGCCCCGCTTCGGCACCGTCGGCTGGCCGCTGCCGGGCACCGGGATACGTATCGCGCCCGACGGCGAGGTGCTGGTGCGCGGCGGGCACCTGTTCTCCGGCTACTGGGACGCCGCGGCCGGCGTGACCCGGCTCGACACCGACGCCGACGGCTGGTTCGCCACCGGCGACCTCGGCGAACTGGACGCCGACGGCTACCTGACGATCACCGGCCGCAAGAAGGACCTCATCGTCACCGCCTCCGGCAAGAACCTCGCGCCCGCGCCGCTGGAGGACCGGCTGCGCGCGCACCCGCTGGTCAGCCAGTGCCTCGTGGTCGGCGACGACCGCCCGTACGTCGCGGCGCTCGTCACCCTCGACCCCGACGGGCTGCGGCACTGGCGGGTGATGCGGGGGCGCGAGTACGTGCCGGTCACGGACCTCGTACGCGACCCGCTGCTCCTCGCCGATCTGCAGCGGGCGGTGGACGAGGCGAACGAGCTGGTGTCGCGCGCGGAATCGATTCGCCGGTTCACGGTGCTGCCGGCGGACTTCACAGAGGCGGGCGGGTATGTGACGCCGTCGATGAAGCTGAAGCGGGCGGCGATCGTACGGGACTTCGGGCACGTCATCGACGAGTTGTACGCGACGCAGGACTGAAGGGGGCGGGGAGAAGCCCGAGATCGGCGGGCCGATGGCGATCGCTACGGTGCCAGGGCGTCGTGCAGCACTGCGGCCAGGCAGTCTCGCGCGACGCGCATGGATTCGGGAGGGAAGAAGACGTAGTCGACCTTCACGGTGATCACGCCACCGGCGATGGAGACGATGATGTCGTCGGTGCGTCGAGGCCTGGCCCGGTCGCGGATCCTTTGACGCTGCTGGGAGTTCAGACCGGGGCAAGAGGTGGTGTCGAGGCTGAGTTCCGTGGTGAACCCACCCAGGGTGGGGTCGGCCCGGCCGACCGACGGATCCGGGGGGAGCCTCCAACGCAGTGCGTCTTCGGGGATGATGAGCGATTCATCGACTTTTCGGCGCATCTTGTGACGGAGCTGGCGGGCCGAGACGAACTCGACGTACGCGTGCCCGCTTGAGGTGACCGGAGCCTCGATCAAGCGCCTGGTCGGCTCCCGGGTCCGGTCCTCCTCGGCGGCCCTGCGACGCTCGGCATGGTGACCGCCCAGTCTGGCTCCGTCCTCCCTGCGGCACGCCTCACCCTCCTCGGCCGGGCACCGAGGACACGGGACGGAGCGGACCTGCACGGAGTTGACAGAATCACGCTTTCCCCTGACGACTGCGGACTTCCGCTTACGGCCCACACGTCGATCGTAAACTGCCGGACCGGCGGCTGCTGTGAGCGCGGAGAGGTGAGGATGCCGAGTGGATCAGTGGAAGTGGCGGGCCGGGTCCGGCGCCCTTGAGGACTGGCTGGCCGGGATCTTCGACCGCTTCGCCTTGTCACCCCGGGGATTCACGGTCGAGCGCGGCGGAGAGAAGACCTACCACTTCGATGGACCGCCGAACACGTGGGGTTCCTCCACCCAGGAGGTCGGCCGCACCCACCCCCGTACGGTAGCCGCCCTGGTGTCCGATCTCGCCGACGACGACGTGCGGGAGGTGGGCCTCGTGATCCGCTCGACGTATGGATGGAGCCTGTCGGCCGTCCCGCAGGACCGCTCCAAGACCGACTGGATCCACGTGGACATCCCCGGTGCGCGTAGTTCGCACTGGCCGCTGCCCGCAACCCTGCGGGACAGCCGGGATCTGCGTCGACTGCTCGTCGCACTCGCCCGGACGCTCGGTGCGGCACCGCCCGATGACGACCCCGGCAGCCCATCCACCCGCTACCCCCGGCCAGTCGAGGTCGAGGGCACGGTCAGCTCGGACACGTACTCACTACGGGTTACCGGGTGGGGGCCCCAGACACTTTCCCTCCGCGGGGAGACCTCACGGCTCGTGGACGGCCTGGCGCGTCCGTTCGCACAGGAGACAATGCGGCTCCCGCTTGACTCACCCGACAGCCTCACCGCCTTGTACGAGATTCTGATGGCTGACCTCGGTCGCCGATCGGCCGGGCCGCCCGTGCCCGGTGACACCCGCCTGCCGCCCGACGCCCGTCTCACCGTGACCAGGACACCCGGCGCGGAACCGTCCTTGGAGGTCACAGCGGAGAACCTCCTCATCGAAGCCGATCACCCGGGCCACTCGCTGCGGGAAAGGGTCACGCTGTTGCTGTGCCCGCAGCTCTACACTCCCTGCGCGCCGGCCGACCTGCCCGCGTGGCTGCGGTCGCTGGAGAAGGGCGTGTTCGGCAGGTCGGGCATCTGGACGGTACGCGGCCGGGAGTGGCGCCCACCACGGCACCGGGGAGCCGCCATGGTGGCGCGCGCCCTGCTCGAACAGGGCCTGACCGGGCGCGGTTCGGTCACGTTGGCGTGCGCGGAGTTCCTGACCGTCCAGGGCCTCCTGCTCGGTGGCGAGCCGGTCGAGCTGACGGGGCGAAGCAAGGTGAAGAGCCGGTAAACGCCCATCGCCCGCGCCCGCCGGCCACGGCATCGCAGCGGCACCCCCGGCCGGTGGAGCGAGTACGTGGCCCCGGGGCCAACGTACAGATGAGGTGGCCGCAGTACGTGGCCGCCGGCCCTCATCACCGCTTCGCCACCAGCCGCCGCAGCGACGCCTCCGCCGGCGGTCCCCACGTACGCTTGCCGCCCGCCCGGCCGCGGACGCCCGCCTCCCCGACCAGCAGCCCGGCCAGCGCCCGCGCCGCCGCCAGGCCCCGCGCGCGGCGCAGCGTCGCCGCGTCGGCGGCGGGTCCGTAGGCGGCGTGGAAGCGGTCGGCGGCGGCGTCGTCGGGGAGCAGGATCCAGGGGGCGGCGAGGTCGAGGGCGGGGTCGCCGGCGCACAGGTCGCCGAAGTCGACGACGCCGCACAGCGTGCCGTCGGCGGTGAGGACGTTCGCGGGGTGCAGGTCGCCGTGCAGCCACAGCGCGGGGCCCGTCCACGGGGGCGCGGCGACGGCGTCGGCCCATACGGCCCGTACAGCGTCGGCGTCGGCCGCGGCGACGATCCCCAGCCCGGTCACCTCGGCGAGCTGCTCCTCGAACCACCCGCCCGCCTCCGCCAGCGGCCCGCCGCGGCCCCGCCCGGTGGGCGCGCCGCCGGGGGCGGGCCGGTGCAGCGCGGTGAGGAACGCGGCCAGGGCGTCGGCGGCGGCCGGGCCCCGGGTGACCGGGGCGCGGTCGGCGGGTGTGCCGGGTACCCAGGTGGTGACGATCCAGGGGCGGGGGAAGCGGTCGGAGGGCTCGCCGAGGCGCTGCGGTACGGGGACGGGTAGGGGCAGGTGCGGGGCGAGGCCGGGGAGCCAGGTGTGCTCCTTGCGCAGCAGCTCGTCCGCGGACCGCGTCGCCCAGGGGAGCCGTACGGCGAGGTCGTCGCCGAGCCGCCAGAGCTGGTTGTCCCAGCCGCGGGCGCCGAGGTGGAGGGGGTGGTCGGCGAGGTCGGGGTGCTGCTCGCGCAGCAGCTCGCGGATCAGCTCCGCGGTGATCTCCGTGGTGATCTCCGTGGTGATCTCCGTACCGCTCATGCGACGCCACCGTATCCGGCCGCGCCGCCCGCCCGCGCCCCGGGCATGAGAAAACCCCCGCCGGATGGCGGGGGTTTTCCCAGGTCAGCGTGGGGCGTACGTCACGACGGGGAGACGTTCGCCGCCTGCGGACCCTTCGGGCCCTGCTGCACGTCGAAGGTCACCTGCTGGTTCTCTTCGAGCGAGCGGAAGCCTTGGGCATTGATAGCGGTGTAGTGGACGAAGACATCGGGACCGCCGCCGTCCTGGGCGATGAAGCCGAAGCCCTTTTCAGCGTTGAACCACTTGACGGTTCCGGTAGCCATGAGCCCTCCTTGGGCCAAAGGGTCGCCCTGCCCCAGAGCCTCGAAGAAGCCTGAAAACGACACATGCCTGCGGCGTCAGAATCTCCGCAGGCACGGTACTGCAAGGAAACCAAACTGCAACTTGCGGTCGAGCCTAGCACGCAGGAGCCCGCCCCGGTAGAGAAAGGATCACGCTCGGGTGCGCCCCCGTACTCACGTGCGGCGGGGCGGCGGTTAGCCTCGGAGCCGTGACAGCACCACCTCCTGACGCAGGAGCCAGACGGCGGCCGCGGGTCGGCCACATCCAGTTCCTGAACTGCGTCCCCCTCTACTGGGGCCTCGCCCGCACGGGCAACCTGCTCGACCTGGAGCTTTCGAAGGACACCCCGGAACGGCTCAGCGAGCAGCTCGTCGCCGGGGAGCTGGACATCGCCCCCGTCACCCTCGTGGAGTACCTGCGACACTCCGACGAGCTGGTCGCCCTCTCCGACATCGCCGTCGGCTGCGACGGGCCCGTGATGTCCTGCGTGATCGTCTCGCAGCGGCCCCTGGCGGACCTGGACCGGGAGCGTGTGGCGCTCGGCTCCACCTCCCGCACGTCCGTGCGTCTGGCCGAGTTGCTGATCGGCGAGCAGTACGGCGTCGTGCCCGACTACTACTCGTGTCCGCCCGACCTCTCACTGATGATGCGCGAGGCGCAGGCCGGCGTGCTCATCGGGGACGCCGCCCTGCGCGCCTCGCTGCACGACGCCCCGCGCCTCGGGCTGCACGTACACGACCTGGGGCAGATGTGGAAGGAGTGGACCGGGCTGCCGTTCGTCTTCGCCGTGTGGGCCGTACGCCGCGACTTCCTCGCGCGCGAACCCGGGCTGGTGGCGGACGTGCACCGGGCGTTCCTCGACTCCCGTGACCTGTCGCTGGCCGAGGTCGGAAAGGTCGCGGAGCAGGCGGCGCGGTGGGAGTCGTTCGACCCGCCGCTGCTCGAACGGTACTTCCGCACGCTGGACTTCCGGCTGGGCGCGGAGCAGCTGGAGGGCATCGACGAGTTCGCCCGCCGGGCGGGCTTCCCGGACGAGGCGCGGGTACGGCTGCTGCCCGCGGCCGGGGCGCCATCGGATGGCTAGCGACGGGACCCGTGCCTTTGGGCATGGAGGGATCGCTTCCCGGGACTGCTCTGACGCGTAAGTAGATCGGTTCCATGGTCACCAAGGCTCCGGCGCCTTCGATGTGCCCCCGCCCCGCGGCGGGCGGCGTAGCCGCCCTGGGTCGCTGATCTCAACTGTGCCTGCGGGGCTGCGCTGTTGGCCTCAGCTAGATGTGTGGTGTGTGTATGGTGATCGTGTGGCTGTGGCACGGAGGGTTCGCCGGTATTCCGGTGGCGTGTACGACTTGGGCTTGCATGTGGTGTGGTGCCCGAAGTACCGCCGCCGGGTTCTCGGTGGCCGGGTCGCGGTCCGGCTGCGTGAGCTGATCGAGCAGAAGGCAGCCGAGAAAGACTGGGAGGTCATCGCCCTTGAGGTGATGCCCGATCACGTGCACCTGTTCGTGAAGCACGGACCGAAGGCTTCCGCCTCCTACGTTGCGAACCAGTTCAAGGGCTTCACATCCCGCGTGCTGCGCGAGGAGTTCCCGCACCTCAAGAGCCGTATGCCCACCCTGTGGTCATCGTCGTTCTTCGTCGCCTCGGTCGGCGCCGTCTCGGCGGACACGGTGGAGAAGTACATCAACACCCAGTGGGAACGACCTGGGACGAAGAAGCAGAAGGAGGGGCAGGCGTGATCCGTGCCTACAAGTTTCTCCTCCGCCCCACCGTCCGCCAGGATCAGGCCCTGGGCACGATGCTGCGGGATCACTGTGCCCTCTACAACGGCGCCTTGCAGGAACGACGCGACGCCTACCGGCACCCCTCGAAGACAACGGTCACCTACGGGCAGCAGTCGGCACAGCTCAAGGACATCCGCGCCTTCGACCCCGAGCGGCAAGGACGCTGGTCATTCTCCAGCCAGCAGGCCACCTTGCGCCGCCTGGACAAGGCATTCCAGGCCTTCTTCCGGCGCGTCAGGGCCGGGGAGAAGCCCGGATACCCTAGGTTCCGGGGCGTGAACTGGTTCGACACCGTCGAGTTCCCCAAAGACGGCGACGGATGCCGCTGGGGTTCCACCCCGCACGATCCCGTCACCCGCGTCCGCCTGCACGGTATCGGACACGTTCGCGTGCACCAGCACCGGCCCGTGAAGGGACGCGTCAAGACCGTCAGCATTAAGCGCGAGGGACGCCGGTGGTACGTCATCCTCGCCTGTGACAACGTGCCCGCCGAACCGCTGCCCGCAACGGGCGCGGTGTGCGGCGTTGACATGGGCGTCACGCACTTTCTCACTACCTCCGAAGGTGCCCACGTCGAGAACCCCAGGCACGGCAAGCGCAACGCTGATGCCCTCGCTGACGCTCAGCGGGCGCTCAAGGCGTTCGGGCGCCGGAAGCGGGAGAACCGCACGGCAACGCACCGCCGAGCGGTGGCCAAGGCCGCCAGGCTGCACCGCAAGGTGCGCCGTCAGCGCCTCGACCACGCGCATAAGACCGCGCTCACCCTGGTCCGCGACTACGACCAGATCGCACATGAGCGCCTGAACATCGCGAACATGGTTCGGGCACCCAAGCCGAAGCCCGACCCCGAGACGCCCGGCGCATTCCTGCCGAACGGATCCACCTCGAAGGCCGGACTCAACCGCAGTATTCTTGACGCGGGTTGGGGGGTGTTCCTGGGCATCCTCGCGCAGAAGGCTGAAAGCGCCGCTCGTGTACTGATCCCGGTGGACCCCCGCAACACCTCGCGCACCTGCCCCACGTGCGGGCACGTGGACGCAGAGAACCGTGACGGCGAGAAGTTCCACTGCACCGCCTGTGACCACCGCGACCACGCGGACCGGGTAGGCGCATGGAACGTTGCACTCAGGGCCGGGCTGGTCCTTCCCGACGTGGCCTAGCCACCGACAGGAGAAGCCCCCGGATTCATCCGGAGGGAGGAGTCACAAACTGGGTCGGCCACGGTGCGCGGTGCACCGTAGGAGAGGGCCGTAGGAGAGGGCCGTAGGAGAGGCGGGTCCGGGGGGTGTCGATGCAGCCGGTACAGAGCGGTGATCCCGAGGTCGTCGGGCCGTACCGGGTGCTGGGACGGCTGGGTTCCGGCGGCATGGGCCGGGTCTTCCTCGGCCGCAGCCCCGGCGGCGCCACCGTGGCCGTCAAGGTCGTCCACCCGCACTTCGCGCACGACGACGAGTTCCGCACCCGCTTCCGCCGCGAGGTCGAGGCCGCGCGCCGCGTCGGCGGCGCGTGGACCGCGCCCGTGCTCGACGCCGGGCCGGACGACGACGTCCCGTGGGTCGCCACCGGGTACGTCGCCGGGCCCAGCCTCAGCGACGCCGTCGCCGAGCACGGGCCGCTGCCCGAGGAGACCCTGCGCACCATGGGCGCGGGGCTGGCCGAGGCGCTGGCGGCGGTGCACGGGCTCGGGCTCGTCCACCGCGACGTCAAACCCTCCAATGTCCTGCTGACCCTCGACGGCCCCCGCCTCATCGACTTCGGTATCGCCCGCGCCACCGACGGCACCGCCTCGCTGACCGCCTCCGGCGCCTCGGTCGGCTCGCCCGGCTACATGTCGCCCGAGCAGATCCTCGGCCGGCCCGTCACCGGCGCCGGCGACGTCTTCAGCCTCGGCGCCGTGCTCGTCTTCGCCGCCACCGGGCAGCCGCCGTTCCCGGGCGACGCCGCGCCCACGCTGCTGTACCTGGTGGTGCACGAGGAGGCGCAGCTGCACGGCCTGACGGGCGAACTGCGCGAGCTGGCCACGGCGTGCCTGGCGAAGGACCCGGCGGCACGGCCGGAGCCGGCGGAGCTGGTGCGCGGGCTGGCGGCGGGCGGCGAGGCGGCGCGTCTCGTACGGCCCGGATGGCTGCCGCCGCCGGTCACGGAGCAGATCAGCCGGCGTGCGGTGGAGCTGCTGGCGATGGAGGCGCGGCCGGCGGCGGCGCCGGAGGGGGCACCGGAGCGGGGCGGCGACGGGCTGCCGTCGGGGCCGGTGCCGCTGCAGTCGGCGGAGTACGGGCCGGGGGAGTACGGGCCGGGGGTGTTCGGGCCGCCGCCGGTGCTGGACGGGACGGCGCCGGGGGCGGGGGCCCCGGGCGCGGCGGGTACGCCGGGCGCGGGTACGCCCGCCGCGGCGGGCGGCGCGGCGCCGCCGGGTGCGGCGCCGGCGGGCGGGCCGGGGGCCGGAGCCGGGGCGGCGGGGGCCGGCGCCGCGGGTGCCGGAGCCGCTGGTCCCGGAGCTGCGGGCGCCGACGCGGCGGGTGCCGGGGCGGCGGGTGCCGGAGCCGGTGCCTTCGAGGCCGTCGGCGTGACGCCGCCCGAGCGGCGGGCGGAAGTCGGCCTGCGCTCGCGGCGGTTCAGTTGCACTCTGGTGCTCTCCGTCGCCGGCGCGCTCGCGGCGCTGATGCTGGGCCTGTTCTTCGTACCCGGACTGCTGGACGGCGACGGCGGGGACAGCCCGCAGGCGGGGGACGCCTCCGGCGGCAACACGGTCGACAGCGGCGGCGCCGGCGACGGCGGCCAGGAATCCACCGGCGGCGGCACCGGAGGCGACTCCAGCGACGCGACCGACAGCCCCGCCCCTGAGCCGACCCGGGCGGTCGACTCCGTACCGGAGAAGTTCCTCGGCGACTGGGAGGGCGAGATCATCCAGGCGGACGGCGTCCCGAACGGCGACGTCAGCGTGGAGATCAAGCAGGGCGGGAAGGGAGAGTACGTCGCGTACTTCGACTACTCCCTCTACGACGTCGCGCACTGCTACAGCCGCGCCAAGCTGACTGTCGCCACCGACACCACCCTCACCCTCCGCGAGGAGGACGACCCGGCACGCGAGAGCTCCGAGGGCCTCTGCGCCCCCGGCAAGTCGACGGTGACCCTGACGCACAAGGGCGGCACGACCGCCGAGTACCGCTCCGACGCGGAAGCCTCGGGCAACCCGCGCTCGACGCTGACGAAGGACTCCGGCTGACGGACCGGCCGAGGGACCGGCCTGCGGACCGGCCCGCGGGCCCGGCCGACGGAACGGCCTGGGGGAGAGGCCCGGCCCGAGCGGGTGACATCCGCCGCGTAGGCTGGTGTTCGCTCGTACGCACCACTCGCGGAAGGGGCCGGTCACCGTGACCACCGATCTGCAGGCAGTCCTGGACCGCGCCGCCGCGGGCGGCCGCGTCACCCCCGGCGAGGCCCTCGACCTGTACCGCTCCGCCCCGCTGCACGCGCTGGGCGCCGCCGCCGACGCCGTACGCCGCCGCCGCTACGCCGCGACCGCGCACATCGCGACGTACATCATCGAGCGGAACATCAACTACACGAACGTCTGTGTCACCGCCTGCAAGTTCTGCGCCTTCTACGCCCCGCCCACCGCCACGGACAAGGGCTGGACCCGCGGCCTGGACGACATCCTGCGCCGCTGCGAGGAGACCGTGCGGCTCGGTGGCACGCAGATCATGTTCCAGGGCGGCCACCACCCCGACTTCGGCGTGGAGTACTACGAAGAGCACTTCTCCGCGATCAAGAAGGCGTACCCGCAGCTCGTCATCCACTCCCTCGGCGCCTCCGAGGTCGAGCACATGGCCCGCATCTCCGGCACCACCGCCGAGGACGCCATCCGCCGCATCCACGCCGCCGGCCTGGACTCCTTCGCCGGTGCCGGCGCCGAGCTGCTGCCGGCCCGGCCGCGGCAGGCCATCGCACCTCTTAAGGAGAGCGGCGAGCGGTGGCTGGAGATCATGGAGACCGCGCACGGGCTCGGGGTGGAGTCGACGTCCACGATGCTGATGGGCACGGGCGAGACGAACGCCGAGCGGATCGAGCACCTGCGGATGATCCGCGACGTGCAGGACCGCACCGGCGGGTTCCGGGCCTTCATCCCGTACACGTACCAGCCGGAGAACAACAAGCTGAAGGGCCGCACGCAGGCGACCACGCTGGAGTATCTGAGGATGATCGCCATCGCGCGGATCTTCCTCGACAACGTCGCGCACATCCAGGGCTCCTGGCTGACCACCGGCAAGGACGTCGGCCAGCTGACGCTGCACTACGGCGCGGACGACCTCGGCTCGGTGATGCTGGAGGAGAACGTGGTGTCCTCCGCCGGCGCGCGCCACCGCTCGAACCTGCGCGAGATCATCGAGATGATCCGCGGCGCCGACCGGGTGCCGGCGCAGCGTTCGACGACGTACGAGCATCTGGCGGTGCACGACGATCCGGCGGACGACCCCGTCGACGACCGCGTCGTGTCGCACCTGTCGTCCACCGCCATCGAGGGCGGCACGGCGCACCCGGAGCTGACGCTGGTGGAGGCCGACCGGTGACGCGCGCGACCCTGGAGAGGCAGCCGCACGAGGTGGCGGCGATGTTCGACGACGTCGCCGCGAACTACGACCTCACCAACGACGTCCTCTCCCTCGGCCAGGCGCGGCTGTGGCGCCGGGCGGTCGCCCGCGCGGTCGACGCGCGGCCGGGGCAGCGCGTGCTGGACCTGGCCGCGGGTACGGGCACATCGTCGCTGCCGTTCGCGGCGGCGGGGGCGTACGTGGTCCCGTGCGACTTCTCGCTGGGGATGCTGCGCGAGGGCAGGCGGCGCCACCCGCGGCTGCCGCTGACGGCGGGTGACGCGACGCGGCTGCCGTTCGCGGACGGGGTGTTCGACGCGGTCACGATCTCCTTCGGGCTGCGGAACGTCCAGGAGACGGCCGCGGCGCTGCGCGAGATGCGGCGGGTGACGCGGCCGGGCGGCCGGCTCGTGATCTGCGAGTTCTCCCACCCGACGTGGGCGCCGTTCCGGACGGTGTACACGGAGTACCTGATGCGCGCGCTGCCGCCGATCGCGGAGCGGGTGAGCAGCAGCCCGGACGCGTACGTCTACCTCGCGGAGTCCATCCGCGCCTGGCCGGACCAGCCGGCGCTCGCCGCCCAACTCGCCGACGCCGGCTGGACCCGCCCGGCCTGGCGCAACCTCAGCGGCGGCATCGTGGCCCTCCACCGCGCGTACGCCCCGAGCTGAGCCCGGGGCCGTGGGCCGGGCCGCGCGCCCGGCTGTCCGAGCCGCCACTTAGACTTCGGGGAACGACCCGCGTGACCTGGGAGCCGCCGTGATCGACGCCACTGAGTCCACCCGCAGTGCCGATGTGATCGTCGTCGGGGCCGGGCCGGCCGGCTCGACGACCGCGTACTACCTCGCCAAGGCCGGGCTCGACGTCCTGCTCCTGGAGAAGACGGCGTTCCCCCGCGAGAAGGTCTGCGGCGACGGGCTCACCCCGCGGGCCACCAAGCAGCTCATCGCCATGGGCATCGACGTCTCCGAAGAGGCCGGCTGGCTGCGGAACAAGGGCCTGCGGATCATCGCCGGGGGCAACCGGCTGCAGCTCGACTGGCCGGAGCTGGCGGCCTTCCCCGACTACGGGCTGGTGCGCAAGCGCGACGACTTCGACCAGCAGCTCGCGCAGCAGGCGCAGAAGGCCGGCGCCCGGCTGCACGAGCGGTGCAACGTCGGACAGCCGGTCATCGACGAGCGGACCGGCCGGATCACCGGCGTGCACGCGAAGCTCGGCGAGGAGAAGACCCCGGTCACCTTCCACGCCCCGCTGGTCATCGCCGCCGACGGCAACTCCTCGCGGCTCTCGCTGGCCATGGGCCTGCACCGCAACGAGAAGCGCCCCATGGGCGTCGCCGTCCGGACGTACTTCACGTCCCCGCGGCACGAGGACGACTATCTGGAGTCCTGGCTGGAGCTGTGGGACAAGCGCGGCCCGGAGGACCGGCTGCTGCCCGGCTACGGCTGGGTGTTCGGCATGGGCGACGGCACGTCCAACGTGGGCCTCGGCATCCTCAACTCGTCGTCCGCCTTCAAGGAGCTGGACTGGCGGGACGTGCTCAAGGCGTGGTGCGCCTCGATGCCGGAGGAGTGGGGCTACACCCCGGACAACATGACCGGCCCCATCCGCGGCGCCGCCCTGCCGATGGCGTTCAACCGCCAGCCCCACTACGACCGCGGGCTGCTGCTCGTCGGCGACGCCGGCGGGATGGTCAACCCGTTCAACGGCGAGGGCATCGCGTACGCGATGGAGTCGGGCCAGATCGTCGCGGACGTCGTCGTCCAGGCCCACGGCCGCTCGACGTACGCCCAGCGCGAGCTGGCGCTGCATCGCTACCCGAAGGTCCTCAAGGACACCTACGGCGGCTACTACCAGCTGGGCCGCGCCTTCGTCCGCCTCATCGGCAACCCGAAGGTGATGAAGCTCGCCACCGAACGCGGCCTCACCCACCCGGTGCTGATGCGCTTCACCCTGAAGCTCCTGGCGAACCTGACGGACCCCCAGGGCGGCGACGCGATGGACCGCATCATCAACGGCCTGACGAAGGTCACCCCCCGCGCGTAGCCGCCGGGGCGACCGCGGCCGGCCCGTCGATTCCGGTCGCCAGTGCGTCCGTCCTCGTCTCCGCTGTCGCGTCCTGGTCTGCCCGGAACGCTTCGAGGGAGATGTCGGGGGCGGTACGCGACGTGGCCGCGAACGCATCGCGTGCCACGAACCGGCGCGGCCGCGCTTGAGAATTTACGCTCAAGCCGTCAGTGCAGTCCTGGCAACCCGGCGGGCCGACGAGGCGCGCGCGTACGGTCTTGCCGCAGTACTTACGCGGGAACCAGGTGATCTCGGCGCCGAGCCGAGTCGCAACCAGCAGGCCGCGCCCCTGCTCGGGATGGTGTGGACCGACGTGGGCGATGGCGTCGGCGAAGTTCGGGAAGTCCGGAACCGGGTCGGAGACGTCGATCACCAGTCCACCGCATTCGAGGAGGGTGAGGCGCAACGCCAGCTGGTGCCCGGGCACCCGACCGTGCTCGATTGCATTCGTCACCAGCTCGGAAACGATGAGCACCGCGTCCTCGGTCTCTCCGCGCCAGCTCCAGTTGGTCAGTGTGCGACGGGTGTGGAGGCGAGTAAGTCGCGCTGACCGTTTGACCATGGTGTAACGCATCGTCCACTCCTGGGCGGTGTGCCCGTCGATGTCCTTCAGGTGCTGTGCCACCGTCGTCACCTACCTCCTCTGGAACTGAAGAGCACGATGTGTGGACCTCTAGTCGCTGAGCGCAACTAAGCTGGGGAGGCTTCATGCTCATCCGCCGGACTACGAACGTACGGTGACTGAGCGGGGTGAAAAACTTACGCAGGGTACGAGTTCTTGAGGCCCGGGCACGCGGGGAGCAAGCCATGACGCCAACTCGGTCGCGCAGAGGTGACAGAACACCGACCGGTGCGCAGGGTTCGCGCACACGCACCCGCGGCGGGGTCGTGACCGGGCATCTCTTCAAGGTCGTCAGGGAGCGGCTTCCGCGCACCCAGTGCGAGTTGGCGGAGGAGCTCGGTGTCGACTTGGCGACTGTTCAGGGGTGGGAGTCCGGCCGTCGTCCACTGACCGCGGTTCCCTCCGTGCAGCTGCTCTCTTTACGTCGGCATCTGCTGAGGACTGGTGCGGATCCTGCGCTGTTGGTCCTCCTTGATGCCGCCATGGACGCTGATTCGGTGATCGGCTATGCCCTGGACGCCGGACGTCCGCATCAAGGCTTCCGCGATCACCCGCTGGCCGGGTGGGTCTTCACCCGTTCGGCGACCCACATGCTCACGTGGGCGATCAACGGGGTGGCTCCCGCAGCCCTGCCGAAGCCGGCCCGACCGGTGCCGAGACGGCGGGGGCCATCGCCCGCGGCCCCGTCCCTGGGCGCCGATGACCAACGCCGGTTCTTCGACCACCTTCGCCGTTTCGCCGAACTGGCCGACCGCTCCGGGGACGAGGGGGCGCTGCTCCGACGGCAGGCCCTCTACCTGTGCAGTTACGACTCCGCTCCCGACACGCACGCATGGCTCGGCGAGATGCAAAGCCGTCGGAAGACGCAGCTCACCCATGCGGTCTGGGCCCCCGCCTGGTCCGATGCGCGATCCCTGGCCACCTCTCTGACCCGGCATGGCGATGTCGAAATACTGCACGCCTTCATCGAGCGCGGGATGAGCGGCGACCCCGGCGAGACTGCCAATCTCAACTACTGGGCGCACTGGCTCGGGCTCGACCGGTTGCCACGGTCCGACGACTCGTTCATGGCCGATTCCGCGCACCGCTCCTGGGATCCCGGCGCGCTCCTCCGCAGCCTGGTAGACCGTCTTGATCCCGCGCTCGGCTGCGTGGATCTCAACGTGCACTCGGTCTGGGCTCTCATCGCCTCTCGTCCTGGCCTCCTGGCGTCAGACCCCCGGCTGGTGCATGACCTGCGGTGTCGGGTATCCCTGCTGCTCGACGGTGACCGGGTGTCCCGGCAGGCCCGGCGCGAACTGGACTCGGTGCATTACGGTCTGAGGCTGAGTACGCCGTGATCTATCGGAGGGACAAAGACCCCATGACCGATGACGCCCTCGCCAAGGGCTCCGTGGGCTACCTGCTGGAGATGGGAACCCTGAAGCGGGCGCGGCGCACCGGCTGGTGGATCGTAGGCGTGAAGGACCCCGAGACCGTTGCGGAGCACAGCTTTCGTACGGCCGTCATCGGTGCGGTGCTGGCCATGCTTGAGGGCGCCGACCCCGCCAAGGTGGCTCTCCTGTGCACCTTCCACGACACCCAGGAGACCCGCGTGGGCGACATTCCGTGGGTCGGACGCCGCTACCTCAGCGCGGCGAAGAACGAGGACGTGACCGCTGACCAGCTCGCAGACGCGCACCCCGCGGTCGCCAGCGGGATTCAGGCGATCGTCGACGAGTACGAGAACGGCGACTCGATCGAGGTCATGGTGGCGCACGATGCCGACAGGCTGGAGTGCATGCTGCAGGGCATGGAGTACCTGGAACAGGGCTACAGCAATGCCCAGGAGTGGGTGGACAGCACGCGGGCGAAGCTGAAGACGGAATCCGCCATAGCGCTCGCCGACGCCGCTCAGGGCATGCGCTCCGCGGACTGGCAGCGGACCTATCTCCGGTAGGCCGAGACGTACGCGCATTGCCACCGCCGGACTGAAGATCTTCGGCGGGGGCTCAGGGGGCGTCGCGGACGGACCGCACGCTGATCGACCGAGGGGTGCCTGCGGCCGTGTTTATCTCGCCGGCGGAGCTGGCCGACCTGCAAGACGCCCTGGCCGTGGCTGGGTTGGAACGTGATCGGGCGCTGGGTGTCGCCAAAGAACCGGTGCCGCATGACGTGGCACGGGCCTGGCTGCTTGAGGCAGCGGGCCTGCCGGAGGGTGAGGCGTGACATCGCGTCGACGGGCTGGGTCGGGCCACCGTATCGAGCACCTCGGCTGCAGCTCGTGAAGCCGGGCTTGAGAATTCGCGCACAATGCGCCTGTGCAACACCTGCGAGAGCCCGCGGCCGGACGTCCGGCCGCGGGCTCTCGGGTCGGGCGATACGAGTTCAGAGGACCCGGACGGCCGAGGTGGGCATGTAGTACGACATCTCCTGGATCACCACGCCCTTCGACGGGTTGGCCGCGTCCAGGTACTTGCCGTCGCCGATGTAGACGGCCACGTGGTACGCCGAGCCGGTGCCGCCCCAGAAGACCAGGTCGCCGGGCTGGACATCGGACACCGACACCGGTGTGCCGGCCGTGGACTGCTCCGCCGCCGTGCGCGGCAGCTCCACGCCCACCGTGCGGAAGGCGGCCTGGGTCAGGCCCGAGCAGTCGTACGCCGACGGGCCGCTGGCCCCCAGCACGTACGCCTTGCCGACCTGGGCGTTCAGGAAGTCCAGCACCGTGCCGACGCTGCCCGACGCGGCCGGGGCCGCCGCGGGCGCCTCGGCGGCGGTGGACTCGGGCGACGACGCGGAGGCCGTGGCCAGCTCCTCGCGCTCCGCCGCGCGGGCCGCTGCGCGCTCCTGTGCGCGCTTCTCGGCCGCCGCGCGGGCCGTCGCCTCCTTCTTGGCCTCCGCGGCCGCCTTACGGGCGTCCTCGGCGGCCTCCTGCGACTCCTTGCTCAGTTCGAGGCGCAGGGCGGCGGTCTGGGTGGCGTCGGCGCTCTGCTCGACGCCGGTGGCGAGTGCCGTGCCCACGTGGACGTCGGCGTCCACGGCGGGGAGTTCGGCCGTCGACTCCGCGGCCGTCGCCCCGGCCGTCCTGCTGGTGTCTGCGAGGGCGGTAGCGGACGCCGCCGTCGCGACCATCGTGCCGAGGGCGCCACCGGCGACTCCGGTGCGGACGACCCACGCGGGGGCCTGTCGGCGCCGGGGTTTCCGGTGGCTGGGTATGTGCGGTTTACGGGACATGAGAACCAGCGCTATCAGGGGGATGGTTCGAGTTTCAACACTCGTGGGATGCGCCACACTTGGCGGCCCCTCCCGTGAAATGCGGCATTTGGGCCGTCTGTTCCGCGCCAGCCGTCCGGCGCCCGGCGACCTCGGCTTCGTTACCTACGCGATACGCACGGCATTTGGCCGGCGCGCCGAACGTTGCCGGACGGTTATCACTTCTCCCGCCGCAAACCAAGCAAGGACCCTTGCTCCGGATCACGTGCTGTGGTCCAAATCACTCCGCGCCGTTTCTGTCCCCCACGGCCCCCACAGGGCGCTTGAGAGGGCGTGCGCAAGCACCCTGAAGCCCGAAAGACAATTGAGCACGCGGGCGCTCGAATTCGCCTCCGGCGGCCCGGCGCCGAAATCGCCCGCACGTCGAACGCCTCCGCGCCCACCCCGCTGACCTGCGACGATCCGCCGATGGCGGAGATCCGGTGATCGGGCCTTCGCACCGCGTGAACAGCTGGGCGATCATTCGCGCGTCCGATCGATCACCGGGTGGTTAAGATCACAAAGCCTTAGGGGGCCCCCGTGTCGCAGATCACAGAGCGGGGGGCATAAGATGCGCATCAGTAGGGCTTGTGAACTGCCTCACATGAGCACGATCTTGGTGGGACAGGAACGCGAGTCCGGTGTGGACTGGCAGGCAGTCATCGTCGACTGGAGAGGAGCGGGGCAGCGGTGAACGTATACACGCCGATCCTCGTGCTCGGAGCCATTGCGGCGGCCTTCGCGGTGTTCTCCGTGGTCGCGGCGGCGCTCGTGGGTCCGAAGCGCTACAACCGGGCCAAGCTCGACGCCTACGAGTGCGGCATCGAGCCGACGCCGGTGCCGGCCGGCGGGGGCCGCTTCCCGGTCAAGTACTACCTGACGGCGATGCTGTTCATCGTCTTCGACATCGAGATCGTCTTCCTCTACCCCTGGGCCGTCTCCTTCGACGCCCTGGGGATCTTCGGGCTCGTGGAGATGCTGCTCTTCGTGCTCACCGTCTTCGTCGCGTACGCCTACGTGTGGCGGCGCGGCGGACTGGAATGGGACTAGGGGGCATCACCAATGGGACTTGAGGAAAAGCTCCCGAGCGGGTTCATCCTGAGCACGGTCGAGCAGGCCGCCGGGCTGGCACGCAAGTCGTCCGTCTTCCCGGCGACGTTCGGCCTGGCCTGCTGCGCGTTCGAGATGATGACCGCCGGCGCCGGCCGCTACGACCTGGCGCGCTTCGGCATGGAGGTCTTCCGCGGCTCGCCCCGCCAGGCCGACCTGATGATCGTCGCCGGCCGGGTGAGCCAGAAGATGGCGCCGGTGCTGCGCCAGGTCTACGACCAGATGCCGAACCCCAAGTGGGTCATCTCCATGGGCGTCTGCGCCTCGTCCGGCGGCATGTTCAACAACTACGCGATCGTGCAGGGCGTGGACCACGTCGTGCCGGTCGACATCTACCTGCCCGGCTGCCCGCCGCGCCCCGAGATGCTCATCGACGCGATCCTCAAGCTGCACGAGAAGATCAAGAACGAGAAGCTCGGCGTGAACCGCGAGGAGGCGGCCCGGGAGGCCGAGGAGGCCGCGATGAAGGCGCTGCCGACGATCGAGATGAAGGGTCTGCTGCGGTGAGCGACGCACGCGAGGCTGCTTACCTGCGGCCGACAAGTAATCGCGAGTTTCGCCGAGCGGGCGGAGTAGCGAACGAGGTGGCACGGTGAGCGGGGAGAGCGCGGACGGGGTGAACCCCGACCAGGACCTGAACGCCGAGAACCTGCCGGGCCGGCGCGGTGACCACGGCGAGACCATCCGCGTCCAGCGCGGCATGTTCGGCGCCGAGAACGGCGGCGACACCTCCGGCTACGGTGGCCTGACGCGCAGCGTCCGGCTGCCGGGAGGGTCCGTACGCCCCTACGGCGGCTGGTTCGACGAGGCCGCCGACGAGCTGGAGGGCGCCCTGGAGGAGCAGGGTCTCGCCCCCGAGAACGCCATCGAGAAGACCGTCGTCGACCGCGGCGAGCTGACCTTCCACGTCGCCCGCGAGCACCTGTCGCGCGTGATGCGTACGCTGCGCGACGACCCGGCCCTGCGCTTCGAGCTGTGTACCGGCGTCTCCGGGGTGCACTACCCCGGCGACCAGGGCCGCGAGCTGCACGCCGTCTACCACCTGCGCTCCCTCACCCACACCCGGCTGCTCCGGGTCGAGGTCAGCGCCCCCGACGACGACCCGCACATCCCGTCCGTCGTGGACGTCTACCCGACGAACGACTGGCACGAGCGCGAGGTCTACGACTTCTTCGGCATCGTCTTCGACGGCCACCCCGCGCTGACCCGGATCTTCATGCCCGACGACTGGCAGGGGTTCCCGCAGCGCAAGGACTACCCCCTCGGCGGCATCCCCGTCGAGTACAAGGGCGCCCAGATCCCGGCTCCCGACCAGCGGAGGTCGTACAGCTGATGAGCACCACCCACGCGACCGGCGCAGCCTCGGCCCGCGAGACCACCGAGGGCACCGTCTACACCGTCACCGGCGGCGACTGGGACGAGCTGGCCCAGTCGGTGCACCGCGCCGACGACGAGCGGATCGTCGTCAACATGGGCCCGCAGCACCCCTCCACCCACGGCGTGCTGCGGCTCATCCTGGAGATCGACGGCGAGACCGTGACGGAGACCCGCTGCGGCATCGGCTACCTGCACACCGGTATCGAGAAGAACCTCGAATACCGGACCTGGACCCAGGGCTCCACCTTCGTGACCCGCATGGACTACCTCACCTCGTTCTTCAACGAGGCCGGGTACTCCATGGCGGTGGAGAAGCTGCTCGGCATCACCGACGAGGTGCCCGACCGGGCCACGGTCATAAGGGTGCTGCTGATGGAGCTGAACCGGATCTCCTCCCACCTGGTGGCCATCGCCACCGGCGGCATGGAGCTGGGCGCCACCACGGTCATGATCTACGGCTTCCGCGACCGCGAGATGATCCTCGACCTGTTCGAGCTGATCACCGGCCTGCGCATGAACCACGCGTTCATCCGCCCCGGCGGTCTCGCCCAGGACCTGCCCCCGGGCGCGGTCGACGCCATCCGCGAGACGATCAAGACGCTCCGCAAGAACTTCCCGGAGTACGACAAGCTGGCCACCAACAACCCGGCGTTCAAGGCGCGGATGCAGGACATCGCGCACCTGGACCTGGCCGGCTGCATGTCGCTGGGCGCCACCGGCCCGATCCTGCGCGCCACCGGGCTGCCGCACGACCTGCGCAAGACGGACCCGTACTGCGGCTACGAGACGTACGACTTCGAGGTCCCCACCGCCGACACCGCCGACGCCTACGGCCGGTTCCTCATCCGGCTGGAGGAGATGCGCCAGTCGCTGCGCATCGTCGAGCAGTGCGTGGACCGGCTGGAGCCGGGCCCGGTGATGGTCGCCGACAAGAAGATCGCCTGGCCCGCGCAGCTCGCGCTGGGGCCCGACGGCCTCGGCAACTCGCTGGACCACATCAAGAACATCATGGGCACCTCGATGGAGGCCCTGATCCACCACTTCAAGCTGGTCACCGAGGGCTTCCGGGTGCCGCCCGGGCAGACGTACGTGGCGCTGGAGTCGCCCAAGGGCGAACTCGGCGTGCACGTCGTCAGCGACGGCGGCACGCGCCCGTTCCGGGTGCACTTCCGCGAGCCGTCGTTCGTGAACCTGCAGGCCATCGCGGCCATGACCGAGGGCGGCCAGGTGGCCGACGTGATCGTGGCGATCGCATCCATCGACCCCGTGCTGGGAGGCGTCGACCGATGACGACGGCAGAACGTGACCAGGGCGGCGCGGCGGCCGTCCAGCTGGGCATGCCCCAGCTGCCCGCCCCCGACTATCCGGCCGACGTGCGCGAGCGGCTGACCGCGGACGCGAAGGAGATCATCGCCCGCTATCCCGACAGCCGTTCGGCGCTGCTGCCGATGCTGCACCTGGTGCAGTCGGAGGAGGGGCACGTCACCCGCACCGGCATGCAGTTCTGCGCCGAGACGCTGGACCTGACCGCCGCCGAGGTGTCCGCGGTCGCCACCTTCTACACCATGTACCGGCGCAAGCCCTCCGGCGACTACCAGGTCGGGGTCTGCACCAACACGCTCTGCGCGGTCATGGGCGGCGACGCCATCTTCGACGAGCTGAAGGAACACCTGGGCGTCGGCAACCAGGAGACCACCGAGGACGGCAAGGTCACCCTGGAGCACATCGAGTGCAACGCCGCCTGTGACTACGCCCCCGTGGTGATGGTCAACTGGGAGTTCTTCGACAACCAGACGCCCGAATCCGCCCGCCGGCTCGTGGACGACCTGCGCGCCGGCAGCGAGGTGCACCCCACCCGCGGCGCGAAGCTCTGCACGTTCAAGGAGACCGCCCGCATACTGGCCGGCTTCCCCGACGAGCGCCCCGGCGTGGTCGCCGAGTCCGGCGGCGCCGGTCCCGCCTCGCTCGTCGGGCTGCGCATGGCCAAGGGCGAGGAGCCCGCCGCGCGCGCGACCACCCGGCGCGCCGAGCCGCACCCCGAGAGCCCGCCGCCCGACGCGCTGGAGGACCAGCCGCCGGCCGGCCACCCCAGCTCGCACGACGCGCCGCTGAAGACCTCCGCGTCCGACCCGGCGCACCCGCCCACCGCGTCCGCGGCGGAGCCCACCGCAGCGGAGCCCACCGAGGAGGAGGGCGCGTGATGACCGTCGACTCGCCGGAAGAGCTGCTGACCCCGGTGCTCTCCGAGTTCTGGGACCACCCCGAGTCCTGGACACTGGAGACGTACCAGCACCACGAGGGCTACGAGGGCCTGCGCAAGGCACTCGCGATGTCGCCCGACGACGTCATCGCGTACGTCAAGGACGCCGGCCTGCGCGGCCGTGGCGGCGCCGGCTTCCCCACCGGCATGAAGTGGCAGTTCATCCCGCAGGGCGACGGCAAGCCGCACTACCTCGTCGTCAACGCCGACGAGTCGGAACCGGGCACCTGCAAGGACATCCCGCTGCTCTTCGCGAACCCGCACTCCCTCATCGAGGGCATCGTCATCGCCTGTCACGCCTTCCGGTCCAACCACGCGTTCATCTACCTGCGCGGCGAGGTCGTGCCGGTGCTGCGCAGGCTGCACGAGGCGGTGCGCGAGGCGTACGCCGCGGGCTTCCTCGGCAAGGACATCCTCGGCTCCGGGCTCGACCTGGACGTAACAGTGCACGCCGGCGCCGGCGCGTACATCTGCGGCGAGGAGACCGCGCTGCTCGACTCGCTGGAGGGCCGCCGCGGGCAGCCCCGGCTGCGCCCGCCGTTCCCGGCCGTCGAGGGCCTCTACGCCTGCCCCACCGTCGTGAACAACGTCGAGTCCATCGCGTCCGTTCCCGCGATCATGAACAAGGGCAAGGAGTGGTTCCGCACCATGGGCAGCGAGAAGTCCCCGGGCTTCACGCTGTACTCGCTCTCCGGCCACGTCGCCCGCCCCGGCCAGTACGAGGCGCCGCTCGGCATCACGCTGCGCCAGCTGCTCGACATGGGCGGCGGCATGCGCCCCGGCCACCGGCTGAAGTTCTGGACCCCCGGCGGCTCGTCCACCCCGATGCTCACCGAGGAGCACCTCGACGTCCCCCTCGACTACGAGGGCGTCGGCGGTGCCGGCTCCATGCTCGGCACCAAGGCGCTGCAGTGCTTCGACGAGACGACCTGCGTGGTGCGGGCCGTCACCCGCTGGACCGAGTTCTACGAGCACGAGTCCTGCGGCAAGTGCACGCCCTGCCGCGAGGGTACGTACTGGCTGGTCCAGCTCCTCCGCGACATCGAGGCGGGCAAGGGCTCGCTCGCCGACCTCGACAAGCTCAACGACATCGCCGACAACATCAACGGCAAGTCGTTCTGCGCCCTCGGCGACGGCGCCGCCGCGCCGATCTTCTCCTCGCTGAAGTACTTCCGCGAGGAGTACGAGCAGCACGTCACCGGCGGCGGCTGCCCCTTCGACCCGGCCAGATCCACCGCCTGGGCCGACACCCCCGGCTCCACGACCCACCAGGAGGTGACCGCGTGACCGTCACGGAGCCGGAGAAGGCACCGGAGAAGCCCGCCGCCCCGGAGAACATCGTCACGCTGACCATCGACGGCGTCGAGGTCAGCGTGCCCAAGGGCACCCTCGTCATCCGCGCCGCCGAGCAGCTCGGCATCGAGGTCCCGCGGTTCTGCGACCACCCGCTGCTCGACCCCGTCGGCGCCTGCCGGCAGTGCATCGTCGAGATCGAGGGCCAGCGCAAGCCGTCGGCGTCCTGCACCATCACCTGTACCGACGGGATGGTGGTGAAGACCCAGCTGACCTCCGACGTCGCCGAGAAGTCGCAGCGCGGCGTGATGGAGCTGCTGCTCATCAACCACCCGCTGGACTGCCCGGTCTGCGACAAGGGCGGCGAGTGCCCGCTGCAGAACCAGGCGATGTCCGCGGGGCAGGCCGAGAGCCGCTTCGACGGCCAGAAGCGCACGTTCGAGAAGCCCGTGCCGATCTCGCCGCAGGTGCTGCTCGACCGCGAGCGCTGCGTGCTGTGCGCGCGCTGCACCCGGTTCTCCAACCAGATCGCGGGCGACCCGATGATCGAGATGCTGGAGCGCGGCGCGCTGCAGCAGGTCGGCACCGGCGAGGGCGTGCCGTTCGAGTCGTACTTCTCGGGCAACACCATCCAGATCTGCCCGGTCGGCGCACTCACCTCGAAGATGTACCGCTTCCGCTCGCGCCCCTTCGACCTGGTGTCCTCGCCGTCGGTCTGCGAGCACTGCGCCGGCGGCTGCGCGACGCGCACCGACCACCGCCGCGGCAAGGTCATGCGCCGGCTCGCCGCCAACGACCCGGAGGTCAACGAGGAGTGGCTGTGCGACAAGGGCCGCTTCGGCTTCCGCTACGCGCAGCTGCCCGACCGGCTCACCCAGCCGCTGGTCCGGGACGAGAACGGTGAGCTGCAGCCGGCGAGCTGGCCCGAGGCGCTGCGCGCCGCGGCCACCGGCCTGGCCGCGGCCCGCGGCCGGGCGGGGGTGCTCACCGGCGGGCGGGTGACGCTGGAGGACGCCTACGCGTACGCCAAGTTCGCCCGCGCCGCGCTCGACACGAACGACATCGACTTCCGGGCCCGGGTGCACAGCGCCGAGGAGACCGAGTTCCTGGCCGCGCGGGTCGCGGGCAGCGGGCGCGGCGTCACGTACGGCGCGCTGGAGAAGGCGCCCGCGGTGCTGCTCGCCGGTCTGGAGGCCGAGGAGGAGGCGCCCGGCGTCTTCCTCCGGCTGCGCAAGGCGTGGCGGAAGAAGGGCCTGAAGGTCTACGCGATCGCCCCCTTCGCCACCCGCGGCCTCACCAAGGCCGGCGGCACGCTGCTGCCCGCCGCCCCCGGCACCGAGCCGAGCTGGCTGGACGCCCTCGGCTCCGGCGCCGGACTCGGCGACGACGGCAAGGCCGCGTCCGACGCGCTGCGCCAGGAGGGCGCGGTGATCCTCGTCGGCGAGCGGCTGGCGGGCGTACGCGGCGCGCTGTCCGCCGTCGTACGTACCGCGGAGGCCACCGGCGCCACCCTCGCCTGGATCCCGCGCCGCGCCGGCGAACGCGGCGCCGTCGAGGCCGGTGCGCTGCCCGGGATGCTGCCCGGCGGCCGGCCCGCGACCGACGCCGAGGCGCGCCGGGAGACCGCCGCCGCGTGGGGCCTGGCCGAACTGCCGCATCGGGCCGGCCGCGACACCGGCGAGATCATCGACGCCGCGGTGGCCGGGGACCTCGGGGCGCTGCTCGTCGGCGGCGTGCAGGTCTCCGACCTGCCGGACCCGGCGAAGGCCCGCGAGGCGCTGGACCGGGCGGAGTTCGTGGTCAGCCTGGAGCAGCGGCCCAGCGAGGTCACCGAGCGGGCCGACGTGGTCTTCCCGGTGGCCGCGGTCGCCGAGAAGCAGGGCACGTACATCAACTGGGAAGGCCGCGCCCGGCCGTTCGAGGCCGCGCTGAAGCCGGACCAGATGACCCGCCGGCTCGCCCCCGCGGACCAGCGGGTGCTGCACATGCTCGCCGACGCCCTCGACGTCCACCTGGGCCTGCCCGACGCCCGTACGGTACGGGCCGAGCTGGCCCGCCTCGGCGTCCGCACCGGCGGCCTGCATCCCACGCCGCCCGACGACCGCGCCGCGCCGCTGCCGCAGCCCGGCGCCGGCGAGGCGGTGCTCGCGGGCCACCGGCTGCTGCTCGACGAGGGCCGGCTGCAGGAGGGCGACGACGCCCTGACCGCCACCCGCCACGAGGCCGCCGCCCGGCTCTCGCCCGCCACCGCGGCGGCCACCGGCGTCGCCGACGGCGACCCGCTCGCCGTCACCGGCCCCGCCGGCACGGTCACGCTCCCGCTGCGGATCACCGCGGAGCTGCCCGACCAGGTCGTCTGGCTGCCCCTGCAGTCGACGACCCCGGGCGTGCCGGCGGCGACGGGCGCCAACCCCGGCGACCTGGTCCAGGTCTCGGCCGTCTCCAAGGAGGTTCAGGCGTGACCACGTACCTCGCCGCGGAGGACCTCAGCTTCTTCGGGGGCGACCCCTGGTGGCTGATCCTGCTCAAGGCGGTCTTCTGCTTTGCGTTCCTGATGCTGACGGTCCTCATCTCGATCGTCTTCGAGCGCAAGGTCCTGGGCTGGATGCAGCTGCGCATCGGCCCGAACCGGCACGGCCCGTGGGGCCTGCTGCAGTCGCTCGCCGACGGCGTGAAGCTGATGTTCAAAGAGGACATCATCGTCAAGGGCGCCGACAAGGCGGTCTACATCCTGGCGCCGCTCCTCGCCGCCATCCCCGCCTTCATGGCCATCGCGGTCATCCCCTTCGGCCCCGCCGACAACCAGGTGTCGATCTTCGGCGAGCGCACCGCGCTGCAGCTGACCGACCTCCCGGTCGCCATGCTGTACGTGCTGGCCACCGCCTCCATCGCCGCCTACGGCGTCGTCCTCGCCGGCTGGGCGTCCAACTCGACGTACCCGCTGCTCGGCGGCGTCCGCGCGACGGCCCAGGTGATCTCGTACGAGGTCGCGATGGGCCTGTCGTTCGCGGCCGTCTTCCTCTACTCCGGGTCGCTGTCGACCTCGGAGATCGTGGCGGCGCAGGACGACCGGTGGTTCGCGATCCTGCTGCCGGTGTCGTTCCTGGTCTACCTGGTCGCGATGGTGGGCGAGTCGCACCGGCTGCCCTTCGACATGCCGGAGTCCGAGGGCGACCTGGTCTCCGGGTACTCCACCGAGTACTCGTCGATCAAGTTCGCGATGTTCATGCTCTCCGAGTACGTGCACATGGTCACGCTGTCGTCGGTGGCGGTCACGCTCTTCCTCGGCGGCTGGCGCGCGCCCGCGCCGATCAGCACCGTGTGGGAGGGCGCCAACACCGGCTGGTGGCCGATGCTGTGGTTCACCGCCAAGGTCGTCGTGTGCCTCTTCGGCTTCGTCTGGCTGCGCGGCTCGCTCCCGCGGGTGCGCTACGACCAGTTCATGAAGCTGGGCTGGAAGGTCCTCATCCCCGTCTCCATGGTCTGGCTGATGCTGGTGGCCACCGTGCGGGCGCTGCGCAACGAGGACGTGGACTTCACCGAGATCGTGCTCTACATCGCCGGCGGGCTGCTGATGATCCTCGTCTTGTCCTTCGTCGTGGACATCTTCCGCGACCGCAAGGACAAGGAGGCTGCAACATTGGCCGCTGCCGCGGCGGAGGCCCGCGGGGAGCCGGAGTTCGACCCGACGGAGGGCGGCTACCCCGTGCCTCCGCTGCCCGGTCAGACCCTGCCGCCCGTGCCCCGCCGGCCCTCGCGACGCGAGCGCGAGCTGGTGGGTACGAACGGTCCCGGAGGCGACACTGAGGAGGCCGACAATGGCTGACGAGAAGAAGGACAAGCAGGGGTTCGTCAACCCGGTGGCCGGCTTCGGCGTGACCTTCAAGGCCATGTTCAAGAAGCGGCTGACCGAGCAGTACCCCGAGTACAAGAAGCCGACGGCGCCCCGCTTCCACGGCCGCCACCAGCTCAACCGGCACCCGGACGGGCTGGAGAAGTGCATCGGCTGCGAGCTGTGCGCGTGGGCCTGCCCGGCGGACGCGATCTACGTCGAGGGCGCGGACAACACCGACGAGGAGCGCTACTCGCCGGGCGAGCGCTACGGCCGCGTCTACCAGATCAACTACCTGCGCTGCATCCTGTGCGGGCTGTGCGTCGAGGCGTGCCCCACGCGGGCGCTGACCATGACCAACGAGTACGAGCTGGCCGACCGCAGCCGCGAATCGCTCATCTTCACCAAGGACGAGCTGCTCGCCGGACTGCAGGACGGCATGGTCGAGTCGCCGCACGCCATCTACCCGGGGATGACGGAGAAGGACTACTACAGCGGCCTCGTCACCGAGGCCGCCCCGGGTACGGAGCGCCAGGTCGCCGTCAGCAAGGGCGAGTCGGCGGACCCGGAGCCGCACTCCGAAGGAGTCCAGGCATGAACGCCCTCGCCCAGGCCGGCTACACCACGTCCACCGGGGAGGCGACCCAGTTCTGGGTGCTGGCCGTCTTCGCCGTCGCCGGTGCGCTGGGCACCGTGCTGATGAAGAAGTCGGTGCACTCGGCGCTCTGCCTCGCCGGGACGATGGTGATCCTGGCGGTCTTCTACCTCGCCAACGGCGCGTACTTCCTCGGCGTCGTCCAGATCGTCGTCTACACCGGCGCGGTCATGATGCTCTTCCTCTTCGTACTGATGCTCGTCGGCATCAGCGCCGCCGACTCGCTGAAGGAGACCATCAAGGGCCAGCGCTGGCTGGCGATGCTCTGCGGCATCGGCTTCGGCGTGCTGCTGATGGCCGGCATCGGCAACGCGAGCCTCAGCACCTTCGACGGGCTGGAGGAGGCCAACTCCGGCGGCAACGTACACGGTCTCGCCCGGCTGATCTTCCGCGACTACGTCTTCGCCTTCGAGCTGACCGGCGCGCTGCTGATCACCGCGGCGGTCGCGGGCATGGTCCTCACCCACCGCGAGAAGACCGAGCGGACCCCGACGCAGCGCGAGCAGGCCGCGCAGCGCGTACGCGACGGCGTCCAGGTGCCGCCGATGCCCGCGCCCGGTGTCTACGCCCGCCACAACGCCGTGGACATCCCGGGCCTGCTGCCCGACGGCACGCCGTCCGAGCTGACCGTCAACCGCACGCTGCGCGACCGCGGCCAGATCCGGGACGTCTCCGCGCAGGCGCTGGCGGATCTCGCGGCCATAGAGCAGCGCACCGCCGACTACCAGGGCAAGGCCCTGGAGCCGGACACCGGCGACGACGACGGCGGGCAGGACACGGTCAGCACAGTCGGCGCGAACGCCGGAACGGCCGGAACCGGAACGGCCGGAAAGGGAGAGGGGAAGTGAGCGACGCACGCGCGGCTGCCCAGCCGCACCCGACAGCGCGTCGTGACGTTCGCCGCGCGGGCGGAGAAGCGAACAAGGAGATGCCGTGAACCCGGTCAACTACCTGTATCTCTCCGCGCTGCTGTTCACCATCGGCGCGGCCGGGGTGCTCATCAGGCGGAACGCGATCGTGGTGTTCATGTGCATCGAGCTGATGCTGAACGCCTGCAACCTGGCGCTGGTCACGTTCTCCCGGATGCACGGGAACCTCGACGGCCAGATCGTCGCGTTCTTCACCATGGTCGTCGCCGCCGCGGAGGTCGTGGTCGGCCTGGCGATCATCGTGTCGGTGTACCGCTCCCGCCACTCGGCCTCGGTCGACGACGCCGCTTTGATGAAGCTGTAAGGGGACGCACCAGTGGAGTCACTCATCGGATTGCTCGTCGCGGCGCCGTTGCTCGGCGCGGCGGTGCTGCTCTGCGGCGGCAAGATCCCACAGCTGGACCGTACGGGCCACTGGCTCGGTACCGGCCTCGCCTTCACCTCGTTCGTCCTCGGCCTGGTCCTCTTCGCCGACATGCTCGGCAAGGACGGCGAGGAGCGGGCGCTGCACAGCCACCTCTTCACCTGGATTCCGGTCGAGGGGTTCCAGGCGGACGCGGCGTTCCAGCTCGACCAGCTCTCGATGACGTTCGTGCTGCTGATCACCGGCGTCGGCTCGCTCATCCACCTGTACTCCGTGGGCTACATGGAGCACGACGAGCGCCGCCGCCGGTTCTTCGGCTATCTGAACCTCTTCCTCGCGGCGATGCTGCTGCTGGTCCTCGCGGACAACTTCCTCCTGCTGTACGTCGGCTGGGAGGGCGTCGGCCTCGCCTCGTACCTGCTGATCGGCTTCTGGCAGCACAAGCCGAGCGCGGCGACAGCGGCGAAGAAGGCGTTCATCGTCAACCGCGTCGGCGACGTCGGCCTGTCCATCGCGATCATGCTGATGTTCGTCACCTTCGGCACCTTCGCCTTCGAGCCGGTGATGGCCTCGGTCGGCGAGTCCAGCGAAGGGAAGATGACGGCGATCGGGCTGATGCTGCTGCTGGCGGCGTGCGGCAAGTCGGCGCAGGTGCCGCTGCAGTCCTGGCTGGGCGACGCGATGGAGGGCCCGACGCCGGTCTCGGCGCTCATCCACGCCGCGACGATGGTGACCGCCGGCGTGTACCTGATCGTCCGCTCCGGCGCGATCTTCGAGGCGGCGCCGGACGCGCAGCTCGTGGTCACGGTCGTCGGCGCGGTCACGCTGCTCTTCGGTGCGATCGTCGGTTGCGCGAAGGACGACATCAAGAAGGCGCTGGCCGGCTCGACGATGTCGCAGATCGGCTACATGGTGCTGGCCGCCGGGCTCGGCCCGATCGGCTACGCCTTCGCGATCATGCACCTGGTGACGCACGGCTTCTTCAAGGCCGGGCTGTTCCTCGGCGCGGGCTCCGTCATGCACGGCATGAACGACGAGGTCGACATGCGCAAGTACGGGGGCCTCCGGAAGTACATGCCGGTCACGTTCGTCACGTTCGGCCTCGGCTATCTGGCGATCATCGGCTTCCCGGGCCTGTCCGGCTTCTTCTCCAAGGACGCCATCATCGAGGCCGCGTTCGCCAAGGGCGGTACGCAGGGCTGGATCCTGGGCGGCGCGGCGCTGCTGGGCGCGGCGATCACCGCGTTCTACATGACGCGCGTGATGCTCATGACGTTCTTCGGCGAGAAGCGCTGGAAGCCGGACGCGAACGGCGAGATGCCGCACCCGCACGAGTCCCCGCGGACGATGACGATCCCGATGATCGTGCTGGCGGTCGGCTCGGTCGGCGCGGGCGCGTTCTTCGACATCGGCGAGCGGTTCGTGCACTGGCTGGAGCCCGTCACGGGCTTCGAGCACGGGCACCTGCCGGAGGGCCTGAGCGTCGGCATGGTCACCGCCGCCACCGTCACCGTGATGGTGCTCGGCGTCGGCGCCGCCTGGCTGCAGTACGGCCGCCGCCCGGTCCCCGCCGCCGCCCCGCGCGGCTCCCTGCTCACCCGCGCCGCCCGGCGCGACCTGCTGCAGGACGACTTCAACCACGTGGCGCTGGTCAAGCCCGGCGAGTACCTGACCCGCGGCCTGGTCTACCTGGACCACAAGCTGGTCGACGGCGTCGTCAACGGAACCGCGGCGGCGTTCGGCGGGCTCTCCGCCCGGATGCGGCGGATCCAGAACGGCTACGCCCGCAGCTACGCGGTCTCGATGTTCGGGGGCGCGGTGGTCCTCATCGCCGCCACCCTGCTGATGAGGGCGGTCTGATTATCCATGGCTGATGCTGCTTCTTCTACGTTCCCGCTGCTGACGATCACCGCTGCGGTCCCGGCCGTGGGCGCGATCGCCACCGCCGCGGTACCCGCGGCCAAGCGCGAGCTGGCCAAGTGGCTCGCGCTGGGGGTGTCGCTGGCGACGCTCGTGCTGGCCGCGGTGATCGCGGTCCGGTTCGACCCGGACGGCGACCGCTTCCAGCTCACCGAGTCGCGGGCGTGGATCGCCGACTTCGGGGTGAGATACGAGCTGGGGGTCGACGGCATCGCCGTCGCGCTGGTGGCGCTGACGGCGCTGCTGATCCCGTTCATCATCCTCGCGGGCTGGCGCGACGCGGACCCGGTCGGCGGCTCCACCTCGTCGCGCTGGCGCCCCACCCAGGGCTTCTTCGCGCTGATCCTGGCCGTCGAAGCGATGGTGATCATCAGCTTCCTGGCCACGGACGTCTTCCTCTTCTACATCTTCTTCGAAGCCATGCTCATCCCGATGTACTTCCTCATCGGCGGCTTCGGGGACAAGGCCCACGAGCACGGTGAAGAGGAAGCGGCCCGGCAGCGCTCGTACGCGGCCGTGAAGTTCCTGCTGTACAACCTGGCAGGCGGCCTCATCATGCTGGCCGCGGTCATCGGCCTGTACGCCGCCACCAGCGACCAGCTGGACGCGGGCACGTTCTCGCTGCAGGAGATCCTCCAGGCGCGCGGCAACGGCGAGCTGGAGCTGTCGACGAACACCGAGCGGCTGCTCTTCCTCGGCTTCTTCTTCGCCTTCGCCGTCAAGGCGCCGCTGTGGCCGCTGCACACCTGGCTGCCCAACGCCATGGGGGAGTCCACCCCGCCGGTCGCCGTGCTCATCACGGCGGTCGTCGACAAGGTCGGCACGTTCGCGATGCTCCGCTTCTGCCTCGGGCTCTTCCCCGAGGCCAGCGACTGGGCGACGCCGGTGGTGCTGGTGCTCGCGGTGGTGAGCATCCTCTACGGCGCGCTGCTCGCGATCGGACAGCGGGACATCAAGCGGCTGATCGCGTACGCCTCGATCTCCCACTTCGGCTTCATCATCCTGGGCATCTTCGCGATGACCAGCCAGGGCCACTCCGGGGCGACGCTGTACATGGTCAATCACGGCATCTCCACCGCGGTCCTGATGCTGGTGGCCGGGTTCCTCATCTCCCGGCGCGGCTCGCGGCTCATCGCCGACTACGGCGGCGTGCAGAAGGTGGCGCCGGTGCTGGCCGGCACGTTCCTGATCGGCGGGCTGGCCACACTGTCGCTGCCGGGCCTCGCGCCGTTCGTGAGCGAGTTCCTGGTGCTGGTGGGCACGTTCAGCCGCTACCCGGTGATCGGCATCATCGCCACCGTCGGGATAGTGCTCGCGGCGATCTACGTCCTCGTGCTCTACCAGCGGACGATGACGGGGCCGGTCACCGAGAAGGTCGCGAAACTGCCCGACCTGCGGGTGCGCGAGGTGCTGGTGGTGGCGCCGCTGATCGCGCTGCTCATCGGCCTCGGCGTGTACCCGAAGCCGCTCACCGAGATCGTCAACCCGGCGGTCGAGCACACCATGTCCGACGTGCAGAAGACCGACCCGGAGCCCGATGTGAACCCTGTGGAGGCCGCACATGAGTAGGGGTGTCCACAGCCTGTGGATCGCGCAGGACAACGTCGACAAGATCAAGGCGCCGCACATCGAGTACGACCTGCTGGCGCCCACGCTGATCGTGCTCGGCGCGGCCGTGCTGGGCGTCGCCGTCGAGGCGTTCGTCCCCCGGCGGCACCGGTACTTCACGCAGGTCTTCCTCGCCGTGATCGCCATGGGCAGCGCGTTCGGCGTCATCGTCGCGCAGGCCGCGACCGGCAAGGGCACCGACGAGGCGCAGACCATCGCGATGGGCGCGCTGGCCGTCGACGGCCCGGCGCTCTTCCTGCAGGGCACCATCCTGCTGATCGGCATGCTCGGGGTGTTCACCTTCGCCGAGCGCCGGCTGGACCCGGCCGCGCACGGCAAGCAGGTCGACTCCTTCGCCGCGGAGGCCGCCGCCACGCCCGGCGGCAAGGCGGAACAGTCCGCGGTCAAGGCGGGGTTCACCACCACCGAGGTCTTCCCGCTGCTGATGTTCGCGACCGGCGGCATGCTCATCTTCCCCGCCGCGAACGACCTGCTGACGCTCTTCATCGCGCTGGAGGTCTTCTCCCTGCCGCTGTACCTGCTCTGCGCCGTCGCCCGCCGCAAGCGGCTGATGTCGCAGGAGGCGGCGGTGAAATACTTCCTGCTCGGCGCCTTCTCGTCGGCGTTCCTGCTCTTCGGCATCGCGCTGCTGTACGGCTACTCGGGCAGCGTGAAGTACGCCGTCATCGCCGACGTCGTCGCCGGCAACCCGCCGAACATGACGCCGGCGCTCGCCGACACCATGGGCAACGACGCGCTGCTGCTCATCGGCGGCGCCATGCTGCTGCTCGGCCTGCTCTTCAAGGTCGGCGCCGTGCCGTTCCACATGTGGACCCCGGACGTCTACCAGGGCGCCCCGACGCCCGTCACCGGCTTCATGGCCGCGGCCACCAAGGTCGCCGCGTTCGGCGCGCTGCTGCGGCTGCTGTACGTCGTACTGCCGGGCATGAAGTGGGACTGGCGGCCGGTGATGTGGGGCGTGGCGATCATCACGATGGTCATCGGCGCGATCCTCGCGATCACCCAGACCGACGTGAAGCGGCTGCTGGCGTACTCCTCGATCGCGCACGCCGGGTTCATCCTCGCGGGTGTCACGGCCGCCAACGAGGAGGGTATCTCCTCGGTGCTGTTCTACCTGGCCGCGTACGGCTTCGTGACGATCGGCGCGTTCGCCGTCGTCACGCTGGTGCGCGACGCGGGCGGCGAGGCCACGCACCTGTCCAAGTGGGCGGGGCTCGGCCGGCGTTCCCCGCTGGTGGCGGCGGTCTTCGCGGTGTTCCTGCTGGCGTTCGCGGGCATTCCGCTGACCAGCGGCTTCGCCGGGAAGTTCGCGGTGTTCAAGGCGGCGGCGGAGGGCGGCGCCACGCCGCTGGTCGTCGTCGGCGTCATCGCCTCGGCCATCGCCGCGTTCTTCTACGTGCGGGTGATCGTCCTGATGTTCTTCAGCGAGCCGCGGCCGGAGGGCCCGGCGGTGACGGTGCCGAGCGCGTTCACGGTCACCGCCATAGCGGTCGGCCTGGCCGCGACGCTGGTGCTGGGCGTGGCGCCGCAGTACTTCCTGGATCTGGCCGGGGACGCGGGAGTGTTCGTCCGCTGAGCGGGGGGTCCGGGGGCGGGTGCGCCCCCGGAATCCCCTCCGCGCGGAATCCGGCCGAGCCGCTCAGCGCCGCGGCGGGGTCCAGCCGGCCGGCTTCACCTGGCCGCGGACCCCGTCGAGGGCGACCCGCACCCCGTCCGGGCCGGGGGCCCAGCCGTCGATCTCGACGGTGTCCCCGTCCGCCAGCCACGGGCCCTCGCCCTTGGTCAGCTCCAGCAGCGAGCCCACCTGGTCCGGCTCGGGCCCGCTGACCGTGCCGGAGGCGTAGAGGTCGCCGGTGCGTACGGAGGCGCCGTTGACGGTCATGTGGGCCAGCTGCTGCGCCGCGGTCCAGTACATCGCGGCGAACGGCGGCCGGGAGACCGGCTCCCCGTTGATCCGTACCTCAAGGTGCAGGTCGTAGCCGCCACGCTCCTCGTCCGCCCCGGTGTCGTCAAGGTACGGCAGCAGCGGGTGCGTGCGCTCCGGCGGGGCGACGCGGGCCGCGTCCAGGGCGTCGAGCGGGGTGATCCAGCGCGCGATGGACGTGGCGAAGGACTTCGCCTGGTGTGGGCCGAGGGGGCGCTGCTCCCAGGGCTGGACGTCGCGTGCGGACCAGTCGTTGACCAGGCAGACGCCGAAGACGTGGTCGCGGAAGGCGGTACGGGGCACGGGGGTGCCCAGCGGCGACGGCACGCCGACGACGAAGCCGACCTCGGCCTCGATGTCGAGGCGGATGGAGGGTCCGAACTCGGGCGCCGGGTCGCCGGCGGCGCGCTTGCGCTGGCCCGCGGGGCGTACGACGGGGGTGTCGGACGGCACGACGGTGCCGGCGCGGCCGTGGTAGCCGATGGGCAGGTGCTTCCAGTTGGGCGTCAGCGGCTCCTCGCCGGGGCGGAAGATGCGGCCGACGTTGGCGGCGTGGTGCTCGCTGGAGTAGAAGTCGACGTAGTCGCCGACCTCGAACGGCATGCGCGGCGCGACCCGGTCCAGCGCGTGCAGGTGCGGCTCCGCGGCGGCGCGGTGCGCCGGGTCGGTCAGCCAGCCGGTCACCTCGGCCCGTACGGCCTGCCACACCGGCCGGCCCGCGGCCATCAGCGGCGCCAGCGTCGGGGCGGCGAGCAGCGCGGCGTGCGGGGAGCCGAGGGCCGCCGCGACGGCGGCGGCGTCCAGGACGGCGGTGCCGTAGCGGACGCCGACGCGGGGGTTTGCGTCGCCGTGCGTGGTGAAGACGCCGTACGGAAGGTTGTGCGGTCCGAAGGGATCGCCTTCGGGCACGTCGAGCGGGCTGTGCTCGGACATCGCGGAGTCCTGCCTCATCGTGGTCGGTGGGCTCGGACCTCAGATTACGACCCCCCGGTCGACCTAGGGGAAGCCGCCCGACGTGATCGTCGCGTGACCGGCTACGCTGCGAACGTGGTGCATGGTGGTTGCTGGCGACAGATCGACAATCTGTTCCACGTGAACGTCTGCAGACAGGAGGAGCCCTCGTGACCGTGGTCGCGCCCTTGGGGCTCAGCGTGCAGGACCAAGCTCTGGAAGCCGATGTCGAGGCCGGACTGGCGGCCGTCGAAGAGGGCCTTCTTGAGGCCACGAAGAGCGATGTGCCGTTCATCACCGAAGCCGCGCGGCATCTCGTACGTGCCGGCGGCAAGAGATTCCGCCCCCTGCTCGTCATGCTCTCCGCGCAGTTCGGCGACCCGCACGCGCCGGGCGTCGCGCCCTCGGGCGTCGTCGTCGAGCTGACGCACCTGGCCACGCTCTACCACGACGACGTGATGGACGAGGCGGCCGTACGCCGGGGCGTACCCAGCGCGAACAGCCGCTGGGCCAACTCCGTCGCCGTCCTCACCGGCGACTTTCTCTTCGCGCGGGCGTCGCGGATCCTCGCCGACCTGGGTCCCGAGATGGTCCGTATCCAGGCGCAGGCGTTCGAGCGGCTGGTCACCGGGCAGATCCTGGAGACCGCGGGGCCGGCCGAGGGCCGCGACCCGGTCGATCACTACCTGGAGGTGCTCGCCGGCAAGACCGGTTCGCTCATCGCCGTCTCCGGCCGCTTCGGCGCGCTGACGTCGGGCGCGGACGAGTCGGTGGTGGAGGTTCTGACGCAGTACGGCGAGCGCATCGGCATCGCCTTCCAGCTCGCGGACGACCTGCTGGACATCACCAGCGACGGCGACGAGTCCGGGAAGACCCCGGGCACGGACCTGCGCGAGGGCGTGGCCACCCTGCCGGTGCTGCACCTGCGCGCCGCCGCCCAGCGGGACCGCCGGCCGGAGGACCTGGAGCTGGCGGCGCTGCTCGCCGACGACCTGACGGACGACTCGCGGCACGCGGAGGCCCTGGCCCGGCTGCGGGTGCACCCGGCGGTGGAGCAGGCCAGGCGGGACACCGTGCGGTACGCCGCGGAGGCGCGGGCGATCCTGATGTCGCTGCCGGCGTGCCCGGCGCGGGCGGCGCTGGAGGGGCTGTGCGACGCGGTGGTGGACCGCGCCGGGTAGCGGCCCCGGCCGCGCGGCCGGGAAGAGGATGGCCCGTACACCGATCAGGGTGAACCCCCTCTCGCGGCGGATGCCGTCATACGACAGGAGTAACCCAAGCTGCGCCCAGGGGCTGACGACCCGGGCCGTCCGGTTTGTTGGGATGGTTACAGCCCTCATACGCGGATCGAGTGACAATGGTCCGCAGGGGTGGACGAGTGCGACGAGTGCGACGAGCGCGACGCAGCAGGTGACTTTCCGCGAATCACCGCGGAGACGGAGGTACTTCCTATGGCACTGATCCCACCGGAGCGGCCCTACGACGAGGCCGAAGACCTCGCCGTGGAACTCGCCGCGGCCAGGCGCAGAAAGGCGGTGCGGTACGGCGTACCCCTGGCCGTCGCGGGTCTCGCCGCCGCGACCATCGGCCTGGTGCCCGCGCTCGCCCAGGACGAGGGACCGAGCACCGACGACGTGACGGCGAAGGAGCTGATAGCCAAGGCGCTCGCGTCGGAGGTCGAGTCGGTCGACGGCACGGTGAAGGTCAGCACGGACCTCGGCCTGCCCTCGCTGCCCTTCGGCGGCATGGGCGGAGGCGAGGGCGCGGATCTCGCGCGGCTGCTCTCCGGCGACACCAAGCTGCAGGTCGCGGCCGACGGCCCGGAGAAGCAGCGGGTCACGCTGGAGGGGGCGGACGGCGACCGGACGGTCGTGCACAACGGCGATGACGTGTGGACGTTCGGCGGCGACTCCGACGAAGTCGTCCACTCGACGCTGCCGCGGGACGCGGAGAAGGACGCCCCGAAGGGCGACGACTTCGCCCTGCCGAAGGATCTGGAGGACGCCACCCCGCAGCAGCTCGCGGAGCGGCTGCTGAAGGCCGCGGACGACACGACCGTCGTGGACGTCGCCGGGACGGCGCAGGTCGCCGGGCAGGACGCGTACGAGCTGCGGCTGACGCCGAAGCAGGACGAGTCGACGGTCAGGGACATCACCGTCGCGGTGGACGCCGACAACGGCGTGCCGCTGCGGGTGGCGCTGACCGCGGACGACGGCAAGGCGGTCGTGGACGTCGGCTTCACGAAGGTCGACTTCAGCAAGCCGGCCGCGGACCTGTTCGCGCCGCCGGCGGGCGCCGAGGTGACGGAGGGGGACCTCGGGAAGGGCCTCGACGGCGGTTTCGGCGAGGGCTTCGGCGGCTTCGGTGAGGACACCGGGGACTGGGGCGGCGACTGGGGCAAGGGCGACAAGGACGACGCGCCCGCCGGCCTGGAGGACGTGCAGGTCCACGGCGAGGGCTGGGGCTCGATCGCCGAGATCGCGCTGCCCGGCGACGCGCTGAGCGGGAACGGGGCCGGGGCGGCCCTCGACTTCTTCACCGAGAAGACGGACGCCGGCCGGGTCTTCGAGAGCCGGCTGGTCAACGTGCTGATCACGGACGACAAGGTCTACGTCGGCGCCGTCACCCCGGAGGCCCTGGAGGCCGCTGCGGGCGACTGACCGCACCACCGCCCCCAAGGCCGCCGCGCGCCTCCCCGCATGCGGCGGCCTTCGCGTGCGTGTCAGTGGACACAAAACTCGCTGCCCTCGGATCTCCGAGTATGCGAGCTGCTGTGGGGCCGTTCGTCAGACCTTGATCCCTGACCGACAGTCAGGCCGTGAACGTCAAGCTCCTGGCTCATGCCCTGCGACATGGCCAGGGCAGACCGGATGTGCCTTTCGGCTTCCCGCTTGGCTTCCTTCTTGTCCATGAGCCTGCCTGCCAAGGTCATGCCGCGAAGGTTCAGGATGCACACGGCGATATCGCGGTCTGCGCTGTCGAGCTTCTGCTGAGCCTCTGCGATGGCCCTGTCCACAAGGCTTAGGGGATGTCTCATGTGGCGAGTTTCGCGAGCTTCTTGTAGCAGGTGAGGGCGGCGGCCAGGCCGAGGAAGGCGAGGAAGTGGGAGCACTTTCGCTCGTACCGGATGGTGAGGCGGCGGTAGCCGAACAGCCAGGCGATCGACCGCTCGATCTTCCAGCGGTGTCGGCCGAGCCGTTCGCTCGATTCGATCCCGGGGCGTGCGATGCGCGGGATGAGTCCGCGCTCGCGCAGCCAGGTGAGGTGCGTCGACGATCGACGCGGTCCAGTCCAGCTCGCCCCGCGCGCCGAGTTCGTCCAGGACCGTCCGGTGGAGCCGACGCCACAGCCCCGCTCGGGTCCACACGGTGAACCGGCGGTGCGCCGTCGCGGGCGAGACACCGAACGCCTCCGGCAGATGCCGCCAGGCACACCCGCTGGTCAGTACATAAACAACCGCCGTGAACACGGCCCGCTCGTCACGCGGAGTGGTCCCGCCGCCCTGCGGACGGGAGTTGAACGACGGCAGCAATGGAGTGACCAACTCCCCACAGACCGTCACGAACGAGCCGCTGCAACAGATCGACACCCACAAGCAACAATGATGCCGCAGCTGTGACTGAGCGCTTCAGCTGGCCAGTTGAGCGATAGCCCGGCAGGATATCCAGACCGTTCTGGCGCTCCTGCGGGACGCCTGCCGCCGCGGCGAGGTCTGTCGGCCGCTGGACTGGGGCTCCCGAGCGTTCGTGGATAAGGTCTTGGCCGCCCCGCCTGGCCTGGGCCAACGGTCACGGCGGCGCGTCGGGAGGGCCCAGCTGGGCCAGTGCGGTGGCGCTCGGGCTACCGGGATCTGCGGTGTAGAGAACCAGCCGCAGGCTGGTGCCGGGCATGAGCAGGGTTTGACGGTCAAGTTCCAGCTCGCCGAGTTCGGGATGATGCAGGCGTTTGCGCAGCGTCGGCCGGGGGCGCACGTCGTGGCTGCGCCAGCCGGCGACGAAGTCCGGGTTGTGCGCGGCGTATTCGTTGACCAGCTCGCCCAGCGCACCGTCCGCCGGATGGCGGGCGCCGGCCGCGCGCAGGTGGGCGGCGGACTGCCGGGCGAAGTCGCCTTCCGCGCCGACGGGAGCCGAGCAGAGGGTGCCGCCCAGCCGGATGGCGAGGCGCACGGTGTTGCGCTCGTGGACGGGCAGCTGCGCGAAGTCGATGATCAACGCGGCCGCCGCAGCGTTCCAGGCCACGATGTTCTCCAGGTCGTTCACCAGATAGGCGGGAATCGGGCCGAGCCGGTGCAGCAGTCGGCGTGCTTCGGCAGGCACCGGGGCGCGATCGGCGTCCGTACTGGGCGGGATCTGCCCGGCCAGCCGTGCCAGGTGCTCACGCTCTGTGGCGGTGAGGCGCAGCGCCGTGCCCAGCGCGGTCAGCACCTGCGGCGACGGACGCGGCGCGCGGGCCTGCTCCAGTCGCTCGTAGTAGCTCGTGGACACCCCGGCCAGGGCGGCCACCTCTTCCCGGCGCAGCCCGGGGGTGCGCCGGGCACGCAGGCCGGGTGGGTGGACAGCCGTGGTCGGCATCTGGGCCGGGCGCAGCGCCTCCCGCCGACGGCGCAGGAAGTCGGCCAGTTCTCCTCTGCTCACCCGGCCAGGTTGGCACAACGGCACTCGGCTTAGCCACGGACCAGTGGTCCGGGGCTCACTGGTGCGTTCCACGGCACTGCCTCGTGCGCCCACTCTGGTGCGGTCACACGTCCTGCTGAACGCTGGAGAATCACCGTGTCACCACGCACTTCCGAAGAGACCTTTGGCCAGCTGCTGGAGCTGCTGCTGGCCAAAGACATGGATGCCATCGCCGATCTGTGGGCGGAGTACGGCACCGCCGAGTTCCCCTTCGCCGAAGGGGCCTCACCGAGACGGCTGACTGGACGTGAGGCCGTCCGGGGCTATCTGGCCGGCTACCCGGACCTGATGGACGTGCAGGCGATCCCGACCCTCACCGTGCGCCACACGGACCAGCCGGACACCATCGTGGTGGAGTTCACCGCGCGCGGCCGCACGGTGGCCACCGATGAGCCGTACCAGTTGGACTACATCACGGTGCTCACCACCCACCAGGGCCTGATCACCCGTTATCGGGACTACTGGAACCCGCTGGCCGCCGCCTCAGCGGCCGGCACGCTGCCCGAACTGCTCGGCTCGCTGCGCTCGCAGGCCACCCGATGACCGGCGTGCTGATCACCGGCGGCACCGGGAAGACGGGAAGCGCCCTGGCCGAACTGCTCCGCAAAAGCGGTGTGCCGGTCCGGGTGGCCAGCCGCATCCCACCGGCCGACGCCCCGGACGCGGTTCGGTTCGACTGGAGCGACCCGATCACCCATCCGGCCGCGCTGCACGGGATGGACCGGGTCTACCTGGTGCCTCCGGTGGACACCACGGACCCGATGCCGCTGGTCGAACCGTTTTTGGCCGAGGCCGAACGCCTCGGCGTGCGCCGGGTGGTGCTGCTCGGCTCCGCTATCGTGCTGCCCGGTGCCCCAAGTGCGCTGGCACTGGCCGCGCACGTGCGGGCCCGGCCCGGATGGGTGGTGCTGCGCGCCTCCGGGTTCATGCAGAACTTCCTGGCCCCCCACCCGCTGGGTGAGCGGATCCGGCGACGCGGTGAGATCCGCACCGCCGCCGGAACCGGCCGGGTGGGCTGGATCGACGCTCGCGACATCGCGGCGGTGGCCGCCGTGCTACTGGCCGAACCCGACGGCCACCCCGACGAGCCGCGTGACTACCTGCTCACCGGGCCGAAGGCGCTGAATTACCAGGACGCGGCACAGATCATCACCATCCACACCGGCCGGCCGATCCGGGTCGTGCCCGTCGGGGTCGCCGAGCAGGCAGACACCTACCGTGCGTCCGGCATGCCGGACGCCTTCGCGACCGCCCTCGCCGCTGTCGACGCCGGCATCCAAACCGGCCGTGACGACCAGGTCAGCACCGCGGTGCTGGACCTGACCGGACGCCCGCCCCGCACCTTCGCCGAGTTCGTCCAGGACCACGCACCCCAGTGGGCGAACGCCGGGACACCCGAAGACTGACCGACACCTGTGCTGGCCCCGGCGTGACCTCCTCCTTGGACCAGCCCGTGAGCTCGGCCACCCATCGTGCTCAACCCGCCAGATCAACTGGCAACTCGCCAACTGAAGTGAACCGCCCCGGGTCGGGTGGAGGCTCGATTCCCTGAGAGGATCGAGCTATGGCGCGTCCGTCCCCTTACCCTGCTGAACTGCGCCGTCGTGCGGTGCGCATGGTCGCCGAGGTGCGGCCGGACTACGACACTGAATGGGCGGCCATGAAAGCGGTCGCGGCCAGGCTGGGCATCGGCGCGGCCGAGACGGTGCGCCAGTGGGTGCGTCGGGATCAGATCGATGCCGGGCAGCGGCCCGGCACCACGACGGAGGAGTCAGCCGAGCTGAAGCGGCTGCGCAAGGAGAACGCCGAGCTCAAGCGGGCGAATGAGATCCTCAGGGCCGCGTCCGTTTTCTTCGCGGCCGAGCTCGACCGGCCACACACACGCTCGTGAGCTTCATCGACGAGCACCGGGACCGCTTCGGCGGCGTCGAGCCGATCTGCACCGTGCTGTCCGAGCACGGCATCAGCATCGCCCCCTCCACCTACTACGCGGCCCAGAACCGCCCTGCCTCTGCGCGCGCGAGCCGCGACGCCAGGCTCAAGGTGCTCATCCGCGAGGTGTTCGACGCCCACTACCGCGTCTACGGCGCCCGCAAGGTCTGGCGGGAGCTGAACCGCCAGGGCCATACCGTCGCCCGCTGCACGGTGGAGCGACTCATGCGCGAGTTGGGCATCGCCGGCGCCGTCCGCGGGAAGAAGATCGTCACCACCAGCACGGACCCGGCCGCGGAACGGGCACCCGACCTCGTTGACCGCGACTTCGTCGCCGAGGCCCCGAACCGCACTGGGTAGCGGACTTCACCCACGTCGCGGCCTGGGCCCACGTCGTTTACGTGGCCTTCGTGGTGGACACCTTCTCGCGCCGCATCGTGGGCTGGTCGGCGGCCACCACCAAGCACACCGAACTCGTGCTGGCTGCACTGGAGATGGCCCTGTGGCAGCGCGACCGCTCCGGCACCCCGGCGGTGACGGGCGAGCTGATACATCACTCCGACGCCGGGTCGCAAGACGGATTCAATCGGTCGTCGCAACGCTGGCCGAGCACCTGGACCGGGACGGCATCGCAGCCTCCATCGGCTCGGTCGGGGACGCGCTGGACAATGCCCTGATGGAGTCGACCATCGGCCTGTACAAGACCGAGCTGATCAAACCACGACGGCCCTGGCGGACGTTGTCCGAGGTCGAGCTGGCCACCGCCGAATGGGTCGACTGGTACAACCACCGACGACTACACGGTGAGATCGGCCACGCGCCACCCGCCGAATACGAGGCCGCCTACCACCAGAACATCCAAGAACCGCAGGTCACAGTCACAACCTAGAGCCTCCGAAGAACCCGGGGCGGTTCACACACACCGCGCGTGGCTGGACGTTCCCGCGGAGTCCTGGGCCGTGTGAGGCACCGAACCGTCCCCGCCCGCGCTGTGGCGTGGGCGGGCCCTCATGCCCTCTGACGCCCGCGTCAGTGGACGCAGAACTCGTTGCCCTCCGGATCCGCCATCATCGTCCACTCCCCGCCCTGCTCCTTCACGTGGCGCAGGACGGTGGCGCCTAGCTCCGCCAGCCGGGCCGTCTCCTCCTCGCGCCGCCCGGACTCGGGATGCAGGTCGAGGTGGAGGCGGTTCTTGGTCGCGGGCTTGGGTTCGGGGACCTGGTTGAAGAGCAGCCGACGGCCCAGCCCGGCGCCGGAGGCGGGGTCGTACGGGTCGTCGGGGTGCCGGATGGCGGCGGCGGTGCGCCAGGCGCGGCGGTCGTGGTGCCGGGTCAGCACGTCCTCGGGGATGGCGCCGGCGGCGAGGAGTTGCTCGATGAGCGGGCTGTTGTCCTCCACCTCGTAGCCGAGGGCGGCGGCCCAGAAGTCGGCCTGGGCGTGCGGGTCGCGGGCGTCGACGACGACTTTCCAGTGCGTGGGAACCATGTACCGGTTATACTGGTTACATGGTGGACGAGGCAAGCACTCGCGCCCCGGGCATCGAGATGTGCCCGCCGGACGGCCAGGTCTTCCGCTTCGACCCGGGCGCGCTCAGCCTGGAGTTGCTCACCACGGGCGGCCCGGGCCTCTTCGCTCGGTACGAGGTGCTGCACAGCCCCGCGGACGTCGCGGCCTGGGCCGCGGCCAGCCGACTGCGCCCGGTGCCGGAGCTGGCGGTCACGGACGCCGACGTCCCCGCCGTACGCCACCTGCGCGACGCCCTCTTCCGCCTCACCCAGGCCCGCGCCCACGGCGCCCCCCTCCCACCCGCCGACCTCGCCACCCTCAACGCCGCCGCCGCCGCACCCCCGCTGGCCCCCCGCCTGACCCCGGACGGCACCCCGGCCTGGTCCGAGCCGCCGGCCACGGCGGCACAGCTGCTCTCGACTGTCGCCCGCGAAGCGGTGGACCTGTTCTCGGGCCCGTACGGCCGCCGCATCCGCGAGTGCGCGGGGGAGCGGTGCTACCTGCTGTTCGCGGACACCTCCCGCCCGGGCCGCCGCCGCTGGTGCTCGATGGAACGCTGCGGCAACCGCCACAAGGTCCGCGCCCTCCGGGCCCGCCGCGAGTCGGACCACCCCTGACGGCGGGTGGCAAAGCCGTCGAGCCGCGTTCGTCAAGGGCGTGACCCGCGCCTCACGGCTCGGGTTGAATCGGTCAGCACAGGCGCCCCCGCGCCTGCCCGGCCGAAAGGATGCGCATGCGCATGAAGCGAGTTGTAGCCCGAGCGTGGAAGCTCATGCGCGGCTCCCTGCAATGGCGCGTCCTCTGGTTCACGCAGGCCAAGTTCATGATCGGGGTGACGGGCGTGGTGCGGAACGAGCAGGGGCAGGTTCTGCTGCTCAAGCACCGCATGTGGCCCGACGCCCGGCCGTGGGGGCTGCCGACCGGCTTCGCGGTCAAGGGCGAGGAGTTCCCGCAGACCGTCGTCCGGGAGGTGCGGGAGGAGACCGGCCTCGACGTCATTCCGGGCCGCCTGGTCCGGGTGACCAGCGGCTACCGGCTCCGGGCGGAGATCGCGTACGAGGCGCTGCACGTGGGTGGAACCCTCAAGCTCGACGGCTTCGAGATTCTGGCGGCGGAGTGGTTCAGCCCGGACGCGCTCCCGGAGGGGCTGCAGGAGTCCCACGTCCGGCTGATCAGGGCGGGCGCCCCGGCATGACGGGACTCAGCCCCAGGTGAGGGGGTCGAGGTGGAGGTAGAAGCGGAGGCGGTCGGGGTCGGGGGCGGTGCCGTAGTGCTCGGCGAAGGCCGCGTCCTGCTCGTGCGCCAGCTGCTCGTCCGGCCACGTCTCGCGGGCGTTGGCGAGGAGCAGGGCCAGGTCGGCGTGCCGGTCGGCCAGGCCGAGGCGGCCCAGGTCGACGAAGCCCGCCACGTCCAGGGTTTCCGGGTCGATGACGATGTTCGGCAGGGTCAGGTCGCCGTGGCAGACGACTGTGTCGGCGGCCTCTTGCGCCCGGCGCCGCGCGAGCTGCGGTTCGAGGCGGGCCAGCAACTGCGGTGCGGGCGTGGCCTGCTGCTCGACGGGCAGGAAGTCGGGGTTCACCGCGTCGATGGCGACGACGGCGCGGGCAACGGCGATCATCAGGTCCAGGTCCCGGCGGAACGGGCAGTCCGCGGCCGGCAGCGCGTGCAAGGCGCGTACGGCCTCCGCGATGCGGCCCCAGCAGGCCCGCAGGTCGGCCGCGGACAGCCGGTCGGCGGGCACGCCGGCAACGGCGCTGGTCACCAGGCAGGCGCCGACGTCGTCGGAGCGGAAGTCGAGCACCCGGGGCCCCGGCCCGCCCTGGGCGGCCAGCCACTCGACGCGGTCCCGTTCGCCGTCGAGTTCGTCGGCCACCGCGGCGGGCACGCACCTGGCGTACCGCGTGCCGTCCGCGCTGCGGAAGACGGCGGCGCCCGACTCGCCGGTGACGACGGGCGTCCAGTCGCCGTCGTCGCCCGCGCCGGCGCGTCCCGGCAGCAGGGCCTGGAGCCCGTGGTGATCGCCCATGGCGGCCACCCTAGCCGCAGCCTACGCGCGCACTATCGGCCCGGCCCCCGCCGCCGTTACCGTCGGATCATGAGTGACGACGAGCGCATCGCGGAGCAGATCGCCTACTACCGGGCCCGCGCCCCCGAATACGACGCCGTCTACGCCGAACGCGAGGACCTGCGCGAGGTGTTGAACGTGGTCGACGAGGTCCCCATCAGCGGCGACGTGCTGGAGCTGGCCTGCGGCACCGGCCAGTGGACCCCCGCGCTCGCCGCCCGCGCCCGCTCGCTGACCGCGCTCGACTCCGCACCCGAGACCCTGGCCGTCGCCCGCTCCCGGCCGGGGACCGAGGACGTCGAGTTCGTACGGGCCGACGTCTTCGGCTGGCGACCGCAACGCCGCTTCGACACCGTGTTCTTCGGCTTCTGGATCTCGCACGTCCCGCCGTCCCGGATGGCGGCCTTCTGGGACGTCGTCGGCGCCGCGCTCGCCCCGGGCGGCCGGGCGGTCTTCGTGGACGAGGGCCCCGCCGAGGCCGAACGCGAAGGGCTGGAGAAGGAGATCCGGCACCTGGAGGACGGCACTCGTTACGAGATCGTGAAGGTCTTCCACGACCCATGGGTGCTCGCGGCCGACCTAGCGGCGCTGGGCTGGGCGGCGGACGTACGCGAGCGCGGCACGTTCATCGTCGGCACCGCGCAGCCGGCCGGGGCAGCCGGGGACTGACGGGGCCGCCGAGGGGCCCGTCGGCGTCTCAGGCGGGCCGGGCCGGGTCCGCCGCCTTCGCGCGGGCCTTTCCGGCCGCGGCCGTCGCTTCCTCCGCGGCCTCCGCCGTCGCCGTCCGCGCCTCCGCCGCCGCGCGGCGCAGCTCCAGCCGCCCCCGTCGCGCCGTGCGCAGCGCGTCGTACGTCAGCAGCGTCAGCGCCAGCCACACCAGCAGGAACCCCGCCCACCGCTCCGCCGGCATCGACTCGTGGAAGTACAGGACCCCCAGCAGGAACTGCAGCGTCGGCGCCAGGTACTGCATCAGCCCGATCGTCGACAGCGGCAGCCGCACCGCCGCCGCGCCGAAGCAGATCAGCGGGAACGCCGTGACCACGCCGCAGCTCGCGAGCAGCAGCGCGTGGCCCAGGCCTTCCGTGTGGAACGTCGCGTCGCCCCGGCCGCCGAGCAGTAGCAGGAACCCCAGCGCCGGCAGGAACTGCACCGTCGTCTCCGCGGCGAAGGACTCGATGCCCTCCAGCCCGATCCGCTTCTTGATCAGCGCGTACGTCCCGAAGGAGAACGCCAGCGCCAGCGAGATCCACGGCAGTTGCCCGTACCCCACTGCGAGCACGACCACCGCGCCCGCGCCCACCGCGACCGCGATCCACTGCAGCGCGCGCAGCCGCTCGCGCAGCAGCAGCACGCCGAAGGCGATGCTGACGAGGGGGTTGATGAAGTAGCCGAGGGACGTCTCGATGACGTGTCCGGAGTTGACCGCCCAGATGTAGACGAACCAGTTGACCGTGATCGCCGCCGCCGCCCCCGCGACCAGCCCCAGCCGCCGCGGCTCGCGCAGCAGCGGCCGGATCCACGCCCAGCGGCGCAGCACCAGCAGGAGCAGCACGCAGACGACGAGTGACCACACCATCCGGCTGGCCAGGATCTCCCCGGCGCTCGCGGGCTTCAGGAGCGGCCAGAACAGCGGGATGATCCCCCAGGTCCCGTACGCGGCGAAGCCGTAGACCAGCCCGAGCCGCGCCTCACCCGCCGACCGTGCCGGTGCGTCGCCTGACGACCCCACGGCTGCCCTCCCGTCCCGCTTGCCCTACGGCCTGCGCCGGGACGACCGTAGCGGGCGGGAGAGCCCGTTGTCATTCTCGTATCAGTATTTGGGTCCTTACGCCTGCCGCGCCGCCAACCGCGCCGCCAGCCCCGCGGCCACCGCCTCCGCCAGCGGCGTCGTCGGTCGGCCGATGAGCCGGGCCAGCTCGCCCGACGTCCCGGCCAGCAGCCCGCGGGCGACCGCCGCGTCGACGTCGACCAGCACCTCGGCCATCAGCTCCGGCAGCCCGGCGCCGAGCAGGGTCTGCAGGTGCTCGGCGGGCGGCAGGTCGCGGTAGCCGACCGGGGCGCCCGACTGCCGGGCGACCTCGGCGGCGTACTCCGGGAGGCTCCACGCCGTGTCGCCGCTCAGCTCGTACGCCCGGCCCTCGTGGCCCTCGCCGGTCAGCACCGCGACCGCCGCCGCGGCGTAGTCGGCCCGGGCGGCGGAGGCGACCCGGCCGGCGCCCGCGCTGCCGACGACGGCGCCGTGTTCGAGCACGGGGGCGAGGTGCTCGGTGTAGTTCTCGTGGTACCAGCCGTTGCGCAGGAAGGTGTACGGCAGGCCGGAGTCGAGGATGAGCTGCTCGGTGGCCTTGTGCTCGTCCGCCAGCCGGAAGTCGGCCTTCGGCCCGCCCAGGATGCCGGTGTACGCGAGCAGCCCGACGCCCGCCGCCGCGGCGGCCTCGACGACCGCCCGGTGCTGCGGCACCCGCCGCCCCACCTCGCTGCCCGAGACGAGCAGCACCCGCTCGCCCGCGCGGAAGGCGTCCACGAGCGTGGCCGGCTCGTCGTAGTCGGCGATCCGCAGCTCCACGCCGCGCGCCGCGAGGTCCGCGGCCCTGTCTCTGTTGCGTACGACGACGGCGACCCGCTCCGCGGGCAGCTGCTCCAGCAGGTCCGCGACGACGAGGCGGCCGAGGTGTCCGGTGGCTCCGGTGACGGTGATCTTCATAGAAGCCACCGTAAGCTGCACGCTTACGATGAGTAAGTACCCACTTTGAAGTAGGGTACTGGTATGAGGGTAAGCATGGAGGTCGGTGCGGAGGCAGAGGCAGAGGTAGAGGTAGAGGCAGACGCGGGGGCCAGGCTGCGGGGCTTTCCGGATGTGATCACGGCGGACTGCCCCGCGCGGAACATCCTGGAGCATGTCGTCAGCCGGTGGGGCGTGCTGGTGCTGCTGACGCTGCTGGAGGGGACGATACGGTTCAGCGCGCTGCGGCGGCGGATCGGCGCGGTGAGCGAGAAGATGCTCGCGCAGACCCTGCAGACGCTGGAGCGCGACGGCCTGGTGCTGCGCGAGGCGAAGCCCGTCATCCCGCCGCACGTGGAGTACTCGCTGACTCCGCTCGGCGAGCAGGCCGCCCGGCTGGTGCGGCCGTTGGCGGTCTGGTCGAACGACAGCGTGCCCGAGGTGACGGCGGCGCGGGCCGGGTACGACGAAGCCCGGGCCTGATCGCCGGGCCCGGGCTCGCGCTGTCGAACGGTGAGGCGGTCGCCTCAGCCCAGGACCGTCCAGGTGTCGCCGCCGGCGAGGAGCGCGGCGAGGTCGCCCTTGCCCTTGTGCTGGACGGCGTCGTCGAGCTGCTCGGCCATCTCCGTGTCGTACACCTGCCGGTTCACGTCCCGCAGCACGCCGATCGGGGTGTGGTGCAGCGTGTTGGGGTCGGCCAGCCGGGAGAGGGCGAAGGCCGTGGTGGGGGTCGCGGCGTGGGCGTCGTGGACCAGGACGTCCGCCTCGTTCTCCGGCGTGACCTCGACGATCTCCAGGTCGCCGGTGGCCCGGTTGCGTACGACGCCCTTGTGGTCGTCGGCGCCGAAGCGGATCGGCTCGCCGTGCCGCAGCCGGATCACCGCCTCCTGGGCCTGCTCGCGGTCCTTGAGCACCTCGAAGGCGTTGTCGTTGAAGATGTTGCAGTTCTGGTAGATCTCGATCAGCGCCGTGCCCGGGTGCGAGGCCGCCGCGCGCAGCGTCTCGGTGAGGTGCTTGCGGTCCGAGTCGACGGTGCGGGCGACGAAGGACGCCTCGGCGCCGAGCGCCAGGGAGACCGGGTTGAACGGCGCGTCGAGCGAGCCCATGGGGGTGGACTTGGTGACCTTGCCGACCTCGGAGGTCGGCGAGTACTGCCCCTTGGTCAGGCCGTAGATCCGGTTGTTGAAGAGCAGGATCTTGAGGTTGACGTTGCGGCGGAGCGCGTGGATCAGGTGGTTGCCGCCGATGGACAGCGCGTCGCCGTCGCCGGTGACGACCCAGACGGACAGGTCGCGACGGGTGGCGGACAGGCCGGTGGCGATGGCCGGGGCACGGCCGTGGATGGAGTGCATCCCGTAGGTGTTCATGTAGTACGGGAAGCGGGACGAGCAGCCGATGCCGGAGACGAAGACGATGTTCTCCTTGGCCAGGCCCAGCTCGGGCATGAAGCCCTGGACGGCGGCCAGGACGGCGTAGTCGCCGCAGCCGGGGCACCAGCGCACCTCCTGGTCCGTCTTGAAGTCCTTCATGGACTGCTTGGCTTCGGCCTTGGGGATCAGCGAAAGGGTGTCGATCGCCGGTCCCTCAGCGGTCGTCTCAGCCATTGTCGATGGCCTCCTTGAGAGCGGTGGCGAGCTGCTCGGCCTTGAACGGCATGCCGTTGACCTGGTTGTACGAGAAGGCGTCCACGAGGTACCGGGCGCGGATGAGGGTCGCGAGCTGGCCGAGGTTCATCTCGGGGACGATGACTTTGTCGTACGCGGCCAGCACCTCGCCGAGGTTGGCCGGGAACGGGTTGAGGTAGCGCAGGTGGGCCTGCGCGACGTGGCCGCCGGCGCGGCGCACGCGGCGTACGGCGGCGGTGATGGGCCCGTACGTCGAGCCCCAGCCCAGCACCAGCGTGCGCGCCCGCTCGCCCGCGGGGCCCTCGGGGTCGTCGACCTCGATGTCGGGCACCTCTATGCCGTCGACCTTCGCCTGGCGGGTGCGCACCATCAGGTCGTGGTTGGACGGCGAGTACGAGATGTTGCCCGAGCCGTCCTCCTTCTCGATGCCGCCGATGCGGTGCTCCAGGCCGGGGGTGCCGGGCACCGCCCACGGGCGGGCGAGGGTCTGCGGGTCGCGTTTGAACGGCCAGAAGACCTCGGTGCCGTCGTCCAGGGTGTGGTTCGGCTGGGTGGCGAACTGCACCCGCAGATCCGGCAGGTCGTCGACCTCCGGGATGCGCCACGGCTCCGAGCCGTTGGCCAGGTAACCGTCCGACAGCAGCATCACCGGCGTGCGGTACGTCAGGGCGATACGGGCCGCGTCCAGCGCCGCGGTGAAGCAGTCCGACGGCGTGGCCGGCGCGACGATCGGCACCGGCGCCTCGCCGTTGCGCCCGTACATCGCCTGCAGCAGGTCCGCCTGCTCGGTCTTGGTCGGCAGCCCCGTCGACGGACCGCCGCGCTGGATGTCCAGGATCAGCAGCGGCAGCTCCAGCGACACCGCCAGGCCCACCGTCTCGGCCTTGAGCGCGACGCCCGGGCCGGAGGTGGTCGTCACGCCCAGCGCGCCGCCGAAGGCCGCGCCGAGCGCGGCGCCGATGCCGGCGATCTCGTCCTCGGCCTGGAAGGTGCGGACACCGAAGTTCTTGTGCCGGCTCAGCTCGTGCAGGATGTCCGAGGCCGGCGTGATCGGGTACGAGCCGAGGAACAGCGGCAGGTCCGCCTGCCGCCCCGCGGCGATCAGGCCGTAGGCCAGCGCCAGGTTCCCCGAGATCGAGCGGTACGTACCGGCCGGGAACGCGGACTCGGCGGGGGCGACCTCGTAGGAGACCGCGAAGTCCTCCGTCGTCTCGCCGAAGTTCCAGCCCGCCCGGAAGGCGGTGATGTTGGCCTCGGCGATGTCCGGCTTCTTGGCGAACTTCGTCCGCAGGAAGCCCACCGTGCCCTCGGTCGGGCGGTTGTACATCCAGCTCAGCAGCCCGAGGGCGAACATGTTCTTGGAGCGGCCGGCGTCCTTGCGGGACAGGCCGAACTCCTTCAGCGCCTCGACGGTCAGGGTGGTCAGCGGCACCTCGTGCACGCTGTACCCGTCGAGCGAGCCGTCCTCCAGGGGGCTCGCGTCGTAACCCACCTTGGCCATCGCGCGCTTGCTGAACTCGTCCGTGTTGACGATCACCTCGGCGCCGCGCGGCACGTCGCCGATGTTCGCCTTCAGGGCGGCCGGGTTCATCGCCACCAGCACGTTGGGGGCGTCCCCCGGGGTGAGGATGTCGTGGTCGGCGAAGTGCACCTGGAAGCTGGAAACCCCCGGCAGGGTCCCTGCGGGGGCGCGGATCTCGGCGGGAAAGTTCGGGAGCGTCGAGAGGTCGTTGCCGAACGACGCCGTCTCCGAGGTGAAGCGGTCCCCGGTCAGCTGCATCCCGTCGCCGGAGTCACCGGCGAACCGGATGATCACCCGGTCCAGGCGCCTGACCTCTTTGCTGTTGACCTCGCTGGTCACCTTCGTGGACCTCCCTCGCGGCGGCCGCTCGGGAACGGGATACCGACCGCCTGACCCAGTGACCATCGTACGTCGGTTAGGCATACCTTCCTGAGCGTGTCCGCAAACTGGACGGTGGCGAGACGTCAGGGTATATCCGCTTTTGTCCCTATCTAACTCCCTGCTGACCGCCTCCCGCCGGGCTGACAATCACTTGTCAGCGGGGCTTGCGGGCCGCTTGGCGATGGCCGGGAGAGCGGCTTGGCGGCGGCTGGGGGAGCGGTTGGGGGGCGGTTGGGGGAGCGGTTGGCAGGGGGGTCACGAGTTGAGGTAGGTGAGGACCGCGAGCACCCGGCGGTGATCTCCCTCACTCGGCGCCAGGCCGAGCTTCATAAAGATATTGCTCACGTGCTTCTCGACCGCGCCGTCGCTCACGACGAGCTGGCCGGCGATCGCGGAGTTCGTCCGCCCCTCGGCCATCAGGCCCAGGACCTCGCGCTCCCTGGGGGTCAGGCCGGCGAGCACGTCCTGCTTGCGGCTACGGCCCAGCAGCTGGGCGACGACCTCGGGGTCGAGCGCCGTGCCGCCCTCGGCGACCCGGACGACGGCGTCCACGAACTCGCGGACCTCCGCGACGCGGTCCTTGAGCAGATACCCGACCCCGCGGCTGGAGCCGGCGATCAGCTCGGTGGCGTACTGCTCCTCGACGTACTGGGAGAGCACCAGCACGCCGACGTCGGGATGCTCGCGCCGCAGCTGCACGGCCGCGCGCACGCCTTCGTCGGTGTGCGTCGGCGGCATCCGGACGTCGGCGACGACGACGTCCGGCGCGCTGCCCTCGGCGGCCAGCTCGCCGACCGTCTTGACCAGCGCCTCGCCGTCCCCGACGCCGGCGACGACCTCGTGTCCCCGGTCGGTGAGCAGCCGGGTGAGCCCCTCCCGCAGCAGCACCGAGTCCTCGGCGATGACCACCCGCACGCTGTCCTCCACCGTTGCCTGCCCCCCATACGAAGATGTGTAGACCTCCAGCATCCCAGGATTCGGCGCCGGGGGGAGCCGCGAGGGCCCTCCGGGGGGCGGGGGGAGGGGACCGGGCGTGCCGGGGGAGCGCCGGGCCAGCCGCGGCCGGGCGCCGCACGCCGCGCGGGTGCGCGGGTGCGCGGGTGCGCGCCGCGCGGGGAGGCGGGGCGGCGGGCGGCACCCGCGTCGCGTGCGGGGCGCCGCCTGCGGGCGGCGGGTCGCCGGTGGGCCCGCCGGTCGCGTGCCGGGCGCCGCCCGCGCTCGTGCGCGTAACGGCGGGCTCGTCGGTCGTGGTGCGCCGGGGCGACGGCGGGCCGCCCGGTCACCTGCGCGGCGTTGCCGCGCTCACGCGCGCCAGGGCAGTTCCGCTGTGACCACCGGGGCCCGCCGGACGGCGTGCGGGCGCTGCCTGCGGGTGGCGGGCGTCGGTGGGCCCGCCGGTCACGTGCCGGGCGCCGCCCGCGCTCGTGCGCCGCACGGCGGTTCCCGCCCGTGGGGCGTCGCGTGCCAGTCGGGTGCGGGCCGCGGCTCCCCTGTGCTCGGGTGCGCTGCGGCAACTGCTCGGCCCGCGGGGCGCCGGGACAGCCGGCGGGCCCGGCGTGTGCCGGGGCGCCGCCCCGTTCACGTGCTGGCCGCGCCCGGGCCGGCCGGCCCGGACGCGTACGCAACCGGCCCCGCCCTGCTGCGCGGCGTTGCCGCGCCTACGCGCGCCAGGGCAGTTCCGCCGTGACCACCGTCGGGCCGCCGGGCGGCGAGTCGACGACCAGCAGCCCGTCCACCGACCCCAGCCGCTCCGCCAGCCCGGACAGGCCGGTGCCGCCGGCCAGCTTCGCGCCGCCGTCGCCGTCGTCCGTCACCTGGATCATCAGCCGGCCCTCCGCCCGCCACAGGTCCAGGATCGCCCGGCTCGCGCCGCTGTGCTTGCTGATGTTCTGCAGCAGCTCGGAGGTCGTGTAGTACGCGATGCCCTCGATCGACTGCGCCGGCCGCTCCATCAGGTCCACGGTCACCGACACCGGCACCGTGCAGCGCGCGGCGACCGCCGACAGCGCCGGGCCCAGGCCGCGGTCGGTGAGGATCGCCGGGTGGATGCCGCGGGCCAGGTCCCGCAGCTCCTGCAGCGCCAGCTTCACCTCGCCGTGCGCCTCGTCGACCATCTCGGCCGCGGCCTCCGGGTCCTCCAGCAGCTTCTCCTTCGCCAGGCCCAGGTCCATCGCCAGCGCCACGAGCCGGGCCTGCGCGCCGTCGTGCAGGTCGCGCTCGATGCGCCGCAGGTCCGCCGCCGCCGTGTCCACCACGACCCCGCGGTCCGTCTCCAGCTCCTGCACCCGGGTCGCCAGCTTCGACGGGCCGAGCAGCCCGATGACCATCGCCCGGTCCACGTACGACAGTCCGCGCACCACCCACGGCGAGGCGACCAGGAACACCGCGCCGACGCCGACCGCGAAGACCTGCTCCAGCGCCGAGTCCAGATACCAGCCCTCGCCGTCGGCGTTCCCGTACACCTGGAGACCGTCCTGCCCCCAGTGCGCCGGGAAGATCCACTGCCACAGCGGGTACGTGACCAGCGACCAGCTCCAGAACATCACCGTCAGCGAGATGGCGAACGAGCACACCGCCCAGGGCAGGTGCAGCAGGCCGTAGACCATGGACCGCCACGACTCGCCGCTGCGGAACAGCGACCCGATCCAGCCCATGAACCCGGTGGACCGCCGGTGCAACGGCTCCGGGTCGCCGATGTCCAGGCCCAGCAGCGTCCGCGCGCGGGTCCGCTCGAAGTAGCCCATGCCGCGGCAGCCCGCCAGCAGCCCGGCGAGCACCGGCAGGCCGAGGAACGTGACCAGCAGGCCCACGCCCACCGAGAGCATCGTGATCGTGTAGACGAAGAACGCGATCGAGACCGGCAGGCTGAGCAGGTGGTAGAGGAACTCGCGCCAGGTGCGTGCCTCGAAGGGGGCGCGCAGGGCGAGGGGAAGCCGCGGGCGGCGGGCCTCGGGAGCGTACGCGGTGCTGTCCATCGTCGGAAGTCCTTCTGCCGGAGCGCTGGTGACGGGTCTGTCGAGCTTGTGCCTCCAGCCTCTCCGGCGGGGGCGCCACGGGCCATGGAGCGGGTCGGTCTGTCCGTACGGGGGAAAACCCCACCTTCGGCGGTGCGGCTACGCGCGCGCCCGGGCCTGCGGCGGGCTGCCCGCCCGCGCCTGCGACTCGCGGTTGCGCCAGGGCAGTTCGGCGGTGACGACCGTGGGGCCGCCCTCCGGCGACTCCACGACCAGCAGCCCGTCCACCGACCCCAGCCGCTCCGCCAGCCCGGACAGACCGGTGCCGCCGGCCAGCTTCGCGCCGCCGCGGCCGTCGTCGGTGACCTGCAGCATGATGCGGCCCTCGGTCCGCCACACGTCGGCGCTCGCGGTCTTCGCGCCGCTGTGCTTGCTGATGTTCTGCAGCAGCTCGGAGACCGTGTAGTACGCGATGCCCTCGATGGCCTGCGCCGGCCGCTCCTTGAGGTCGACGGTCACCGCGACCGGCACGGTGCAGCGGGCGGCGACGGCGGACAGCGCGGGGCCGAGGCCGCGGTCGGTGAGGATCGCCGGGTGGATGCCGCGGGCGAGGTCCCGCAGCTCCTCCAGGGCGAGCTTCACCTCGCCGTGCGCCTCGCCGACCATCTCGGCCGCCGCCTCGGGGTCCTCCAGCAGCTTCTCCTTCGCCAGGCCCAGGCCCATGGCCAGGGCCACGAGCCGGGCCTGCGCGCCGTCGTGCAGGTCGCGCTCGATGCGCCGCAGGTCCGCGGCGGCCGTGTCCACGACGACCCCGCGGTTCTCCTCCAGCTCCTTGATCCGCCGCTCCAGCGGGTCCGACGGCGCCAGCAGCCCGCGCACCATCGCCCGGTCCACCTCCGACAGCCCGCGCGCCAGCCACGGCAGCAGCGGCCACAGCACGAACATCGAGCTGATCGTCAGGGTGAAGGTGAGGATCCCCCACGGCAGCCGCATCACGCTGTACAGCGTGGTCCGCCAGCCCACCGGGTCCTTCAGCGTCGCCCACAGCCACGGCAGGAAGCCCCCGTACGTGCTGCGCCGGATCGGCGTCGGCGCCTCGACGTACACGCCGAGCAGCGCCCGCGCCCGCGCGCGCTCCCACGAGCCGATCCCGCGCGCCCCGGCCAGGCCCGCGGCCAGCAGCGGCAGGCCGATGACGGTGATCGACAGCAGCGCGCCGGCGTACAGCCAGACGGAGACGTAGAGGAACGCGAAGATCGCCATGGGGAGGTTCACCAGCAGGTGCACGATCTCAAGCCAGGTCGTGCCGCTGAGCGGCGGGCGGGGCGGCGGCAGCGGCTCGGCGCCGCGGGGCTTGGGCAGCGGCTCCGCGCCGGGGCGGCTGTACGTCATCCCCCCAGCTTGCCGCGCCGGGGTGCCGGGGCGCCATGGGGAGCGTAGGGGGAACGTACGGGGGGTAACCCCACCCTTTGCGGAGGAGTCTCCGCTTCGGCCGCCCGGGCGGGTGGGCGGGGCGCGCCGGAAGTGGCGCACACGGGATGGCCACAGGGCGAAGGGCAGGGCCTACACTCCTTGCCCGTACAGGTCGATGTCCTGACCGAACGAGCACGGGTCACGCACGGGTCAAGCTCGGGTCATCCAGCCACAGCAGTCAGGGAGCGAAGCGGACGTGCCGTACATGCTCGCCGCCGACGCCGTTGCCGCCGACTACTTCGACGGCTACGGGGTGGTCGGCCTCGTCGCCGTGCTGGGCCTGCTTTTCGTCGTGGTCGCCTTCGGCGCCGCCCGGCTGCTGCGGCCCGTGGTGCCGACGCCGGAGAAGCTGCTCACGTACGAGTGCGGGGTGGACCCGGTCGGGGAGGGCTGGGCGCACACGCAGGTCCGGTACTACGTGTACGCCTTCCTGTACGTGATCTTCGCGGTCGACGTCATCTTCCTCTTCCCCTGGGCGACGGTGTTCGCGGCGCCGGGGTACGGGGCGGTGACGCTCGTCGAGATGTTCATCTTCCTCGGCTTCCTCGCCGTCGGCCTGCTCTATGCCTGGAAGAAGGGCGTCCTGGAATGGGCGTGAAACCCGTGCAGAGTGTCGGCGTACTCCAGCGGCTCGCGCCGCAGCCGATGAAGGTCGTGCTCAACTGGGGCCGCCGCTACAGCCTGTGGGTCTTCAACTTCGGCCTCGCCTGCTGCGCGATCGAGTTCATCGCCGCGTCGATGGCCCGGCACGACTTCATCCGCCTCGGCGTCATCCCGTTCGCGCCGGGGCCGCGGCAGGCGGACCTGATGGTGGTGTCCGGGACGGTGACGGACAAGATGGCGCCGGCGGTGAAGCGGCTGTACGAGCAGATGCCGGAGCCGAAGTACGTGATCTCCTTCGGCGCGTGCTCCAACTGCGGCGGGCCGTACTGGGACTCGTACTCGGTGACGAAGGGCGTGGACCAGATCATCCCGGTGGACGTGTACGTGCCGGGGTGCCCGCCGCGGCCGGAGGCGCTGCTGCAGGGGATTCTGAAGCTGCAGGAGAAGATCGCGCGGGAGTCGCTGGAGGAGCGGTACGGGAACGGGGCGGCGGCCGGGGCGTCTGGGGTATCGACGGCGGCGCTGACGAGTGGGCTGGTGAAGCCGCCGAACGGGGAGGGCGGCGGATGACCGAGCCGGGGGAGGCGGACGACGCCGGACCCGTGGGGTGGCTGCCGCGGGCGGCGGAGGAGCTGTTCGGCCCGGGTGCGGTGGCGCGTGCCGCGTACGACGTCCTGACCGTGGACGTTCCGCCCGCCGCCTGGACCGCGGCGCTGCAGACCGCGCGTGACGAGCTGGGCTGCACGTTCTTCGACTGGCTCAGCGCCGTCGACGAACCGGACGCGGGCTTCCGCATCGCCGCCCACGTCGTCGCGGTCGGCACGCCGCCGCGCCGGCTGCTGCTCCGTACGACGGTGCCGCACGGCGCGCCGGCGCTGGCGACGGCGACGGGCGTGTACGCGGGGGCGGCGTGGCACGAGCGGGAGACGCACGAGATGTTCGGCGTCGACTTCGCCGGCCACCCGCACCTGGCGCGGCTGCTGCTGCCGGAGGAGTTCGAGGGGCACCCGCTGCGGAAGGACTTCGTGCTGGCGGCCCGGGTGGCGAAGGCGTGGCCGGGCGCGAAGGAACCGGGCGAACCCCACGACGGCGGCCCGAAGCGCCGCCAGATGCAACCCCCCGGCGTCCCCGACCCGAACGACTGGGGCCCCCAGAAGGGCACACTCCCCCCGGCCCCGACCCGCACCCCCCGCCGCGGAGGTACCAGGGGCGAAGCCCCGCCCCGCCGCGCCCGCTCGGCAAGCGCGGGCTCGGCGTCGCAGCGAGGCGAAACGGCGGCGGAGCCGCCGGCCGCCGACGCAGATGCCGGGGGCGAGGCCGGTACCGGCCGCCCGGCGCGTGCCGCGCGGCGGACGCGTTCGGCGAGCGAGGGTTCCGCTTCGCAGCGCGCTGCTGACGGCGGGGGCGCTGCCGCCGAGGAACCGCGCCCCCGTACCCGTACGCCCGACGCCCCGTGGCAACGCCCGCGGGCCGACGACGAGTCGGCGCCGCCCGACAGCCCCGCCGACGGCGACGGCACTCGACCCGCCGAGCCCGCCGCGGGCGAAGGCGGTGACGCCCCATGAACGACGTGGTCGAGACCCTGCTCACCCTCCTCGGTGTGCTGGTCGTCTTCCTCCTCTTCCCCCTCCTCGTCGGCCAGACCGAGCACAAGGTCATGGCCCACATGCAGGGCCGCGTAGGCCCCATGTACGCCGGCGGCTTCCACGGCTGGGCCCAACTCGTCGCCGACGGCGTCAAGTTCGTACAGAAGGAAGACGTCGTCCCCGCCGGTGCCGACCGGCGGGTCTTCCAGCTCGCCCCCGCCGTCGCGCTCCTCCCGTACCTCGTCGTCCTCGTCGCCATCCCCTTCGCCCCCGACGGCGGCGTGGGCGAGGCACTCGACGCCGGCATCTTCTTCGTGCTCGCCGTCATGGGCGTCGGCGTCCTCGGCTCCCTCATGGGCGGCTGGGCGTCCGCGAACAAGTACTCGCTCCTCGGCGGCCTCCGCACCGCCGCCCAGCTCCTCGCGTACGAGCTGCCCATGCTGCTCGCCGCCGCCTCCGTCGCCATGGCCGCCGGGACGGTCTCCCTCGTCGGGATCGCCGACGGCTTCGAGTGGTGGTGGCTGCCGTGGCAACTCGTCGGCGGCGTCGTGTTCTTCACCGCCGGCCTCGCCGAGCTGCAACGCCCGCCGTTCGACGCCCCCGTCGCCGACTCCGAGATCATCTTCGGCGCGTACACCGAGTACTCCGGCCTGCGCTTCGCGCTGTTCCTGCTCGCCGAGTACGCCGGGATCGTCGTCCTCAGCGCGCTGACCGCCGTGCTCTTCCTCGGCGGCTGGCACGGCCCGTACGCCGACGGGCTCGGCTGGCTGTGGACGCTGCTGAAGACCGGGATCCTGGCCTTCGTGGTGATCTGGCTACGGGTCACGTACCCCCGGCTGCGCGAGGACCAGCTGCAGCGCTTCGCGTGGACGACCCTCATCCCGCTCGCGCTCGCGCAGATCGCGCTGACCGGCATCGTGAAGGTGGTGATCTGACCGATGAAGGGGCTTGCCAAGGGACTTGCGGTCACGCTGCGCACGATGACGCGGCGCTCGCACACCGCGCACTACCCCGACGCCCTGCCCGCGCTGCCGCCGCGCAGCCGCGGCGTCATCGCGCTGTTCGACGAGAACTGCACGGTCTGCATGCTGTGCGCCCGCGAGTGCCCGGACTGGTGCATCTACATCGACTCGCACAAGGAGACCGTGCCGCCCGCCGCCCCCGGCGGGCGGGAGCGCAGCCGTAACGTGCTCGACCGCTTCGCGATCGACTTCGCGCTGTGCATGTACTGCGGGATCTGCATCGAGGTCTGCCCGTTCGACGCGCTTTTCTGGTCGCCGGAGTTCGAGTACGCGGAGACCGACATCCACGAGCTGACCCACGAGCGGGAGCGGCTGCGGGACTGGATGTGGACGGTGCCGCCACCGCCGGCGCCGGACGCGGCGGGGGAGGAGCCGAAGGAGCTGGGCGCGGCGCGGAAGACGGCGGAGAAGGCAGAGGCCGCAGAGAAGGCGGCGGCAGAGGCGGCGGCAGAGGCGGAGGCCGCGGCGGAGGCGGGGGCCGCGGGGGTACGGGAGGCAGCGGAGCCACCGGCGGGGGAGGGCGACGACGCATGACCCTCGCCGCCGAATCCCACGGCTTCCTGTCGCCCACCGGCGTCGAGATCGTCTTCCTGCTCACCGGCCTGGTGACCCTCGGGGCCGCCGTGATCACCGTGACGACGCGGCAGCTCGTGCACGCCGCGCTGTGGCTGGTGGTCGCGCTCGGCGGGCTGGCGGTCGAGTACCTGCTGCTGACGGCGGAGTTCGTGGCCTGGGTGCAGGTGCTGATCTACGTCGGCTCCGTGGTGGTGCTGCTGCTCTTCGGGCTGATGCTGACCCGCGCGCCGATAGGCCGCTCGCCGGACGCCGACTCGGGCAACCGGTGGGTGGCGCTGGGCGTGGCGGTGGTGGCGGCGGTGCTGCTGGTGACGCTGGTCGTGGACGCGTTCCGTACGACGTGGATCGACCTGGACGAGCCCGAGGGCACGACGGACCTGCTGGGGGCCAGTGTCTTCCGGCACTGGGTGCTGCCGTTCGAGGCGCTGTCGGTGCTGCTGCTGGCGGCGCTGGTGGGGGCGATCGTGCTGTCCCGGAAGGACGGCGGGTCCGAGGCCGGCGACACCGAGGCCGGCGCCACCGGGCCGGGTGCCGCCGAGGCCCGTGACGAGGGCGGGGAGGGCTGATGCATCTCGCGTATCCGGCCGTGCTGGCCGCGCTGCTGTTCTGCGTCGGCCTCTACGGCGTGCTGGCCCGGCGCAACGCCATCCTGGTGCTGATGTCCGTCGAGCTGATGCTCAACGCCGTCAACCTCAACCTCGTCGCCTTCGACGTCGCGTTCCGCGACGCCCTGCGCTCCGGGCAGTCGTTCACGCTGTTCATCATCGCGCTGGCGGCGGCCGAGATCGGCATCGGGCTGGCCATCGTGCTGATGGTCTACCGCAACCGGGGCACCTCCGCCGTCGACCGCCTGCGCGACCTCGCGGACACGGACGCCGGCGGCGGCGCCCGAGGAGAAGCCGATACGGGAACCGAAACCGGCACCGACGCCGGGCCGGGGGAGCCCGGAACCGTGTCGAAGAAGGCCGAGGCCACCGCGTGACCACCACCGCCCTCGCCGCACTCGTCCCCCTGCTGCCCTTCCTCGGCGCCGTCGCCGGGCTGCTCCTCGGCCGCCGCTCGCCGGGCATGGTGCAGCCGCTGGCCGTGCTGCCGACCGTGACCGCCGCCGTGCTCGCGGTCGTCGTCGCGGTCCGGCAGGGCGGCGACGAGCCGGTGACCGCCGCCACCGAGCTGACCCCGACCGGCTCCGTGCCCGTCGACCTGGCGCTGCACCTCGACGGCATGGCGGTGCTGGTCGCCGTGCTCGTCGGCGTCGTCGCCTCGTGCGTGCAGATCTACTCCACCGGCTATCTGCGCGACGACCCGCGCTACTCCTCGTACGCCGCGCTCGTCTCCCTCTTCACCGCCGCGATGTTCCTCGTCGTCTACTCCGGCGACCTGATGGTGCTGCTGGTCGGCTGGGAGATCATGGGCATCTGCTCGTACTTCCTCGTCGGCCACTACTGGGACACGGAGGTCGCGCGGGCCGCCTCGCTCAAGGCGTTCCTGGTCACCAAACTCGGCGACGTCCCCTTCCTCTTCGGCATCTTCGCGCTCGCCGCCGAGGCGGGGACGTTCCGTATCAACGGCATCCTGACCGCGGCCGTCTCCGGCGACGGCCTCGCCCACCCCACGCTCATCGCGCTGCTGCTGCTCGCCGGGGTCGCGGGCAAGTCCGCGCAGTTCCCGCTGCACACCTGGCTGCCCGACGCGATGGCCGGCCCCACGCCCGTGTCCGCGCTGATCCACGCGGCGACGATGGTCGCGGCCGGCGTGTACGTCGTGGCCCGGCTGCTGCCCGTCTTCGCCGCGTCGGCCGCCGCGCTGGTGGTGCTGGCGGTGCTGGCCGCCGTCACCATGGTCGGCTCGGCGCTGGCCGCGCTCGCGCAGGACGACATCAAGCGGGTGCTCGCCTACTCGACCGTCGGACAACTCGGCTACATGACCGGCGCGCTGGCCGCCGGCTCCCGGGACGCCGCCGTCTTCCACCTCCTCTCGCACGGCGCCTTCAAGGCGCTGCTCTTCCTCGCCGCCGGCGTCGTCATCCACGCCGCCGGCACCAACTCTCTGGCCGCGATGGCCCGGATGGACGGCCTGCGCAAGCGCGTGCCGGACGCCTACTGGACGATGACCGTCGCACTCCTCGCCCTCGCCGCCATCCCGCCCTTCGCCGGCTTCTTCTCCAAGGAAGCCGTCCTCGGCGCCGCCGAAGCTGCAATCACCGGGCATGGCGCCGTGGGTGAGGGCGTCCCCGGCGCCGCCGCCTGGACCGTGCTGGTCGCCGGGCTCGCCGCCGCGCTGCTCACCGCCGCGTACGCCGGCCGGCTGTGGCTGCTCGCTTTCCACGGCCGCGGCGAACCCGCCCCCGACCACGGCCGGCAGCCGGTGGTCATGAACGCCGTGCTGTGGCTGCTGCTCGTGCCCACCGCGGCGTTCGGGCTGACCGTGTGGACGCTGCCCGACTGGCTCGGCGACCACTCCCTCACGCCCACGCTCGCCACCGCCGTCCTCGGCACGGGGCTGGCGCTCGTCGGCATGGCGGCGACGTACGCGGCGTGGAAGCAGACCGCCGGCCTCGCCGCCCGCGTCCCCGTCGGCGCCGTAGCCGCCCACCCCGACGCCGAGCCCGCGCTCATCGAGGCCGAGGCGGAGGCCGTGCACGAGGCGGTGTACGGCAGCCGCTCGGAAGGGGGCGCCACCGCGCCGGGCGCCGCCCCCGACGGCACCTCCACGGACCCCGGCCGCATACTGCTCGGCCCCGCCCTCTACCGGCACGCCGGCAGCGGCTTCCACGTCGACGCCCTGTACGCCGCGCTCTTCGTCCGCCCCGTCCGGGCCGCGGCCCGGCTGGTCCGCTTCCTGGACGGCGCGGTCGTCGATACCTACGTACGCGGCGCGGGCACCGCGCCCCGGCTGCTCGGCGCCGCGGTCCGCCGGTCGCAGACCGGCAACGTGCAGAGCTACCTCAGCGCGCTGCTCGGCGGTGCGCTCGTCCTGGCCGTCGCCGTGGTCGTCGCCACCACGTCGGTCACGGGAGGCTGACGCCGGATATGAACCACACCGCGATGCAGCTCGTCCTCGCCGCCATCGTCGTACTCCCCCTTCTCGGCGCGCTGGCCGCCCTGTTTCCCGCGCCGCCCGGCCTCAAGGGCAAGAGCCCCGACCAGGCCGTGCTGCGCCACGGCGTCACCGTCACCGGCGCCGTGTTCGTCCTGTCCGTCGTCCTGGCCGCCGGCTTCGACTACGACGCCGACGGTCCAGCGACCATGCAGGCCGACTCCGACGTCAGCTGGATCCCCGCCCTCGGGATCCGGCTGCACCTCGGCGTCGACGGCGTATCGCTCCCCCTCCTCGTCCTCACCGCGCTGCTGACCTTCCTCTGCGCGGTCTACGGCTACTTCGTCATGCCCGCCGGGCCGTCACCCCGGGCGTTCGTGGCGCTGCTGCTCGTCCTCGAAGGCGGCATGCTCGCCACCTTCGCCGTCCTCAACCTGCTGCTGTTCTTCCTGGCGTTCGAGATGGTGCTCATCCCGATGTACTTCCTCATCGCCCACTGGGGCGGCGACGGCCGCGGTCCCGCCGCCTGGAAGTTCATCCTCTACACGCTGCTCGGCTCGGTCGTGATGCTCCTCGGCCTCCTCCTGGTCGGGTTCAAGGGCGGCACTTTCGACATGGTGGCACTCGCCACTGACAACGGGGCCGGCCTCACCCACACCACCCAGCTCATCGCCGTCCTCGCCATCGGCGCCGGCCTCGCCGTCAAGACACCGATGTGGCCGCTGCACAGCTGGCTCCCCGACGCCCACACCGCCGCCCCCACCGTCGGCTCCGTCCTCCTCGCCGGCGTGCTGCTGAAGATGGGCACGTACGGGTTCGTCCGCGTCCTGCTGCCCATCGCCCCCGACGGCATGGAGACGTACGCCCCCTACCTCGCCGCCTTCGGCGTCACCGGCATCCTCTACGGCTCCCTCGTCTGCCTCGCCCTCGCCAGGACCGGAGCGCGCGGCGACCTCAAGCGGCTCATCGCGTACTCCTCCGTCGGCCACATGGGCTTCGTGCTCCTCGGCATCTCCACCCTCACCCCCACCGGCGTCAACGGCGCGCTGTTCGCCAACATCGCCCACGGCCTCATCACCGGCCTGCTCTTCTTCCTCGTCGGCGCCCTGAAGGAACGCACCGGCACCACCGACCTCGACGCCCTCGCCGGCCGCACCGGCGCCGCCCTCTACGGCAGCGCCCCGCGCCTGGGCGCGCTGCTCGCCTTCGGCGCGGTCGCCTCGCTGGGGCTGCCGGGGCTCGCGGGTTTCTGGGGCGAGATGCTGGCGATGTTCGCCGCGTACGACCCGGCCGCCGGGCTCTCCCGGCCGGCGTACCTGGTCTGCATGGCGGTCGCGGGCTTCGGCACGCTGCTCACCGCCGCGTACCTGCTCGTCGTCGTACGCCGCGTCTGCATGGGCGACAGGACGGCCGACAAGGCGCAGCAGCCGGCGCCCCTCGGGGACGTACGCCGCTACGAGATCGCCGCCTGGAGCCCGCTCGTCACCCTCACCGTCCTCGCCGGCCTCTGGCCCGCGGCCCTCCTCGGCCTGACCGACCCGGCCGTGCAGAAGCTCCTCGCGGGAGGCAGCTGATGACGTACGCACCCGGGACCGCGGACTCCGTCGTCCTCGCCGAGTCCGTCGTCCAGTCCGTCGACTGGCTCGCCGTCGCGCCGCCGACGATCGTCGCCGTGGCCGCCGTCGCGCTGCTCGTCGCCGACCTCTTCGTGCCCGAGCGCGCCAAGCACCTCCTCGGCTGGGGCGCGGTCGCCGCGCTCGCCGTGGCCCTGCTCGCGCTCCTGCCGCTGCTCGACGGCGACCGCGGCACCTTCTGTCTCACCGGCGAACCAAACGTCTGCAGCTACACCGCCGACCGCTTCGCGCTGGTCGTGCAGTTCCTGGTGCTGGCGGGCGCGCTGCTCGCCGCGCTGCTGTCCGTGCACGACGTACGGGCGACGCGGCTGCCCGCCGGGGAGTTCTGGTTCCTGCTGCTGTCCTCGGCCGCCGGCGCGGCGCTGCTGCCCGCGGCCCGCGACCTGGCCACGCTGGTGATCGCCCTGGAGGTCGCCTCCCTGCCGGCGTTCGCGCTGGTCGGGCTGCGCCGCGGGGACCGGCTGTCGTCCGAGGCGGCGCTGAAGTTCTTCCTCTCGTCCGTCACCGCGACCGCCGTCATGCTCCTCGGCGTCAGCTTCGTCTACGCCGCCGGGGGCAGCCTGCACCTGGCGCGGCTGGCCGACGGGCTCGCCTCGGCCCCGGAGCGGCTGGAGACGCTGGCGGCGGCGGGGGTGGTGCTGACGCTGGTCGGGTTCGCGTTCAAGACGGCGGCGGTGCCGTTCCACTTCTGGGTGCCGGACACGTACGTCGGCGCACCGATCCCGGTCGCCGCGTACCTGTCGGTCGTCGGCAAGGCGGTGGGCTTCAGCGGGCTGATCCTCGTCACCGTGCTGGCCTTCCCGGCGTACGACGACGTGTGGGGCCCGGCGATCGCGGTGCTGGCGGCGCTGACGATGACCGCGGGCAACGTCGCCGCGCTGCGCCAGCGCCTCGACGCCCCGCACAGCGCCGTCCGGCTGCTGGCCTGGTCGTCGGTGGCGCAGGCCGGCTACCTGCTGGTCCCGATCGCCGCCGCGGGCTACGCCGACGAGCCGGGGCGCACGGTGGGCTCCACGCTCTCGTACGCGCTGATGTACGGGGTGGTGAACCTGGGCGCGTTCGCGTGCGTCGCCGCGGTGGCGGCGAGAGGCGGCAGGGGCGGGCGGGTGACCGACTTCCGGGGGCTGGCGTCGAGCCGGCTGCCGGTCGCGCTGGCGCTGGCGTTCTTCCTGATCAACCTCGCCGGGCTGCCGCCGGGGATCATCGGTCTCTTCGCGAAGGTGGCGGTGCTGGGGTCGGCGGTGGACGCCGGGCTGGGGTGGCTGGCGGTGGTGATGGCGGTGAACGTGGTGGTGGGTCTGTACTACTACCTGCAGTGGACGGCGCTGCTGTTCCGCCCGCCGGCGCGGCCGGCGCCGTCGGTGTCGTCGCCGTCGGGGACCACCCGGGTACGTACGCCCCCGGCGACCCCCTTGACCGCCCCGCTGCGCGGCGCGATCGGCCTGACCGCGGCCCTCGGCGTCGCCCTGTCGGGCGCCCCGCAGCTCGTGCTCCGCTTCGCGGGCGAAGCCCTGCTGTAACGCCGCTTCACCCGCCCGGCGCAATCGGTGTCTGCGCTGACCAGGGAACTTACCCGGCAGGCCGGGCGTTCTGGGTGTGGGAGGGGTCCACTGGAGGGAGACGGCCGACACTTGCGGCGGCAGGCTTTGGAGGGCACACCGTGCACCGGTCGAACAACGGGCTGAAGACAGCCGCGCTCCTCGGCGGCATGTCGGCGCTGATCCTGCTCATCGGCAGCATCTTCGGCCGTACGGGCCTGATCATCGCGCTCGTCGTGGCCATCGGCACCAACGCGTACGCGTACTGGAACAGCGACAAGCTCGCGCTGCGCGCCATGCGCGCCCGCCCGGTCAGCGAGATCGAGGCGCCGAACCTCTACCGCATCGTGCGCGAGCTCTCCAACGAGGCCCGCCAGCCCATGCCCCGGCTGTACATATCTCCCACCCAGGCCCCGAACGCCTTCGCCACCGGCCGCGACCCGCGCAACGCCGCGGTCTGCGTCACCGAGGGCATCCTGCAGATCCTCGACGAGCGCGAGCTGCGCGGCGTCCTGGGCCACGAGCTGATGCACGTCTACAACCGCGACATCCTCATCTCCTCGATCGCGGGCGCGCTCGCCTCGGTGGTGATGTTCCTGGTGAACTTCGCCTGGCTGATCCCCAGCGGCGGCGACCGCAACGGCAACGGCCCCGGCCCCTTCGGCATGCTCCTGGTCCTCTTCCTCGGCCCGGTGGCGGCCAGCATCATCAGACTCGCGGTCAGCCGCTCCCGCGAGTACGAGGCGGACCAGACCGGCTCCCAGCTCACCGGCGACCCGCTGGCCCTGGCGAGCGCCCTGCGGAAGCTCGAAGCCGGCACGAAGCAGCTCCCGCTGCCCCCGGAACCCCGCATCGAGACGGCGAGCCACATGATGATCGCCAACCCGTTCCGCCGCGGCTCGGGCAACATGTCGCGCCTGTTCTCGACGCACCCGCCGATGGCGGAGCGGATCGCCCGCCTGGAGCGGATGGCAGGCCGCAACCCGGGCAACTGAGAGGCGGCTGCGACCGCCCCGGACGCCCGCCCTCCGGGGCGGTCACACGCGGCGGACCTGCATCACCGCCACCCGCGCGTCGTGGCCGTCCACGTACATCGGGACCACCCTCGTCCAGCGCAGCCGCACCTGCGTGCCGTTCGTGCCGGGTACCCAGCCGATCTGGTCGATCCCGCGGGCGAAGGCGCGCTTCTCGTGGTTCGGCAGCATCAGCGGCATCGGGTTGCGGTTCACGTCGCCCGTCCAGATCACGGGGAAGCCGCGGGCGCGCCAGTACCCCAGCACGTCGTCGCGGTGCTTGCGGAAGTGGCGCCGCCACATGTCGTCCCGCCACGCCTCGTACGGGTCCGCCGTGCCGTTGAACGCTCCCGCGACGTAGTGGGTGTTGGCGAAGACGAATCTCAACTAAGGATCGTCGGCCAGCGCCAGCACGGCCTCGGTGATGACCCGGTGCGGCGAGACGCCCGCCTTGCCGCCGTGGACGAAGGTGACCCTGCGGTCGACGATGTCGTACGCCTTGGGGATCGACATCGGCACCCGGTGGGCGCTGTTGTCGTACTCGAAGATGTTCCGGTAGGCGGTGCCGAAGTACTGGTTGATCCACCCGGGTTCCCGGTTGTCGCTGCCGTCCCCCTCGCCGATCTCCTGCCAGCCCACCAGCGGCTGGGTGAGCCGGCCGTCGACCGTGACGGCGTGCCGGACGTCCCGGATGGCGCGTTCCCGTTGGCCCATGTTCGTGCGGCCGATGTTGGCGGTGACGACGACGAGCCGCTGCCAGCCGTCGGCCGCGCCCGCGTGGCCGGCGGCGGACAGGGCCCCCGCGGTGCCTGCGACGGCCGCGCCGCCCAGCCCGAGCGCGCGCCTCCTGGTGATCCCCTCCACGACTTCTCCCTCCGCGAGCTTCGTCCGGCCGGGTCGTTACTGGACGTAGTAGCCGTCCGCGTTGAGGCGCAGCGCGCCGTTCATCGGGTAGCGGGGGCCGCCGTCCCACCGGTGCCATACCACCCGGAGGCTGCCGTCGGCGACGGCGAAGACGTCCATGCCGCCCGGTCCCCGGTGGTTGCCCGGCAGGCCTCGGTACGGGCCGAGGCCGCCGGAGCCGGTGTAGCCGAAGTACGGTCGCTCCACGCCGCGGCGCAGGGGTGTGCAGCGGGACGAGGGGAGCGGTGTGGTCCCGCACTCGGCGATGCCCGTGGCGTAGCGGGCGCTGTCCCAGTTGTTGCCGGAGTACATCAGGTACCAGGTGCCGTTGGCCCGTCGCCACATCGACGGGTTCTCGACGACGTGTGTGCCGCCGCTCGTCCCGCGGGTGTCCCAGGTGATGTCGGTGCTCTTCAGCACGTCCCGGCGGGTGCTCCAGACCGCCCGGCCCTCGCCGTCGGTCCGTACGGTCGAGATGCCGGTCTCCGCGCCGGCCGCGATCGCGTCGTCCCGGTAGGTGACGTACAGGGACCCGCCGCCGACGAAGGGGTTGGCGTCGATCGCCCACCGCCCGCCCGGCGGGCAGGCCCACTCGCCCGCGTTACGGAACGGGCCGCGGGCCGACGTCGCGACGGCCCGGCCGATGCACTTCTGCCCGGAGCCCTTGCGGGAGGCGGTGTAGAACATGAAGTAGCGGTCCCCGAAGCGGGCCACCCCGGGGGCCCAGATCGCGCCGCCCGGCTCGGCCCAGGCGCCCGGTCCGCCGGGCAGCGCGTCGCCGGAGGCGCAGTCGGTCATGCCGACCGTGTTGCCCGAGCCGTGGACGAGTACGGGGACGTAGAGCCGGCCGGTGGCGCCGTCGCACCGCTTGCCGCGCCCTGCGGGCACCGTCGTGCCGTAGGTGACGTACCTGCCGTCCTCCGCCCGTACGGTGTCCGGATCGGCGAGCTGGAAGGACGACGAGTTCGCCGCGGGGGAGACGCCGTCGGCCGCATCGTGCTGGGCCGCGTCGGCGAGCGGGGCCGCGACGGCCACGGCGGCGGCCGTGCTCACCGCGGCGAGCATGCGGCGGATACGTCTGCGCACGGTTCTCCCCTGTCGTCGTTGTCACCGACGATTCAACAGGGCGCGCATACAAAGCCGATACACGCCGCCGGCCGCCCGGGGTCTTCGCCGTCAGTGCGGCGTCAGCGCGGCGCCTGGGCGTACGGCCGGGCGTGGCCGAACCTCTCGTCGGTCGAGACGATCTCGCGGCCCAGCGGCATCAGCGAGATCGGGATCAGCTTCAGGTTGGCCCACCCGAAGGGGATGCCGATGATCGACAGGAACAGCGGGATGCTGGTGAGCAGGTGCCCGAGGGCCAGCCACCAGCCCGCGAAGACCACCCAGATCACGTTGCCGACGAACGAGGGCGCGCCCGCGCCCGGCCGTTCCACGGTGGTACGGCCGAACGGCCACAGCACGTAACCCGCGATACGCAGTGCCGCGACGCCGAACGGGATCGTGATGATCAGGACGAAGCACACCAGCGCGGCGAGCGTGTAGGCGATCGCCATCCAGATTCCGCAGAAGATCAGCCACAGGACGTTCAAGAGGAGGTTGAACGGCTTCATGGTCGGCACCTCTCCTGGGATCTCGCGTCGACGCGGTCCGTCAGGACAAGTATCGGCACGGGAGGCGCCGGGACGGAAACGGAGCGCGTACGGAGCGCGTACGGAACCGCCCCGCGCCGGCGTGGCGCGGGGCGGTTCCGTGGCTCACGTACATCCTCACTATCAGACGCCGACCGGGTTACGGTCCTTCCCGCCCGCCGCCGCGTCCGCGGCACCCGCCGCGTCGCGCGTGGCCGACGCGACCTGCGCCGGCGCCGCCGGCCGGTGCCGGTGGATCAGCAGCGCCGCCGCCGCGCCCACCGCCACCGTCGCCGCGCCCGCCCACAGCGCCGGCGTGATGCCGTCGACGAAGCTCTGCCCCGTCTCGTAGCCGCCCTGGGCGGAGAAGACCGCCGCCAGCACCGCGATGCCCAGCGCGCCGCCCATCTCCCGCAGCGCGTTGTTGGCGCCGGAGGCGATGCCTTGTTCCTCGGGAGCGACGCTGGACAGCAGGACGTTCGCGGAGGTCGCGAAGTTCATCGCCATGCCCACGCCGCTCAGGGTCAGCGCCGGGAGGATCGAGCCGTACGAGAAGCCGACCTCGACCGTCAGCGCCCAGAGCGCGAGGCCCAGGGCTTGCAGCACCAGCCCGGCGACGATGATGGGCCGGCCGCCGATGCGGTCGGACAGCGCGCCGGCGATCGGGGTGACGATCAGCGGCATCGCGGTCCACGGCAGCATGCGCAGGCCCGCCTCCGTTGGCGAGTAGCCGCCGACGCCCTGCAGGAACTGGCTGAGCAGGAAGATCGAGCCGAACATCCCGACGAACATCAGCACGCTCGACGCGTTGACGGCGCTGAAGCTGCGGTTGCGGAAGAGGCGCATGGGCAGCATGGGGTTCGGGGTGCGCAGCTCGTACGCGACGAAGGCGGTCAGCAGCACCGGCGCCGCGATCAGCCCGGCGAGGACGGGTCCTGAGGCCCAGCCGTCGGCGTTGCCGCGCACCAGAGCGTAGATGAGGCCGAAGAGCGCGGTGCTGGCGAGCACGGTGCCGGGGACGTCGAGGCGGTTGTGGGGGCCGCGGCTCTCGGCCAGGCGCAGCCGGACCAGCGGGATGAGGGCGATGCCGATGGGCACGTTGAGCCAGAAGATCCAGTGCCACGAGATGTGCTCGGTCAGCGCCCCGCCGACGAGCGGCCCGGACGCGACGGCCACGCCCTGCACCGCGCCCCAGACGCCGAGCGCCATCCCGCGGCGCGCGGCCGGCACGGCGGCGGAGAGCAGGGTCAGCGACAGCGGCATCAGCAGCGCGGCGCCGGCGCCCTGCACGGCGCGGGCGGCGACGAGGCCGCCGATGCCGGTGGAGAGCGCCGCGGCGGCGGAGGCGGCGGTGAAGATGCCGATGCCGACGGCGAACATCCGGCGGCGGCCGAAGCGGTCGCCGAGCGAGGCGCCAAGCATGAGCAGGACGGCGAAGGTGAGCGTGTAGGCGCTGACCGTCCATTCCAGGTCCGCCAAGCCGCCGCCGAGGTCGTCGCGGATGGCGGGGAGTGCGGTGGTGACGACGAGGTTGTCGAGCGCGCCCATGAAGCTGGCGGCGCTGGTCAGGAGCAGCGCCCAGAAGGTGGCGCCGAGGCGGCGGCCGGGCGGGGCGGGGCCGGTGGCGGTGGCGGACAAGGTTCCCTCCGAATTAGTTATTGATCAATAACTTGCGCGCGCGTGCGGCAGCGCGGTGCGAGGTGGTTTCCGGATTACGTACTCGGCTTGGTCTCGGGCCAGAACCCTTGCCAGACCCGGTCGTCCGGCGGGTAGCCGAGCGCGACCAGGGTGTTGATGAGCATCCCGAAGGCGAGGAAGCTCGTGGCCTCAGACGCGTCCCCTTGGAACGTCAGCAGCGCGAAGTCGTAGAGGTGCTCGGACCAGGCGGCCCGGATGGGCTTGCCGAACTCGTGGTCGCCCGACGACTCGGCCGAGGCCACCGCGACGTACATCTGCATCTGCATCAGCAGCTGGTCGCGGTCCTCGATCAGCCGCTGGTACGCCACGGCCACGGCCTTGTGCGCCTCCTCCGGCGGCAGGCCCTCGGCGGCGGCGCGCATCACCTCGGCGGTGTCGTCGACGCAGCGGAGGCTCGCGGCGAGGAAGATGGCGCGCTTGTTCGGGAAGAGGCGGAAGAGGTACGGCTGTGAGACCCCGACCCGCTTGGCGATCGCCTCGGTGGACGTGCCGTGGTAGCCACCGCGGCCGAACTCCGTGATCGCCGCGCGGATGATGCTCTCGCGTCGCTCCTCTGCGCTCATCCTTGCCATGGCGACTAAGTTATTGGCCAATCACTAACTTGTCAACGCGGGAGACGGAGACGGAGACGGAGGCGGAGGCCGACGGGCGGGCAGGCGGGTTCGTACGGACCGTACGGACCGTGCGAACCCGCCCGTACGCCCCGCTACGCCAGCCTGACCACGGCCCGCGACATGCCCAGCACCTTCCGCCCGGCGCTCGTCGCCGTCAGGTCCACCCGGACCGTACGCGCCTGGTCGTCCAGCTTCTGCGCGACCTTCCCGGAGACCTCGATCACCGCACCCACGCCGTCGTCCGGCACCACCACCGGCCTGGTGAACCGCACCCCGTAGTCCACCACCGCGCCCGGGTCGCCGACCCAGTCCGTGACCACCCGGATCGCCTCGGCCATCGTGAACATGCCGTGCGCGATCACGTCCGGCAGCCCGACCTCCCTGGCGAACCGCTCGTTCCAGTGGATCGGGTTGAAGTCCCCCGACGCGCCCGCGTAGCGCACCAGCGTCTCGCGGGTCACCGGGAACGACTGCGCCGGCAGCTCCGTGCCGGCCTTGACGGCCTCGTACGCCACCTTCGCCACCATCGGCCCCTCAGTCCTCCTCGGCCTCGGCGGCGCGGGCGACCAGCTTGATCATCGTCGTCACCACGTGCTCACCGGTCGTGCCGTCGCCGTGGACGGCGTGCACCTCGCCGCGCACGTCCATGATGTCGTTCCCGGCCATCGACTTGATCGCCTCAATCGTCGACGTCACCGAGAGCCGGTCCCCGGCCCGTACCGGACGGCTGTACGCGAACTTCTGGTCCCCGTGCACGACCCGGCTGTAGTCCAGCCCCAGCTGCGGGTCCTCGATCACCCGGCCCGCCGCCCGGAACGCGATCGCGAAGACGAACGTCGGCGGCGCGATCACGTCGGGGTGGCCCAGGGCCTTCGCGGCCTCCGGGTCGGTGTACGCGGGGTTCGCGTCGCCCACCGCCTCCGCGAACTCGCGGATCTTCTCCCGGCCCACCTCGTAGGGGGTGGTGGGCGGATAACTCCGGCCCACGAAGGACTGATCGAGCGGCATGAACCCTCCTGTCGCGCGGGCGGGCCACCACCCTAGCCGTAGCGTGCCGGGACTCCCGCGGGGTGCGGGGCGGAGCGTGGCAAACCCCCCGTCCCGGGTGGGACGGGGGGTTCGATGGCCTGCGATCAGCGGGTCTCGCGGTGCGCCGTGTGGGCGTTGCAGCGAGGACAGTGCTTCTTCATCTCAAGACGGTCCGGGTTGTTGCGCCGGTTCTTCTTGGTGATGTAGTTCCGCTCCTTGCACTCCACGCAGGCCAGCGTGATCTTCGGGCGGACGTCTGTGGCAGCCACGTGAGTGCTCCTTGACGAACGGACAACTTCTTCAACGCAGAAAGAGTAGCCGATCGTAGGTCCGAGCCTGCAATCGGCTACTTGAGGTGAGTAGCGGTGACCGGACTTGAACCGGTGACACAGCGATTATGAGCCGCTTGCTCTACCGACTGAGCTACACCGCTGCGATGCTCTGCGCCTCCCAGGATAGCGAGGTGCGAACCGCATCAGAGCCCCAAAACGGAATCGAACCGTTGACCTTCTCCTTACCATGGAGACGCTCTGCCGACTGAGCTATTGGGGCGAGCGATGAAGACACTACACGCTGAGCGGCCGAAGGTGAAATCAGTAACCCGCCCCTGACCGCGCCCGCTCGGGCGTGCCCATCGCCGCAGGCGGGCGGACCTGCCGGTTGCCACGCCGGTACGACTTATCGACTCCTCCGCGCCGCGCGCGCCCGCTCCACCTAGGCTCGTTCGCGCCGTCTGTTGCAGTCTGCTCGCTTCTGATCTTGACTGTGCGATTTTGCTCACGTCAGAGATGTTTACCCTGATCTGCCCGCAGGAGTCACATGCCCAGCAGCCCTCCTCCTCCGCAGCAGCCCCGGCCTCGGCCTCGGCACGGATCCGGCCCGGACGGCGAGGGGACGTTGGTGCTGTGCGGCGCGCGGCTCGCGGACGGCAGGACGGTGGACGTACGTCTCGGGGGCGGCCGGATCCTGGCGGTGGGGACGGCCGGGAGCCTGGCGGGGGAGGCGGGCGAGTGCGGGGCGCGGGTGGACCTCGGCGGGTACCTGCTGCTGCCGGCGCCGGCGGAGCCGCACGCGCACTTCGACACGGCGCTGACGGCGGTGGGCGGGGCGGGAAGCACGGCGGGGGCTTCGAGTGCCTTGGAGTCCTCGGGAGCCCTGGGGGCTTCAGGGTTCTCAGAGCCCTCGGGGAACCCGGGAGTCTCGGGGGTCTCGGGGTCCTCGGGGGTCTCGGGGTCCTCGGGGGTCTCGGGGTCGTCGGGGTCCTCGGGGGTCTCGGGAGTCTTGGGGTCTTCGGGGGCCTCCGGTGTCGACGTGCAGCGGCGGGCCGTGGAGGCCGCCCTCCTCCAACTCGGGCACGGCGCCACCGCCTTGCGTACGCATGTACGCATCGGCGGCGCGGCCGGGCGCGACGGCCCCCACGCCCTCGACGCCCTCGCGGCCGTGCTCGCCGCCCGCGCCGCGCTGCGCGGGCTCGCCGATGTCGCGGTGGTGGCCGTGCCCCGGGTGCTGACCGGCGCCGCCGGGGCCGGCGGCCGGGCGCTCCTCCACGACGCCGTCGCCATGGGCGCCACCGCGCTGGGCGGTTGCCCGGACCTGGACCCGGACCCGGCCGGCTTTACGGAGACGGTGCTGCGGGTGGCCGCGGAGTACGGCTGCGCGGTCGACCTGCACAGCGACGGAGCGGACCCCGCACGGCTCGACCGGGTGGCGGCGGTGGCGGGGGAGCTGCGGTGCGGGGCGGGGGTGGCCGTCGGGCCGTGCGGCGGGCTGGCGCGGGTGCCGTACGAGACGGCGGCGGGGGTGGCGGAGCGGCTGGCCGGTGCGGGGGTGGCGGTGGTGTGTCTGCCGCAGGGGGACTGCGGTGCGGTGCGGGGGGCGGGGAGCGGGGGTGGCGCGGCGGGCGGAGGCGCCGGGCCGGGGGGCGGTGCGGGGGCGCGGCCGTTTTCGTACGCTCCCGTGCGACTGCTGCGCGCCGCCGGCGTGCGCGTTGCGGCCGGGACCGGCGCCGTACGCGACGCCGCGAACCCCGTGGGACGCGGCGACCCGCTGCAGTCCGCGTACCTCCTCGCCGCCACCCGCGAGGCCGACCCGGCGGCGGCGTACGACGCGGTGGCCGGGCAGGCGCGGGCGGTGCTGGGCCTGCCGGAGGTGCGGGTGAGGGCCGGCTTCCCGGCGGAGCTGCTCGCGGTACGGGGCGACTCGGTCGCGGGCGCACTGTCGCTGGGGTACAGCCGGATCGTGATCCACCGCGGCCGGGTCGTGGCCCGTACGAGCGCCGTACGGGAGTACTGCGACTCCGTCGCCGCGGAACTCGACCTGCCCCGCCAGGGCCTCCGGCGCACGGCGGGCTGAGGGCTCTCCCCGCGGCGAACGGCGGCCCCGGGCACAGTCGTTGGCGGCGTTGTCAGAGGAGCGTCCTACCCTGGGGCGGGAGTGCGGGGATACAGGGATACAGGGATGAAATGCAGGGATGCAGGAATTCAGGGATGAGTGCCGGAACACGGTAATGCGGAGCCCGGACGGAGCACGACACACCGCCCCCGCCCGCCGCCCCCCCGCCCTCGGCTGCCACCCCGCCCCCGGCCGCCCCCGCCCCGGCTGCCACCCCGCCCCCGCCGCGCCGCGCGGGGCGACTGCCGCGCTCCGCGCGCGCCGCGCGCTTCGCGCCGCGCACGGGGGCCCGGGAGGCGTTAACGTCGGACTCATGCGCATCGTCATCGCTGGAGGACACGGTCAGATCGCCCTGCGACTGGAGCGCCTGCTCGCCGCCCGCGGCGACGAAGTCGCGGGCCTCATCCGCCGCCCCGACCAAGCCGACGACCTGACGGCCGTCGGCGCCGTACCGGTCGTCTGCGACCTGGAGTCCGCCGCCGCCGACGAGGTCGCCCGGCAGCTCGAAGGCGCCGACGCCGCGGTGTTCGCCGCCGGTGCCGGGCCCGGCAGCGGCGAGGCGCGCAAGGAGACCGTCGACCGCGGCGCCGCCGTGCTCTTCGCCGACGCCGCCGAGGCGGCCGGCGTGCGGCGCTTCGTCGTCGTCTCCGCCCTGGGCACCGACCGCGAGCCGCCGCCCGGCACGGACCCGGTCTTCGCCGCGTACCTGCGGGCGAAGACCGCCGCCGACGACGACGTACGGGCCCGGGCCGGCCTCGACTGGACGATCCTGCGCCCCGGGCGGCTGGTGAACGACGCGGGCACCGGCCTCGTCAACCTCGCCGAGCAGACGGGCCGCTCGGAGGTCGCGCGCGACGACGTCGCGGCGGTGCTGGTCGCGCTGCTGGACGAGCCGCGGACGGCGGGGCTGACGCTGGAGCTGGTCGGCGGCGACACGCCGGTGCTGGAAGCGGTCGCGGCGGTGGCCGGCACAGCGACGGCGTAGCCAGCTCCCGCCCCGTACGCCCACCACCTCCGTACGCCTCCCACCCCGTACGCCGCCCCCGGCACCCGGCTGCTCGCCGCCGGCGTACTCCTTACGCCCCACGTCACACCCCGTGACCCTGCTCCGCACCGCCGGGACCGTGATCCTCGGCAAGCCCACCCTCTGAGCCGACGCCCAGCCGGTCGGAGGCGCTCACCGTCCCCGCCCCGCACCGCCGGAGGGTGGTGTGTCAGACCGCAGGCGGAACGGCCGGTGGCGGCGGGCCGGGCGGCCGGGGGTTCTCGTCGCCCTCGTACGCCGCGAGCGCCGCCTGCCGCACCTCGAACAGCTCGGCCAGGTCCGCGGCGTCGATCCGGTCCCGCGCCAGCAGCACGATGGCCTTCGCCTCCACCGCGGCCCACGCCTGCCGGGACCACTTGTTCGCCAGCCGCCGCCGCTCACTGCGCAGGAACGCCGCCCCCGCCGCGAAGCCCGCCGAGACCAGCATGGCCAGCGCCGCCGGCACCCGCGCGTCCGCGGACGCCAGCGCGGCGGCGCCGGAGACGGCGGCGAGCAGGGCGGCGGGGAAGCCGAGCGCGATGTCGGCCTTGGCCCAGAACTCGGCTCTGCCGTGGGCGACTTTCTTCTGCCGTGTCGCCTCGTCCCGTAACCGCTCGACCTCGGTACGCAGACGGTGGGCCGGTTCGTCCGGTACGGAGGGCGTGGCGCCGTCGGTGGTCGTGGCCATATTCGATTGGAGCACAACGGCCGCCGGAGGGAGGTGAGTCGGGGCGACAGTCCTGGGGCGGTGGGGTGGTGCGGACCCGCCAACGGGCGGGTGTGCGGCGCGCGTCGCGGCCGTGCGTTTCGTGCGGAGGCGCGCCCGTGCGTTCCGTACGGAGGCGCGCCCCGTCCGTTTCGTACGGACGATCCCGAGCGCGGTCAGCGGCACTACGGCGACCACCCGCCCCTGACCTGCGCATTTCACCGGCTTTCCGGCCGACGCCGGCCGCTGAAACGGCGCTGAAAGGCCGTTGAGCGCCGCGCCCCGCAGGCTACGGGACATGACGACGACGACGACCACCACCACCGCCACCTCCGCCATCGCGGCCACCGGGCTGCGCAAGTCGTACGGCGAGAAGACCGTCCTCGACGGCATCGACCTGCACGTGCCCGAGGGCACGGTCTTCTCCCTCCTCGGCCCGAACGGCGCCGGCAAGACCACCGCCGTGAAGATCCTGTCCACCCTCATCACCGCCGACGCCGGCGACATCCGCATCGCCGACCACGACCCGGCCGTCCACCCCGACGCCGTACGCGGCGCCATCGGGGTCACCGGCCAGTTCTCCGCCGTCGACAACCTCATCACCGGCGAGGAGAACATGCTCCTCATGGCGGACCTGCACCACCTGCCGCGCCGCGAGGGCCGGCGGGCCGCCGCCGAACTGCTCGCCCGCTTCGACCTCACCGACGCCGCCGGCAAGCCCGCCGCCACCTACTCCGGCGGCATGCGCCGCCGCCTCGACATCGCTATGACCCTCGTCGGCAGCCCGCGGATCATCTTCCTCGACGAGCCGACCACCGGCCTCGACCCGCGCTCCCGCCACAACATGTGGCAGATCATCCGCGAGCTGGTCGCCGACGGCGTCACCGTCTTCCTCACCACCCAGTACCTCGAAGAGGCCGACGAACTCGCCGACCGCATCGCCGTGCTGCACGGCGGCAGGATCGCCGCCCAGGGCACGGCCGACGAGCTGAAGCGGCTCGTCCCCGGCGGTCACGTCCGGCTGCGGTTCGAGGACCCCGGGGCGTACGAGCGGGCCGCCGGCGCGCTGCGCGAGACCGTACGCGACGACCAGGCGCTGACCCTGCAGATCCCCAGCGACGGCACGCAGCGCGAGCTGCGCGCGATCCTCGACTGGCTCGACGCCGCGCACGTCGACGCGGACGAGCTGACCGTCCACACCCCCGACCTCGACGACGTCTTCTTCGCCCTCACCGCCACCCCCGACCAGCCCGGCCAGCCGGCCCAGACCGCCTCTTTCAAGGAGAACGCCCGATGAGCAGCCTCGCCCTCGCCGTACGCGACTCGTCCACCATGTTGCGCCGCAACCTGCTGCACGCCCGGCGCTACCCCTCCCTGACCCTGAACCTGCTGCTGACCCCGGTCATGCTGCTCCTGCTCTTCGTCTACGTCTTCGGCGACACCATGAGCGCCGGCCTGGCCGGCGGCGCCCCGGACCGCGACGTCTACATCGCGTACGTCGTGCCCGGCCTGCTGCTCCTGACCATCGGCAGCACCACGGTCGGCGCCGCCGTCTCCGTCGCCACGGACATGACCGAGGGCATCGTCGCCCGCTTCCGCACGATGGCGATCCACCGCGGCTCCGTGATCATCGGGCACGTCCTCGGCAGCGTGCTGCAGTGCCTCGCCAGCGTGGTCTTCGTCGGCGCCATCGCCGTGGCCATAGGCTTCCGCTCCACCGACGCGACCGTGCTGGAGTGGCTCGCCGCCTTCGGCCTGCTGGTGCTCTTCGCCCTGGCGCTGACCTGGATCGCGGTCGGCATGGGGCTCGTCAGCCCGAACGCCGAGGGCGCCAGCAACAACGCCACGCCGCTGATCCTGCTGCCGCTGCTGTCCAGTGCCTTCGTGCCACTCGACGCGATGCCGGGGTGGTTCCGGCCGATCGCCGAGTACCAGCCGTTCACTCCGGCCATCGAGACGCTGCGGGGGCTGCTGCTCGGTACGGAGATCGGGCGCGACGGCTGGCTGGCCGTCGTCTGGTGCGTGGGGCTGATCGTGCTCGGCTACTTCTGGTCCATGGCGTCGTTCAACCGCGACGCTAAGTAACTGAGATGAGCCCGCGCGCCACCTCGCGCAGCTCGTCCCGCCCCAGGGCGGCGTACTCCGACACCGCGTCGGCGTACGCCGCCCCGTCGGCGTTCTCGGCGGTGCGGCGGGCGCGGGCGGCGGACAGCGTGGGGTGGAACGACTGCGGCACGTACAGCCGCTCCGCCAGTGCCAGCAGCCGTACCGCTGATTCGTCGGCCCCGCCCGCGGCGAGGCGGACGAGGCCGAGGCAGAGCACGGCGGTGCCGTCGACCGCGGCCTCCGCGGGGACCTGTCCGTCGGCGCGGGGGCCGGTGGCGAGCAGCGTACGGATCCTGCCCTCCAGCTCGGCCACCAGGGCGGCGACGGGCTCCAGCCGGCCGGCGTAGGCGTGGGCGGCGACGGCGGTGGCGGCGATGTGCATGCCCCAGGAGTCGGCCAGTGGGTCGGCCGGCGGGGCGGCGGAAGGGGCGTCCGGCGGGGCGTCCGGGCGGGTGGCGGGCGGGGCGGCAGCGCGCAGGTGCTCCACAGCCGTACGCCACCGCTTCAGCCCCAGCTCGGTCAGCCCGCGCGACAGCGCGATCTCGGCCCACCCCGCCGTGTCCCCCGCCACCATCTGCGGCTGCTCCGCCGGCGACCGGGCCTCCTCCACCCGCCGCAGCCACTCCTCCGCCTCGTCCGGCTCACCGCGCTGCAAGCACGCCAGCACCAGCCCGCGGCGCAGGCCCGTCGTGGGCGACTGGTCGCTCAGGTACGACAGGGCGTCCAGCGCCGCCAGCAGATGCACGTACGCCTCCTCACCCAGCCCGGCCTCCATGCACAGCTCGCTGCAGCGGGAGTGGCCGAGGAGCTTCAGCGACGGGTTGGGCACGGCGTCGACCGCGGCGAGCATCCGGCGCGCGGCGGCCAGCGCACGCTCCGGCTCGTGCCCGTGCTCCCAGAGGTAGCTGGCGACGCACTCGGCGATGCCGGCCAGCAACGGCGCGTCGCTGGTGCGGAGTTCGTCCAGCGCCTCGTAGTGGGGCGCGCGCATGTCCGGTACGGCGCAGAGCACGACGGAGAGCGCCCGCAGCAGGGTGTCCGGCTCGGCAGGCGGCAGCCGGCGCAGGGTCGCGAGGTGGCGCGGCTGGAGCGGCCCGTAGCCCATGAACGGGGCCGCGGTGCACAGGGCGCTGAGGGTGCGGGTGACCTCGGTGTGGCGGGGGTCGGGGCGGTAGTGCGACAGCGGGCGGGCGGTCTCGGCGGCCAGGGCGAAGGTGCGGTGGAAGCTGGCGGAGTCGGTGGTCCAGACGCCGGCGAGCACGGCGCCGGCCGCGGCGGTGGTGGCGTGGTCGCCGCGGGCGAGGGCGTGGCGCAGGGCGAGCACGAGGTTGTCCTGCTCCGCGCGCAGGCGGGCCCAGTGCCGTAGCGGCTCACGGCCGAACAGCGCGTCGTGGTGGGCGACCCCGAAGTCCCGTGCCCAGCCCAGGAACCGGGCGGTGACCGCCTCCTCCTCGCCGGCCGCCGCCCGCCGGGCGGCGCTGAACTCGCGCACCGTCTCCAGCATGTGGAAGCGGATCCCGGCCGCGGTGTCGCCCGCCTTCAGCAGCGACTGATCCACGAGCTGCTCCAGCAGCTCCAGCGCGTCGTCCGCGTCGTCCGCGTCGTCGTCGGCCAGGACGTGATCCGCCGCCGCCGCGGTGAAGCCGCCGGGGAAGACGGACAGCGCGCGCAGGGCGGCCCGGGCGTCCTCGGCCAGCAGGTTCCAGCTCCACTCCACGACCGCGTGCAGAGTGCGGTGCCGCTCGGGCGCGTCCCGCGCCCCGCCGCGCAGCAGCGCGAACCGGTCGCCGAGGCGCCGCGCGATCTCCGGTACGGACAGCACCCGTACCCGCGCCGCCGCCAGCTCCACCGCGAGCGGCAGCCCGTCCAGGTGCCGGCACAGCTCCGCGACCGCGGCGGGCGGCAGCTCCACGTCGGGGCGGGCGGCGCGGGCGCGCTGGGCGAAGAGCTCGGCGGAGGTCGCGGCGGTGAGCTGGGGGAGCCGGTAGACGGCCTCGGAGCTGAGCCCGAGGGGCGCCCGGCTGGTGACGAGCACGCGCAGGTCGGCGGCGCGGGCCACCAGCTCCCGTACCAGGTCGGCGGCGCCGTGGACGACCTGCTCGCAGTTGTCGAGGACGAGCAGCGCGGGCCGCCCGCCGAGGGCGGCGAGGATGGCGGCGTGGGCGTCGGCGCCGGGCCGCCCGGTCCCGCCCCCGGTGCCGGCGCCCGTGCCGCCTCCGGTGCCGCTCCGGGTTCCGGCGCCCGCCTCGCCTCCCGTCCCGCTCCCCGCCCCGCCTCCCGCCCCGCCTCCCGTCCCGCTTCCCGTCCCGCTTCCCAGCGCGGACGCCACCTCCCCGGCCACGTCCTCGTCGGCCCGGACGCCGGCCAGCGACACGAAGTGCACCAGCTGCTGCTCCGCCCGCCGGCTGACGGCGTACGCGAGCCGCGTCTTGCCCAGCCCGCCGGGCCCGACGATCGACGTCAGCCGCGACGAGCGCAGCAGCCCCGCCACCGCCGCGAGATCGCCGTCCCGCCCCAGCAGCGGATTCGGGTCGTGCGGCACCCCCTGCCGGACGGCGGGGGCCTCGTCGCGTAGCAGCTCCTGGTGGACGGCCCGGAGCGCGGCGCCCGGGTCGGTGCCGAGGTCGTCGCGCAGCTCGCGCCGGTACGTGTCGTAGCGGGCGAGCGCCGCCGCGGGCCCGGCCGACGCCGCCTCGGCGCGCAGCAGTTCGGCGAGCACCTCCTCGTCGCGGGGCGCCCCGGCGAGGAGCCGCGCCAGCGGCGCCGCCGCCTCCGCCCGCCGCCCCACCCGCGCGAGCGCCAGGGCCCGGGCCCGTACGAGATCGCCGTGCAGCGGCGCCCGCGCGGCCCGCAGCTCCGCCACCGGATCCCCCGGCGCGGCCTCCGTCTCCGGCGCCGCGTCCCAGAACCCGAGCCCCTCCTCCGCGGCGGCCAGCGACCCGGCGTGATCCCCGCCCCGCGCGGCCCGCGCACTCGCCTCAGCGCACCGCACCACCGCCGCGGTGTCGACCCGGTCCGCCGCCAGCGCCAGCCGGTACCCGGCCGGCGTGCTGACGACGACGTCGGCCCCGACCTGGGCCCGCGCCCGGGACACCAGGATCCGCAGCGCGTTCGCCGGATCCGCCGGCAGCTCGTCGCCCCAGAGCCCGTCCACGAGCCGCGCGACGCTGCAGCCGCCGCGCAGCTCCCCGGCGAGCAGGGCCAGCAGGCCGCGTACCCGCGGCGCGGTGATCTCCCGCCCCCGGAACGCGACCCGCGAGAGGAAGGTCAGCTCGACGGCGGCGCGGGCGGCGGTCACGGCTTCCGGCCGACTCCGCTGTACCCGAAGAGGGGCGGCGGCTCGCCGAAGGGCATGGCCCCGGGGCGCCACAGCGGCATGGACACCACGCCGGGGTCGACGAGGTCCTGGCCGTCGAAGTAGGCCGTGATCAGCTCTTTGGCGCGGTGCGCGAGCGGCATGGGCGTGTTCTTGTTCCAGTACTCGGTGGCCTCCGAGTTCTCGTCCGCGCCGTCCTGACCGCCGAGCGCGGTGTCGAAGGTGGCGTGGGTGATCGCGAGATGGCTGCCGGACGGCACGGCGTCCAGCAGCCGGCGTACGACCTGGAGCGTCCGGTCGTACTCGGGGACGTAGTGCAGGACGCCGAGGAGCATGACCGCCACCGGGCGGTCGAAGTCCAGCGTCCGCGCGGCGGCGGCGAGGATCGTCTCCGGGTCGCGCGCGTCGGCCTCGACGTAGTCGGTGGCGCCCTCGGGGCGGGAGGTGAGCAGGGCGCGGGCGTGGGTCAGGACGAGGGGGTCGTTGTCGACGTAGACGATGCGCGCCTCGGGCGCGAGCGACTGGGCCACCTCGTGGGTGTTGCCGGCGGTGGGCAGGCCGGTGCCGATGTCGAGGAACTGCCGGACGCCGGCCTCCTCGACGAGGTACGCGACGGCGCGGCCGAGGAAGGCGCGGTCGGCCCGGGCGATGTCGGTGATCTGCGGAAACGCCTGCTTGACGCGCTCCCCCGCCTGGCGGTCGGCCTCGTAATTGTCCTTGCCGCCCAGCCAGTAGTTCCACACCCGCGCGATGTGCGGGACGGTGGTGTCGATCACGGCGGCGGCCCCCTCCACGAGGAACAGGTCTGCGGGCAGCCTATAGCGGGCCGCCGGCCCGGGAGGGGTCCCCTGCGGCGGAACCAGACTGGGACGGCCGAGGGAAGCGGAGGCGGTATGGGGAGGCCGGATCCCGGCGACGGGTGGCTGGAACGGGGCGACGACGCGCTGCGGCGCGGTGATCCGGAGACGGCGGAGACGTGGTACCGGCGGGCGGTCGACCGCGGCGACGTGCGCGCGGTGGCCGCCCTGGGCGTCGTCGCGGAGCGGCGCGGGGACCTCGCGGCGGCGGAGGGGTGGTTCCGTACGGCCGCGGGATCCGGCCACCCGGAGGCGATGTTCGCACTGGGCTGGCTGCTCCGGCGCCGGGGCGGCGACGCCGAGGAGGCGGAGACCTGGTACCGGCGCGCGGCCGACGCCGGCGAGGAGCACGCGATGGCGAACCTCGCGGTCCTGCTGGACGCCCGCGGAGCCGAGGAGGAGGCGGAGCGCTGGTTCCGCCGGGCGGCGGAGGCGGGGGTCGCGGAGGGGATGGTCGGCCTGGGCATCAGCCTGGCCCGCCGGGGCGACGCCGCGGCGGCCGAGCGGTGGCTCCGCCGGGCGGACGACGCGGGCGAACCGACGGGTGCGTACAACCTGGGCCTGCTGCTGGCCCAGCACGGCGACGCCGCCGCCGCGGAGCGCTGCTGGCGCCGGGCGGGGGCGGCGGGGGAGGTGCACGCGATGTACAACCTGGGCTTCCTGCTGATGAACCGCGGCGACCTCGACGGCGCGGACAGCTGGTGGCACCGCGCCGCGGCGGCCGGTCACGCGGACGCGGAGCACAACCTGGCGCGGCTGCGCAGGGAGCGTGGCGGCTGAGCCCGCAGATTTACAGTCCACCCCGGCAAGCCGGTCTGAGCCGGCAGTTTCCGGGGTGGGGCGTCGCCTGCCCCACTCCTGCCCCACAGGTGAGCCGGTTGTACGCGGCCCGGCCCCCGGGTGGGAGCCAAGGGGGCCGGGCCGCGTTCGGCAGCGCCCGACACGCCACCGACCCGCGCGCCCGGTGGCCCGGCCCCAGACGGGGAACGGGACCAGCCGCCGGACGTGCAGGCGTGAGATGGCGGCGCCCCCGGACGAGGCGCCGCCACGTTCCCTGCGGCGGGCGGTCGTCGCCGCACGCCGCAGGGGGCCTCTACACAGCCGCGTCGGACCGGGGAGTGCCGCTCATCCGAACGCCTCAGCCGGGGGTGTCCAGCCCGGCCCGTCGTCGTCGTCCGCTTCGGCTACCCGTTCCCGCGGCACTCCGCGACCCTTAGCGCGTCGCGCAGTGCCTCGCTCAGCCGCTCCACCAGGAACCGCAACTCGGTCTCCGACGCCCCGCCCTTGAGCACCTGCGCTGAGCGCTCCAACAGGTCGTGCCCCCAGATGAGTTGCTGGCGTTCGATGGCGTCGGCGTACTCCGACAGCCACCCCGACCCGCCGGTCACGTAGCACGGACGCCCCTCCGGCGTCGTCCACGGCAGCAACCGCATCTCCGACAGGCGCGCGCTCACGTCTCCGCCCCCCGCGCAATCAGCCGCGCCAGGCACCGCGCCACCGGCGGCGACACCGTGCCCAACTCGACCATGCCGTAAGACGGCTTGCCGCCCTTCACCCCCTGCGGCTTCACGTCCATGGCAGGGAACGAAACCCCCGCCTTCCGCAGCGCGGCCGAGAGTTCAGCCCGCGCCGCCTCTGCCTCCTGAACCTTCCCATCGGCCGTTCTCACGACGCACCACCGCCTGCCGCGTCCACGGTCACGGGATGGAATGCTTCGGCCAACTGTCGGGCCGACCCCAACGGGCCGTAATTCGCCTTCATCACCATGGGCGTCATGATTCCGCTTACAGGTGGGCGCGGCCACGATTACTCGCGTACTTGCATAAACTCTGCGGACGCATCCCGAAGGAAGGCGACCGCATCCGCCCCGTGCAGCGCGCGCGAGTGGAAGAAGTCGAACAGGTCGAGATGATGCCGAACGTCCCTCGGGTCGCGCAACACGACTTCGCCAGAGAACATCTCGATAGTGGCCAGTCGGTCGTCATAAGTAACGAACACATTCAACGGGATTGCGGGAACGGTGACACTGCACGGGACGATGCCAATTCCGATGTTCGGCCGGCTCGCGAGTTCCGCCATGTGGCGTGCCTGACCCGACATGGTTTCAGCGTCCGCAAGCCTCCACCTGACAGCCTGTTCCGTCATCAGGAACATAAAAGTGCGGGACTCGTCTGCCAGCGCTTCTTGCCGCCGCAAACGCGCCTGAACGATCCTTTCCACGTCCTTCCCAGGCTCGGATCCCACCGGAGGGGAGAGCGACGCACGCGCGTACGCCTCCGTGTGGAGTAATCCGGTCGGAATAGCGGGCAGGAAGTAGCGCAGCAAGCGCGCGTTGCGTTCCATGGCGGCAAGTTCCGCTTGCTTCTCGTACAGCCCCACTCGGGCGTACGACCGCCATGCGGTGTAGTCCACGTTGGTGCTGCGTGCCAGCGCTATCAGGTCTCGCGCCGCGTCCTCCGGCACGTCGAGCGCTTGCAGAATGCGTTCTACATCGATTACGGACGGCAGGACCCGGCCCCGCTCGATCCGGGAAATCTTTGCTTGGCTCATGTGGCAGCGGTCGGCGACACGTTGCCCAGACAGACCGGAAGCCCTGCGGAGTTCCCGCAGGGCCTCAGCCAACGTGTTTCGCTGCTCGTCCTGGCGCTCAGGTTCGGTACGCACTGAACGGTACAGCTTCCATCAAGGCCGCGTCACGCCACGCCAAATACGCGGGAAGGTCAGGGTCTTGAATCAACTCACGGTTGATCTGAGTGCCGTCCTCCCTGTAATTCAAGTGAACGACCGTGGTTTCGTCGAACAGCCAGAAGTCTTGGAGCGGGACACCCGCAGACTCTCTGAACATCTGGTAGTTCTCGCCAGCCGCAACGTTTCCGGGGATGCACCACTCGAAGAGGTACTGTGAGTATGGCGTGAGTGGTTCGCGTACGAGGTGCGCCCGCGTCATCGTTCGGCCGGCGGCGCGATGCGACCGAATCAGCTCGTGCCAATCCTCACTGAAATTCTCCGGAATGGGCTCGCCGCGCAGGAATGCGGCAAGCGAGTCTTGTTCGCCAGGCATGGTGTAGGTCTGGTGAACCTCCATGCGAAACGCGGATTTCTTGAAGGTGCGGAAGTACGCTTGCCACTCCTCACCATCTAGATAGATGGGATCACCACCCGAGGGCACGTGCGGCCTCCTTGAGAACCTCTTCAGGAACGGTCACGATCGATTCGCCGTCTGGCGTCTCTCGATCCACGGTGTACCCCTGCACAGCAATGGTGCCGGGTCGGTCGGTCCGGTACACGGTGGGGCAGTCCCCGTTACCGCAGTCATCCGGTTCATCGCTGCTGCGACAAGGGCCGCCCGCGGTCATCTGTAATTTGATTTCCGCCATGGTGCCCCCTCGCGTCGGCTATTCCAGTACGCGACTTGGACGCTACGCACGGCGTCCAGCGACGGCAAGTCCAAGTCTCGTGTTGGACTAAGGATCTTGTAGCAGCTCACGTCTCGCAACGCGGCGAAGGCGTGCGCGCCCACACCGTACTCATCCGCCGCCATTCTGCCCACTGGTCCTGCCCCCGGCCGGCGTTGGCCATCGGCGGGGCGGCCCCCCGTCCGGTCGACGGCGCGTCACCTGCGACCGGACACGGACCGCCCCGCCCGCCCTGCCCGTCTGTACGGCGAGCCCCGGTTCCGGCGACGCATGCCAGATCTCAGATCCGGCGCTGAAAGAGCGCTCCGGAGCGGCGATGGGGTAGGTGCACCAGTCGCACAAGTTGGAACCCTTCCCCGCGGTTCCGGATGCACTCCGACTACTCCGGTCATGGCCCGGCGGAACACCGCCCGTGACCATCCACCAGCCCCGGGCCCCGCCGCCCCCGCGGCGGCGCCGCCCGTGCCCATCCAGCCGGGCATCGTCCCGGTGGTGACGAGCGTGGTGCTGCCCGACGGCCGCGTGGTCACCGGCTACACCCTCACCCCGACCACCCCCGCGCCGTCGGTCCCGGCGACGTTCGCCGTGCAGCCCCGGCCCCCTGGGGGACACCTGGGGGACACGCGCTGATCCAGACTCGGCATCGCCTGAAACAAGGTGAGACAAACGGCTCTTTTCGATCTTCGTTCGAGTAAGCCTGTTCGGGCAACAAAAAACCCCCTCCATGCTGCGTTTTCGCAGTTCGGAGGGGGTTTCTCCAGGTGTGGCGGCGCCAGGATTCGAACCTGGGAAGGCTGAGCCGGCAGATTTACAGTCTGCTCCCTTTGGCCACTCGGGCACACCGCCAAGGGATGTCGCCTGGTCCGGCCGCTGGGGCTGTCCGGCAACGTCGTAAACCATACCCGATGGCCGGGGGTGGTCCGCCACTCGGTTGTGGGGCTCGTGGGTCGGGTGGGGTGACTAGGCTGGTCCACGGCCCCGGGACCGGGGTGCGGTATCAGGGAACCAGTGCACGAGGAGCGCACCGAAGATGGCCGACTCCAGTTTCGACATCGTCTCGAAGGTCGATCGGCAGGAGGTCGACAACGCTCTCAACCAGGCTGCCAAGGAGATCTCGCAGCGCTACGACTTCAAGGGCGTCGGGGCCGCCATCGGGTGGTCTGGGGAGCGGATCGAGATCCGGGCCAACGCCGAGGAGCGGGCCAAGGCCGTGCTGGACATCTTCCAGTCCAAGCTGGTCAAGCGGGGGATCTCGCTGAAGGCTCTGGAGTCGGGGGAGCCGCAGGCGTCCGGGAAGGAGTACAAGCTGTACTCCACCGTCAAGGAGGGCATCTCCCAGGACGACGCCAAGAAGCTCGCGAAGATCATCCGCGACGAGGGGCCCAAGGGCGTCAAGGCGCAGGTGCAGGGGGACGAGCTGCGGGTGACCTCCAAGAGCCGGGACTCCCTGCAGGACGTCATCTCCCTCATCAAGGGCAAGGACCTCAGCTTCGCGGTCCAGTTCGTCAACTACCGCTAGGTGTACCCGCTGACCGGCAGACGTCGAGCGTGATCGACGGTCTCTCGTGGCCGAGTCACTGCTGAACATCTTCACGCTCTCCCGGTGTGCCGGAGGTCGTGCATCGCCGCGTGCCTCCGGCACCCACTGCCTCTTGGGCCGAGTGCCGGCCGTGGTTGGGCCCACCTGATTCGACCTGTGTGAACATAGACGTATGTCGAACACCAAGACCGCACTGCCGGTGCTGGAGCCCGGCGCCCCCGAATCGGTGGCCCCCTGCTGTCCGCCGCTGACCGAGCGGCCCCTGACCGCCGAGGAGGCGGTGAGGACCGCCGCCATGTTCAAGGCGCTGTCCGATCCGGTGCGGCTGCGGTTGTTCTCCCTGGTCGCCTCGCATGAGGGCGGTGAGGCGTGCGTGTGCGACATCTCCGACGTCGGCGTCTCGCAGCCCACCGTGAGCCACCACCTGAAGAAGCTCAAGGACGCCGGCCTGCTCACCTCCGAGCGCCGCGGCACCTGGGTCTTCTACCGCGTCGAGCCGTCGGTCCTCGCCGCCTTGGGGCAGACGCTTCGGCACTACGGCTCCTGATTCCCGCTCGCCGCCGACAACGTCAACCCCGCCGGCCAGGGCGTCGATGCCGTACGCCCCATCCGCGACGGCTTCCGCACCCGCATTGAGGGCCTTATCGCGTCCCTTAGCCGGTTCGCGGCCCCTACGTCCCTACGGATCCAGGTAGCGCAGGATCGCCAGGACCCTGCGGCTGTAGCCCTCCGCGTGGCCCAGTTCGAGCTTGTCGAAGATGGCGTTCACGTGCTTCTCCACCGCGCTCTGCGAGACGTGCAGGCGGGTGGCGATGGCCGCGTTGGTGTGGCCCTGGGCCATGCGGTCCAGGACCTCGCGTTCGCGCGGGGTCAGGCGGTCCAGCGGGTCCGTGCGGGTGCTGTGGGCCAGGAGGCGGCGTACGACCTCGGGGTCCAGCGCCGTGCCGCCCGCGGCCACGCGGTCCAGCGCGTCGAGGAACTCGTCGACCTGGACGACGCGGTCCTTCAGTAGATATCCCACGCCGCCCGTGCTGCCCGTGACCAACTCCGCCGCGTAGCGCCGCTCCACGTACTGCGACAGCACCAAGACCCCCGTCTCCGGCCACCGTTCGCGGATCTCCAGCGCCGCCCGCAGCCCGTCGTCGGAGTGGCCGGGCGGCATGCGCACGTCGACGACCGCGACGTCCGGGGGGCCGGCGGCGACCGCGGCGACGAGGGCCGGAGCGTCGCCCACGGCGGCGGTGACGGTGTGGCCCTCGTCGGCGAGGAGGCGGGCCAGGCCCTCGCGCAGCAGCGTCGAGTCGTCGGCCAGCACTACGCGCACGGCAGCTCCGCGGTGACGGTGGTGGGCCCGCCCGGCGGGCTGGAGACGGTGAGCCGGCCGTCGAGGGCGGCGACGCGGCGGGCGAGGCCCAGCAGGCCGCCGCCCGACGGGTTCGCGCCGCCCGTACCGTCGTCCTCGATGCTCACGCGCGCCATCGTCGCATCCCGCGTCAGCCGTACGGTCACCAGCGTGGCGGACGAGTGCTTGATCGCGTTCGTGACGGCCTCGGAGACCGTGAAGTACGCGACGGTACGGACCGCTTCAGGCAGCGGCTCGGCGAGGGCGTACTCGATGCGTACGGGCAGCTCCGCGCGCTCCGCCAGCGCCTCCAGCGCCGCGCGCAGCCCCGCGTCGTCCAGCGCCGCCGGGTAGACGTGCCAGGCGACCTCGCGCAGGTCCGTGAGCGTCAGCTGCGCCTGCTCGTGGGCCTGGCGGAGCAGTTCCTGCGACTTCGCCGGGTCGGCCGCCGCGGTGCGGCGGGCGCGGCCGAGGAGCATGCCGAGGACGACGAGGCGCTGCTGTACGCCGTCGTGGAGGTCGCGTTCGATGCGGCGGCGCTCGTCGTGGACGGCGGCGACGATGCCGGCGCGGGTGGCGGCGAGTTCGCCGATGCGGCGCTGCAGCAGGTCGGCGGGGCTGGGGCCGAGGAAGCGGTGGGCCAGGTGGTTGTCGAGGGCGGCGACCCCGTCCACGCCCTGGATCGACAGGAAGAGGAGGAAGAGGCCGGCGAGGGCGGAGGAGATGATCACGACCGGGCTGGCGTCCTCCGCGACGAACCAGATCCACAGCAGCGTCGAGCCGTACGCCCCGCCGACGAGCCCGGTCAGGAGCACGGCGCCGCCGAGCGCGCCGACGCCCCAGCGGAGGGCGAGGTATTGCAGCGCGCGCGGGGTGGCGCGGGGCGGGGCGAGTTCGCTTCCGTAGAAGTACGTCATGCGCGTGCGCTCGGCGGCGGCGATGCGGGCGGCGGCCGCGTACGGGAGGCGGGTCGCGCGCGGGGCGCCACCGGCGGCGGCCTGCCGGGCCTGCCGGGCCGGCCGCGGCTGCCGGGGCCAGGGCCAGGTGGCGAGGAGCCACAGCCCGCTCAGCGCGACGAACGGCAGCTCGACCAGGGCCGTCAGGCCGCCGGTGAGGACCCCGGCCGCGGTACGCAGGCGGCGGAGCAGGATCGGACGCATGATGCGGTCACGCTAACCGCGGGCGGGGGAGCGGCGCATTGCGGCTTTCCGCAGGGTGCGGGTGGGGTGGTGCCCTCTCCCAAGGTGCGGGTTCCCGTACGGGGTTGGGCGGTACCCCGGATTCCGGCTGCCGGACGCGCCCCGTAACGTCAACGCCATGATCGGAATCGCTGCCGGAGAGGCGCCCAGCGGCGGCGTCGCCGGGTGGGCCGCCGGGCTCATGGAGGATCTCGGAGCGCCCGGAGCCGGGTTGGCCATCGCCCTGGAGAACCTGTTCCCGCCGCTGCCCAGCGAGGTCATCCTCCCACTCGCGGGCTTCACGGCGAACCAGGGCGGGCTGAACCTCGCGGCGGTGCTCGTCTGGACCACCCTCGGCTCCGTCGTCGGCGCCCTCGCGCTGTACTGGGTCGGCGCGCTCCTCGGCCGCGAACGGACGGTCGCACTGGCGGCGCGGCTGCCGCTGCTGAAGGTGCGCGACATCGAGCGTACGGAGGCGTGGTTCGCCCGGCACGGCACGAAGGCGGTGTTCTTCGGCCGCATGATCCCGATCTTCCGCAGCCTCATCTCCGTGCCCGCGGGCGTCGAACGGATGCCGGTGCCGGTCTTCCTGGGGCTCACGGCCGCGGGCAGCGCGCTGTGGAACACGGTGTTCGTGCTCGCGGGGTACTGGCTGGGTTCGCGCTGGCACGAGATCAGTGACCTCGTCGGTGTGTACTCCAAGGTGGTGCTGGGCGTCGTGGCGCTGGCGGTGGTGGTGTTCCTGGGCGTACGGGCCGTCGCCGCCGGCCGCGGGCGGCACCGGGCGCCGCGGCGGGGCGCGTAGGCCGTCGCCGGCCGCCCCGTTGCCGCGTCGCCGTGACGCCGCGCCGCTGACCAGCTTCCGCCGCCGGGCCGCCGGGTCCGCGCGCCGCTCCAGCACGTCCGTGCGGCTCAGCCCGGCGGCCATGAGCCTCACGGTCGTCGGGGCCACGTCCAGCCGCTCGGCCGTCGCCGCCCGCCTCGACGCACACTTCTCCTACGAAGAACGCGAACTGCTCCCCGCCGCCCTCGGGGTCCCGGCACCGCCTGCGCCTCCTGTCACCCCCGGCCCGTAACCTTGGCCTCGTGCAGGTACGCCACGACGCCCCGCTCGCCCCGCTGACCACCTTCCGCCTCGGCGGCCCCGCCGCCCGCCTCGTCACCGCCACCACCGACGCCGAGGTCGTCGACGCCGTGCGCGCGGCCGACGCCGCCGGGACGCCGCTGCTCATCGTCGGCGGCGGCAGCAACCTCGTCGTCTCCGACGCCGGCTTCCCCGGCACCGCCCTGCGCCTCGCCACCACCGGCTTCGCCCTCGACGGCACCACCCTGGAACTGGCCGCCGGCGAAGACTGGTCCGATGCCGTCGCCCGCACCGTCGACGCCGGCCTCGCCGGCGTCGAGTGCCTCGCCGGCATCCCCGGCTCGGCCGGGGCGACGCCCATCCAGAACGTCGGCGCGTACGGCCAGGAGGTCGCGGAGACGATCACCGAGGTCGTCGCGTACGACCGCACCACCGGCGAGACCGTCACCGTCCCCGGCGCCGACTGCGGCTTCTCGTACCGCCACAGCCGCTTCAAGGCCGACCCCGGCCGCTTCGTCGTCCTGCGCGTCCGCTTCCGCCTCGCCGACGAGGGCGGGCTGTCCGCGCCCATCCGGTACGCGGAGACGGCGCGCATGCTCGGCGTCGCGGTCGGCGAGCGGGTGCCGGCCGCCCGGGCGCGCGACGTCGTGCTGAAGCTGCGCGCCGGCAAGGGCATGGTGCTCGACCCGGAGGACCACGACACGTGGTCGGCGGGCTCCTTCTTCACCAACCCGGTCCTCGACGAGCCGGCCTACGCCGCCTTCCGCGCCCGCGTCGCCGACCGCCTCGGGCCCGACGTGCTCGCCCCGGCGTTCCCGGCGGGGGAGGGGCTGACGAAGACGTCGGCGGCGTGGCTCATCGACCGCGCCGGCTTCACCCGCGGCTACGGCACGGGCCCGGCCCGCATCTCCACCAAGCACACCCTGGCCCTCACGAACCGCGGCTCGGCGACCACGGAGGACCTGCTCGCGCTCGCCCGCGAGGTGCGCGACGGGGTGCGGGACGCCTTCGGCGTCACGCTGGTCAACGAGCCGGTGACGGTCGGCGTGCGCCTCTAGCGACGGGCCCCGCGCCCGCCTGGGCTCCTACGGTACGAGTCGCACCGCGGCACGCCTGCATCCCCGCCCGGCGGCCCACCCGCACCGCGGCCCACCCTCACCCCCGCGCCGACCCCAGCCCCACCGTCTGCCCCCGCACCGCCGGGTCGTCGACCAGGTCGAGCACCGCGCGGGCCAGGTCCGCGCGGGCCAGCGTGCCGGTGCCCGGCACGTTGCCGCCGACGCGGCGGCGGTAGCGCCCCTTGCCGCGCCGGTTCGTCAGCTTGCCCGGCCGCAGCACCGTCCAGTCCAGCCCGCTGTGCGCCAGCTCCGACTCCATGGCGGCGGCCTCCGCGTACACGTCCTTGAACACCGTCCGCAGCACCGGCGACACCGCCCGCCCCAGCACCCCCTCGTCCGGCGGCAGCGGCCCGACCGGCGCTGTGCTGACGACGAGCAGCCGTCGTACGCCCGCCGCCCGCGCGGCCCGTACCAGCGCGTGCGCCGCCGCGCCGAGGCGGCCCGGGGGCCGGGCGGTGCTCTGCAGGCCGGGGCAGAACAGCAGCGCGTCACGGCCCCGGACGACGGGGCCGAGGGCGGTGGGGTCCGTCACGTCCTCGACGGTCGTCACCGCCAGCCGCCCGTGCCCGCCGCCGGCCACGCCGGCCCGGTCCTGGTCGTTTTCCCTCCTACGGCCCTTCTCGCCCTCCGCGGCGCCGGTGCCCGGCCCGGCAACCCCGGCAGTCCCGCTCCGCCCGTCCGCCGGCCGTGCACCCGGCAGCCGCGCGCCCTTGCGCACCACCGCCGTGACCTCGTGCCCGGCGGCCAGCGCCTGCCGGACCACCTCCCGGCCGGTGCCACCGGACGCGCCGAAGACCGTGAGCTTCATCGTCCCCTCCCCGTGGGTGGGTAATCACCCACCCACTGTTAGGGTGAGTGAATGCCCACCTCGCCGTCAAGGCCGGCCCCGGAGCGCATCGTGGACGCCGCCGAGCGTCTCGTGCGCACCGCCGGATTCGTGCATGCGACTACTAAGGAGATCGCACGCGAGGCGGGTTGCTCGGAAGCGCTGCTCTACAAGCACTTCGTCAACAAGGAGGAGATCTTCCTCCGCGTCCTCTTCGAGCGGCTGCCGCGCCTCGGCGTGCTGCTCACCGAGCTGGCCGACGACCCGGGCGAGCGCGGCGTCGAGGAGTGCCTGCGGGCCGTCGCCCGGAAGGCCGCGGACTTCTACGAGGAGATGCTGCCCATGGTGGGCGCGCTGCTGGTCGAGCCCGGGCTGCTCACGCGGTTCGCCGAGGGACTCGCCGCGGTCGGGCGCAAGGGGCCGTACGAGGCGGGGGACGCGCTCGCGGAGTACCTGGCACGGGAGCGGGAGCGCGGCCGTATCCGGGCCGACGCGGACACCCGCGCCGCGGCGGTGCTGCTGCTCGGCGCGTGCTTCCAGCGGGCGTTCTTCGTGGCCTTCGGCGGGCCGGCGGCGGTTCAGCCGGCGGATGACTTCGCCGCGGCGGTGTCCCGTACGGTCTGGGCCGCGGTCTGCCTGCCGCCCGCCGCAGCCCCGCCGCCCACGGTCTCCCCGTCCTCCGCAGGGCCCCCGCCCGCCGCAGAGCCCCCGCCCGCCGCGGACCCGCCGTCCGCCGCCTGACGCCCCTCGTCCCCGGCGCCGCGGTCCCGGCCGCCGTCCCCCGGCTCGGCCGCCAGCCAGCCGTCCACGTCCGCCAGCAGCCCCCGCCGCACGTCGTCCGGCGCCACCGACGCCCGTACCGACTGCCGCGCCAGCTCCGCCAGCTCCTCGTCCGTGAACCCGTGGTACGTACGCGCCAGCTCGTACTGCGCCGCCAGCCGCGACCCGAACAGCAGCGGGTCGTCCGCGCCCAGCGCCATCGGCACCCCCGCGTCCCACAGTGCCCGCAGCGGCACGTCCTCCGGCCGCTCGTACACCCCCAGCGCGACGTTCGAGGACGGGCACACCTCGCAGGTCACGCCCGCCGCCGCCAGCCGTGACAGCAGCCGCGGGTCCTCGGCGGCGCGGATGCCGTGGCCGATGCGGCGCGCGTCCAGGTCGTCCATGCAGTCGCGGACGCTCGCCGGACCGGCCAGCTCGCCGCCATGCGGGGCGGCCAGCAGGCCGCCGTCGCGGGCGATGGCGAAGGCGCGGTCGAAGTCGCGGGCGAAGCCGCGGCGCTCGTCGTTGGACAGCCCGAAGCCGACGACGCCGCGGCCGGCGTAGCGCACGGCGAGGCGGGCGAGGGTACGGGCGTCGAGCGGGTGCTTCATGCGGTTCGCGGCGACCAGCACGCGCATCCCGAGGCCGGTGTCCCGGGAGGTGGTCTCGACCGCGTCGAGGATGATCTCCAGCGCCGGGATCAGCCCGCCGAGGCGCGGCGCGTACGACGTCGGGTCGACCTGGATCTCCAGCCACCGGGAGCCGTCCGCGAGGTCCTCCTCGGCCGCCTCGCGCACCAGCCGCTGGATGTCCTCGGGGGAGCGCAGGCAGGAGCGGGCGAGGTCGTACAGCCGCTGGAAGCGGAACCAGCCGCGCTCGTCGGTCGCGCGCAGCTTCGGCGGCTCGCCGCCGCTCAGTGCCTCGGGCAGGTGGACGCCGTACTTGGCGGCCAGCTCGATCAGGGTGGCGGAGCGCATGGAGCCGGTGAAGTGCAGGTGCAGGTGGGCCTTGGGCAGGCGGCGGACGTCTCGCGGGGTGGGGCGGTGCTCGTGCTCCATGGGCAGATCTTGCCGTATCCCCGGGGACGGGCGACACCGGCACCAACGAAAGGGGGCTTGCCCGGACGGCTGTCCGGGCAAGCCCAAGCCCTATCGCAATCGAGTGACGTCACTCGATTGAGGTGCCGCCGCTACGACGCCTCCGCCAGCAGCTTCTGCAGCCGCGAGATGCCCTCGACCAGGTCCTCGTCCCCCAGCGCGTACGACAGCCGCAGATACCCCGGCGTCCCGAACGCCTCACCCGGCACCACGGCCACCTCGGCCTCCTCCAGGATCACCTCGGCCAGCTCCACCGAGTTCGCCGGCCGCCGGCCGCGGATCTCCTTACCGAGAAGCCCCTTCACCGACGGGTACACGTAGAACGCGCCCTCCGGCTCGGGGCACTCCACGCCCTCGATCTCGTTCAGCATCCGCACGATCGTCTTCCGCCGCCGGTCGAACGCCTCACGCATCTTCGCCACCGCGTCCAGGTCGCCGGAGACGGCCGCCAGCGCGGCGGCCTGCGCGACGTTGGAGACGTTGGACGTGGCGTGCGACTGCAGGTTCGTCGCGGCCTTGACGACGTCCTTCGGCCCGATGACCCAGCCGACCCGCCAGCCGGTCATCGCGTACGTCTTGGCCACCCCGTTGACCACGACGCACTTGTCGCGCAGCTCCGGCACGACCACCGGCAGCGAGTGGAACTCGGCGGTGCCGTAGACCAGGTGCTCGTAGATCTCGTCCGTCAGCACCCAGAGCCCGTGCTCGGCGGCCCAGCGGCCGATCGCCTCGACCTGCTCGCGGGAGTAGACCGCGCCGGTCGGGTTGGACGGGGAGACGAAGAGCAGCACCTTCGTGCGCGGGGTGCGCGCGGCCTCCAGCTGCTCGACGGACACCCGGTAGCCGGTGGTCTCGTCGGCGACGACGTCGACGGGCACGCCGCCGGCCAGCCGGATCGACTCGGGGTAGGTGGTCCAGTACGGCGTCGGGACGATGACCTCGTCGCCCGGGTCGAGCAGGGCGGCGAACGACTCGTAGATCGCCTGCTTGCCGCCGTTGGTGACCAGCACCTGGGCCGGCTCCACCTCGTAGCCGGAGTCGCGCGCGGTCTTGGCGGCGAGCGCGGCCTTCAGCTCGGGCAGCCCGCCGGCGGGCGTGTAGCGGTGGTACGTCGGGTTGGTGCACGCTGCGATCGCGGCCTCGACGATGTAGTCGGGCGTCGGGAAGTCGGGCTCGCCGGCGCCGAAGCCGATCACCGGGCGGCCGGCGGCCTTGAGGGCCTTGGCCTTGGCGTCCACGGCGAGCGTCGCGGACTCCGAGATAGCGCCGACGCGGGCCGACACCCGGTGTTCGGTCGGGGACTGGGGTGCGGAGTTTGCAGCGGTCATGGCGCCCATCGTTCCAGACGGGCGGGGGCCGCGGCACATGGGTTACCCGGCTCTTACGCGGGGCGCACGGCGTACTCGTTCGACGGCGGGGCGTGAAACCCGTACACTCATGCACCGTGCCAGCCCCGGTGCAGATCTTGCACGCGCTCGTGAAGCCCCTGCAGGAATGCGTTAGGTTGGGATGACACAAAGGGTCGTAGCTCAATTGGTAGAGCACTGGTCTCCAAAACCAGCGGTTGGGGGTTCAAGTCCCTCCGGCCCTGCTACGCGCATCTCCTCAGGAGATGCGTAGGCAGTTCACAGCAGCCCCGCCGTGCGGCTCCACCGGGCGCGGCAGGTCAACGACCCGGGATCCAGGTGAGGACGAGTGACGGAAGCCTCCACCGCGACGCCTGACCGCCCCGAAGGCGACGCGCGACCCGCTCGCCGCGGCGGCAAGCGCGGCCGGAAGGGACCGTTCGCCCGCCTGGCGCTCTTCTACCGCCAGATCGTCGCGGAGCTGCGAAAGGTCGTCTGGCCGACGCGGAACCAGCTGACGACGTACACGACCGTGGTGATCATCTTCGTGGTGGTCATGATCGGCATCGTGACGGTGATCGACTTCGGGTTCACCGAACTCATGCAGTACGTCTTCGGCTGACCGATTCGCGTACGCCGCCCCGTAAAGTACGTAAGGTAGGCGACTGCATGTGCACATCCCCTTTTGAGCCAGGAAGAAGCAGCTACCGTGTCTGACCCGAACCTGAACGACGCAGTCGCGACCGACGAGGTTGCCGGCGCTGCGCAGGCAGAGCCTGCCGAGAGTGCCCCTGCCGAGCAGGTGGAGGAGGCCGGGGCGGCGGCGGAGGCCGAAATCGAAGGCGCGGAGGACGTCGAGAGCGCCGAGGTCGACGAGGACGCCGAGAGCGCGGCGGACGGCGCGCAGGAGGCGGTCGCGGACGAGGCGGCCGAAGACGAGGCGGTCGCGGACGAGGCGGCCGAAGACGAGGCAGCCGAGGAAGCGGTCGCCGAGGACGAGGCGGCCGGCGACGAGAAGCCCGACGACGAGGCGGAGGGCGGCGAGGCCGTCGACCCCGTCGAGGCGCTCCGCTCGGAGCTGCGCGGCCTGCCCGGCGAGTGGTACGTGATCCACACCTACGCGGGCTACGAGAAGCGGGTCAAGGCCAACCTCGAACAGCGCGCGGTCTCCCTGAACGTCGAGGACTTCATCTACCAGGCCGAGGTGCCCGAGGAAGAGGTCGTCCAGATCAAGAACGGCGAGCGCAGGAACGTCCGGCAGAACAAGCTCCCGGGCTACGTCCTGGTGCGGATGGACCTGACCAACGAGTCGTGGGGCGTCGTGCGCAACACCCCGGGCGTCACCGGCTTCGTCGGCAACGCCTACGACCCGTACCCGCTGACGCTCGAAGAGATCGTCCGCATGCTCGCCCCGGAGGCCGAGGAGAGGGCCGCCCGCGAGGCCGCGGAGGCCGAGGGCAAGCCGGTGCCGTCCCGCAAGGTCGAGGTGCAGGTGCTCGACTTCGCCGTCGGCGACTCGGTCACCGTCACCGACGGCCCGTTCGCGACGCTGCAGGCGACCATCAACGAGATCAACGCCGACTCGAAGAAGGTCAAGGGCCTGGTGGAGATCTTCGGCCGGGAGACCCCGGTCGAGCTGAGCTTCGACCAGATCCAGAAGAACGACTGAGGGCGCCCCGCCCACCCCGTACGCTTCCGACCAGGTCAGAGGGCTTCGCAGCCGCTCTGACCTGCTCGGTTTCAGGACTCGTACCCGATACGGCTATCGTGGTGCGGTCTGCCTCCATCCGGATGATCGCGAAGGCGATGCCGGACCGAGGCGCAAACCTCTCATCCAAGGACCCGGAGAGACATGCCTCCCAAGAAGAAGAAGGTCACGGGGCTGATCAAGCTCCAGATCCAGGCCGGTGCCGCGAACCCGGCCCCGCCGGTCGGCCCCGCGCTGGGCCAGCACGGCGTGAACATCATGGAGTTCTGCAAGGCCTACAACGCCGCCACCGAGTCGCAGCGCGGCTGGGTGATCCCGGTGGAGATCACGGTCTACGAGGACCGCTCGTTCACCTTCATCACCAAGACCCCGCCGGCCGCGAAGATGATCCTCAAGGCCGCGGGCGTGGAGAAGGGCTCCGGCGAGCCGCACAAGACCAAGGTCGCGAAGATCACCCGCGACCAGGTCCGCGAGATCGCCACCACCAAGATGGCCGACCTCAATGCCAACGACCTGGACGCCGCCGAGAAGATCATCGCCGGCACCGCCCGCTCCATGGGCGTCACGGTCGAGGGCTGAGCGGTCCGCGGCACCGTCCGCAGCACTCCGTAGCACCTGTGGCAGGGCCCTGCGCCGGCCCGGACCACGACTCCGTACCGACACATCAGGAGCAGCAGTGAAGCGCAGCAAGGCACTCCGCGGCGGCGACGCCAAGGTCGACCGCACGCGGCAGTACGCACCCCTGGAGGCCATCCGCCTCGCCAGGGAGACGTCCACGACGAAGTTCGACGGCACCGTCGAGGTCGCCATGCGCCTGGGCATCGACCCGCGCAAGGCCGACCAGATGGTCCGCGGCACCGTGAACCTCCCGCACGGCACCGGCAAGACCGCCCGGGTCCTGGTCTTCGCGACCGGTGACCGTGCAGCGGCCGCGGAGGCCGCGGGCGCCGACATCGTCGGCGCCGACGAGCTGATCGAGGAGGTGCAGAAGGGCCGCCTCGACTTCGACGCGGTCGTCGCCACCCCGGACCTCATGGGCAAGGTCGGCCGCCTCGGCCGGGTCCTCGGCCCCCGCGGTCTGATGCCGAACCCGAAGACCGGCACGGTCACGCCCGACGTGGCGAAGGCCGTCACCGAGATCAAGGGCGGCAAGATCGAGTTCCGCACCGACAAGCACTCCAACCTGCACTTCATCATCGGCAAGACCTCGTTCGACGAGCAGAAGCTGGTGGAGAACTACAGCGCGGCGCTGGAAGAGGTGCTGCGGCTCAAGCCGTCGGCCGCCAAGGGCCGTTACATCAAGAAGGCCACGATCACCACGACGATGGGCCCCGGTATCCCGGTGGACCCGGCGCGGGTGCGCAACCTCCTGACGGAGGACTCCGCGGTCTGAGGCGGTCCGGCGGGGCCCGTACGGGGCAACACCCGTTCGACGAACACGCATCGACTGTCACGGCCAGGCAACGGGTCGGATCCGGAACGCCCAAAGGGAACCGGGTCCGGCCCGTTTCTCGTGTTCACTGGCCGTACGGGCAGAACATCTGCCCGGCGAACGAACTGACCACGAGGGGGCGGCGATTCTCATGCACACGACCGTGAAGCGCGCAGGTGTCTCGCTGGGGGCGGCGGTGCTGCTCGCATTCGCGGCGGCCTGCGGATCCGACTCCGGCGGCGGTGACGGCGGTTCCGGCAACGGGGGCAGCGACGGCGGCAGCGGTGGCGGCAGCGGCACCGTACGGGGCGCACAGGCCGCGCTGCAGGCGATCAACGACAAGACCACGGGCGCGGCGTCGTCGAAGTTCGAGAGCACCATGGTCATGGGCGAGGCGATGACCACCGAGAACGAGGGCGAACTCGACTGGTCCGACGGCGCGATCGGCACCGCCACCGTCAAGTACACCGACGGCCAGATGGCTTCCTCGATCCAGATGATGGACGACGACGGCACCCTGGATGCCCGCTACCTGCCGGACGCGTACTACGCCGGCGTCGAGGGCGCGTTCCAGACCCAGTACCCGGACAAGAAGTGGATCCGCTACGACTACGACGACATGGCCGAGGTCATGGGCCCGTCCGGGGACTACATGAAGGACCAGATGCAGAACAGCACCCCGGGGCAGGCCGTGACGCTGCTGCTGGCCTCGGAGGACGTCGAGGAGGTCGGCCAGGAGGAGGTGCGCGGCGTCCAGACCACGCACTACTCCGGCACCGTGGACGTCGCCGACCTGGCCCGCGCGTCGTCCAAGACGCTCAGCGAGGAGCAGCTGTCGGACCTGGAGGACCAGCTTGAGGCGTCCGGCGTCACCACGCAGACCGTCGACATCTGGGTGGACGAGAACGACCTGATGATCAAGCGTGAGGAGGCCGGGAAGATGACGGGCGGCGAGTTCAGCTCCACCGTCTACTACTCGGACTACGGCACCGAGGTCGAGGTCGAGGAGCCCTCGTCGGCGGAGAGCATCGACTTCACCGAGATCCAGTAGCAGGTGGCGGAGACGCCTGGCGCCTCCGGCGAGGTTCACGGGACGGTCGGGCCCCTCTGCCCGGGCGGCACCGCACCTCGCCGGGGGCGCTAGCGTGTTCCTTCCACTCGCCGGGACACGTGTGCCCGGACGGAAAGGATGACGATGCGCTCGACGTTCGTACGGGGCGGTGCCGCGCTCGGCGCGGCAGCCCTCGCCCTGACCGCCTTCACGGCCTGCTCCGACGACGGGGGAGACGGCACGGCGGACGGCAGGGCGGACGGCAAGAAGGGCGGGAACGCCGGCCAGGCGGTGGATGTCACGCCCGCCGCCGCCGTCCGCAAGGCCACGGACAACGCGGAGAAGCTCACCTCCCTGACGTACCGGATGGACAGCAAGGTCCCCGGCGAAGGCGTCATGGCGGGCACCGGGTCCATGAGCACGGACCCGCCCGCCATGGAGATGAAGATGACGATGGAGGGGGCGACCGCCGCGGAGAGCGGCGAGATGGAGATACGTCTCGTCGACGACGCCGCGTACATGAAGCCCGGCGAAGAGGCCGCCGCCGAGATGGGCGGCAAGACCTGGATCAAGATCGGCATGCCCGACGCGGAGGCCGGCGGCGAGGACGCGCTGCTGGAGCTGGATCAGGAGCTGGCGAAGGAGAACCCGACCGACGACGCCCAGATGATGACCGCGGCCGAGGACCTGAAGGAGGTCGGCGAGGAGGAGATCGAGGGGGTCGGGACCACCCGCTACACCGGCACGGTCACCCTCGACGACCTCCGCGCGGAGCTGAAGGACGAGGACGCGGAGACGAAGAAGGACCGCCGGGAGAAGATCGACGAGATGGCGGAGCTCGGCGTCGACGAGCTCACCATGGACATGTGGATCGACGGTGAGGACCACACCAAGCAGTTCCGCACGCGGGCCGAGACGAAGGAGGGACCCATGGACACCACCATGACCTTCCTGAGCTACAACGAGCCCGTCACGGTGCAGGCCCCGCCGCCGTCCGAGACGGCGGACATGAGCGACGTGACGCAGAACCCGGAACTCAACGGGGGCACCATGTAGCGCTGGACGGCGCGTCGCGTACGGCCGGCCGTCCCGGGGGCGATTTGCCCGTGGGACGGCCGCTGCCGTACGCTTCCTCCTCGTAGCCAAAGACCGCTGGCCGTCGCCGTGCGCCCGCAAGGGGGTGCGGTGGCCGAAGGCTCCGCGTACGCCGCGGACGGCCCGCGCAGGTGAATGAGGCAGATCCTCCCGCCGGGCCCCGGGTCCGTGCGGTCGAGTCACGCCCCGTGCGCCTGCGCCGGGGCGTTCGTCGTGTGCGAGGGCCTCGTGCAGCCGAAGGGCGGTCACATCACCCGGAAGGAGGCTGAGGCTCATGGCGACGCCGGACAAGGTCGAGGCCGTCAAGGAGATCACGGACAAGCTCCGTAGCTCCCACGCGGCCGTCGTGACCGCGTACACCGGACTGAGCGTGGCGCAGCTGAAGGACCTGCGCCGTTCTCTTGGAGAGAACGCGCAGTACCGAGTGGTGAAGAACACGCTGACCAAGATCGCGGCGAAGGAGGCCGGGCTCGACCAGCTGGACGAGCACCTCCAGGGCTCGACCGCGGTGGCCTTCGTGACCGGTGACCCGGTCGAGGCGGCCAAGGGGCTGCGTGACTTCGCCAAGAACAACCCCGCGCTCGTCATCAAGGGCGGTGTCCTCGACGGCAAGGCCCTGACCGCCGCGGAGATCAACAAGCTCGCGGACCTCGAGTCCCGCGAGGTGCTGCTCGCCAAGCTGGCCGGTGGCATGAAGGCGTCCATGGCGAAGGCCGCGGCGACCTTCCAGGCCCCGCTGTCGAAGTTCGTCCGCACCGCGGACGCGCTGCGCGACAAGGTCGAGCAGGGCGGTGCCGGTACACCGGCTCCCGCCGACGCCGCGGAGTAGCGAGAGCGCTCCCGCGGCTTGGGGGGCACCGTGAACGCCCGCCGCACTGATGCAACAGCACAACCGGCACCAGCCGACTTAGTGGAAGGACCGCCACCATGGCGAAGCTCAGCCAGGACGACCTGCTCGCGCAGTTCGAAGAGATGACCCTCATCGAGCTCTCCGAGTTCGTCAAGAAGTTCGAGGAGAAGTTCGACGTCGAGGCCGCCGCGCCGGCCGCCGTCGTCGCCGCTCCGGGTGGCCCCGCCGCCCCGGAGGCCGCCGAGGAGAAGGACGAGTTCGACGTCGTCCTCAACGGCGCCGGCGAGAAGAAGATCCAGGTCATCAAGGTCGTGCGCGAGCTGACCTCGCTCGGCCTGAAGGAGGCCAAGGAGCTGGTCGACGGCACGCCGAAGGCGGTTCTGGAGAAGGTCAACAAGGAGGCCGCGGAGAAGGCCAAGGAGTCCCTCGAGGGCGCCGGCGCCTCCGTCGAGGTCAAGTGACCCCGTCCCGGCCGGTCGGGGCGTTGTGAGCCCCGCCCGCCGGGCCTGGGGGCCCTGCCGGGCCTCCGTGTCGCCGACGAGGGCGATCACCCATCCGGGTGGTCGCCCTCGCTGTGTTGCCGGGCCCCCGGCCGGAGCGCTTGCCCCGCGCGCACCTGCGGGTATGGTGATCTTCACCGGCAGGGGCGCGCCGACATGATCTCCCTGGGGCAGGGGGGCCTTGACGAACGGCCAGCGGCGCGCGATTCTCAGGTCGTCACATCGGTCCGTACTCCGAGGCATGGATCGATGACGGAGTGGGAATGGCTTCAAGCGCGAAGGCATCCGGTACTCGGCATAACTTCAGGGGAGGCCCCACGCGAGGCGGGCGCTCCCCAGGCAGGGAGAGATCGAAGATTTGCTGGTCTCCAGCCTCCGCTGGACATCAGTGTGGCGAGTCGCTACACTGACCCTTTGCGCTGCCTGTTAACTGCCCCCTGCCCGTCACCAGGGGTCTGTCCAGAGCTCGTACGATCTTGAGAGACACGCTTTGACCTGGGCGTCTCCTCTCCCGTGTGGGTTTTGGGACCGGTACGCGCGTAGTGAGTCCGAGCCCTCGGAAGGACCCCTCTTGGCCGCCTCGCGCACCGCCTCGACCGCTAGTACGAACAACGGCGCCAGCACCGCCCCGCTGCGCATCTCTTTCGCGAAGATCAAGGAGCCCCTCGAGGTTCCGAACCTTCTTGCGCTCCAGACCGAGAGCTTTGACTGGCTGCTCGGCAACGACGCCTGGAAGGCTCGTGTCGAGGATGCCCTGGACCACGGACAGGACGTCCCCACCAAGTCCGGCCTCGAGGAGATCTTCGAGGAGATCTCCCCGATCGAGGACTTCTCCGGGTCGATGTCGCTGACCTTCCGCGACCACCGCTTCGAGCCCCCGAAGAACTCCATCGACGAGTGCAAGGAGCGCGACTTCACGTACGCCGCGCCGCTCTTCGTCACCGCCGAGTTCACCAACAACGAGACCGGCGAGATCAAGTCCCAGACGGTCTTCATGGGCGACTTCCCGCTCATGACCGACAAGGGCACCTTCGTGATCAACGGCACCGAGCGTGTCGTGGTCTCGCAGCTGGTCCGCTCGCCGGGCGTCTACTTCGACTCCTCCATCGACAAGACCTCCGACAAGGACATCTTCTCCGTCAAGGTGATTCCCTCCCGGGGCGCCTGGCTGGAGATGGAGATCGACAAGCGCGACATGGTCGGTGTCCGCATCGACCGCAAGCGCAAGCAGTCGGTCACCGTGCTGCTCAAGGCGCTCGGCTGGACGAACGAGCAGATCCTGGAGGAGTTCGGCGAGTACGAGTCCATGCGCGCCACCCTGGAGAAGGACCACACCCAGGGGCAGGACGACGCGCTGCTCGACATCTACCGCAAGCTGCGCCCGGGCGAGCCGCCGACCAAGGAGGCCGCGCAGACGCTGCTGGAGAACCTGTACTTCAACCCCAAGCGCTACGACCTCGCCAAGGTCGGCCGCTACAAGATCAACAAGAAGCTGGGCGCCGCCGCGCCGCTCGACGCGGGCACGCTGACGGTCGAGGACATCATCGCCTCGATCAAGTACCTGGTGAAGCTGCACGCCGGCGAGGTCGAGACCGTCGGGGACAACGGCCAGTCCGTGGTCGTCGAGACCGACGACATCGACCACTTCGGCAACCGCCGCATCCGCAACGTCGGCGAGCTGATCCAGAACCAGGTGCGTACGGGCCTCGCCCGCATGGAGCGCGTCGTGCGCGAGCGCATGACGACCCAGGACGTCGAGGCGATCACGCCGCAGACCCTGATCAACATCCGGCCGGTCGTCGCCTCCATCAAGGAGTTCTTCGGCACCAGCCAGCTGTCGCAGTTCATGGACCAGACGAACCCGCTGTCGGGCCTGACCCACAAGCGCCGGCTCAACGCGCTCGGCCCCGGTGGTCTGTCCCGTGAGCGGGCCGGCTTCGAGGTCCGCGACGTGCACCCGTCGCACTACGGCCGCATGTGTCCGATCGAGACGCCGGAAGGCCCGAACATCGGCCTGATCGGCTCGCTCGCCTCGTACGGCCGGGTCAACGCGTTCGGCTTCATCGAGACCCCGTACCGCAAGGTCGTCGATGGCGTCGTCACCGACGAGGTGGACTACCTGACGGCCGACGAGGAGGACCGCTTCGTCATCGCGCAGGCCAACGCGCCGCTGACGAACGACCTGCACTTCGCCGAGAACCGGGTCCTGGTCCGCCGCCGCGGCGGCGAGGTCGACTACATCCCCGGCGACGACGTCGACTACATGGACGTCTCGCCGCGCCAGATGGTGTCGGTCGCGACCGCGATGATCCCCTTCCTGGAGCACGACGACGCCAACCGCGCCCTCATGGGCTCGAACATGATGCGCCAGGCCGTGCCGCTGATCCGGGCCGAGGCGCCGCTCGTCGGCACCGGCATGGAGTACCGCTGCGCGGTCGACGCCGGTGACGTCATCAAGGCCGAGAAGGACGGCGTGGTCCAGGAGGTCTCCGCGGACTACGTCACCGTCGCCAACGACGACGGCACCTACACCACGTACCGCGTCAACAAGTTCCACCGCTCCAACCAGGGCACCTCCTTCAACCAGAAGGTGCTCGTGGACGAGGGCTCGCGCGTCATCGAGGGCCAGGTGCTCGCCGACGGCCCCTCGACCGACGAGGGCGAGATGGCGCTCGGCAAGAACCTCCTGGTGGCGTTCATGCCGTGGGAGGGCCACAACTACGAGGACGCCATCATCCTCAGCCAGCGCCTCGTGCAGGACGACGTCCTGTCCTCGATCCACATCGAGGAGCACGAGGTCGACGCCCGCGACACCAAGCTGGGCCCCGAGGAGATCACCCGGGACATCCCGAACGTCTCCGAGGAGGTCCTCGCCGACCTCGACGAGCGCGGCATCATCCGCATCGGCGCCGAGGTCGTCGCCGGCGACATCCTGGTCGGCAAGGTCACGCCCAAGGGCGAGACCGAGCTGACCCCGGAGGAGCGGCTGCTGCGCGCGATCTTCGGCGAGAAGGCCCGCGAGGTCCGCGACACGTCGCTGAAGGTGCCGCACGGCGAGACCGGCCGCGTCATCGGCGTCCGCGTCTTCGACCGCGAGGAGGGCGACGAGCTGCCGCCCGGCGTCAACCAGCTCGTCCGCGTCTACGTGGCCCAGAAGCGCAAGATCACCGACGGCGACAAGCTCGCCGGCCGGCACGGCAACAAGGGCGTCATCGCCAAGATCCTGCCGATCGAGGACATGCCGTTCATGGAGGACGGCCACCCGGTCGACATCATCCTCAACCCGCTCGGCGTGCCCTCCCGGATGAACCCGGGTCAGGTGCTGGAGATCCACCTGGGCTGGCTCGCCGCCCAGGGCTGGGACGTCTCCGGCATCAAGGAGGAGTGGGCCGAGCGCCTGCAGGGCATCGGCGCCGACCAGGTAGCCTCCGGCACGAACGTCGCGACGCCCGTCTTCGACGGCGCCCGCGAGGACGAGCTGGCCGGCCTGATCCAGAACACCCTGCCCAACCGCGACGGCGACCGCATGGTGCAGCCGTCCGGCAAGGCGCAGCTGTTCGACGGGCGCTCCGGCGAGCCGTTCCCGGAGCCGATCTCCGTCGGCTACATGTACATCCTCAAGCTGCACCACCTCGTGGACGACAAGCTCCACGCCCGGTCCACCGGCCCGTACTCGATGATCACCCAGCAGCCGCTGGGCGGTAAGGCGCAGTTCGGCGGCCAGCGGTTCGGCGAGATGGAGGTGTGGGCCCTGGAGGCGTACGGCGCCGCGTACGCGCTGCAGGAGCTGCTCACCATCAAGTCGGACGACGTCACCGGGCGCGTGAAGGTCTACGAGGCCATCGTCAAGGGCGAGAACATCCCCGAGCCGGGCATCCCCGAGTCCTTCAAGGTGCTCATCAAGGAGATGCAGTCCCTGTGCCTGAACGTGGAGGTGCTCTCCTCCGACGGCATGTCCATCGAAATGCGCGACACGGACGAGGACGTCTTCCGTGCCGCCGAAGAGCTTGGCATCGACCTGTCCCGGCGCGAGCCGAGCAGCGTCGAAGAGGTCTGACGGGTCCGGCGGCGACTTCCTTCGAAGCCGCCGCCTCCCCCGCGACCCCGATCAGACCCATTGACACACGACCCTGAGAGGGATTGACGAGAGTGCTCGACGTCAACTTCTTCGACGAGCTGCGGATCGGCCTGGCGACCGCGGACGACATCCGGACCTGGTCGCACGGCGAGGTCAAGAAGCCCGAGACCATCAACTACCGCACCCTCAAGCCCGAGAAGGACGGCCTCTTCTGCGAGAAGATCTTCGGCCCCACCCGGGACTGGGAGTGCTACTGCGGCAAGTACAAGCGCGTCCGCTTCAAGGGCATCATCTGTGAGCGCTGCGGCGTCGAGGTGACCCGCGCCAAGGTGCGCCGGGAGCGGATGGGCCACATCGAGCTGGCCGCGCCCGTCACGCACATCTGGTACTTCAAGGGCGTCCCGTCGCGCCTGGGCTACCTGCTCGACCTGGCGCCGAAGGACCTGGAGAAGGTCATCTACTTCGCCGCCTACATGATCACGTGGGTGGACGACGAGCGCCGGCAGCGCGACCTGTCGTCGCTGGAGGCGCAGATCTCCGTCGAGCGCCAGCAGATCGAGCAGCGCCGCGACGGCGACCTGGAGGCCCGGGCCAAGAAGCAGGAGGCCGACCTGGCCGAGCTGGAGGCCGAGGGCGCCAAGGCCGACGTGCGCCGCAAGGTGCGCGAGGGCGGCGAGCGCGAGATGAAGCAGCTCCGCGACCGGGCCCAGCGCGAGCTGGACCGCCTGGACGAGGTGTGGAACCGCTTCAAGAACCTCAAGGTCCAGGACCTGGAGGGCGACGAGCTGCTCTACCGCGAGCTGCGCGACCGCTTCGGCACGTACTTCCAGGGCGGCATGGGCGCCGCGGCGCTGCAGAAGCGCCTGGAGTCCTTCGACCTGGACGAGGAGGCGGAGAAGCTCCGCGAGATCATCCGTACCGGCAAGGGCCAGAAGAAGACCCGCGCCCTGAAGCGGCTGAAGGTCGTCTCCGCGTTCCAGCACACCCGCAACAGCCCCAACGGCATGGTGCTGGACTGCGTCCCGGTGATCCCGCCGGACCTGCGTCCGATGGTGCAGCTGGACGGTGGCCGCTTCGCGACCTCCGACCTGAACGACCTGTACCGCCGCGTCATCAACCGCAACAACCGGCTGAAGCGGCTGCTCGACCTCGGCGCGCCCGAGATCATCGTCAACAACGAGAAGCGCATGCTGCAGGAGGCCGTCGACGCGCTGTTCGACAACGGCCGCCGCGGCCGGCCGGTGACCGGGCCGGGCAACCGTCCGCTGAAGTCGCTGTCCGACATGCTCAAGGGCAAGCAGGGCCGCTTCCGGCAGAACCTGCTCGGCAAGCGCGTCGACTACTCGGCCCGCTCCGTCATCGTCGTCGGCCCGCAGCTGAAGCTGCACCAGTGCGGCCTGCCCAAGGCCATGGCGCTGGAACTCTTCAAGCCGTTCGTGATGAAGCGCCTGGTGGACCTCAACCACGCGCAGAACATCAAGAGCGCCAAGCGGATGGTCGAGCGCGGCCGCACGGTCGTGTACGACGTGCTGGAAGAGGTCATCGCCGAGCACCCGGTGCTGCTGAACCGGGCGCCGACGCTGCACCGCCTCGGCATCCAGGCGTTCGAGCCGCAGCTGGTCGAGGGCAAGGCCATCCAGATCCACCCGCTCGTCTGCACCGCGTTCAACGCGGACTTCGACGGCGACCAGATGGCCGTACACCTGCCGCTGTCCGCGGAGGCGCAGGCCGAGGCCCGCATCCTCATGCTGTCCTCGAACAACATCCTCAAGCCCGCCGACGGCCGGCCGGTCACCATGCCCACCCAGGACATGGTGCTCGGGCTGTTCTTCCTCACCACCGACGAGATCGAGGGTGAGAAGAAGGGCGAGGACCGGTCGTTCGCCTCGGTCGCCGAGGCGATCATGGCCTTCGACGCCGGCGAGCTGTCCCTGCAGGCGAACGTCGACATCCGCTTCCCGGTCGGCTCCGTGCCGCCGCGCGGCTGGACGCCGCCGGTGCCGGAATCGGACGACGGCGTCGGGGGAGGGGCAGGCGCCGACCTGGACTGGCAGCCGGGCGACCCGTTCCGCCTGCGTACGACGCTGGGCCGCGCGCTCTTCAACGAGCTGCTGCCCGAGGACTACCCGTTCATCCACTACACCGTCGGCAAGAAGCAGCTCTCCGAGATCGTCAACGACCTCGCCGAGCGCTACCCGAAGGTCCTCGTCGCGCAGACCCTCGACAACCTGAAGTCCTCGGGCTTCTACTGGGCCACCCACTCCGGCGTCACCATCGCCATCTCGGACGTCGTCGTCCCGGAGGCGAAGAAGGAGATCATCGCCGGGTACGAGGCCCAGGACGAGAAGGTCCAGAAGCAGTACGAGCGCGGCCTGATCACCAAGGACGAGCGCACTCAGGAACTGATCGCGATCTGGACCAAGGCGACCAACGAGGTCGCCGAGGCCATGAACGAGAACTTCCCGAAGACCAACCCGATCTTCATGATGGTCAACTCGGGTGCGCGCGGAAACATGATGCAGATGCGCCAGATCGCGGGCATGCGCGGCCTGGTGTCCAACGCCAAGAACGAGACCATCCCGCGGCCGATCAAGTCCTCGTTCCGCGAGGGCCTGTCCGTGCTGGAGTACTTCATCTCCACGCACGGCGCCCGCAAGGGTCTCGCCGACACCGCGCTGCGCACCGCCGACTCCGGGTACCTGACCCGGCGTCTGGTGGACGTCTCACAGGACGTGATCATCCGCGAGGAGGACTGCGGCACCGACCGCGGTCTGAAGCTGGCGATCGCGTCGACCGGCGCCGACGGCGTTCTCCGTAAGGAGGAGGACGTCGAGACCTCGGTGTACGCGCGCTGCCTCGCCGAGGACATCGTCGTCGACGGCAAGGTGCTGGCCCCCGCCGGCACCGACCTGGGCGACGTGCTCATCGACGAGCTGATCCGCCACGGCGTGGCGACGGTCAAGACCCGCTCGGTGCTCACCTGCGAGTCCGCCGTCGGCACCTGCGCCATGTGCTACGGCCGTTCGCTGGCCACCGGCAAGCTGGTGGACATCGGCGAGGCCGTGGGCATCATCGCCGCCCAGTCCATCGGCGAGCCCGGCACCCAGCTGACGATGCGTACCTTCCACACCGGCGGTGTGGCGGGTGAGGACATCACCCAGGGTCTGCCGCGTGTCGTCGAGCTCTTCGAGGCCCGTACGCCCAAGGGCGTGGCGCCGATCTCGGAGGCCGCGGGCCGGGTGCGGATCGAGGAGACGGAGAAGACCAAGAAGGTCGTCGTCACTCCCGACGACGGTTCCGACGAGGTCGCGTACGGCGTGTCCAAGCGCGCCCGTCTCACCGCCGGCGAGGGCGACCACGTCCAGGTCGGCCAGAAGCTGACCGTGGGTACCGAGAACCCGCACGACGTGCTGCGCATCCTCGGCCAGCGGGCCGTGCAGGTCCACCTGGTCGGCGAGGTGCAGAAGGTCTACAACAGCCAGGGCGTGTCCATCCACGACAAGCACATTGAGATCATCATCCGGCAGATGCTGCGCCGGGTGACGATCATTGAGTCCGGCGACGCGGAGCTGCTGCCGGGCGAGCTGGTCGAGCGCTCGAAGTTCGAGCACGAGAACCGCCGCGTGGTGGCCGAGGGCGGGCAGCCGGCCTCCGGCCGGCCGCAGCTGATGGGTATCACGAAGGCGTCGCTGGCCACCGAGTCGTGGCTGTCGGCGGCGTCGTTCCAGGAGACGACCCGGGTGCTGACCGACGCGGCGATCAACGCCAAGTCGGACTCCCTGATCGGCCTCAAGGAGAACGTGATCATCGGCAAGCTGATCCCGGCCGGTACGGGTCTCTCCCGCTACCGCAACATCCGGGTGGAGCCCACCGAGGAGGCCAAGGCCGCGATGTACTCGACCGTCGGCTACGACGACATCGACTACTCGCCCTTCGGCACCGGCTCCGGCCAGGCGGTCCCGCTGGAGGACTACGACTACGGCCCGTACAACCAGTAAGGCGGCCTCCGTCGCCGTACGGACCGCTGGGCGGCTCTCCCCCGGGAGAGCCGCCCAGCGGCGTTCCAGGGGCCTCTGCGACGGTCGTACGGGGTCCCGGCCGCCCCAGGGGGGAGCAACGTGCTGCACGGGGCTACCATGAAACAACGCGCGAACGGGACAACGTGGTGTACAGGGGGCGCACGGCCGCGGTACGAACTTCGCGGCCCCGCGCCGGAACTCCCTCGGCGCCCCGTGCGTCGAGCACAATAGAAAGCACGCGGTACGTGGAGACCGCGGGTGGGGAGGTTCCTGAGTGTCCATGCAGCCGTGGGACCAAAGCCGGCCTCCGTCCATGCGTGCCTCGCACGCCGACCGGGAGCGGACCGTCGACGTGATCAAGGCCGGGTTCGCCGAGGGCAGGCTCACCCAGCCGGAGTACGAGCAGCGCATGTCGCGGGCGTACGAGGCGCAGACGTACGGCGAGCTGCACACGCTCATCTCGGACCTGCCGCAGGGCCCGATCGGCATCCCGACGATGCCGGCCGTGGTGCCGCGTACGTTCCAGCCCGTCCCCGTCCTGCCGCCGCCGCGGTCCACGAACAGCTCGGCGGTCGGCGCGCTGGTGTGCGGGGCGCTGGTGCCGGTGGTCGGCGTGACGTTCATCCCGGCGATCATCCTGGGGCACAAGGCGCGCGCCGAGATCCGCAGGACCGGCGAGCAGGGCGACGGGATGGCGCTGGCGGGCCTGGTCATCGGCTATCTGGCGCTCAGCTTCGTGGCGTTCATCGCGCTGATCGTGGCGGCCGTGGCCAGCAGCGGCGCATAAGGTTACCCGAGTTCGCCGTCCCTTATGTCTTTTTGTTTTGACCGGAGCGGGTAGCTGTAGGTACGCTCTGACCTTGTGCCTGGGGTGTCCCCGGGTCTTCGCGTGCGCGGGGCGCTCCCGCGAAGGCGCCGAGGCTGTGACACCGAAGAGCTGCACTTCCCCGTGATATTGGCGGGGACGTTCGGGGCTTGCGACACACCCGACCGCGTGGGTCGGGGGCCGGCCGGTCTTCACGGACAAAACCCCAGGTTAGAAGTATCGAGATCGGCACACAGAAACCGGAGAAACGGTGCCTACGATCCAGCAGCTGGTCCGCAAGGGCCGGCAGGACAAGGTCGAGAAGAACAAGACGCCCGCGCTTGAGGGTTCGCCCCAGCGCCGCGGCGTGTGCACGCGTGTGTTCACCACCACCCCGAAGAAGCCGAACTCGGCCCTGCGTAAGGTCGCGCGTGTGCGTCTGACCAGCGGGATCGAGGTCACCGCTTACATTCCGGGGGAGGGGCACAACCTCCAGGAGCACTCGATCGTGCTCGTGCGCGGTGGCCGTGTGAAGGACCTGCCGGGCGTTCGCTACAAGATCATCCGCGGTTCGCTCGACACCCAGGGTGTCAAGAACCGCAAGCAGGCCCGCAGCCGCTACGGCGCCAAGAAGGAGAAGTAACCATGCCTCGTAAGGGCCCCGCCCCGAAGCGACCGGTGCACATCGACCCGGTCTACAACTCTCCTCTGGTGACCTCGCTGATCAACAAGGTGCTGCTGCACGGCAAGCGCTCCACCGCCGAGCGCATCGTCTACGGCGCCATGGAGGGCCTGCGCGACAAGACCGGCAACGACCCGGTGATCACCCTGAAGCGCGCCCTGGAGAACGTCAAGCCGGCCATCGAGGTCAAGTCCCGCCGGGTCGGCGGCGCGACGTACCAGGTCCCGGTCGAGGTCAAGCCCGGCCGGTCCGCCACGCTCGCGCTGCGCTGGCTCGTGGGTTACTCCCGCGCCCGCCGCGAGAAGACGATGACCGAGCGGCTCATGAACGAGCTGCTGGACGCCAGCAACGGCCTCGGCGCCTCCGTCAAGCGCCGCGAGGACACCCACAAGATGGCCGAGGCCAACAAGGCCTTCGCGCACTACCGCTGGTAGTCGAGAACCCCGTATTACGAGAGAGAAGACTGAGCCAACATGGCCACCACTTCACTTGACCTGGCCAAGGTCCGCAACATCGGGATCATGGCGCACATCGACGCGGGCAAGACGACCACCACCGAGCGGATCCTGTACTACACCGGTGTCTCGTACAAGATCGGTGAAGTCCACGACGGCGCAGCCACGATGGACTGGATGGCGCAGGAGCAGGAGCGCGGCATCACGATCACGTCTGCCGCGACGACCTGCCACTGGCCGCTCGACGAGGTCGACCACACCATCAACATCATCGACACCCCGGGCCACGTCGACTTCACCATCGAGGTGGAGCGTTCGCTGCGCGTGCTCGACGGTGCGGTGACGGTGTTCGACGGCGTCGCCGGCGTCGAGCCGCAGTCCGAGACCGTGTGGCGCCAGGCCGACCGCTACGGCGTCCCGCGCATCTGCTTCGTCAACAAGCTGGACCGCACGGGCGCCGAGTTCCACCGCTGTGTCGACATGATCACCGACCGGCTGGGCGCGACCCCGCTGGTCATGCAGATCCCGATCGGCACCGAGGCGGACTTCAAGGGCGTCGTCGACCTGGTCCGGATGAAGGCCCTGGTCTGGTCGCCCGAGGCGAAGCTCGGCGAGGCGTACGACGTCGTCGACATCCCGGAGACGCACCTGGAGGCGGCGGACGAGTGGCGCGGCACGCTGCTCGAAGCCGTCGCCGAGAACGACGAGGAGATGATGGAGCTGTACCTCGAGGGCGAGGAGCCCACCGAGGAGCAGCTGTACGCGGCCGTGCGCCGCATCACCATCAACTCCGGCAAGGGCGAGGGCACCACCGTCACCCCGGTCTTCTGCGGCACCGCGTTCAAGAACAAGGGCGTGCAGCCCCTGCTGGACGCGATCGTGCGGTACCTGCCGTCGCCGCTGGACGTCGAGGGCGTCGAAGGCCACGCCGTCGACAACCCCGACGAGGTCATCGTCCGCCGGCCTTCGGAGGAGGAGCCGCTCTCGGCGCTCGCCTTCAAGATCGCCAGCGACCCGCACCTGGGCAAGCTGACCTTCATCCGGGTCTACTCGGGCCGGCTGAACTCCGGCTCGCAGGTGCAGAACTCGGTGAAGGGCCGCAAGGAGCGCATCGGCAAGATCTACCGGATGCACGCCAACAAGCGCGAGGAGATCGACTCGGTGGGTGCCGGCGACATCGTCGCCGTCATGGGTCTGAAGCAGACCACCACCGGCGAGACCCTGTGCGACCCGGCGAAGCCGGTGATCCTGGAGTCGATGGACTTCCCGGCCCCGGTGATCGAGGTCGCCATCGAGCCGAAGTCCAAGGGCGACCAGGAGAAGCTGGGCGTAGCGATCCAGCGCCTCGCCGAGGAGGACCCGTCCTTCCGGGTCAAGACGGACGAGGAGACCGGTCAGACCATCATCTCGGGCATGGGCGAACTGCACCTGGACGTGCTGGTCGACCGTATGAAGCGCGAGTTCAAGGTCGAGGCGAACGTCGGTAAGCCGCAGGTGGCGTACCGCGAGACGGTCCGCCGGCCGGTGCTGAAGCACGAGTACACGCATAAGAAGCAGACCGGCGGCTCTGGCCAGTTCGCGCGCGTGATCATCGCGCTCGAACCGCTGGAGGGCGACGGCTACGAGTTCGTCAACGAGGTCACCGGCGGCCGCATCCCCAAGGAGTACATCCCCTCGGTGGACGCGGGCGGCCAGGAGGCCATGGAGTTCGGCATCCTCGCCGGATACCCGCTGACGGGCGTGCGTGTGCGCCTGCTGGACGGTGCCTACCACGAGGTGGACTCGTCCGAGATGGCCTTCAAGATCGCCGGCTCGATGGCCTTCAAGGAGGCCGCCCGCAAGGCCGCTCCGGTCCTGCTGGAGCCGATGATGAAGGTCGAGGTCACGACGCCCGAGGACTACATGGGCGACGTGATCGGCGACATCAACTCGCGCCGTGGACAGATCCAGTCCATGGAGGACCGGGGCGGTGCCAAGCTGGTCACCGGTCTGGTCCCGCTGTCGGAGATGTTCGGCTACGTCGGCGACCTGCGCAGCAAGACGTCCGGCCGGGCGAGCTACTCCATGCAGTTCGACTCCTACGCCGAGGTTCCCAAGAACGTCGCCGAGGAGATCATCGCGAAGGCCAAGGGCGAGTGAACCCGTAGGCTGTAGCAAACGGCATACGGGGCATACCGCCGCAGATCCCCCGGGAACTGCGGCGGGTGCCCCGGCCGCCGACCACAGTCGGACAGGTCAAGGGCATCCCCCTAGGGGTCCTGACCGGTTCGGAACGACCACCTGAACCCCTCCGTAGAGGCGGGGGGCGTACAGCACCAGTCCACAGGAGGACCCCAGTGGCGAAGGCGAAGTTCGAGCGGACTAAGCCGCACGTCAACATCGGCACCATCGGTCACATCGACCACGGCAAGACCACTCTTACCGCGGCGATCACCAAGGTGCTGCACGACGCTTACCCGGACCTGAACGAGGCTTCGGCCTTCGACCAGATCGACAAGGCTCCGGAAGAGAAGCAGCGCGGTATCACGATCTCCATCGCGCACGTCGAGTACCAGACCGAGTCGAGGCACTACGCGCACGTCGACTGCCCCGGTCACGCGGACTACATCAAGAACATGATCACCGGTGCCGCCCAGATGGACGGCGCGATCCTCGTGGTCGCCGCCACCGACGGCCCGATGCCGCAGACCAAGGAGCACGTGCTGCTCGCCCGCCAGGTCGGCGTGCCGTACATCGTCGTCGCGCTGAACAAGGCCGACATGGTGGACGACGAGGAGATCATGGAGCTCGTCGAGCTTGAGGTCCGTGAGCTTCTCTCCGAGTACGAGTTCCCGGGCGACGATGTCCCGGTCGTCAAGGTCTCCGCGCTGAAGGCGCTGGAGGGCGACGCCGAGTGGGGCAAGACCGTCCTCGACCTGATGAAGGCCGTCGACGAGTCCATCCCGGAGCCGGTCCGCGAGATCGACAAGCCGTTCCTGATGCCGATCGAGGATGTGTTCACGATCACCGGTCGTGGCACCGTCGTCACCGGCCGCATCGAGCGCGGCATCCTCAAGGTGAACGAGGAAGTCGAGATCATCGGCATCAAGGAAGAGAAGACCAAGACCACGGTCACGGGCATCGAGATGTTCCGCAAGCTGCTGGACGAGGGCCAGGCCGGTGAGAACGTCGGTCTCCTTCTCCGCGGCATCAAGCGCGAAGACGTCGAGCGCGGCCAGGTCATCATCAAGCCGGGCACCGTCACCCCGCACACCGAGTTCGAGGCGACGGCGTACATCCTGTCGAAGGACGAGGGCGGTCGGCACACCCCGTTCTTCAACAACTACCGCCCGCAGTTCTACTTCCGCACCACCGACGTGACCGGCGTCGTGCACCTCCCCGAGGGCACGGAGATGGTCATGCCGGGCGACAACACCGACATGAAGGTGGAGCTGATCCAGCCCATCGCCATGGAGGAGGGCCTGAAGTTCGCCATCCGCGAGGGTGGCCGGACGGTGGGCGCCGGCCAGGTCACCAAGATCCTCAAGTGACCTGACGGTACGCGTTCCCGGGGCCCCGGCCCGCCGATTCGTTTGGCGGGGCGGGGCCTTTGGCGTGGGCGGGGTCTTTGGTGTGGGCGGGGGTGAGGGGCGGAGTGGGGCGCCGGCGGCGGCCAGGGCCTTTCTGCGCCGTAAACTGGGGGCTACTTGTCGAGTGCCTATGACGTCGCGGCGGGAGGAGACGAGCGTGGACTGCGTTGACGTCGTAGAGCGCGTGACCGATTTCCTTGAGGGCGCCCTGCCCGAAGAAGAGGAGCGGCGCTTCATCGAGCACCTGGCGGAATGCCTCAGGTGCGAGCGTTACCTCGATCAATTCCGTCAGACGATCGCCACGACGGGCGAGCTGACCCCGGACAGCATCTCACCGGACGCCAGGCAGCAGCTGCTCAGCGCTTTCAAGGACTGGCGGCGGCAGTGATCCCCCGTACCTGGTAGGAGCCCGAGTTCGGCTCCCTCCCCACGGCACGTCCGGTTCTCGCCGGGCCTTTGCCGCCATCTCCGGTTGCTCCACACGATCTCCGGTTGCCCTGCACGCTCGCTGCGCCCTTCCTCCAAGGGCTTGTAACACTCGGCGGGCGCGCCCGCACTGAACGTCTGATGGCGGGCACTTGAGCCCTCAGATCGCGCATGGCCTTCGCCCTCGTCCCCTTCGGGCGGAGGCCGTGCGACTACCGGAGACATCCATGACTTTGCTCAGAAGACTCCTGTTCGGCATCATCGCCGGACTGACAGCAGGCGTGATCGTGGCGGTCGTGACGGATCCGTCGTGGTTCCCGTGGGCAGCGCACACGGTGGTGCTGGGAGCCGTGCTGGGAGTCCTCTTCGGCGACCACAGACAGAGCAACGGCTCGGCCTTCTCCGTCGGTCTGCTCGTCGGCCTGCTCGACTGGGTGACGTGGACACTCACCCTCGCTCCCGCCGTGGAGGGGGAGAAGCCGTCCTGGACGATCGAGGTGGCCGTGTCGCGCTTCGACGAGCTCGTCGGCGCCGCCCTGTTCGGCGCGATCGCCGGGCTCGCCCTCCACGCCCTCTCCCGCTGGCGCCCGCCCCGGCCGGAGCCCTCGCGGGCCAAGCCTCATGTGGTGATCGTGGGTGGTGGTTTCGGCGGAGTGGGGGCCGCGCGTGAACTGGACCGGCGGGTCGGCCGCGGGCTCGACGCCCACGTGACGCTGATCAGCGACTCCAACTTCCTGCTGTTCACCCCGCTGCTGGTCGGCGTCGCCTCAAGCACGGTGGAGGCCCGGCACGTGAGCGCCCCGGTGCGTGCCGGGCTCAACCATGCCTCCTTCCTGCACGGGCGGGTGGCCTCGATCGACACGCAGACCCGCAACGCCTACGTCTGCACCGGTCAGGAGGAGATGCTCCGCGTGCCGTACGACCAACTGGTCCTGGCAGTTGGTGCGGTACCTCACTTCTTCGACCTTCCGGGAGTGGGCGAGCACGCCTTCCCGATGAAGTCCGTCCAGGACGCCACCAGGCTGCGTAATCACGTGCTGGGCGCGCTGGAGCAGGCCGATCTCGAACCGGACCCCGCCGAGCAGGCCAGGCTGCTGACGTTCGTGGTGGCAGGCGGCGGATTCGCCGGGACGGAGCTGGTGGCCGAACTGTTCGACCTCGTACACGACGTACTCCACTTCTATCCGCGGCTGCACGGGCTGCAGCCCAGATTCGTGATCGTGCACGCGGGGGAGCGGCTGCTGCCGGAGCTGTCGCCGCTGCTCGGCGGTTACGCGCAGCGCAAACTCGGCGGACGCGGCATCGAGTTCCGCCTCGGCGCGCGCGTGAGCAAGGCCACCGCCGAGGACATCACGCTGGACTCCGGCGAGGCCATCCCGACCCGCACGCTGGCCTGGACGGCGGGCAACCGGCCGAACCCGCTGGTGCAGCAGATCTTGCCGAAGTCGGCCGCCGTGGAACCCACCATGCAGGTCCCCGACGTGCCCGGCCTGTGGGCGCTGGGCGACTGCGCGAAGATCCCCGACCCGGAGGGTGGGGTCTACCCGCCGACCGCGCAGCACGCGATCCGCGAAGGCAAGGCGGTGGCCGGGAACATCGCCGCGGTTCTCGGCGGAGGCCGTCCCACTCCGTTCCGCTTCGGCGGGCTCGGCGTGCTGGTCTCGCTGGGGCACCGTACGGCGGCCGGAGAGATCGGCGGCCGGCGGGTCTCCGGCTTCCTCGCCTGGATCCTGTGGCGCTCGGTCTATCTGAGCAAGCTGCCAGGTGCGGAGAAGCGGCTGCGCGTACTCGCCGACTGGACCCTCGACCTGGTCTTTCCCAGGGACATCGCCTTCTCGACCAAGGATGACCGTCATGCGTAACGCCGCATTCGGCGCCCTCGCCGGCCTCGCTGGAGGGTTGGTCTTCGGTGCGGTGATGGCGGAAATCGGGTTCCTGCCCACTGTCGCGGCGATCGTCAGAACCGACTCGTCCGCCGTGGGCTTCGCCGTCCACCTGCTGATCGCGGCGATCGTCGGGAGCATCTTCGGCATGCTGGTGGCGCGCCAGCGCGAACTGCTGTTCTGGGGGCTCGCGTACGGCGTGCTGTGGTGGTTCCTCGGGCCGCTGACGCTGCTGCCGATCCTGCTGGACGAGCCCGTGGCGTGGGACGTGGCGACGGCGCAGGACCTGATCCCCAGCCTCTTCGGGCACCTGGCCTACGGAGCGTCCACGGCCGCGGGCCTCGCCCTGCTCTCGCGCAAAGAGCACCGGTTCAGGCCCAGGCCCGGTCTGCTGGTGCGCGCGTCGGCCGCCTGGCTGCTCGTCGCCCCGGTGCTCGGCCTCGGCTGGCACGGGCTGATCGTCGGCGCGCTGGCCGGTGCCTCGTACGCGCTGATCTTCGGCGATGTCCGCGAGGGCAGCGGCCCCGCCCTGATCCGCGGCGCCGCCTTCGGTTTCGTGTGGTGGGTGCTCGCGGCGGTGACGGTCTCGCCGCTGCTGGACGGCGACGGGCTGCGGTGGTCGGCGGCTGCGGTGCGTTCCGCCGTGGCGGATCTGCCCGGTTACGTCCTGCTCGGAGCCGGTGCGGCCCTGCTGACCTGCTGGCTGGGCGGTCTGGCGCGCACGGTGTTCTCCGATGACGTGCGCCATGCTCTGGAGGGCCGCCTGGCGGCCGGCGGCCGGGTGATCTCGATCTGGCACGGCGTCGTCGCCGGGCTGGCCGGAGGCGCGGTGTTCACCGGCGTCATGGTCGCCGTGGGATTCCTGCCGACCGTTGCGTCCCTGATCGGCTCCGGCTCCGCGGTTGTGGGCGTCGTCGTCCACCTGCTGATCTCCCAGATCGTCGGCGTCACCTACGCGGTCTTCTTCCGCCGTCGCAGCTTCGATCCGGCCTCGGCGATCGGCTGGGGTGTGTCCTACGGGTTCCTCTGGTGGAACCTGGGCAACCTGACGCTGCTTCCCCTGCTGCTGGGTGCCGCGCCCCGGTGGAGCGCCTCCGAACTGGCCGAGTCCTTTCCCTCTCTCGTCGGCCACCTCGCCTACGGCGCCGTGCTCGGCCTGGTGTACCAGCGGCTGGAGGAGCGGGTCAGCCCCTGGCACCTGACCCGCAGCGACGCGGCCGCGGCCAGGGCGACCGCGCGCCACGCCCAGACCCTGAGCGCGGCCCCCGCTCTGTGGAGCCTGATCACCTGCGTGGCTCTGCTCATGCCCATCCTGGTCGCCTAGTACTCCAGTTGCGCTTTGCTGTCGCTGCTGGTCAGGGCTGGGTTTCTGAGTGTACTCGCCTGACGGGTCGTCAGTGTGGGTGAGTTCGTGACCTCGGGTGCGGCGGTGGCGTTGTGCTGGTCATGCAAGATGATGTGCAGCCCGATGTCTGGTCGGTGGAACTGGAAGACCTGGACGGAGAAGCTGTGACGGGTACTCGAAGCGTGCTTGAACAGGTTGTCGCAGGGTTGTCGCAGAGGTCAGTTCACGAAGCGACGTACGGTCTCCGGGTGGATGACGAGACGTACCTGGTCTGCGGCCAGCATCTCGGCGAGGTCGTCGGCGCGGGCCGGGTCGTCGAGGTCCCAGTAGCGGGCGGCCAGGCGGGCGCACAGGTCGTGTGCTCCGTCGGGTTCCAGCGTGGTGCGGCCGGCGACCGACAGCCAGCGCTCGCGTTCACACACCGGGGCTGCGACGACGATCGAGGCGCGGGGGTCGCGGCGTAGGCGACGCACTTTGAGCGTGTCGGGGCCGGTGAACAGTTGGATCGTGCCCTCGGCGGTGGCCTCGAACCACACCGGCCGGGGCTGTGGCGGCAGCGGCCCTGCGGCCACGGACAAGAACCCGTGCAGGGGGCGTCGAAGGAACTCCAGGTCCTCGGCGGTCAGCGCACTAGCGTCGGTGTTCATCACGGCCTTTCCGATCGGAGGTCACGTATCCCACCATGCTCTCCCGAGGGCCCGGCCGGCCGATCGCCGCGTCACGCGACGGCCCTCAGGGGAGCCGGCAGGCGATGAGGCGGTCACGGGTGGGGATGTACAGGGTGTCGTCGGCTGCGGTGAGAGCCGGAGCCGTGTCCGTGACGGTGGTCGCGGCGGGGAGGGCGGCGGTCGGCGCGGGCGTCGCGGTCGCGGCTCGCCAGGGGGCGTAGACGTCGGCGTACGCTGCGTCCATGTCTGACGCGATGATTCGGGTGCCCTCCGATGTGCGGGACCGGCTGGCAGTGATCGCGGAGTCCCGAGGGATATCGATCCGCTCACTTGTTGAGGAGTTCGCGGAATCGACGCTGACCGAGGAGGAGCCGCGCGAGCGGGCCGAGCGCACGCGCGCGTACCTGGCAGAGCACTTCGGCGTCGAGGTGAGCGATGAGGAGAGCGCGGCGATGGGGCGCAAGCTCCGAGAGGCGTTCTCCGGGCAGCAGGGCACGGCCGTGTGATCCTGCACCATCTCGTCCTCGACACCCCCGCTCTGCTCGCGTTTTCGGGGAATCGGCAGGTATCCGCGCAGATCCACCGGGCACACGTCGAGGCCAATGCGCGGCCGTGGGCCCCGGTGCACTCGGTGGTGGAGGCCGACCGCGAGCATCCGAGGATCGCCGAGCAGGTCGGGCAGTTGGACGTCATCCACATGCTGGACCTGGACCATCCGGCCGCGCTCGCCGTCGCACACCTGCTCCGGGACGGCGTACCCGCGGGTGTCGCCGCTGCGATCCACGCGGCCCGGCACCTACCCGAGTGGGGCGCTGCGGCGCTGGTGGCGACGGTCGAACCGAAGGCGTACGCGGACCGCGAGGTGCCGTTTCTCGATCTCGATCGCTGACTACGAGTGTGCCGGCGCAGCGTTCGGAAGTCCTTGCGACGCGCCTCACAGGGTGCCGCGGCCCGGCGATGACGGGGGCGGTGGCACCCCCGTCCCGGTGACGGCGGCGCACGATGAATGCCGCGCCCCGCGGTGCCGGAGAAAGACGGCTGCAGGCCCAGCGGGGCGTAACCGGAACAGGGCGTTCGCATATTGCCGGTTCCGGCAACCGTTCTCTTTCGGTATGCGGAATGGAATTCCAATTTCCTGGTGCGAGCGGTAGCGGACTGCGCCTCTGCATCCGCGTTATCCACAGGCTCACATGCGGGGTGGTGCAGGCCGCTGCGGCTCCGATAGCGTCGGCTGCCTGAAGTGCCGTCACCGTAACCGGGAGTTGATCGTGTCCCCCCGCGCCCATTCCGCCGCCGCGATGGCGGCTGCCGCCGCCCTGAGCCTGTTGCTGACCGCCTGCGGCGGAGACGAGGACGGCGATGCCTCGTCGGACGACAAGATCCAGGGCGCCGACAAGGCGACGGAGTCGCCGTCGCCGAGCCCTTCGGAGGAGGCAGCGGGCAGACCGGAGATCAAGTTGCCGGAAGATGTCAAGTACGAGTTCGAGTGGGCGGAGACCGGCGATCCGGACAAGGACGCCGTGCTGCGGGATGGGGAACAGCTCATCAAGGCGATCGACGTGGCGATTGCCGACCAGGAGCCGACCCACGATGCGTTGTTGTTCTATACCGAGGGCGAGGCTGCCGCTGAAGCTGAGCGGTTCGTCCGGTTGTTCGTAGACGAGAAGTCCCGGACGACCGGGAAGTACCGCTTCTATGACGAGCAGGTGGAGATCAACGACGACGGGACCGCCACGCTCATCTACTGCGAAGACCAGGGCAAGGCATACAACAAGTCCTTGAAGACGGGGAAGGTGGACGTCACGCCCGTCACCGAGGACAGCTACCTCGTCTACAACACGAAGCTACGCAAGAACGATGACGGCGTGTGGATCACCGAGCAGGTTGTGTCGGAAAGGGGTGCGTCGCAATGTCAGCCGTGAGGACCTTCCGCGGGGCCCTGGCCGCGTTATGCATGCTCGGCATCCTGGTCGCACAGCCGCTCTCCGCGTCCGCGGATGAGACACCCGGCGGTGCCGATTTCGGTGGTGGCGGCGACGACGGTGGCGAGCAGGCTGACGGTGGTGCACAAGGGCAGAACTTGTACGCCGAGGTTGGCGGGGTCGTGGTTGACGAGTCGGAGAACGGGGCCGGGGGCGGCTCTGGGGGGTCCGGCGGGGCGTTGGATCCCGTGGGGGACTGGTCGCCGCCGCCTTGCTGGTATGCGCCGCAGTACACGCCCAAGCAGCTGAAGCAGGAGATGGAGGACATTTGGGCCGCGGAGTCCACCGGATACCAGTGGGACGCCGAGCAGCGGGCGAAGTACGCCGACGGTGGGGACGAGCCGGGGACGTACGAGGACTTCAACATGGCGAAGTCCGACGACGGTTACTGGTGGGACGGCTACGTGCCAGAAGGCGGTGCCGGGGTTCCGGGTGCGTTGGAGTGCGATGACGGGCCGTTCTGGGTGGACACAGGCGATCCGCCGCCGGCGGAGTTTGAGAACGCGGTGACGCCGGAGGTCCTCGCAGGGCTTGCGTACGACCGTATCCGGGTGCCGGATACGGAGATCAGCCTCAAGCCCGACGCCCAGAACGCGCAGAAGGTGAATCTCCCGACCTGGGCCTGGCTGGACGACGCCACCTTCGAACCCGTCTCGGTCACCGCCGAGGTGCCGGTCCTTGACCTGTGGGCCAGGACCACCGCCACTCCGGTGTCGCTCACCCTCGACCCCGGCACCGATGACGCCGAGTTGTACCCCTCCTCGGGCACCTGCCCCATCAACGACGACGGTTCCATCGGCACTCCGTACACCCCTGGATCGGCGGAGGAGACTCCGCCCTGCGGGCTGACCTACCTGCGCGCCACGCCGGACGGCGAGACCTACCCGTTCCGCGCCACGATCACCTGGTCCATCGAGTGGGAAGGCTCCGGCGCCACCGGCGGTGACCTGCCCGACGGCTCCTTCGGCGCGACCACGGACCTGGAGGTCGACGAGATCCAGTCCGTCGTCCGCTGACGAGCGCAAGGAGGGGCACGTGAGCGATCTGTACGTGGAGATGGAGACCCTCGACCGGGTCCGGCGCAACATCGAGCGTATTTCGGAGCTGATGAAGCGGCCGGGACGGGAGATGGAAGACGTCGACGGCTGGTCGATGGGCGTGGAGGTGCTGGCCAACCGAATGGATGAATTCGGCGATGAATGGTCGTACGGGATCGGGCAGATCGAGAAGTTCTCCGACGCGGCGTCCGAGGCTCTGCTGAAGGTCAAGCAGGAGTTTCAGCGCGTGGACTCCGAGCTCGCGGATGCCCTTCCGGGGCGGGGTGGAGGGAGGGGATGAGCGCGTTACAGCCGGCCGACTTCTCGTCCCTCGGGTTCATGCCCTGCCCGGGTGATGTGCGGGGTGCGGAGGATGTCGCCAGGGTGGTGGGGCGGACGGCACGGGCACTGTCGGAGATATCCCACGTGCTGCACGGGACCGGGCCCGGCGACTGGAAAGGCAAAGCGGCCGAGGCGTTCCGGGAGAAGTTCGAGGACGACTTCCGGCCCAAGATGGACGAGGCCCGTGATTCGTTCGGCATGGCCGCCAACGCCCTGGAGGGCTGGGCCCGGTACATGCGCACCCAGCAGGCGACGGCACGTCGGCTGGAGCGGGAGGCCGAGGACGCCGAGCGCGAACTGAGCAAGGCGCTGCGCAGGCTGGACGCGGCCACCGGAGACGACGACAAGCCCTCGGACGAGAACTCCCCGGACCGGTACCGGCAAGCCAGCACGGCAGGGGACAAGGCCGGTCGGGCCCGCGAGGAGGAGCAGCGCCGAGAGGCGCAAGGCGCCGTCGACGACGCATCCGTGAGGCTGGAAGACGTGCGCCGCCGCGCCCGTGCGCTGGCCGAGGACTACCGCGCCGAGGGCCACATGGTCGCGAACCGCCTCCACGGCGCGATGGAGATCGCCCCCGACGAGCCCGGGCTGTTCGACAAGATCGGCGACACGATCAGCGATCTTTCCGGCTCGTTCGGCGAGTACCTGGAGACGGTGACGGAGGGCATCGCCAAGCTCGCCGACGATCTCATCCAGTGGATCGAGGACCACGCCGCCAACATCGCGGCCGTCGGAGACGTGTTCGCTGCCGTTAGCGCGGTTCTCGGCGCTGTCTCCATGGCGTTCTACGCCGCTGCTGCGGTAACTAAGATTCCCCACCTCGGGGCGATTGCAGTCGCCCTCAGTGAGGTGTCGGCCGGTACAGCAGCTATCGCCTTGGTCACGCACGGCCTTGCGCGAGCAGCAGGGGCCGATGTCTCAGATCGCACATTAGCGCAAGATGTGGTGGGCGCCATACCATTCGGGGCGAATGCGCGGTTTATCGGGAAGACAGGGCAGGCGATTGCAGGAAGTCGCCACGCAAAGGGAGCGTCGGTGCTCGGTCTGGCTGACTCGGCGGTTGGGCTCATAATGAACCCGAAGGTATTCGAAAACTTCGCCCCACGGGATAATCGGCAGAAAGCAGAGATGTTCCTTCCCGGCGGGCATGTCATGCTCGTCGCGGTTGAGAATGCGTGGAAGTCCGCCTGACCTGACTGGAGGTGCTGAAGTATGGACGATGCCGAAATCATCGCGCATTTCGACGGGCGCCATACCGCAGACATCACGACCGGTACAGGCTCGGACAGCCCAATGATGGCCGATATGGCCTATGAATTCGGGTACACGCTAGTTCACGTCTTTCCTGGGCGAGGTGCAACACGGCTTGTATTCGAGCGCGATGATCGAGAGCATGCACGGCGGAGAGCCGAGTGGTCCGTGAATCACTACCGTAGGCATGGAAGGTGGGGGCGTCCGCAGCCCCGGTTTAGCCTTCCTGAGTACATGGGGCGACGTATTGAGCCACTGGAAGCGGCGTGGGCGCGATATGCTCTAGCGCTATTTGAGAAAAAATCATCTGCCCTTTACCCTTCCGCATTTATTGCTGTGTTGGTCGTGGCTGCAGTCTGGCGCTATCATGACAAATTGGCAGTTGTTATTCCGGTCTTAATCATTGGGGGCTCCCTGGCGCTGGCCGGGGCTATTTCTCCTTGGCTGCCCAGCAAGCGTCTCAGGAGGTATCAGCAGACGGTGGAAACGTTCGATCTGCAGCAGGCGGTTGAGCGAGGGTTCATCCCGCCGCCGCCTCCTCCTAGTATTCAAGGCTGAGGGCGAAATCGTATGGCGCTTATGACATTCGAGGTCCCCGGGGGCTACAGTCCGATTCCTGTCGGGCTGACTCCGGCTCAGGCCCGCGAGTTTGTGGCGGGTCCCGCTTCCGCGGTGGGAGTCGCGGGCGACGAAGCGGAGAACCAAGCGGTCCAGCTCCAGCAGTGGTCCGCTGCACTGCAAGCGATCGGCGCCATGTACGCGGGGGCGTTCTGGCAGTGGGAGGAGGGCCGGCCGTGGTTCGGCGTACTGCTCGTGGCTGCTCAGCCGCTCGCCTACGGTGACGCCCACCTTGCCTCGCGGGGTCTCGTGAACGTTCTGCTCGATTCTGAGGCCGATGCGGTGGCGGCCAAGCCGTTCGACCTACCCTGCGGGCCGGCGTCCGTCTTCGTGCGGCAGGTCGGCCTGCCCGCAGACGGCGATGCCGTGCTGCCGGTCGGGGAGTTCCAGGCACTCGTTCCGGTGCCTCCCGAACTGTCGGCCGGCCGCGAGGAGATGGTCGTTGTCGCCTTCCAGACTCCGGATCTGGACCACTGGGACACGTACGCGCAGCACCTCGTGTCCCTGCTGAAGAGCATCGAGTTCGACGAGGAACCAGAGGACGGCTGAGTGGGGCATTGGCGGCGCGGTGCCGGAGTGGGAGGGACGGTTTCGTGAAAGATGCTGAGATTGCTGCGCACTTCGACGGGCGGCCCACGGTGACGTTCTCGTTCAGGGGGTTCAGGGCGGAGGGCTCTGACTACGCCCTTGCTCTTGCTCATTACTTCGGCTATGAGCTGGTCAGTGCCGGGAACCCGAACAAGGGGGAGTATCGGCTCGTCTTCCGTCTCGACAACACACCGCAGGGAAGAAAGCGAGCCGCCTCGGCGGCGGCGACGCTTCTTCCGCTGCCCGGCACGCCACCGAGACGTGGCTGGTCCCCAACCCCTGTCCATGCGGGCGGTGAATGGGTCAGCCCTGGCGAGGCAGCTGGTGCACGTCGGAACATGGTGGTGCGCGGTGACGTCGGCCCCGCGCCGCTTGTGGTGGTACTGGGGATCGCCGTGGCAGCCATGTTGCTTGCCGCCTGGAACTTGCGAGACAACTCCTTCATCGCTGTGGCGGCGGCGCTTGTGCTGTCGGGGCTGCTGGCCGCCGGGGCCTGGTTCGCTCCCTCATGGTTACGCGAAATGAAGCAGCGAGACGCCGATCTTGTGGCCCGGTACGACCGTCAGCAGGCGTCTATCGGCGGGATTCCCCCGCCTCCGTCTCCACCGCCGCCTCCTCCCACTCAGCAGGGTGAACGGGACGATAGGAGTCGGTGAACTTCCTTGGCTTGGCGGCAACGCCCACATGTTTTATCGGGGCGGCCGTCGAGAACACCTAGGATGCTGTGTCAGTGGCGGGAGGTGACAGTGGGCCATGAAGGAAAGCCGTGTCGTCCGGCACTTCGATGGGCGTAGGACCGCCACCATCTTTTGGACCGGCTTCGATCCCGATGGAGTTCCACGAGCTGTGGATATAGGCTACGAGTTCGGTTACAAATTGACCGGCGTCCAGCATTCTCGCGCGTCGATCCGGCTTGAGTTCGAGCGCGATGACCGTCCGGAAGTGCGGGCCAGGGCAAGCTGGGCCATCGGTTATTACCGAATTCACGAAGTCGTCGGCAAGCCTCAACCGCTCGTTCGCCTCCCACCTCACCTTGGCCCGCGCATCGAACCGATGGAAGCTGCACGTGAGCGCTATCATCAGGAATTCTTGAAGGACAAGCGGGGGGCACGGGAGGCGATCTTTACGCTTGCGGCGCTGCTCGTGGCCGTCGGATGGCAGTTCCGGAGCGATCTGGTCGTCCTGATTCCCCTTGTGTATTCAGCAGTACCCCTGGTGGTCTGGGGGGTTCTCAGCCCTTCCCTAACCACAGAGCGACAACGGCGCGGCCAGCGCACGATCGAGATATACGAGTTCCAACAAGCGATCGAGCGTGGATTCATGCCCCCTCCCCGCCCCGATGCTGGTTACGGCGGGTGGGGAGAGCGCACTGGCCCATGACGCTGAGCGCGTGGGCCCGCGTCGGCCTTCACGGTGTCACGCGCTTCGCTGCGGGACGCTGGTGACCGCCTGGGTGTGGGGTCGGAAGCCACACAGTCCGGGTGCACGGTATGACCCGTCTCCGATCGGCCTCGCCAGCTGCTTGCGATGGTCGTGCTGCCACAGGTACTCGTTACTCACGTCGTTTCGAGGTCGTAGGGAGATCGAGTGCTGGAAGGCGTGCTGGTCGCGGAAAGCCTGCGGGGCGGAGCCGAGTTGGCCGGGGTCCCGCTGCAGGTCACCAGGATTGCGCGAGTGGAGGTGGAGCACCCGGCAGCCGGACAACCGCCGTGCTGGACTCTCCTGGACTTCGCCGCGGAGGAAGCCGACGCTGAGCGTCTCGCCGAGCAGATGGCTGCTTGCCTGGCTCCCACCGGAGGCTGGTACGTCAACTACAACACTGCCGCCGAGGCCTTCGTTGTCTTCGCCGGCGCGGTCTTCCGCTATCCGCGCCGGCAAGCAGAGGGCCGGCGCCGGGCAATGGCGTATGCGCGCTCCATCGGGGTTCCCGAGCCGCAGTTGGACTGGGAGGACTGAACGCAACGGGCGCAGGCAGACTGGGCGGCGTCGGTGCGTGGCGGACGGCTGGAGGAGGGTGCGAGTGGAACTGGCCGGGCGGCTGTGCCAGCCGGGGGGTGTCGAGGAGGCGGTGGCGGAGCAGCAGCGGTTGCGGGGGCTGGTGCGCGTCGGGTCGGTGTCCGGCGTGTCGGGGTGGCGGACGGCGGCCGGGGTCGATGTGGCGTACGACGACGAGGCGGGGGTGTGTGCGGCGGCGGTTGCCGTGCTGGATGTGGGGAGTCTGGACGTTGTCGATTCGGTGACCGCTGTTTCGCGGATCGAGTTTCCGTACGTGTCCGGCCTGTTGGCTTTTCGGGAGATCCCCGCGGTTGTGGCCGCGCTGCGGCAACTGGATCGTCCGCCGGATGTATTCGTGTGCGACGGGTACGGGATCGCCCATCCCCGCCGCGTCGGCCTCGCGAGCCATCTGGGGGTGCTGACCGGGATTCCGTCGTTCGGGGTGGCGAAGAATCCGCTTTATTTCCGGTGTGACGTGCCGGGAGAGGAGCGGGGTTCGTCGACGCCTCTGCTGGATGGTACGGAGGCGGTCGGGCGTGCACTTCGTACGCAGACCGGTGTGAAACCGGTGTACGTGTCCGCCGGCCACTTGACCGGGGTGGACGACGCGTGTTCGTTCACGCTCACCCTGGCGAGGCGGTATCGCCTCCCCGAGACGACGAGGGTCGCGGACAAGCTGTGCCGCCGGGCGCTGCGAGCGTCGTAAACTGCGCCGATGCCTGCTGCCGGCGCGATACCTCGGCGTGCCACCGTCGAGACCCTCCTGACGGATCTCCTCTCCTCGCCGGTCCGCGTCGACGCCTGGGAGCGCCTGGAGCCCTGGGCGGTCGTGCGCGTGACGCTCGGCGGCGTGGCCGCTCCGCGGAGCGTCGTCGTCAAGTGGGTACGTGACGGGCCTGGCGAGACCCGTACCGAGCCCTGGCGGCTGAACACGGAGGTGGCCGCGCTGCGGTTCCTCGCCGACGACCTCGGTCTGGCGCTCGCCCCGCGCGTCGTCGCCGCCGACCTGGCCGCCGGGATCGTCGTGCTGGAGGATCTGGCGCCGCGCGCCGCCCTCGGCGGCCTGCTCCGCCGTGACGGCGCCGCCGGCCACGCCGACCGCCTGGCGGCGTTCGCCCGCGCCCGCGGCGAGCTCAGCGCGGCGACCGCCGGCCACGCCGGCGGGTACCGCGTACGACGGGCTTCGCTCGGGCCTACGGATCCGGCGGTGGACGACGCGGCGCGGTTCGCCCGGCTAGGGGACCTGGCGCCCGCGCACGCCGCGGCGCTCGGCGTGCCGCTGGCCGGGCGGGTCGCGGACGAATTCGGGCAGGCTCTCGCCGAGTTGAGCGACCCGGGCCCGTTCCTCGCGCTCAGCAACGGCGACGCGGAGACCAACAACGTCCTCGTCCACGAGTCCGGCCCCGCCGACGCCCGCCTCATCGACTTCGAGTCCGCCGGCTACACCCACGCCCTCCTCGACGCCGTCTGCCTGCACGTCCCCGGCCCGATGTGGATGACTGTCGGCGACCCCGTCGCCACCGGCCTCGCCGGCCACCACCGCCGCGCCCTCGCCCGCGGCGTGCCCGAGGCCGAGGACGACCGGCGGTACGGACGCGGGCTGGCGGCGGTGTGCCTGCTCTGGGCGGTCGCCCGCCTGCAGCGGTCCGGGGCGCTCGACGCCCGCGTACGGGGTGACCGCGGCCGGCCGCAGCTCGTCGAGACGCTGGAGGCCGCGGCCCGTACCGCCGCGAGCCACCGCGCCTTCCCCCACCTCACCGGCTGGGCCCGCCGCACCGCCGCCCTGCTGCGCCGCCGCTGGCCCGACGCGGACCTGGACTTCACCGACCCCGCCGCGTTCCCGCCCTACACGGCGCGCCACCGCGCCTGACACCTCTCAGCGAGCCCCCGTACGGGCCCGGTTGAAGCTCCCGTTGAAGCTCGCACGGTACGCCGTGGGCGTCAGACCGACCTGGCCGACCATGTGCTTCCGTAGCGAATCCGCGCTGCCCAGGCCGCTCTTCTCCGCCACCTGGTCCATGGGCAGCCCGGTGGTCTCCAGCAGCTCCCTGGCCCGGTGAATACGCCGCTGCAGCAGCCACTGCAACGGGCTCAGCCCGGTCTCCGCGCGGAAGCGGCGCGTCAGCGTGCGCACGCTGGTCTGCGCGTGCCGGGCCAGATCCGTGAGCGTTAGCGGGAGATCGAGGTGTTCGAGCGCCCACGCGCGCGTGGGGGCGAGTGACGTGCCGCGTTCCGGGGGCAGCGGCGTCTCGATGAACTGCGACTGCCCGCCCGGCCGTACGGGCGAGACGACCGCGAGCCGCGCGACCGTGTTGGCCATCGCCGCGCCGAAGTCGACGCTGACCAGGTGCAGGCACAGATCGATGGCGGCAGCCGCGCCTGCCGAGGTGTATATCCCGCCGTCCTCGACGAAGAGGAGGTCGGGCTGTACGTCGACGGACGGGAAGCGGGCGGCGAGGTCGTCGGCCAGCCCCCAGTGGGTGGTGGCGCGGAGCCCGTCGAGCAGGCCGGCCTGGGCGAGGACGAACGCACCCGTGCACAGGGACGCGATCCGTACGCCGCCGGCCGCCGCCTTCCGCAGCGCGTCCAGAACCTCCGCGGGCGCCTCCTCGCCCCCGCTGCCGACGGCGATCACGGTGTCGGCGCCGTCCAGCCCCTCCAGCCCGTACGGAACGACGATGTCGGGCCCGCCGACGGTCTCCATCGCCCCGGACCGTACCGCGCAGACGCGCATCTCGTACTGAGGAACGCTGCCGAACACCATGAGCGGGATCGAGACGTCGAAGCTCAGCACGGGCTGCACGGTAACCGCGGCGATGCGGTGCATGGCCTGAACCTCCGGACGCTTGGCATTCAGGCCACTATCGTACGAGGCCGCGCGGAGGCACCGTCGTCCGTATGACAACTCATGTGATCGTGGGGCGCGGAGCCACCGCGTCGAAGACCGCTCTGCTGCTCGCCGAGGACGGCGAGCGGGTACGGATGATCAGCCGGACCGGCGGCGGTCCCGACCACCCCCTCGTCGAGCGCGTCGCCGCCGACGCGACCGACACCGACCGGCTCACCGAAATGACGGAGGGCGCGGTCACCCTGTTCAACACCGCCGCCCCGGCTTACCACCTCTGGCCCGAGCAGTTCCCGATCCTGTCGGCGTCCCTCCTGCGCGCGGTGCGGCGGAGCGGTGCGGCGTACGTCATGCTCGGCAACCTCTACGCCTACGGGCCGGTGGCCGGACCGATCGCCCCGGACTTCCCGCTCGCCGCGACCGGCCCCAAGGGCCGTGCCCGGGCGCGGGTCTGGGAGGAGGCCGTCGCTTCGGGGGTGAAGGTCACGGAGGTGCGGGCCGCCCAGTTCTACGGCGCCGGAGCCTTCTCGGTGTTCAGCCTCATGGTGCAGGGGCAGGTCCTGGCGGGCCGGCTGGCCCTGGTGCCGCAGCCACTCGACGTACCGCACAGCTACTCGGCGATCACCGACACCGCCCGCACGCTGGTCGCGGCGAGCCGAGACGAGCGGTCCTACGGCCGCGCCTGGCACGCCCCGACGTCGACGCTGTCCGTACGGGAACTGGCCACGCGGCTGGCGGCTCTTGCCGGCGCCCCGGAGCCGCGGATGGCGGAGATGACCGAACGGGAGATTTCTCTCCTCGCGCTGACGGAGCCTTTCTGGGCGGAAATGCACGAGGTGCTCGTGAAGCCGGGCCACCCGTTCGCCGTCGACTATGCGGAGACGGAGAAGGTCCTCGGGGTGACGGCTACGGCAGCGGACGAGGTGCTGCGGGAGGTGGTGTAGGGGCAGCCCGCTCCGGGACCGGTCCCGGAGCCCCGCCCTTAACATGCGGTGCACACAATGGGGTTGGGCGGTTGGCCCGATGTTGGAGGTGCTCCGTGTCGATCTCCCTGGGCAGGGTCGTGGCATTACGGCAAGGACGTGCACTCGCGGCGGCGGTCGCCGCGTTGGCGTTGGCGGCGGGGGCCGCCGGCTGCGGGAAGAGCGCGGACGAGCAGGCTCGGGACGAGTTCAAAGCAGCGGTGGAGGACGTCGGCCCGAACTCCAGCAGCATCAAGAGCTACTGCCGGAAACACATCGCGCAGAGCACCGGCTCCTGCCTCGATGAGTTCGCCAATGCCGCGGCCTACTGCCCGTGGCCCGACAACGAAATGCCGGCGATCCTCAAATCGTGGGAGGCGGGCGGCGATCGAGCACTGCGCATCAAGGGCACGTATCGCGACGGCACCACCTACACCCATGACGTGTCCGTCGTGAAAGACCAAGGTGACCTGAAACTCGATCACCCATACTGGCTCGACGGCGAGAGTCAGCCCCCGTGCCCCGCCGTCTACGGGACCGATTAACCGCTCGACTTTGGAGGCGTCCGGCGCTTCCGGCGGGGGCCGGCCGGGGCTAGCCCGTGATGAGGCCGTTGATCGCGATCGCGGCGAAGAACATCAGGACGATCTCGCTGATCACCCAGGAGTGGGAGTTCATCCAGTCGCGGATCTTCGGCAGGACGACGCCGGCCCGTCGCCCGAGGAACACGACGCACAGCGCCGGCATCGCCAGGAGCAGCAGGGTCAGCGCCACGAAGGGAAGGACCTGCCACCAGGAGTCGCCGCTGCGTTCGACATGGAAACCCGCCGCGACCGAGCTGGCGATGTCCGTCGGGAAGACACCCATGAGAGCGAGGCCCGTCAGGAGGGCGGACTTCGGCTCAGCCGTCTGCAGCTTGCCCATCCACTTCGGCGGCTGGGACTTTCCGCGGGTGAGGTACACGCGCACGATCAGAAACAGCATCAGCACGAGCACGATCCCGTCGATACTGCGGTCGAAGGCTGCCTTGTGTCTGCTCGTCGAGTTATTGACGCTTTTAGCGACGAAGTAGGCGACCGTCACCGTCGCGGTGACAGAGATCGCGGCGCCGAGGACGTAAGCAAGGGAATTCGCGGCCCAACGCTCGCTCGTCGCCAGGAAGAACGAGGTGACGATCTGTGGTCCCGCGACCATCACGAAAGCCAGTGGCAGGATCTCGCTGAAGCTCACGGAAATCGTCACCTCCTCGGGAGCGCGGAAATCACGCTGAGAACCTACCACCGGCGACGGCTCCACCCCGGCTGGCTCGATTGAATTCGATATTGATGTCATTTTCTGAGGAAGCGGCGTGGCTGACGGAGAGGCCAGCGGTCCGCGTCGGCGGTCCCTCGTTCAGCCGGCTTGCCGCAAATCCGATTGCCCCGTCGTCACCCGCCGCGCATCCTGCGGGGATGCGCTTCTCCGTCAATATCCCCAACTTGGGCGACTTCGCCGACTCCCGCAACGTCGCCGCCGTGGCGGCTGCCGCAGAACAGGCCGGCTGGGACGGGCTCTTCGTCTGGGACCACGTCCTGCACCGGCGGCACCAGGGGCGGCCCTTCGGCGATCGCTGCGCGCCGATGCGGAGCGGACGGTGCGCACGATCCTGGAAGCGGCCGAACGCGTCCTGGCCGCCGACCCGACGGCGACCATGGAGCAGATCGCAGCGGCGGCAGGGGTGGCCCGCACCACCGTCCACCGGCGCTTCGCCACTCGCGAGGCGTTGATCGAGGCCCTGGCGTCCTGCGCGACCGAGCAGTTCCACCAGGCCGTGGAGGCCGCCCGCCCGTTCACCTCCCCGACGCTGGTCGCCCTGCACCAGGTGACCGCCAACGTCCTTCAGGTCAAGATCGGCTGGAGCTTCGCGATGAGCCGGACGGCCCCGTCCGGCTCCGAGGCGGCGCGCGTGCACGCCGACATCCTGGCTAAGTGCGATCAGCTCTTCCGTCGCGCGCAGGAGACCGGCCTGCTGTCTGCGGACACCGACCTGGAGTGGGCCCGCCGCGTCTACTACGCCCTGATCGACGAGGCGGCCGAAGAGGGGCGGGAGATCGTCGACATCGGCGACGTCGACCAACTGGCCGCACGCGTGGTCGACACCCTGCTGCACGGAGTCGGGACACCGGCGTAGACCTTGCCGCGTCCATGCGTCTCGCTGGGCAAAACTCGGTCCGCGCGGCCGATTTGACCCGATTCAGAGGGATGTCGGTCGCGATTTTGCACCGGTGGGATGCGTTCCGGATGACCACCGGCAGCGGCGAAGGCGCCCGGCCCGTGACGCTGACCGAAATGGGGCGATCGTGATCGACCGTGAGCACGTGCCGCGGGGGGCTGGGGGCACTGTGGCCACACCCGCCAGGGCGCCGTCCAGCCGGGTGCCGCCAGGGCCGTGACGTCGGGAGGGGGCAGACACAGCCGACCCCGGCTGTTCCCCGGACCGCCATCGTGATCGTCCGCCTGGCCTGATCAACGAATGATATGTTCATGCCTCGATCGATGGGATCGAGCCATGAGCATTTTCGGGGGATGCAATGCGACATGCAATTTCGAGCCGGATTCTGACAGGGATCGCCGCGAGTGCACTGACGGTGCTGCTCTCCGCCGGGTGCTCGGTCAGCTTCGGAAGCTCGTCCGACAGCATGAGTAAAGAGGACGTCGCGGAGAAGGCATCGGAAGCCCTGACGAAGGAGGTCGGCCGCGAGCCCGACGACGTCACCTGCGAGGACGACCTCAAGGCTGAGGTGGGCGCGACCGTTCGCTGCGAACTGACCGACGGCGGGACCAAGGTCGGCGTGACGGTCACCGCGAAGTCGGTCGACGGCGACACGATCCGCATGGACGTCAAGGCAGACGACGCCCCCAAAACGGACTCCTCCACACCCCCCGCCGAGGACAGCTCCGCGTCCCCGAGTACCGAAGGCGCGTCGGAGTCGGTGCCCAGCAGCGAGGTCGAGCGCCAGGGCAGGCGTGCCCTGGCGGCGCAGGTCGGCCGGGAGCCCGACAGCTTCGACTGCACCCAGGACCTGCCGGCTCGGGTGAACGCCACGGTCCGCTGCGTACTCGGCGCGGAAAGCCAGCAGTGGGGCGTGACGGTCACCGCGACATCGGTCGCCGGAGACACGGTCCAGATGGACTTCAAGGTCGACACCACCCCCATGAGCTGACCCCGACGCCGCCCTCTGGGCGCCGGGTTGGTGGCGTCAGAGCAGGTGGTCTGCCCTGCCGGCCTTGATGTCGCGGATGAGGGTCCGGAGAGCTTCGACGGAGTCAGTGATGCGGTGCGCTTCGCTGCCTGCGATGGCGATGTGGGCGTTGCCGTCCGCGTCCGTGCCTATGCGGAAACACGAGCTGCCCTCCGCGCAGAACGGGTCTTCCCAGTCGATGGGGGCGGTCATGCGGTCACTCCTCAAAGCTGTTGGGCGATGGTGTGGATGTAGTCACGGGTCTGCTCCGGAGGTAGGGACACCGCTTTCATCTGATCCAGTAGCAAGCGGTACTTCGAGAGCTGTCCGTCCGCATGAAGGAAGTCCGGGCCGTGTGCACTGTCGACCTGCACAGTGTCGAGCCGTGGGACCGGCCCTTCGAAGTAGATGATCGTCTGCCCTGCTCCCGGGAACGCCCCATGGGTGAACGGGATGACTTGGATGGTGATGTTGTCTCGTTCGGCCAGGTCGAGCAGGTGGTGCATCTGCGCCCGTGCGACCCGACGGCCGCCGAACTGCATGCGTAGCGCTGCCTCGTGCACGACCGCAACGTAGTCGGGCCGGTCATCTCCCGTAAGCACTTCCTGGCGCTTCGCCCGATGAGCCAGCCGGAGGCCGACTTCGTGCTCGGGTAGGGGCGGTACGGCGCTACGGAAGATGGCGAGCGCGTGGTCCGAAGTCTGGAGGATTCCCGGCACGTGCACGGTGTTCGCCGCCCGCATCCGGCTGGCGTGGGCCTCCAGCTCCGCGATGTCCAGCAGCCCGTGCGGCAGGATGCCCCGGTACTGCTCCCACCAGCCCTTCGGTTCGCGTCGCGTCATCTCGACCAGGGCTTCGATGTACTCCTCGTCGGTGCAGTGGCAGTTGCAGGCCAGCGTCCGCAGTCGCTCCGCGCTGATGGTGCGCTGACCCGACTCCATGTAGGAGATTTTTCCGCTGTCCAGCCCCAGTAATCCGGCGGCGTACGTGGTAGTCATCCCTGCCGACGTACGGATCTTCCGCACCTCGCTGCCCAGGCGCTGTTGACGCTGGGTGGGCGTCTTCCTGAGGGCCATGCCCGTGCCTCCTACGAGATGGAGAACCTCCAAGGAGGAGGTAGTAATTGTGCCAACCTAGGGCTACTCTCGGTTGTGCGCAAGGTACTCACAGCAACGCCGGAAGCGCACCGCGCGAGCATGCCCGCTCTCCCTGGGGCAGGCGTGCTCGCGCCCAGGGAGGCATGCCACCGGCACTTCAACGACCAACCCCGGCCCAGGAGTACGCCATGCCCCCACGCCTCTCCACACCCACTCCATCCACCCCACCCATCCCGCCCCTCCCCGTCCGCTGGGCCCTCCCGGCCGACCCCCGCTCCGTCCCGCGCGCCCGCCGCGCCGTCCTCGACGCCCTGCCCCGCCCCCACCGCCCCCGCCTCGGCGACGACCTGCAGCTCCTCGCCTCCGAACTCGTCACCAACGCCGTACGTCACGGCACCCGATCCGCCGAGGACCACCTCGTCGAACTCCTCCTCTGGCCCGCCGACGGCCACTACTGGCTCGCCGTCTCCGACCCCGGCCCCGGTTCTCCGGCCCTCTCGCCGCACCCGCCCGACACCTCCGCCTGCGGCGGTCGCGGGCTCCTCCTCGTCGACGCCCTCTCCGCCGCCTGGGGCGTCGTCCCCCGCCGGGTCTGCGGCAAAGCCGTCGTCGCCGGGCTCCGGCTCGACGCCCCATGACGACGACCACCCGATGACTACGCCCCCCGAAGGTCATGCCCCCATGACTACGCCCCCCGGACCACGACGCCCCCGACGACCACGCCCCCCGATGACTACGACACGCCCCCGCTGGATACGACTCTCAGTACAAGGGGGTAGGGAGCACACATGGCGCGTGCGGAGTTCCCGGGCGGGCCCGGGGGCGGGCGGGGGCGGGAGTTACCCGGGGCGGCCGGTTGCCGGTGCCGGCGGCCCGCCCCCGCGGGGAGCCCGTCGCGGCGCAGATCCGCCAGGCCGTCCGCCTCCCGCCGGGGAGCGGGCCCTGCCGCCAGGAGTGCTGGGACATGCTCGGCCCCGGCGTGCAGGCCCGACTCCAGGAGAAGGCCGGCACCGTCCTGGAGTGGTGGGCCCGCCTGGACCACGCGGGCAACCCCCGCGCCGTCGTCCTCGGCCCGCTCGGGCTGTGCAAGGCGAACCCCGTCAGCAGGAACGGGAAGCGGGCGTACCTCGTCGAACGGCTTCAGCTGGAGCCCGGAGCCCTGCGGCGCCGCTCCTTCGACGGTTCCCGTACGCCCCCGGGGCTCCCCGCCCCGCCCACGCCCCGGTACGGGCCCCCGCCGCGGCGGCCCCTGAGCCGGTCACCCGCTCGCCCGCGCCGCCCCCGCGTGGTATTTGCGCCGATTGGCGCGAGCCGAGCGCCGTGTGGCACACTATCCAGGTTGCTCGGCTGAGCGTCGATGCTGCGCGCCTCCCGCCGGGAGGACCGGAAGCGAGTCCCACGTATTCGTCGCCCCTCATCAGGGGCGGAAGTACGGGAATCTTCCGGGAAGCGCCAGCGGGGTGCAGGCCAGGGCACTCGGTGGGATCCTCCCCCCTCCTCCTGCAAGGAAAACTCCTGCGGACCTCCGTGGATACCGCGGGAGAGCTTTTTTCTCGCGGGAGAAATGCGGGGAGGGTTGCGACACGCCCGACCGCGTGGGTCGGGGAACGGGTACGTAACGAGACCGCCGGGTGCCGGAGCGCTACGAGAACAGGACTGCTGAGAAGCCATGGCGGGACAGAAGATCCGCATCCGGCTCAAGGCCTACGACCACGAGGTCATCGACTCCTCGGCGAAGAAGATCGTCGAGACGGTGACCCGCACTGGTGCGTCGGTCGCGGGCCCGGTGCCGCTGCCCACTGAGAAGAACGTGTACTGCGTCATCAAGTCGCCGCACAAGTACAAGGACTCGCGCGAGCACTTCGAGATGCGTACCCACAAGCGTCTGATCGACATCCTCGACCCGACCCCCAAGACCGTTGACTCGCTGATGCGCCTGGACCTTCCGGCCGGCGTCGACATCGAGATCAAGCTCTGAGAGGTCGCTGAGAGATGGCTAAGCAGATCAAGGGTGTCCTGGGCGAGAAGCTCGGCATGACCCAGGTCTGGGACGAGAACAACCGCGTCGTCCCGGTGACCGTGGTCAAGGCCGGCCCCTGCGTCGTCACCCAGGTCCACACCGCAGACTCCGACGGCTACGACGCCGTCCAGATCGCCTTCGGCGAGATCGACCCGCGCAAGGTGAACAAGCCCCTCAAGGGCCACTTCGCCAAGGCCGACGTCACTCCCCGCCGCCACCTGGTGGAGATCCGCACCGCGGATGCCTCCGAGTACACCCTCGGCCAGGAGGTGACCGCCGAGACCTTCGAGGCCGGCGTCAAGGTCGACGTGACCGGCAAGAGCAAGGGCAAGGGCTTCGCCGGCGTCATGAAGCGGCACGGCTTCGCCGGCGGCAAGGCCAGCCACGGCGCCCACCGCGTGCACCGCAAGCCGGGTTCCATCGGCGGCTGTGCCACCCCCGGCCGCGTGTTCAAGGGCATGCGGATGGCCGGCCGGATGGGCAACCAGCGGGTCACCACCCAGAACCTGACCGTCCACGCCGTTGACGCGGAGAAGGGGCTGCTCCTCATCAAGGGCGCCGTCCCCGGTCCGAACGGCGGCCTCGTCCTGGTCCGTAGCGCGGCCAAGGGGGCCTGAGGTAATGAGCACCGTAGACATCCTTTCGCCGGCGGGCGAGAAGGCCGGGACCGTCGAACTCCCCGCGGAGATCTTCGACGCGCAGGTCAGCATTCCGCTGATCCACCAGGTCGTCACCGCCCAGCTGGCCGCTGCCCGTCAGGGCACGCACAAAGTGAAGACCCGCGGCGAGGTCCGCGGCGGCGGCAAGAAGCCGTACCGCCAGAAGGGCACCGGCCGCGCCCGTCAGGGCTCGATCCGCGCCCCGCAGTTCGCGGGCGGCGGCGTCGTGCACGGCCCCGTGCCGCGCGACTACTCGCAGCGGACCCCGAAGAAGATGAAGGCCGCCGCGCTGCGCGGCGCCCTCTCGGACCGGGCGCGCCTCGGCCGGATCCACGTCGTCACCGGCGTGGTCGACGGCGAGGTCTCGACGAAGGCCGCCAGGACCCTCCTCGGCAAGGTCAGCGAGCGCAAGAACGTGCTGCTGGTCATCGAGCGGGACGACGACCTGTCGCTGCTGTCCGCCCGGAACCTGCCCGACGTGCACATCCTGGACGCCGGTCAGCTGAACACGTACGACGTGCTCGTCTCCGACGACGTGGTCTTCACGCAGGCCGCCTTCGAGCGGTTCGTGGCCGGTCCCGTCAAGGGCGGCGGCAAGAGCCAGTCTCCTGTCGATGAGGTCGAGCTCCAGAAGGCTGAAGGGAGCGACGCCTGATGGTCGACATGGACAAGACCGAGGCCGCGGACGAGACGGCGGACGAGACGGTGAACGAGTTCACCGTCACCAGCAAGACGTACGACGACCCGCGCGACGTGCTGCTCAAGCCCGTCGTCTCAGAGAAGAGCTACGCGCTGCTCGACGAGAACAAGTACACGTTCATCGTCGACCCGCGGGCCAACAAGACCCAGATCCGGCAGGCCGTGGAGAAGGTCTTCCAGGTCAAGGTGATCGGGGTCAACACGATCAACCGCCAGGGCAAGCGCAAGCGCACCCGCACCGGCTACGGCAAGCGCGCCGACACCAAGCGCGCCATCGTGACCGTCGCCGAGGGCGACCGCATCGACATCTTCGGCGGCCCGGTCTCCTGACGGAGACCGACAAGGCTGTCCGTCACGGACGAGGACTGAAGAAATGGGTATCCGCAAGTACAAGCCGACGACTCCTGGCCGTCGTGGCGCCAGCGTCGCCGACTTCGTCGAGGTAACGCGGTCCACGCCGGAGAAGTCGCTGGTCCGCCCGCTGAACAGCAAGGGCGGCCGAAACAATTCCGGTCGTGTGACCGTCCGCCACCAGGGCGGCGGCCACAAGCGCGCCTTCCGCGTGATCGACTTCCGTCGGCACGACAAGGACGGCGTCCCCGCCCGGGTCGCGCACATCGAGTACGACCCGAACCGCACCGCGCGCATCGCGCTGCTGCACTACGCCGACGGCGAGAAGCGCTACATCCTCGCGCCGGCCGGCCTGAAGCAGGGCGACCGCATCGAGAACGGCGCTGGCGCCGACATCAAGCCCGGCAACGCGATGCCGCTGCGCAACATCCCGGTCGGTACCGTCATCCACGCCATCGAGCTGCAGCCCGGCGGCGGCGCGAAGTTCGCCCGGTCCGCCGGTGCGCACGTGCAGCTGCTGGCGAAGGAGGGCCGCATGGCCCACCTTCGTATGCCGTCCGGCGAGATCCGGCTGGTCGACATCCGCTGCCGCGCCACCGTCGGCGAGGTCGGCAACGCCGAGCAGTCGAACATCAACTGGGGCAAGGCCGGCCGCAAGCGCTGGAAGGGCGTGCGCCCGACCGTCCGCGGTGTCGTGATGAACCCGATCGACCACCCGCACGGCGGCGGCGAGGGCAGGACCTCCGGTGGTCGCCACCCGGTCTCGCCCTGGGGCCAGAAGGAAGGCCGTACACGCTCGCCGAAGAAGGCGAGCAACAAGTACATCGTCCGCCGCCGCAAGACGAACAAGAAGCGCTAGGAGCGGGTGGAGTAGAGATGCCGCGCAGTCTGAAAAAAGGGCCCTTCGTCGACGACCACCTCATGAAGAAGGTGCGCGCGCAGAACGAAGCAGGCACCAACGTCATCATGAAGAGCTGGTCCCGCCGCTCGATGGTCGTCCCGGAAATGCTGAACCACACGATCGCGGTGCACGACGGCAGGAAGCACGTACCGGTGTACATCACCGAGTCGATGGTCGGGCACAAGCTCGGCGAGTTCGCGCCTACCCGCACCTTCAAGGGCCACGTCAAGGACGACCGCAAGTCGCGTCGTCGCTGACCGGCGGAGTGCGAAGACCATGACTCACACCGAAGGGACAACCATGGAAGCCAGGGCCTCCGCGCGCTACGTGCGCGTCACGCCCATGAAGGCCCGCCGTGTGGTGGACCTCATCCGTGGCATGAACGCCACGGAGGCTCAGGCGGTCCTGCGTTTCGCCCCGCAGGCCGCGAGCGTGCCCGTCGGCAAGGTGCTGGACAGCGCCATCGCCAACGCGGCGCACAACTACGACCACACCGACGTCGACAGCCTCGTCATCACCGAGGCGTACGTCGACGAGGGCCCGACCTGGAAGCGGTTCCGGCCCCGCGCGCAGGGCCGGGCGTACCGGATCCGCAAGCGCACCAGCCACATCACGCTGGTCGTCGGCAGCAAGGAAGGGACCCGGTAATGGGCCAGAAGGTAAACCCGCACGGGTTCCGGCTCGGCATCACCACCGACTTCAAGTCGCGCTGGTATGCGGACAAGCTGTACAAGGACTACATCAAGGAAGACGTCGCCATCCGCCGGATGATGACGAAGGGCATGGAGCGCGCGGGCATCTCCAAGGTGGAGATCGAGCGCACCCGTGACCGCGTCCGCGTCGACATCCACACCGCCCGGCCGGGCATCGTCATCGGCCGCCGCGGCGCGGAGGCCGACCGGATCCGCGGCGAGCTGGAGAAGCTCACCGGCAAGCAGGTGCAGCTCAACATCCTTGAGGTCAAGAACCCCGAGACCGACGCGCAGCTCGTGGCGCAGGCCGTCGCCGAGCAGCTCTCCTCCCGCGTCTCCTTCCGCCGGGCCATGCGCAAGAGCATGCAGTCCGCGATGAAGGCGGGCGCCAAGGGGATCAAGATCCAGTGCGGCGGGCGGCTCGGCGGCGCCGAGATGTCCCGCTCGGAGTTCTACCGCGAGGGCCGTGTGCCCCTGCACACGCTGCGCGCCAACGTCGACTACGGCTTCTTCGAGGCCCGTACGACCTTCGGCCGCATCGGCGTGAAGGTCTGGATCTACAAGGGCGACGTGAAGAACATCGCCGAGGTCCGCGCCGAGAACGCCGCGGCCCGCGCCGGCAACCGCCCCTCCCGGGGTGGCGGCGGTGGCGGCGGCGGTGACCGCCCGCGTCGCGGCGGTGGTGAGCGCGGTGGCCGCGGCCGTCGTCCGCAGCGCGAGCAGCAGCAGGCTCCGGCTGCCGAGGCCCCCAAGGCCGAGGCCGCCCCCGCCGCTGCCGCTCCCGCCGAAAGCACCGGAACGGAGGGCTGACCCATGCTCATCCCTCGTAGGGTCAAGCACCGCAAGCAGCACCACCCGAAGCGCCGCGGTCTCGCCAAGGGCGGCACCGAGCTGGCGTTCGGCGACTACGGCATCCAGGCGGCCACGGCCGCGTACGTCACCAACCGGCAGATCGAGGCCGCGCGTATCGCCATGACGCGGCACATCAAGCGTGGCGGCAAGGTGTGGATCAACATCTACCCGGACCGCCCGCTGACCAAGAAGCCCGCCGAGACCCGCATGGGCTCCGGCAAGGGCTCGCCGGAGTGGTGGGTCGCGAACGTCAAGCCCGGGCGCGTGATGTTCGAGCTGTCGTACCCGAACGAGAAGACCGCTCGTGAGGCGCTGACCCGTGCGGCTCACAAGCTTCCGATGAAGTGCCGGATCGTCCGGCGCGAGGGTGGTGAGTCGTGATGGCCGCCGGTACCAAGGCGACCGAGCTGCGCGGGCTGTCCAACGATGACCTCGTGGAGAAGCTGCGCGAGGCCAAGGAAGAGCTGTTCAACCTCCGCTTCCAGGCGGCGACCGGACAGCTGGAGAACCACGGCCGGCTGAAGGCCGTCCGCAAGGACATCGCCCGGATCTACACCCTGATGCGGGAGCGCGAGCTCGGCATTGACACGGTGGAGAGCGCCTGATGAGCGAGACGAATGTGACCGAAGAGAACACGACCGCGCGCGGCTTCCGCAAGACCCGTGAGGGTCTCGTCGTCAGCGACAAGATGGACAAGACCGTCGTCGTCGCCGTCGAGGACCGCGTCAAGCACGCGCTGTACGGCAAGGTCATCCGCCGTACGAACAAGCTCAAGGCGCACGACGAGCAGAACAGCTGCGGCGTCGGCGACCGGGTCCTCCTCATGGAGACCCGGCCGCTGTCGGCGACCAAGCGCTGGCGCGTCGTCGAGATCCTCGAGAAGGCCAAGTAAGTACTCCTGGGGGGAGCCCCCAGGACGGTTCCGCCAGGCTCGGCGGGTCCCCTCGTACGAAGGGTCCCGCCGGGAACCGGCAGACGATCAGGAGATAGACGTGATCCAGCAGGAGTCGCGACTCAAGGTCGCCGACAACACGGGTGCGAAGGAGATTCTTTGCATCCGTGTGCTCGGCGGATCGGGCCGCCGCTACGCGGGAATCGGTGACGTCGTCGTCGCCACCGTCAAGGATGCGATCCCCGGTGGCAACGTGAAGAAGGGCGACGTCGTCAAGGCGGTCGTCGTGCGCACCGTCAAGGAGCGCCGCCGGCCGGACGGTTCGTACATCCGCTTCGACGAGAACGCCGCGGTCATCCTCAAAGCCGACGGCGACCCCCGCGGCACCCGTATCTTCGGCCCGGTCGGCCGTGAGCTGCGCGAGAAGAGGTTCATGAAGATCATCTCGCTCGCGCCGGAGGTGCTGTAACACATGAAGATCAAGAAGGGCGACCTGGTTCAGGTCATCACCGGCAAGGACAGGGGCAAGCAGGGCAAGGTCATCGCGGCCTTCCCGCGCGAGGACCGCGTCCTGGTCGAGGGTGTCAACCGGGTCAAGAAGCACACCAAGGCCGGCCAGACGGCCCGCGGGTCCAAGACCGGCGGGATCATCACGACCGAGGCCCCGATTCACGTCAGCAACGTTCAGCTGGTGGTGGAGAAGGACGGCCAGAAGGTCGTGACCCGGGTCGGCTACCGCTTCGACGACGAGGGCAACAAGATCCGCGTTGCCAAGCGGACGGGTGAGGACATCTGATGACTGCCACCACCACCGTCCCGCGCCTCAAGCAGCGCTACCGGGACGACATCCAGGCCAAGCTGAAGGACGAGTTCTCGTACGAGAACGTCATGCAGATCCCCGGCCTGACCAAGATCGTGGTCAACATGGGTGTGGGCGACGCCGCCCGCGACTCCAAGCTGATCGAGGGGGCCATCAAGGACCTCGCCACGATCACCGGCCAGAAGCCGTCCGTGACCAAGGCCCGGAAGTCCATCGCGCAGTTCAAGCTGCGCGAGGGCATGCCGATCGGCGCCCACGTCACGCTCCGCGGCGACCGGATGTGGGAGTTCCTCGACCGGCTGCTGTCGCTCGCGCTGCCGCGCATCCGCGACTTCCGCGGCCTGTCGCCGAAGCAGTTCGACGGCCGGGGCAACTACACCTTCGGTCTCACGGAGCAGGTCATGTTCCACGAGATCGACCCTGACAAGATCGACCGGGTCCGGGGCATGGACATCACCGTGGTCACCACGGCGAGCAACGACGACGAGGGCCGCGCCCTGCTTCGTCTCCTCGGCTTCCCGTTCAAGGAGGCATGAGGCGTGGCAAAGAAGGCTCTGATCGCGAAGGCGTCCCGTAAGCCGAAGTTCAAGGTGCGCGGTTACACGCGCTGCCAGCGCTGCGGCCGGCCGCACTCCGTATACCGCAAGTTCGGCCTGTGCCGCGTGTGCCTGCGTGAGATGGCGCACCGGGGCGAGCTGCCGGGCGTGACCAAGAGCTCCTGGTGATCCGCCGGATCACCGGGACGCTTTGACCGACTACTACGCCGAAGGTCCCCGCTCCACACCCGTCCTCGTACCGAGGGAGAGGGACGGAGCAGACAGGAAACCGCGGCGAGAGAGGCCGAAGGCCATCACATGACCATGACCGATCCGATCGCAGACATGCTGACCCGTCTGCGGAACGCGAACTCGGCTTACCACGACACCGTGGCGATGCCGCACAGCAAGATCAAGACGCACATCGCGGAGATCCTCCAGCAGGAGGGCTACATCAGCGGCTGGAAGACCGAGGAGGCCCGCGTGGGCCAGAGCCTCGTCCTGGAGCTGAAGTACGGCCCGAACCGCGAGCGCTCGATCGCCGGCATCAAGCGGATCTCCAAGCCGGGTCTGCGGGTCTACGCAAAGTCCACCAACCTGCCGAAGGTGCTCGGCGGCCTGGGCGTGGCGATCATCTCCACCTCCCACGGGCTGCTCACCGACAAGCAGGCTGGCAAGAAGGGCGTGGGCGGGGAAGTCCTCGCCTACGTCTGGTAACGGAAGGGAACGGAGGTAAAGCCATGTCGCGTATTGGCAAGCTGCCCATCCAGGTTCCCGCCGGCGTGGACGTCACCATCGATGGCCGTACGGTCAACGTGAAGGGCCCCAAGGGATCCCTCTCGCACACCGTGGTCGCGCCCATCGACGTCGCCCGCGGTGACGGCGGCACCATCGTCGTCAGCCGCCCGAACGACGAGCGTAAGAGCAGGGCCCTGCACGGCCTGTCGCGCACGCTGGTGGCGAACATGGTCACCGGTGTGACCCAGGGCTACGTGAAGAAGCTGGAGATCAGCGGCGTCGGCTACCGCGTCCAGGCCAAGGGCTCCAACCTGGAGTTCTCGCTGGGCTACAGCCACCCGATCCTCATCGAGGCCCCCGAGGGCATCACCTTCAAGGTCGAGAACCCGACGCACTTCAGCGTCGAGGGCATCGACAAGCAGAAGGTCGGCGAGGTCGCCGCGAAGATCCGGAAGCTGCGCAAGCCCGACCCGTACAAGGCCAAGGGCGTCAAGTACGAGGGCGAGTACATCCAGCGCAAGGTCGGAAAGGCGGGTAAGTAAGCCATGGCATACGGTGTGAAGATTGCCAAGGGCAGTGCCCGCAAGGCGGCCGCCGTCAAGCGCCGGCACATCCGGGTGCGGAAGAAGGTCTCCGGTACGCCGGACCGTCCGCGCCTGGTCGTGACCCGCTCGAACCGCCACATGGTCGCGCAGGTCGTCGACGACATCGCCGGCCACACGGTGGCCTCGGCCTCCTCGATGGACACGTCCATCCGCGGCGCCGAGGGCGACAAGACGGCGCAGGCCAAGCAGGTCGGCGCGCTGGTCGCCGAGCGGGCGAAGGCCGCCGGAGTCGAGGCCGTGGTGTTCGACCGCGGTGGCAACAAGTACGCCGGGCGCATTGCCGCTCTGGCCGACGCCGCCCGCGATGCCGGGCTGAAGTTCTGAGAGAGGAAGACCAATGGCTGGACCCCAGCGCCGCGGTGGCGGCGCCGGCGGCGGCGAGCGGCGGGACCGGAAGGGCCGGGACGGCGGCGCAGCCGCCGACAAGACCGCGTATGTTGAGCGCGTTGTCGCGATCAACCGAGTCGCCAAGGTTGTGAAGGGTGGTCGTCGCTTCAGCTTCACCGCGCTGGTCGTGGTGGGCGACGGTGACGGCACCGTGGGTGTCGGGTACGGGAAGGCCAAGGAGGTGCCGGCCGCCATCGCCAAGGGTGTGGAGGAGGCCAAGAAGCACTTCTTCAAGGTCCCCCGCATCCAGGGCACCATCCCGCACCCGATCCAGGGTGAGGAGGCCGCGGGTGTCGTGCTGCTGAAGCCGGCGTCGCCCGGTACCGGTGTGATCGCCGGTGGCCCGGTGCGTGCCGTGCTGGAGTGCGCGGGCATCCACGACGTGCTGAGCAAGTCGCTCGGCTCGTCCAACCCGATCAACATCGTGCACGCCACGGTGGCCGCACTGAAGGGCCTGCAGCGCCCCGAGGAGATCGCCGCCCGCCGTGGCCTGCCGCTGGAGGACGTGGCTCCCGCCGCGATGCTGCGGGCCCGTGCAGGGGTGAACGGCTGATGGCACGGCTGAAGATCACCCAGAGCAAGTCCTACATCGGGAGCAAGCAGAACCACCGGGACACGCTTCGTACGCTCGGCCTTCGCCGGCTGCACGACAGCGTGACCCGCGATGACAGTCCCCAGGTGCGCGGCATGGTGCACACCGTCCGCCACCTGGTGACGGTCGAGGAGGTCGACTGACATGGCCGCCAAGGACGTCAAAGATGCAGCGGAGCAGAAGCCGCTGAAGATCCACAACCTGCGGCCGGCCCCGGGCGCCAAGAAGCCGAAGACCCGTGTGGGTCGCGGCGAGGCGTCCAAGGGCAAGACCGCGGGCCGCGGCACCAAGGGCACGAAGGCCCGCTACCAGGTGCCGGAGCGCTTCGAGGGCGGGCAGATGCCGCTGCACATGCGGCTGCCGAAGCTCAAGGGCTTCAAGAACCCCGCCCGCAAGGTGTACCAGGTGGTGAACCTGGACAAGCTGGCCGAGCTGTACCCCGAGGGTGGCGAGGTCACGGTGTCCGACCTGGTCGCCAGGGGCGCGGTGCGCAAGAACGAGCTCGTGAAGGTGCTCGGCAACGGCGACGTCTCCGTGGCGCTGCAGGTGACCGTCGACAAGGTCTCCGGCTCCGCCCGTGAGAAGATCACCGCCGCCGGCGGCTCGGTCACCGAGCGCGCCTGAGCGTGACGAGCAGCCGGGGATGTCCCGCATGGGCATCCCCGGTTGGTCGTTCCACGGCAGCGGCACCCCCCGGTAAGGTGGCGTGCACTGTCTCTGCCCGCGCAGGTGTACGCCTGCACGGGGAGTGAACCGACCATCCGCTGAACAAATGACCCGTCAGCCCTCGTGATGAAGCATGGGGGCCGCAGGAGGCACCGTGCTCACCGCGTTCGCCCGGGCGTTCAAGACACCCGACCTGCGCAAGAAGCTGCTGTTCGTGCTGGGCATCATTGTGATCTACCGGCTCGGTTCGCAGATTCCCGTCCCCGGCACCGACTACCAGGCCGTGCAGCAATGCATGGACGAGGCCAACGCCAACCAGGGCCTGTTCGGCCTGGTCAACATGTTCAGCGGTGGGGCCCTCCTGCAGATCACCATCTTCGCGCTGGGGATCATGCCGTACATCACGGCGAGCATCATCCTGCAGCTGCTGACGGTGGTGATCCCGCGGCTGGAGGCCCTGAAGAAGGAGGGCCAGTCCGGCACCGCGAAGATCACACAGTACACGCGCTATCTGACCGTCGCCCTCGCCGTGCTGCAGGGCACCGGCCTGGTGGCCACGGCGCGCAGCGGCTCGCTCTTCCCGCAGTGTCAGGTCAACGACCAGATCATTCCCGACGACTCGATCTTCATCATCATCACGATGGTGATCTGCATGACGGCCGGCACCGCGGCGGTCATGTGGCTCGGTGAGCTGATCACCGACCGCGGCATCGGCAACGGCATGTCGATGCTGATGTTCATCTCGATCGCGGCCGGCTTCCCCGGCGCCCTGTGGAACATCAAGCAGTCCGGCAAGATCATCGATGGCTGGGGCGAGTTCGTCGTCGTCATCGCGCTCGGCCTGGCGATGGTCGGCCTGGTGGTCTTCGTCGAGCAGGCGCAGCGCCGGATCCCCGTGCAGTACGCGAAGCGCATGATCGGGCGCCGTTCCTACGGCGGCACCTCGACGTACATTCCGCTGAAGGTGAACCAGGCGGGTGTGATCCCGGTCATCTTCGCGTCCTCGCTGCTCTACATCCCCGCCCTGATCGTGCAGTTCACCAGCTCCACGTCCGGCTGGGCGCAGTGGATCGAGGAGAACTTCGTCACCGGCGACCACCCCGTCTACATCATCACGTACTTCCTCATGATCGTGTTCTTCGCGTTCTTCTACGTGGCGATCACGTTCAATCCCGAGGAGGTCGCCGACAACATGAAGAAGTACGGTGGCTTCATCCCGGGCATCCGGGCCGGCCGTCCCACCGCGGAGTACCTGAGCTTCGTACTCAACCGGATCACCTGGCCGGGCTCGCTCTATCTGGGTCTGATCGCGCTCGTGCCGACGGTGGCGTTGGTGCTGTTCAACGCGAACCAGAACTTCCCCTTCGGTGGTACGAGCATCCTCATCATCGTGGGTGTCGGCCTTGAGACGGTGAAGCAGATCGAGAGCAAGCTGCAGCAGCATCACTACGAAGGGTTCCTCCGCTGATGCGTATCGTCCTCGTCGGGCCTCCCGGTGCGGGCAAGGGCACGCAGGCCGCCCTGCTTGCCCAGAACCTCTCCATCCCGCACGTCTCCACCGGCGACCTCTTCCGTGCCAACATCAGCAAGGGCACGGAACTGGGCCGGCAGGCGAAGGCGTACATGGAGGCGGGCAACCTGGTGCCGGACGAGGTAACCGTGGGGATGGCCTGGGACCGGATGGAGCAGCCCGACGCCAGGGGCGGCTTCCTGCTGGACGGCTTCCCGCGGAACGTGGCGCAGGCGGTGTCCCTCGACGGGCTCCTGAAGGAGGCCGGTCTTGAGCTGGACGCCGTGCTCGACCTGGAGGTGCCGGAGGACGAGGTCGTCAAGCGCATCGCCGGCCGGCGGATCTGCCGCAACGACAGCAGCCACGTCTTCCACGTCACGTACTCCGCGCCGGAGCGCGAGGGCGTGTGCGACGTCTGCGGCGGCGAGCTGTACCAGCGCGACGACGACAACGAGGACACCGTCCGCCGGCGGCTGGAGGTCTACCACGAGGAGACCGAGCCGATCATCGACTACTTCAAGGCCCAGGGCCTGGTGACCACGATCTCGGCGCTCGGCTCCGTGGCCGAGGTCACCCGGCGGGCGATGGAGGCCCTGCCGGGCTAGGTCCCAGGTCCGGGCCGGGTCTCCGCAGACCGGTCCCGAGCCGCCGTCCGGCCTTCCGCCGGCTCCGCCCTGCGGGGGTGGGGCCGGCGAAGTCGTTCAGCGGTCCCCTGCGGGCGTCGTACGGACCTTTGTACGGGCCCGTGCCCGGCCGGCCGCGACGGGCCACGTATCGTGGACGGGAGTGTCCCTCGTCGGCCCAGGAGGCAGCAGCCGTCATGGTGGAGATCAAGGCTCCGGAACAGATCGCGAAGATGCGGGCCGCCGGCCTCGTCGTCGCGGCCATGCACCGGGCGTGCGCCGCCGCCGCCGTGCCCGGGGCCACCACGAAGGACCTCGACGAGATAGCCGCCAAGGTCCTCGCCGACCACGGCGCCAAGCCGAACTTCCTGGGGTACGGGGGCTTCCCCGGCAACATCTGCACGTCGGTCAACGACGTCGTCGTCCACGGCATCCCGGACCGCGCGACGGTGCTGCGCGAGGGCGACGTGATCTCCATCGACGCCGGCGCGATCGTCGACGGCTGGCACGCCGACGCGGCCATCACGGTCTTCGTGGGCTCCGGCCACGCGGCGGAGCTGCACGAGCTGAGCCGGGTGACGGAGGAGTCGATGTGGGCCGGCATCGCGGCCGTGCGCAAGGGCAACCGGCTCGTGGACATCTCCGCGGCCATCGAGGGCTACATCCGCCGCCAGCCGCGCCCGGCCGCCGGCAAGTACGGCATCGTCGAGGACTACGGGGGCCACGGCATCGGCTCGCAGATGCACATGGACCCGCACCTGCTGAACTACGTCGACAAGCGCCGCGGCCGCGGCCCGAAGCTGGTCCCCGGCTTCTGCATCGCGATCGAGCCGATGGTCAGCCTCGGCACCCCGCGCACCCACGTGCTGCCGGACGAGTGGACGGTCAAGACGGACGACGGCAGCTGGTCGAGCCACTGGGAGCACTCCGTGGCCCTCACCGAGGCCGGGCCGCTGGTGCTGACCGCTCCGGACGGCGGCCGGGAGAAGCTCGCGGGGTACGGGGTGACGGCGGCCCCGGATCCACTCGGCTGACGACCCGGGTCGCGCCGCGGTGCAGGTGGGCGCCACATGCTTAACGATCTTGCGGAGCGGGCACACTCTCGATTTCGCCTTTCCCGGGGCGGTCGCGTAGACTGACCAGTCGGTCCCCGTGCACTCGTGTGCCCCGGACCATCCAGGTAGCCGAATCCGGAAGGTGAAGCGCTCAAGCATGGCCAAAAAACAAGGGGCCATCGAGATCGAGGGCACCGTCGTCGAGTCTCTGCCGAACGCGATGTTCAAGGTGGAGCTCCAGAACGGGCACCAGGTCCTCGCGCACATCAGCGGCAAGATGCGGATGCACTACATCCGTATCCTTCCCGACGACAGGGTCGTGGTGGAGCTGTCTCCGTACGACCTGACGCGCGGACGGATCGTCTACCGCTACAAGTAGATCTTGCTCCGTCCCGCTCCCGTGGGGCGGGGCACCGACCCGGAGAACCTCCAGACACATGAAGGTCAAGCCGAGCGTCAAGAAGATCTGTGACAAGTGCAAGGTGATCCGCCGCCACGGCCGGGTCATGGTCATCTGCGAAAACCTGCGCCACAAGCAGCGCCAGGGCTGACGTACGCCGACCTGATCCACCACCTCGCACCGCTCGCAGCTCATCGCGCGACGCAACAAGCGAACAAATGAAGAAGCAGCTACCCGACCCCCACGAACGTGTGTGGGACGACACCCCCGGCTCGGAGGCCGGGGACCCGGCTCGTAGCGAACTACGGGAACGGTGCTGCGGAAGACCTCCGACAAGACACAGGAGCCTTGAATGGCACGCGTTGCAGGTGTCGACATCCCACGCGAGAAGCGCGTGGAGGTCGCCCTCACCTACGTGTTCGGCATCGGCCGGACGCTCTCCCAGCAGACGCTGGCCGCGACCGGGGTGAGCCCCGACACCCGCGTCCGCGATCTGACCGAGGAAGAGCTCGTCAAGATCCGCGAGTTCGTGGACAACAACCTCAGGACCGAGGGTGACCTCCGCCGCGAGATCCAGGCGGACATCCGGCGCAAGGTCGAGATCGGCTGCTACCAGGGTCGGCGGCACCGCAGCGGCCTGCCCGTACACGGCCAGCGCACCTCCACCAACGCCCGCACCCGCAAGGGTCCGCGTCGCGCCATCGCCGGCAAGAAGAAGCCGGGCAAGAAGTAGTCCGCAGCGGTCCGCTCTGTGCGCCCGCATCGCTGCAGGACCGACCACCTCCACGGGAGATAGCACCGAATGCCTCCGAAGAGCCGAGCGGCCGGGGCCAAGAAGGTCCGCCGCAAGGAAAAGAAGAACGTGGCCCATGGCCACGCCCACATCAAAAGCACGTTCAACAACACGATCATCACGATCACCGACCCGTCCGGGAACGTGATCTCGTGGGCCTCTGCCGGCCATGTCGGCTTCAAGGGCTCGCGCAAGTCGACGCCCTTCGCCGCCCAGATGGCCGCCGAGTCCGCCGCCCGCCGCGCCCAGGAGCACGGCATGCGCAAGGTCGACGTCTTCGTGAAGGGTCCCGGCTCCGGCCGCGAGACCGCGATCCGCTCCCTCCAGGCCACCGGCCTTGAGGTCGGATCCATCCAGGACGTCACACCCACCCCGCACAACGGCTGCCGCCCGCCGAAGCGCCGCCGGGTCTGAGAAAAGCGAAGTAGGAGACGACAAGACATGGCGCGTTACACCGGGGCCGACTGCAAGCGTTGCCGTCGGGAGAAGCAGAAGCTCTTCCTCAAGGGAGCCAAGTGCGAGAGCGCTAAGTGCCCGATCGAGATCCGTCCTTACCCCCCGGGTGAGCACGGGCGCGGGCGCACCAAGGACAGCGAGTACCTGCTGCAGAAGCGCGAGAAGCAGAAGTGCGCGCGCATCTACGGGGTGCTGGAGAAGCAGTTCCGCGGTTACTACAACGAGGCCAACCGGCAGTCCGGCAAGACCGGCGAGAACCTGCTGCGCATCCTCGAAACGCGGCTGGACAACGTGGTCTACCGGGCCGGCTTCGCCAAGTCCCGCGACCACGCCCGCCAGCTGGTCCGGCACGGCCACATCACGGTCAACGGGCGCAAGACCGACATCCCGTCGGCCCGCGTCGTGCCGAACGACATCATCGAGGTCCGTGACTCCTCCCGGAACCTGACCCCCTTCCAGGTGGCGCAGGCGGAGGCCGGCGACAAGACCGTTCCGGCGTGGCTGGAGTCGATCCCGTCGAAGCTGCGGATCCTCGTGCACAGCCTGCCCGAGCGCCAGGTGATCGACACCCAGGTGCAGGAGCAGCTCATCGTCGAGCTCTACTCGAAGTAATCCGAGCAGTGGCTCGCGGGTACGGGCGGGGCTTGCGCTCCGCCCGTACCCTGGTCAGTACAGCGGACGTCATATAGCGGGCGTCCACGACTGTAAGGAAACACACCATGCTGATCGCTCAGCGTCCCTCTCTCACCGAAGAGGTCGTCGAGGAATTCCGCTCCCGGTTCGTCATCGAGCCGCTGGAGCCCGGCTTCGGCTACACCCTCGGCAACTCCCTCCGCCGTACGCTCCTCTCCTCGATCCCGGGTGCAGCTGTCACCAACATCCGGATCGACGGTGTCCTGCACGAGTTCACCACCGTGCCGGGCGTCAAGGAGGACGTCACCGACGTCATCCTCAACATCAAGCAGCTCGTCATCTCCTCCGAGCACGACGAGCCCGTCGTGATGTACCTGCGCAAGCAGGGCCCGGGCGTGGTGACCGCCGCCGACATCGCCCCGCCGGCCGGCGTCGAGGTGCACAACCCGGACCTGGTCCTGGCCACGCTGAACGGCAAGGGCAAGCTGGAGATGGAGCTGACCGTCGAGCGCGGTCGCGGCTACGTCTCCGCCGTGCAGAACAAGCAGGTCGGCCAGGAGATCGGCCGGATCCCGGTCGACTCCATCTACTCGCCGGTGCTCAAGGTCAGCTACAAGGTCGAGGCGACCCGTGTCGAGCAGCGCACCGACTTCGACAAGCTGATCGTCGACATCGAGACCAAGCCGTGCATGCGCCCGCGCGACGCGGTGGCCTCCGCCGGCAAGACCCTGGTCGAGCTGTTCGGCCTCGCCCGCGAGCTGAACATCGACGCCGAGGGCATCGACATGGGCCCGTCCCCGACGGACGCCGCCCTGGCCGCGGACCTGGCGCTGCCGATCGAGGAGCTGGAGCTCACGGTCCGCTCGTACAACTGCCTCAAGCGTGAGGGCATCCACTCGGTGGGCGAGCTGGTGGCCCGCTCCGAGGCGGACCTCCTCGACATCCGCAACTTCGGCGCCAAGTCGATCGACGAGGTCAAGGCGAAGCTGGCCGGCATGGGCCTGGCCCTGAAGGACAGCCCGCCCGGATTCGACCCGACCTCGGCCGCCGACACCTTCGGCGCCGAGGACGACGCCGACGCGGGCTTCGTCGAGACCGAGCAGTACTGAGTCATACGGTCATACGTCCCGGGGGGATCCCGCCCCCCGGGACCCCGATCACCGGTACCTGACACGGCCGGTGCGGTAAAGGAGAAACACCATGCCGAAGCCCACCAAGGGCGCCCGTCTGGGCGGCGGCGCCGCGCACGAGCGCGCCATGCTGCGGAACCTGGCCACCGCTCTCTTCGAGCACGGTCGCATCACGACGACCGAGGCCAAGGCCCGCCGGCTGCGTCCGTACGCGGAGCGTCTGGTGACCAAGGCGAAGAAGGGCGACCTGCACAACCGCCGGCAGGTCATGCAGCTGATCTCGGACAAGAGCGTCGTGCACACGCTGTTCACCGAGATTGGTCCGCGGTACGAGAACCGGCCGGGCGGCTACACCCGGATCACCAAGATCGGCAACCGTCGCGGCGACAACGCCAAGATGGCGGTCATCGAGCTGGTCGAGGCGCTCACCGTGCAGCAGGAGGCGGTCGGCGAGGCCGAGGCGGCGGCGAAGCGCTCCGCGAAGGACGTGGCGGGCGACGAGGCGGCGGCGGGCCTGAAGAAGGACGCGGCGGAGGAGGCGGCGGAGGCCGCGGACACCGCCGAGGACGTCGAGGTCGTCGAGGACGCCAAGCCGGAGGCTGAGGCTGCTGAGTCCGAGGCCGCTGAGTCCGAGGCTGCTGAAGGCAAGGACGCCAAGGACGCCTGACGCGCGATTCGTGCATGTCGACGGGCCCGTTCCCCTGGGGAGCGGGCCCGTCGCGCTGGGAGGAACTGGGCAGTGAGTGACGAGGTGGCGGCCGGCTTCGTACGGGTGCGGCTGGACCTGTCGTACGACGGAAGCGGCTTCTCCGGCTGGGCGCGGCAGCGCGAGGGGCAGCGGACCGTGCAGGAGGAGCTGGAGAGCGCGCTGCAGGTCGTCCTGCGGCAGCCCATGCCGTACGAGCTGACGGTGGCCGGGCGCACGGACGCGGGGGTGCACGCGCGGGGGCAGGTGGCGCACGTCGACCTGCCGGCGGAGGTGTGGGCGGGGCCGGGGACGGCGGGGTCGCGGGGGGCGCCGGGTGGGCCGGGCGGGCCGGGGGAGCTGCTGCTGCGGCGGCTCGCGGGGCGGCTGCCGCACGATGTGCGGGTGTGGCGGGTGGCGGAGGCGCCGCCGCACTTCAACGCCCGGTTCTCGGCGATCTGGCGGCGCTACGCGTACCGGGTGGGCGACGACCCCGGCGGCGTCGACCCGCTGCTGCGCGGCCACGTGCTGTGGCACAACCGGCCGCTGGACGCCGACGCGATGAACGCGGCGGCGGAGCGGCTGCTCGGGGAGCACGACTTCGCGGCGTTCTGCAAGCGGCGTACGGGGGCGACGACGATCCGGCGGCTGCTGGAGCTGCGCTGGGAGCGGCGGGCGGACGGGCTGCTGGAGGCGACGGTGAAGGCGGACGCCTTCTGCCACAACATGGTGCGGGCGCTGGTCGGCGCGATGCTTTTCGTCGGCGACGGGCACCGGGAGCCGGAGTGGGTGGGGCGGGTGCTGGGGGCGGCGGTGCGGGATTCGGCGGTGCAGGTCGTGCGGCCGCACGGGCTGACGCTGGAGGAGGTGGGGTATCCGGTGCCGGGGGAGCTGGCGGCCCGTAATCGGGCATCGCAGCGACTGCGGACGCTGGGCACGGGCTAGGGGGCCGTTCCCCGATCCCTCCCCCTACGCCCTGCGGGCGTGGGGGCACCCCCACTTCCCGAAACCGGGGGCTGCGCCCCCGGGCCCCCGTCGCGCGTGGCTGCGCGTGGTTCGGGAGGCTCGCGCCCCCGGGCCCCCGGGCCCCCGGGCCCCCGTCGCGCGCGGCTGCGCGCGAACTCGGGGGCTCCGCCCCCGGCCCCCTGGGCCGCGTGGCGCACCGGGTGAGTGCAGTCCCCGGTCCCGCCCGTCCCCGAGATCGGGGGCTCCGCCCCCGGGACCCGTCGCGCGCGACTGCGCCCGATCCCCGGGGCTCCGCCCCGGGATCCGTGGCCCGCGAGCTGCGCCGCGGGGCCCCCTGACCCCCGGTCCGCGAGCTGCGCCGCGGGACCCCCGGGCCGGCTGCTCGCCTCCGGAACCCGCGCTGCGAGGCTTCACCCCTGCGTCCCGCCGCGCCGCCGCGTGCTTGCGGTCCGCCCCCCGCCGGGTGACGTACCCTCGCGGCGCCGTGTGGCATGGCCCTACCCGGACCGCGCGTGGGTTGGGTGGGACCTATGCGTCTCAAGGCCGTCCTCTGCGTCCTCCTCCTCGCCCTCGTCGCCGGCTGTGCCTCCGGGGCTGCCCAGCCCGGCCGAGAGGGCACCCGCTGCGACACAGCCGCCGACTGCCTCTCCCGCATGACCCTCGCCGAGAAGGCCGGGCAGATGATCCAGCTCCAGAACGCCTTCCTCGACGACCCCCGCGACCTCGCCCGCCTCGGCATCGGCGCCATGCTCAGCGCCGGCGACGACGGCGGCCCGCGCGGCGGGGGCGACGACGCCGCCGCGTGGGCCGGCATGGTCGAGGGCTACCAGCGCGCCGCCCTGCGCAGCAGGCTCGGCATCCCGCTCCTCTACGGCGCCGACGCCGTGCACGGCATGAGCGGCATCACCGGGTCCGTGATCTTCCCGCACCACATCGGCATGGGCGCCACCCGCGACCCCGCCCTCGTGGAGCGCGCCGAGCGGGTCGCGCGGGACGAGACCCTCGGCGCCGGGGTGCGGTGGGCGTTCACGCCGTGCGTGTGCGTGCCGCAGGACGTGCGGTGGGGGCGTACGTACGAGGGATACGCCGAGGATCCCGGCGTCGTGGGGCGGCTCGGCGCCGCCTCCGTGCGGGGGTTGCAAGGGCGCGCGCTCGGCCCCCGCTCCGTGCTGGCCACCGCCAAGCACTTCGTCGGCGACGGCGGCACCGCGTACGGCAGTGCCACCGGCGAGGGACGCCTGCTCGACCAGGGCGACGTACGGGTCGGAGAGGCCGAGCTGCGCAGGGTGCACCTCGCGCCGTACCGCGACGCCGTCGCGGCCGGCGTCGGCTCCGTCATGGCCGGCTACAGCAGCGTCCACGGCGTCAGGACGCACGGCGACCGGCGGCTGCTCACCGGCGTGCTCAAGGGCGAGCTGGCCTTCGACGGCTTCGTCGTCAGCGACTACGACGCCGTGCAGCAGCTCCCCGGCAAGGACCTGGCGGCACAGGTCGCGCGCGCGGTCAACGCCGGGCTCGACATGATCATGGTCTCGAAAGACTCTCGCGGCGTGCACCGGGCGATCACCGACGGCGTGCGGGAGGGGCGGATTCCGCGGGGACGCGTCGACGACGCCGTACGCCGCATCCTGGACGCCAAAGAGCGCCTCGGGCTCTTCGACGATCCGTTCACCGACCCCGCCCTGACCGCCGAGGTCGGCTCGCCCCGCCACCGGGCGGTGGCGCGGGAGGCGGTACGGGCCTCGCAGGTGCTGCTCCGCAACGAGGGCGGCGCCCTGCCGCTGCCGCGCAGCGGCTCGTACCGCATCGTCGTCGGCGGCAACGGCGCGGACGACCTGGGGCGGCAGCTCGGCGGCTGGTCGGTCGGCTGGCAGGGCGGCACGGGGCGGACGACGGAGGGGACGACGTTCCTGCAGGCGCTGCGGCGGGCGACGGCCGGGACGGACATCGAGGTGGCGACCGAGGGGCGGGGCGACGTCGGGATCTGGGTGGGCGGCGAGGACCCGTACGCGGAGTGGTTCGGCGACTCCGGGACGCTGGCGCTGGGGGAGCGGAACGAGGCGGATCTCGCGGACGTGTGCGGGCGCGCGAAGACGTGCGTGGGGGTGCTGTACTCCGGGCGGCCGGTGGTGCTGGGGGACGCACTGGAGCGGACGGACGCCTTCGTGGCGGCGTGGCTGCCGGGGACGGAGGCGCGGGGGATCACGGACGCGCTGTTCGGGGCGGGGTTCAGCGGGCGGCTGCCGGTGACGTGGCCGCGCCGGGCGGCGGACGCGGCGGTGTCGCGCGAGCCGGGGGCGGACCCTCTGTTCCGGTACGGGTACGGGCGCCGGCCGTACTGAGGGCGGGTGGTCGGGTGCGCGGTGCGGGTGCGGTTTCCGCGCGCGGGCGCCCGCGCGGCGTACGGCCCGGGCTTGCGCCCTGCGTCCCGTACGGGCCCGTCCGCGCGTGGGGTCCGTACGGCCCGGGC
>NZ_JCANTA010000007.1:0-12003 GCF_059570575.1 Streptomyces sp. CNX435 | reverse complement strand
TGCGCCCTGCGTCCCGTACGGGCCCGTCCGCGCGTGGGGTCCGTACGGCCCGGGCTTGCGCCCTGCGTCCCGTACGGACCCGCCCGCCCGTGGGGCCCGCGCGGACCGGGTGGCCTGCGTCCCGTACGGACCCACCCGCCTCCCCCGCGTCCCGTACCGTCCCGCATCCCCTACCGCGTCGCGAACATCTCCGTGAAGCCCTCCCGCCACGTCGGATGCCCCGGCCGCCACCCCAGCTCGCTCTTCGCCTTGTCGTTCGCCGCCCCCCTGCCCTCCGTCATCACCATCGCCACCCACTTCCCCGCCGCGAGCCGCGCCAGCCACACCGGCACCCGCCGCGGTGGCGGCGCGCCCATCGCCGCCGCCAGCCGCGGCACCCACTCCTTCTGCGCCGCCGGGTCGTCGTCCGTGATGTTGTAGAGGCCCGGCGTGCCCCGCTCCACCGCCGCGGCCGTCGCCTCCGCGGCGTCGTCGATGTGGACCAGCGACATCACGCCCTCCCCGCCGCCCACCACCGGCAGGCGCCGTCTGCGTACCATCTCCGCCTGTTCGCCGCCCGGGAAGATGCTGGTGCCGGGGCCGTAGAAGCCGCCGTAGCGCAGGACGACGCCCTCGATGCCGGGGGCGGAGGTGACCGCGTCCTCCAGGTGCTTCACGGCGCCGAGGGTCTGCTCCACGCCGGGTGGCGGGGAGGGGTCGAGCGGGTCCTCCTCGGTCTTGATCCGGCCGCCTTCGCGCGCGTACGGCCAGCCGGCGAAGCTCTGCGCGACGAACCGCCGGGTACCGGCGTCGGTGGCCGCCGCCAGCAGGTTGTCGGTGCCCTCGGTACGCAGCCGGTTGGTGGTGGCGAAGGCGGTGTCGAGGCGGCGGAGGTCGCGAGCGCGCATGTCGGTCTGCTGGGACAGCGCGGTGGCCTCGTGCACGATCACCTCGGGGGCGGCGTGCGCCACGGCGTCCCGTACGGCCGCGGCGTCGAGCACGTCGAGCACGACCGGCTCCACGCCCGCCGCGCGCAGCCGCTCCGTCTTCGCCTCGCTCGTCGTGGTGCCGGTGACGGTGTGCCCGGCCGCGGTGAGCAGGGGGAGCAGCCGGCTGCCGAGGGCGCCTGTGGCGCCGGTGACCAGGATCTTCATGGCCCCAGCCGACCACCGTGCGCGCCGGCGCACCACGCGGATTGCGCCTTTCGGCGGCTGGACGACCCCCGAAGGGCTGGACGACCCCGAATGGCTGCCCGACTCCGAAAGGAGGGTGCTACTGCTCGGCTACTGCTCCGTCGACTTGAGCGCCGCCTCCCGGCCGCGGTCCATGATGCGGCGGTAGACGTACGCGCCGGTGTCCCGGACGGCCTCGCTGGTCGCGGCGTCGTCGGCGGTGACGGCCCTGCCGTCGGCGTAGCCGGCGATGGTGAAGTAGGCGTAGCGGCCGAGGGTGTTGCTCGTCAGCCGGCAGGCGGTGGCGCGGCAGAACTCCGGCACGCCCTTGCCGGACAGCGACTCCAGGTTGCCGGTCGCCTGCTCGGCGGCGCGGCCGGCCGGGCCCTCGTCGGCGAAGGCGGCGACGCCGACGGTGACGGCGCTGCCGTCGCGGGTGAAGGTCGCGCGGATGAGCCGGTCGCAGCCGTTGGCGGTGAGGACCTTGCCGAGCTTGGTGGAGGCGGCGGAGGCGCACTCGCGGGTGCTGTGGGTGGCCCGGCGCTCGTACGTGTGGCCGCTGACGGTGATCTTCGCGTTGGGGAAGAAGCTGTCGACGGTCAGCGGGGCCGTGTCCTTGTCCGCGGAGGCGATGAACTCCTTGGGGTCCGGCGGCGGAGCCACGGACGAGAACGACGGGTCGCCCTTCTCGCTCTCGCTTCCGGCGCCGGATATCCGGTCCTTCGACGCGCTGCTCGACGGGTCGTCGTCGCCGCCGGAGGTGGTGACGACCGCCGCGGCCACGGCGCCCGCTATCACGACCGTGGCCAGCGCCCCGCCGACGATCGTGAGCAGCCGCCGCTTGCGGCGTCGCTCGGCCGCCGCGGAGTCGGCGAGCGCGCCCCAGTCGGGCGCGGGCCCGCCGGATCCCGGCGGGCCGAAGCCCGATCCCTGCCCCTGCCCCCCGGGGCCGCCGTAGCCCCCTTGCCCGAAGCTCATGGCGGGCATCTTAACCGGGTCCGCCGTCACCCGGACGGCGGCGTGGGTGCGTTGGGTCCACGGGACGTACGGGACGGGTGTGGCCGGTGAGGTACGGAAAACCCGTTTCGCCGCGCCGCCGGGGACCGCGAGGATGGGGGGCATGGGACACCTGGAGGCCGCGCACCTGGAGTACTACCTGCCGGACGGGCGGCCGTTGCTCGGCGACGTCTCGTTCCGCGTCGGCGAGGGCGCGGCCGTGGCGCTGGTGGGGGCCAACGGGGCCGGGAAGACGACCCTGCTGCGGCTGCTCGCCGGCGAGTTGCAGCCGCACGGCGGCAGCGTCTCGACGGGCGGCGGGCTGGGCGTGATGCCGCAGTTCGTCGGCTCGGTGCGGGACGAGCGCTCGGTGCGGGACCTGCTGGTGTCCGTCGCCCCGCCGCGGATCCGTACGGCCGCGGCGGCCGTCGACGAGGCCGAGCTTGCCATCGTGGAGCGGGACGACGAGCGCGCTCAGCTCGCCTACGCGCAGGCGCTGAGCGACTGGGCGGAGGCCCGCGGGTACGAGGCCGAGACGCTGTGGGACAAGTGCACGACGGCCGCCCTGGGCGTGCCGTACGAGCGGGCCCAGTGGCGCGAGGTGCGCACGCTGTCGGGCGGCGAGCAGAAGCGGCTGGTGCTGGAGGCGCTGCTGCGCGGTACGGACGAGGTGCTGCTGCTCGACGAGCCGGACAACTACCTGGACGTACCGGGCAAGTTGTGGCTGGAGGCGCAGCTGCGCGAGACGCCGAAGACCGTGCTGTTCGTCAGCCACGACCGCGAACTGCTGGCGCGCAGCGCGGAGAAGATCGTCAGCGTGGAGCCGGGCGCCGCGGGCAGCGACGTGTGGGTGCACGGGGGCGGCTTCGGCACGTACCACCAGGCGCGCAAGGAGCGCTTCGAGCGGTTCGAGGAGCTGCGGCGGCGCTGGGACGAGGAGCACGCGAAGCTCAAGCGGCTGGTCATGATGTACAAGCAGAAGGCCGCGTTCAACTCCGACATGGCCTCGCGCTACCGGGCCGCGCAGACGCGGCTGCGGAAGTTCGAGGACGCCGGCCCGCCGATGGCGCCGCCGCGCGAGCAGGACATCCGGATGCGGCTGCGCGGCGGGCGCACCGGGGTGCGCGCGATCACGTGTGCAGACCTGGAGCTGACCGGGCTGATGCGGCCGTTCTCGCTGGAGGTCTTCTACGGCGAGCGGGTCGCCGTGCTCGGCTCGAACGGCTCGGGGAAGTCGCACTTCCTGCGGCTGCTGGCCGGGGGCCCCGCGGGAGACACGGTGGCGCACTCCGGCGCGTGGAAGCTGGGCGCGCGCGTGGTGCCGGGGCACTTCGCGCAGACCCACGCCCACCCGGAGCTGCAGGGGCGCACGCTGCTGGACATCCTGTGGAAGGACCACGCCAAGGACAAGGGCGCGGCGATGCCGGCGCTGCGGCGTTACGAGCTGGACCGCGCGGCGGAGCAGCCCTTCGACCGGCTCTCGGGCGGGCAGCAGGCGCGTTTCCAGATCTTGCTGCTGGAGCTGGCGGGGGCGACGGCGCTGCTGCTGGACGAGCCCACGGACAACCTGGACCTGGAGAGCGCGGAGGCGCTGCAGGAGGGGCTGGAGGCGTACGAGGGGACGGTGCTGGCGGTGACGCACGACCGCTGGTTCGCGCGGACCTTCGACCGGTTCCTGCTCTTCGGCGCGGACGGCCGGGTCCGGGAGACGCCGGAGCCGGTGTGGGACGAGGGCCGGGTGGCCCGGCGGCGGTGACGCCCGTTCCAAGTGGCACTAGACAGGCAGTGCCCAGCTTGGCCCGTCCGGTGTGCCGAGCCAGACTCTTTGGGCGCCCGGCGTGATGGTCATGCCGAACTCGGACAGGAACGGCGAGCCGTGACTCTGCCACATGGCGACCGAGTCCTCGACGCTGTCCCAGAGGTTGAGCGGTCCGCGCTGGATCACCGTCCAGCCCTCGCCGCCGTCGGCTGCACGGACCCGCGCCTGCGACCCGGTGGCCACGTCGAGCAGCACCTGCTCGGCGCCCGCGCCGAGGCGTTCCGCGGTGGGCGCGGCGAGTTGCGCGACGAACCGGCCGGTCCAGTCGTCGAGCAGGGCGGGGTCGATCCGGCTCGGGCACTCCTCTCCGGGCAGCAGCTCGAACGGCCCGTGCGGCGGGTGGTCGTGAGGACGGGCGATCATGAACGAGGTGTACCCGGGCAGGAAGCGGCCTTGTGCGCCGCCGCTTCTCTCCACCGTGAGGCGCACGAGTCCGTTCGCGGCACTCCAGCCGGAGAGGGTGACGAGCAGCGTGCCCCCGGGGACGATCTGCCGTAGCAGACCGTACGGGACGTGCCGCATCGAGCAGAACGCAATCACCACGTCGTAGGGGGCCCGGTCCGGGTAGCCGCGCAGACCATCGGCGGTGACGAGCGCTGGAGCGTAACCCGCTGCCCCGAGAGCCTTACGAGCGCGCTCTGCCGCATCGGCGTCGAACTCGATCGAGGTCACGTTCTGGTCGCCGGCGACCTCGCAGACGTAGGCGGTCGAGAGGCCCGTCCCCGTGCCGATGACGAGCACGCGCTTGCCGCGGGTGATGCCAGCCTGCTCGATCATCCACAGTACGACGCCGGGCAGGGTCGAGGACGAGGTCGGGCTGCCTCCGGTGAGGGGCCCGGCGGCGTCCTCGGCGAGTACGCCGTCGACCTGGGTCACCCATGTCTGATTCCGGTACGTGAGGCGCAGCCACTCGTTGGCGGGAGTGTCGTCGCGTCGGGTGGGCGTCCAGACAGTGACGCCCGGGGGACTGCTCCGCGTGTAGATCGCGCTGCCGAGGAACACCTCGCGAGGGACGGCCTCGGCCGCGCGGCGCACCTCGGGGTGGTGCAGTACGTCGTCGGCGACCAGCTGCTCGACGAGCCGGCGGCGCAGCTCGGCGGCGGTTTCCTGGGTCATGCGGGGTCGCCCTTCCGGAGGGTGTCGGCGAGTGCGCTCGTGATGGCGCGGGTGGTGGCCCCGTCGACGAACGCCCATTGCCCATTGGGGTTGCATTCGAGGAACCACCATCGGCCGTCACCGTCGATGGCGAAGTCGAAGGCGCCGAAGCGGAGCCCGAACGTATGAAGGAAGGCACGCGCGGCGTCGCGAACAGGGTCGGGGGCAGAGACAGGCGAGCAGGTGATCAGACTTTGGTCCCGGCGCCAGTCGAGGTGATCGCCGTCGGTGTCGATGCGGCTCGCGAAGGCTTCACCCCCGACCATGGCGAGGCGGACGTCGGCGACCTTCGGCACACAGGCTTGGAAGAGGTGAGGGCACAGTGCAATCGAGTCGTCGAGTTCGTCCGGCCGGACAGTGCGCACCCAGATGGTTCGGTTCCGGCCGTCCTCGCACGCGAGGTGTACGCGGTGTACGGCCTTGTAGATCACTGTTCCGTGCTTGGTCGCGAACTGTGCGGCGTCCACTGGCACGTCCGTAATCAGGGTATCGGGGACCGCGAACCCTAAGCGGGCTGCGGTGGCGAGTTGAAGCACCTTGTTCTCGGCGTCGCGGTTTCGTGCGGGGTGGTTGACGTACAGGACCTTGGGAAGCGTGTGCAGTATCCCCATGTAGCCGCGCCGCGACTGCTCGATCGCGAAACGCTGCTCGGGAGTCGCCGCCTCCTGCGGGTTGCTGAAGGGCGTCGGGCGGCGCCAGTAGACAGAGCGGACGTCCGAGAGGTCGAGGTGCCGGGTCGAGGTGGTGACATCCCCGGTGAAGGCGCCTCGTTCGATCCGGGCACTCATGTGGGCGGTGTGCGGAAAGTCGGTGGAGGGGTCGAGCCGCACGGTCGGGACACCCAGGCCGTGTAGCTCTTCCAACACCAGATCCGCCGTGACGTCACCGAGCGCGGTGACGACGAGAACCGGTGCGTCAGCCATGTCAGTCCGAGTCGCTGTCTTCGGTGAGGTCTTGGTCCGAGGGCGGGGGCGGGTTGGGGCCACCACCGTCGGACTGCGTCGCGGTTGGGTCGGCGGTCGTTGTTCCAGTGCCGTGCCCGCCCGCCTCGACGCGGTTGCCGTCCGCGTCGAGGTAGCGGGTCGCCTGCGTCTCCGGATCGATCTCCGTCCGGGTGCAGGGCACTTGGGTGACGTTCGGGTACAGCGCCAATCGCTGCACGCCCCAGGGTGCTGCCGTGGGAGTGGACACGTTTCTCCTTCGAGGTCGGTGTTAGGGCAAGCTTACTAGCTTAATGAGTAAGCTTGCAATCGCGGAGTGGAAAGTTCAGTAAGCGGGCGGGCGGCTATCGTGGGCACCGGTCGGCGAAGGGGTAGTCGTGGCAGGACCGAAGTGGGTGTCCGAGTCGGCGTCGTATGTCGTGCCGCGGGTGGCGGGGCGAGGTGACGCCTGGGCGGAGGAGGCGGCACGCGAAGGGCGGCGTGGCTCGCAGCGCATCGTCGAGGTGCGGGAGCTCGACGCCCCGGCCGAGGTGGCGGATGCTCTGGAGCTGAGTGCCGGGGACGGCGTCGTCGTCCGCCGACGCATCATGTATGTGGACGACCTGCCCGTGGAGCTGACCGACTCGTACTACCCCGCCGTCCTCGCCCGTGGCACTCGGCTGGCCGAGACGCGGAAGATCCCCGGCGGTGCGGTGACGCTGCTCGCGGAGTTGGGGCACGCCATTCGCGAAGTCGGCGAGGACGTTACCGTGGACCTTCCTGATGCGGAACGCCGGAAGGCCCTCGCCCTGGAGGTGGGAGAGCCAGTGCTCGTGCTGACGCGCACCGGTTTCGCCGCCGGTCGGCGGCCCGTCGAGGTGAGCGTGATGACCATGCCGCGAGGCACACACCTCAGGTACCGCATCGGGGTTGGCTGAACCGTGCCTAAGCATGTGGACACCCGGCCTATGCACCACAGAATCGCCGCGCAGATCCGGGCCGAGATCATGGCGGGCGATCTCGCTCGTGGGGCGCAGCTGCCGATCACCGAGCAGCTCATGGCCCGGTTCGACGTGTCGAACCAGACGGTCCAGCGGGCGCTGCAACTCCTCAAGGCAGAGGGGTTCATCGTCGGGCGGTCGGGTCGCGGGGTCTTCGTACGGGACAGTCCCCAGCTGGCCGTCGACAGCGTGGCCACGATGCCTCCGGCCGAGCGGGGCGAGCCGTACGCGTGGATCTCCGAGGCCGCGAAGCGGTCGAAGTCCGGGGTGAACAGGATTCTCAAGGTCGCGGAGGTCGTGCCGTCGGCGCAGGTGCGCGAGGCGCTGCGGCTGGCAGCGGGTGAGACTGCGGCCATGCGGTACCGGCTGCTGCTGTTGGACGACGAGCCGGCGGAGCTGGTCTGGTCGTACTACCCGATGGACCTTGCTCGCGGGACGGCGCTGCTGGACCGTAGAAGGATCAAGGGCGGTTCACCGACTCTGCTGGCGAGCCGCGGATATCCGCCGCGCGAGATGGTCGACCGGGTCTCCTGGCGGGCTCCCACGGAAGAGGAGTTCCTGGGCCTTGAGTTGCCCACCGAGGTGCCGGTCGCCCGGACGTTCCGCGTCGTCTACTCCGATGACGGCCGGCCCGTCGAGGCGACCATCATGGTCAAGGCGGGACATTTGTACGAGCTGCTGTACCGCGTGCCGCTCACCTGACGGCCCCGGCGGTGGTGATCGGCGGTGATCTCGGTGGCGGGGGTGTTTTGACCCGGTGGGGCGGGCCCCGGTATCCTGCTGGTTCGTTGTGCGTATTGGCTGCTCGTTCTCACGCGTGAGGCCGTTACGCCTGGTCCACCAGGACGATTGATCAGCGATCAGCCGTCGGTTTGCGTCGCCGGCGCGGTCTACAGCTGCGGTGATCTCCGGGTGACCTTGTCAGAGAACACCCACTGAAGAAGCGAAGGCTACGACCGTGCGTACGTACAGCCCCAAGCCCGGCGACGTCCAGCGTCAGTGGCACGTCATCGACGCCACCGACGTCGTACTGGGCCGCCTGGCCTCCCAGGTCGCCCAGCTGCTGCGTGGCAAGCACAAGCCGGTGTACGCGCCTCACGTCGACGCTGGTGACTTCGTCATCATCATCAACGCCGACAAGGTGCACCTCTCCGGCAACAAGCGGACCCAGAAGCTGGCCTACCGCCACTCCGGCTACCCCGGCGGTCTCCGTTCCGTCCGCTACGACGAGCTGCTGGACAAGAACCCGGAGAAGGCCGTCGAGAAGGCCGTCCGCGGCATGCTGCCGAAGAACACCCTGGGCCGTCAGATGCTCAGCAAGCTGAAGGTGTACCGCGGTGCCGAGCACCCGCACGCCGCCCAGCAGCCGGTCCCGTACGAGATCACCCAGGTCGCGCAGTAGTCCCGGCCACACCCCTAGAGACAGAGAAGCTGAGGAGAATCGTGGCTGAGACCACCGCTGAGGCGCCCGTCGAGGACGTCGAGGAGTACACGACCGAGACGCCCGCCGAGGACTACACCACCGAGTCGGTCGCGGCGCGCTTCGGTGAACCGCAGCCGGCCGCGGGCACCGGCCGCCGCAAGAACGCCATCGCCCGGGTGCGTATCGTCCCCGGCTCCGGCAAGTGGAAGATCAACGGCCGCACGCTTGAGGGCTACTTCCCGAACAAGGTGCACCAGCAGGAAGTCAACGAGCCCTTCAAGGTGCTGGAGCTGGACGACCGTTACGACGTCGTCGCCCGTATCGCCGGCGGCGGCATCTCCGGCCAGGCCGGCGCGCTGCGGCTGGGCGTGGCCCGGGCGCTGAACGAGGCGGACGCCGACAACCACCGCGGCCCGCTGAAGAAGGCCGGCTTCCTGACCCGTGACGACCGTGCGGTCGAGCGGAAGAAGGCCGGTCTGAAGAAGGCCCGTAAGGGGACGCAGTACAGCAAGCGCTGATCATCGTACTGCTAGTGTGCTCAGCCCCGGCGGCCCCCGGAGAGATCCGGGAGGGCGCCGGGGCGCGCTTATATGGTCGGCATACGGTCGGCGGGTATGGTCACGTAGGGACTTTTACGTTCCGTAGCCGAGCGTATTCGCTCAGCTTTGAGCACTCGGGAGCACTCGGAGGAGATCAGTGGGACGACTCTTCGGCACCGATGGCGTGCGCGGCGTCGCCAACGCGGACCTCACCGCGGAGATGGCCCTCGGGCTGTCGGTGGCGGCGGCACACGTGCTCGCCATCGCCGACGCCGCCCAGCCGGCAGGCCAGCGCCCGAAGGCGGTGGTCGGACGCGATCCGCGGGCGTCCGGAGAGTTCCTGGAGGCGGCCGTGGTCGCCGGGCTGGCCAGCGCGGGCGTCGACGTGCTGCGCGTCGGAGTGCTGCCGACCCCCGCGGTCGCGTACCTCACCGGCGCGCTCGGCGCCGACCTCGGCGTGATGCTCTCCGCCAGCCACAACCCGATGCCCGACAACGGCGTCAAGTTCATCGCCCGCGGCGGCCACAAGCTCTCCGACGAGCTGGAAGACGAGATCGAGGCGCTGTACCACAAGCACGAGCGCGGCGAGCCCTGGGAGCGCCCGACGGGCGCCGGCGTCGGCCGCGTCCAGCGCTACGAGCAGGGCTTCGACAGCTACGTCGCGCACCTGCTCGGCGTCCTGCCGCACCGCCTCGACGGGCTCAAGGTCGTCGTCGACGGCGCCCACGGCGCCGCCGCCCGCGTCTCCCCGGAGGCGTTCCAGCGGGCCGGCGCCGAGGTGATCCCCATCGGCACCGACCCCACCGGCCTCAACATCAACGACGGCTACGGCTCCACCCACCTCGACCAGCTCAGCGCCGCCGTCGTCGAACACGGCGCCGACCTCGGCATCGCCCACGACGGCGACGCCGACCGCTGCCTCGCGGTCGACGCCGCCGGGCAGGAGATCGACGGCGACCAGATCCTCGCCGTGCTCGCGCTCGGTCTGCGCGAGGCCGGCCGGCTGCGCAAGAACACCGTCGTCGCCACCGTCATGTCCAACCTCGGCTTCAAGCTGGCGCTGGAGCGCGAGGGCGTGGCGCTGATCCAGACCGCGGTCGGCGACCGCTACGTGCTGGAGGAGATGAAGCGCGGCGGCTACGCCCTGGGCGGGGAGCAGTCCGGCCACGTCATCGTCCTGGACCACGCCACCACCGGCGACGGCACGCTGACCGGGCTGCTGCTCGCCTCCCGGGTGGCGGCCAGCGGCCGGCCGCTGGCGGAGCTGGCGGCGGTGATGGAGCGGCTGCCGCAGGTGCTGATCAACGTACGGGACGTGGACAAGGCCCGGGTCGCCAGCTCCGCGGAGGTCGGCCAGGCGGTCGCGGAGGCGGAGCGGGAGCTGGGCGCCACGGGGCGGGTGCTGCTGCGGTCGTCGGGTACGGAGCCGGTGGTGCGGGTCATGGTGGAGGCGGCCGACACCGACCAGGCCCGGTCGGTGGCGGGGCGGCTGGCGGACGTGGTGAAGTCGGCGCTGGGCTGAGGGCGGTTGCCGTCCGCCGTACGGGACCGGGCCGCCGGCTCCGTACGGCGGACGGCAGTCACAGCCGCCGGTGCGTGGGGTGCGCCGACCGCGTCTGCTTGACGTGCTGGAGGTGCTGGCCGAGCGTCTGCTCCGTGTGCCAGGCCCAGTACGCCTTCTGCACCAGCAGCGTCAGCGTGCCCGCGACGACGATGCCCAGCAGGTTGAGCATCAGCTGCTCGGACGAGCCGCGCGCCTGGTCCCACTGCCCGTAGCTGACCGCGACCGCCGCGTTGGCCGCCGCCGGCACCGTCGTCACCGAGATCGCGACGCCCACCAGCGCGCCCGACTTCGACGACGTCAGCGACAGCGTGCCCGCGGTGCCCGCCAGCAGGGCCACGATGAACGAGAACCAGTCCGGTGCCCAGATGAACCCCGTCTGCGGCCGTACGGCGTCCAGATGCGCCTTCGTGAACAGCCCGAAGGCGTCCATCACCTCGCTGAACCCCGCCGTCAGCGCCATCGCCACCGCGAACCCCGCCAGCAGCGCCCCCAGCGACCGCGCCGCCAGCCGCGGCCGCCGCTGCACCAGCGCCACGCACAGCCCCGCCACCGGCCCGAACTCCGGGCCCACCGCCATCGCCCCGACGATGAGGATCGCGCTGTCGATCATCACGCCGCACGACGCGAGCAGCGTGGCGACGCCGAGCATGGCGAGGAACGTGATCGACAGCGTCGACTCCTCGTGCGTCTCCTCGACCAGCGACTCCCACACCACCGCGTCCGCCGCCTCGCCCGGCGCGTCCTCCTCGGCCCGGTCGGCGCGGCGCGAGAGCGTCAGGTCGACCTGGTCGACGCAGACCGCCCCCTCTTCGTACAGCCCGCGCTCGCGCAGCTGGTGCAGCAGCGTGTCGGCGGCCTCGCGGGCGACGTCGCAGAGCACGATGTCGCCCGCGGGGTCGAGGGAGGCGCCGCGGAGCACCGCGAGGTGGGCGGTGCCGACGGTCTTGTGGAGGAGCCCGACGACCTCTTCGGTACGGGCGGTGGGGCACTGGATCCGCACGTGCAGCATGCGCCGAGGCTAGCGGTAGCCCTCACTTCGGGTGAGGCCCCGGGGACAAGCCGGTGACCTCGTCGTGCGCGCGGGGGACCCCGAGGCCCCGGCGCGCACGACGAGGTGTCAGGGGCAGGCCGGCCTGCGCACCCCGTAGATGAACCGGTTGCGGGCGCCCGGATATTCGGTGAGGGTCCACAGCTCGTTCTCCGAGCGGAGCCGGTAGGGATCCTGGAGCCCTCGGCCGCCGCGCTGCGATGCCGGCGTCCTGTCGCCCGGCGTGCCGGCCCGGACCAGGTCGCGGTTGCCGCTGTGTTCTCCGCCCGTGCTGAAGTAGTAGCAGCTACGCGAAAAGGCGCCCTGGACGTAGCGGACGGGCTGATGCCAGGCCCTGTACGGCTGGATCGCGCCATCGAACCGGGTCATGTCGCTGTCCGCCCAGCG
>NZ_JCANTA010000006.1:0-362319 GCF_059570575.1 Streptomyces sp. CNX435 | reverse complement strand
CAATACCGGTAACTTACGGCTTTGGTGTGCGTCTGACCCGTTTGGGTTTGGTGGCGTCGATGATGGTGACGGCCGGCACACGTGGGCGGTCTGCGACGCGGTGGGCAGCGCGTTTGAGGGGCCAGTTGGCGACTTTGCGTTTGATGACGCGGGGGTTGCTCCGGCGGCGTCGTGGTGGCAGGAGGCGTTCGAGGAGTTCAGCGTGGGTGGCTTTGACCGCGTGGGCGAGGCGGCCGGGGGGAAAACGCCGCCTGGTCTGTGACCTGGCGGCGCACGACGCGCAGTGAGCGGGTGAAGGAGATCCGGTCGGGGTCCCGGTCGGCTTGTCGTGCGGCCTGGTGCATCAGGTGCCGGATGGCGTGGTGGACGAGCAGGAAGCCGTAGAGTTCCTGCTCGGCCCCGTCAGGGTGCTGCGAACGCAGTACCAGGTGCGATCCGCCCAGGTGGGTTTTGATCTCGTCGAGGGTGGATTCGAACTCCCACCGCTGGGCGTAGAGGGCGGCCAGTTCCGCGGCAGGGGCTTTGTCCGGGTCGAGGATCGTGGTGATGAGCCGGTAGGTGCCCTCACGGCCGGCGATGGTGTATTCCACCGCGCGTACCGGTACCCCGCGACGGGTGTGGTGGATGTCGGTGCGGTCGAAGATCTCAGTGAGATACGAGCCGTCCGGCAGTTGCTCGACCACCGGCAGTACGAGGTCTTTGCGGACTCGCCACAGCAGGTCCGCCCCCCTGGCCGCGGCCTTGCGCCACAGGTCCACGCTGTAGAAGCCGCGGTCGGCCAGCAGCAGCATCCCCGGCCGCAGGGACCCCAGGACCGCCCGGGCCAGAGTCTGCTCTCCGGTGCGAAGAGCTGCGAGCGCGGCGTCGAAGACGGCGTGAGTGCCGCACTCCACCAGACCGACCATGCGCAACTGCGGGTAACCGACGTCCTTTTCACCGCGCCCGGAGCGGGGCGGACGGCCGAACGCCTCCACGTTCGCTTTCGTGTCGGGCAGGTCGAAAGTGGTGCCGTCGATCGCGGTCAGCCGCCAGTCGCGGTAGAAGGCGCCCTGAGTGTCCGGTGTGGCAACCGGACGACACACCCGCGCGAACAACTGCCGCAACGGCGCTACCCCCAGCCGGGACCTGGCCTTCCAGATCGCCGCCGTACTCGGCACCACCCACGATGTACGCCAACGCCGCGCACCCTGCAAACCCGCGGTCAGCAGCCGGGCGACCTCCTCATAGCTCTGCCCGGAAAACAGGCACATCGCCAACACGAAGTAGACCACCAACCGGGCCGGCAACAGCCGGTTCCGCTGCTGCACCCGACCCGTCTCCGCCAACACCTCGTCCACAAGAGACTGAGGAAACGCCTGGGTCAGCACCCCGACCGCGACTCGGTCGGACAACCGCTCACCAGATGACTTCAGTTGACCAGCTCTCGGCACACCACCAACAACGACTGAACCCCCCCAAAGTTACCGGTATTGACGCTAGCCGCGATCATTCCCCCAGGCATCGACCAGGGCGGCGTGTTCCACCAGATCGATCAAGCACTTGGCGACCGTTGCCCCCACCTGAAGTAGGAAGAGCCAGATAACGGAATACATCACCGAATTCCCGAGGACGACGACCTCAGGCAGCGGCCCAGAACGCTCCACATCGGCGATCTCCCGGGAATCCAGCACTCGGATCTCCTCGCCCAACTCTGACCGGAGTCGGAAGGAATTCATCTCCCACTGGAGGTACGGAGTCACCGGGAACCCTCTTGAAATTCGTTCCAGAATCAGCTTCCCACGGTCTGCTCATGATGCCTCCGTTCCGCATCGCCGCCGCTTCAGCGTAACAGCGATGAGCCAGGTGCGAAGGTTGTGTGACCGACCACGCGCATGGTCGTGAGGGATTCTTGAATGTGTGGTGTTGCCACGGTGGATTGAGCACGTGTTCGGTACCGGTGAGGCGGCACATCCGGGCTCGCGCCACCGCGGGCTCGGGTTTAGTTCCAGTCTGCCCGTCGCGACGAGGCACCGGCGGGCCCGCCGGTGCTCCGCGAGCCTGTGGCCCTGCCTGCCGGTGGCTTCCCCCGCCCGCCCGGCCACCCGGCCGGGCCCGGGTCCTACGACTTCGGTCCTCCGCCGGGCGGGATGAGACGATGGAGACGATGACAGAGATTCCAGTGGGACCGCCGCCGCCCGGGACGTTCTACGAGCAGGTCGGCGGCGAGGAGACGTTCCGCCGCCTCGTTCACCGGTTCTACGAGGGCGTGGCGGAGGATCCGGTGCTGCGCCCGATGTACCCCGAGGAGGACCTCGGGCCGGCGGAGGAGCGGCTGACGCTGTTCCTCATCCAGTACTGGGGCGGCCCGCGCACGTACAGTGACGAGCGCGGCCACCCGCGGCTGCGCATGCGGCACGCGCCGTTCGCCGTGGACCGCGCGGCGCACGACGCCTGGCTGCGGCACATGCGCACGGCGGTGGACGAGTTGAAGCTGCCCGCGGCGCAGGAGAAGCAGCTCTGGGACTACCTCGCGTACGCCGCGGCCTCCATGGTCAACACCCCCGGCTGACCACCGGATTCCGCTCCGCGTACGGTCCGCGGAGCCGGTCACGATCGGGTCAATTTCCCCCTCCGCTCGCTACCGCGTGCGAATGCTCTCTGACAGCATCCAGACAATTCCACGGTGGTGTCTGGGGGATCCGTGACGGGGTTCGTTCTGCTGCGGGCGCGCGCCCACCGGCTGCTCCTCGCCGCGGCCCTGCTGGCCGTCCTGCTCACCACCGCCGTGCTGGCCACCCTCGCCGCCTTCTCCGGCACCGTCGGCGACGCCGCGCTGCGGCGCACGCTGGCCGGTGACGCGGCGGCCGACGCGGCGCTGACCCTCGAAGTCCCGTACCTGACGGGCGAGGACCGCGCGGCGGCGGCGAAGGCGGTGGAGAGCCGTGCGCGGGACGCCTTTGCGGGGCTGCCGGTACGGGTGCAGAGCCTGGACCGCTCCGGGCCGTACGAGCTGCCGCGCCGGCTGCAGCCGCCGGCGGCGCGGGCCGCGGAGGACCCGGACCTGACGCATCTGGGGGCGCTGGAGCGGTCGGAGGTGGCGCTGGCGGCGGGGCGCTGGCCGGGGGCGGCGGAGCGGTCGGGAGGCGCCACGGAGGCCACGGGCGGGGGCGCCGTACCGGTGGCCGTGCCGGTGGCCGTGCCGCAGATCGCGGCCGACCGGCTCGGCCTCGCCCCCGGTGACACGCTCACCCTCGCCGGCCGCGGCGACGACGACCCCCCGCTGCCCGTCGAGATCACCGGCGTCTACCGCCCCCGCGACCGCGAGGCCCCCTACTGGCTCGCCGACGAACTCCGCGGCAACGGCGTGCAGAAGGGCGGCTACACCACCTACGGCCCGCTGCTCGCCGACCCCGGATCCTTCGCCTCCGGCCGCGTCGCGCAGGCCGCCGGCGCGTGGGTACTGCGCGGTGACTTCGACGAGATGACGGCCGACCGCGCGGACGCCCTGCGCGCCTCGGTGAAGAAGGCCGCCGGCGCGCTCGCGGACGAGCCGGTCTTCGACGGCCGCGCGGTGGCCGCCACCCGGCTGCCGCAGCTCCTCGACGGCACCGAACGGGCCCTGCTCGTCAGCCGGTCGACGCTGCTGATCGTCGCCCTGCAGCTCGTGCTGCTCGCCGCGTACGCGCTGTTGCTCGTCGCCCGGCTGCTCGGCGCGGAGCGCCGCGGCGAGACGGACCTGCTGCGCGCCCGCGGCGGCTCGCGGCAGCGCATCGGCGTGCTGACCGCCGCCGAGTCGCTGCTCCTCGCGCTGCCCGCCGCGATCGCCGCGCCGCTGCTCGCCGGGCCGCTGATCCGGCTGCTGTCCGCGCGGGGCCCGCTAGAGCGTGCCGGGCTCACCCCGGACGCCGCGGCGGGCAGCGGCACGTGGCTGGTCGCCGCGGGCTGCGCGCTGGGCTGCGCGGCGGCGGTGGTGGCACCGACGCTGCTGCGCGGCGGCGGCGCCGACGGGGTGCTGTCCCCGGGACGTACGGTACGGGCCAGGCCGCTGCCCGCGCCGCTGCGGGCGGGCGCCGACGGGGCGCTGCTGGTGGTGGCGGCGGTGGCGTACTGGCAGCTGGACCGGCAGACCTCCGGCAGCGGCGCCCTCAGCGGCGACCGCTCCGGCACCCTCGGCGTCGACCCGGTGCTGGTCGCCGCGCCGGCGCTGGCGCTGCTGGCCGGCACGGTGCTGACGCTGCGCCTCCTCCCGCCCGTCGCCCGGCTCGCGGAGCGCCGCGCGGTGGCGGGGCGGGGGCTGCCCTCGGCGCTGGCGGGCTGGCAGCTGAGCCGCCGCCCGCTGCGGGGCGCGGGGCCGGTGCTGCTGCTGGTGCTGGCGGTGGCGATCGGGATGCTGGCGCTGGCGCAGGGCGCCTCGTGGGAGCGTTCGCAGCGCGACCAGGCGGACTTCCACGCGGGCACGGACGTACGGGTCCTGGCCGGCCGGCTCCCGGAGCTGGGGCAGGGCGGCATGATGGAGCGCGTCCCGGGCGTCGAGGCCGCCGCCCCGGCAGCCCGGTGGGGCATGAGCCTGTCGGGCGGCGAGTCGGCGGAGGTACTGGCCCTGGACACGGCCCAAGCGGCGGAGGGCCTGCGGCTGCGGGACGACCTGGCGGACGGTGCGGGGGGCGCGGAGCTGCTACGCGGGCTGGCGCCGCCGGAACCGGAGGGTGGGCCGGCGCCGGCCGCCGAAGCGGCGGACCGGGGAGCCGGGAACGCGAGAGCCGACGAGCCCGGCTCGCCGGGCCGACCGGCCGTGGACACGCGGCCCGCGGAAGGCGTGGGCGCCGGCACCGTGGACGGCGGCGCGATGCACCCGGCCGCACGCGCGGAGAGCGCCGCCGGCGACCCGCCCCCGGCAGCCGAACCCTGCGCGCCGGACCAGGCGGGCCCAGACGCGCGCCGCGCGGGAGGCTCGGGCGCAGACACCGCAGACACCGCAGACACCGCAGACACCGCAGACACCGCAGACACCGCCGCACCCGCGGAGCGCGCCGCGGACGCCGGCGGGCTCGAACTGCCCGGGTCCCCCGGGGAGTTGCGGGTCGTGGCGCGGCTCGCGGCGGGCGGGGACGTCCGCGGGGGCGCCGCGGTCACGGTGATCGTCGAGGACCGGTACGGGGCCGCGTACGAGCTGCCCGCCGGCGACCTCCCCGCAGACGGCCGTACCCACACCCTCGCCGCGGACATCGCCGCCGCCGCGGGCGCCCCCGACGGCCGGCCCGCGGGGCCGCTGCGGCTCACCGGGCTCCGGCTCGTACACCCGCAGCCGGAGGACGGCGAGGTCCGCCAACTCGACATCCAGCGGATCGAGGTCGCCAAGCCCCTCACCGGCGGCGCCGACCCGGACCGGTCGCCCCGCGAGGTCCCGGTGCCGGACGGCTTCACGTGGCACGGTGAAGCCGTCTCCGAGCCCGAGGCGCTGCCCGAGGAGTCGCCCCCCGCGGTCGTCGAGCGGCCCCGTACCACCGACCGGTCCGCGCTCCGGCTGAGCTACGACACCGGCGACCAGAGCTATGACGACACGTGGACCAGCCCGCCCCTGGTCACCCTCACCGTCTCCGCCGCCCGCGGCCCGACCCCGCCGCTAACCGCTCTGGCCACCGACAAGATGCTCCGGTCCACGAACGCGAAGGTCGGCGACACCCTCAGCGTCCCCGTGCCCGGCGGCAGCCTGTCCGTGAAGATCACCGGCTCGCTGGCGGAGCTGCCGACCACCGGCCCCGGCTCCCCCGCCTCCCCCGCCACCGCCGCGGAGCCGTCGCGCGCCCAGTTCGGCGGCGCGCTGCTGCTCGACCTGCGCACCGTCAACCACGCGCTGACCCAGCGCGGCCTGGCCACGCTGCTGCCCTCCGAGTGGTGGCTGACGACGGCGCCGGGCCGTACGGACACCGCCGTCACGGCGCTGCGCGACCGCGCCGACACCGACCCCGCCAACGTCCTCGTACGCGACGAACTCGGCGGCGAACTCGGCGGCGACCCGCTCGGCGCCGGGCCGCAGGCCGCGCTCGCCGCCACCGCCGTCGCCGCGGCGGTGCTGGCGGCGCTCGGCTTCGCCGTCAGCGCGGCGGCGTCCGTACGCGAACGCACCCGCGAGTTCGCGGTGCTCCGCGCCCTGGGCGCCCCGCAGCGGCAGCTGGCCCGCACGTTCGCCGCCGAGCAGGGCGTGCTGATCGGGCTCGCGCTGGCCGCCGGGTCGCTGCTCGGCTGGGCGCTGGCCCGCGCCGTCATCCCGCTCATCACGCTCACCGGCCGGGCCGCGCAGCCGGTGCCGCCGGTGGTGGTGGAACTGCCAGCGGGGTCCGTGGTGGGCCTGCTGGCGGCGGTCGCGGCCGTTCCCGTCCTCGTCACCGTGCTCGTCGCGCTACGCCGCGGCGACCCGGCGACGGCCCTGCGCCTGGGAGGCGAGTGAGATGGCCCGCGCGCTCACCGTCACCGTGGCCCGGGCGGCCCCGCGGACACCGGGAGGTCGGTGACATGGCCCCCGCGCAGAACCCGCCGGAGCAGCCGGAGCCTACGGAGCCCCCGGACGCCCCGGACGCCCCGGAGGCCCGGGAAGCCCCGGATGTCCGGGAGGCGCCGGAGGCCCGGGAGGCCCGGGGGGCCCCGGACGTCCCGGAGATGCCGGGGGCACCGGCCGCCCCGGAGGCGCCCGACCTCCCGGCCACACCCGACGCACCCAACACCCCGCACACCTCCGGCACCCCGAAGACACCCGACACCCCGGACACCCCGGACGGACCGGAGACGCCGGACGCCCCCGCCGCACCGGACGCCCCCGCCGCACCGGAGGCGCCCGGCGCCGTCCCCTGGGTGCGCACCCGCCTGCGCGCCGCGCCCGGCGGCGCGGTCGCCCTCGCGCTGCTCGTGCTCGTCACCGCGTTCCTCGCCGCCGCGTTCCCGCGCGGCGTCGACACGTACGAGGACCGCGAGGCCCGCCGCCTCGTCACCGGCGCCGCGGCCACTGAGCGCAACGTGGCGCTGACCGTGCCACCGGACCCCGAGGTGCTCTTCGAGGACCGGCTGGAGTCGATGTCCGCGAAGACCGTCGCGGCGTACGCGCGTCCCGTGCAGCGGGAGTTCCGCGCCCCGCTGCGGGCGAACACCGCGCAGGTCTCGTACGGCGTACGGACCCGGCCCGTGCTGATCGCCACCGACCCGTGGCTGCCGCGTCCCGGCGGGCAGCGGCCCGAGGTGCAGCTCGACGCCCGCGCCGGGGTCGACGGGCGCGCCCGCGTCGTCGACGGCCGGCTGCCCGAGCCGACGGCGTACGGGGCCGCAGGCCCGGCGGGCGGCGCCGGCGCCCGGCCGGACGAGGTCGTCTTCGAGGCCGCCGTCTCCGCCGCAACCGCCGACGAGCTGAACATGCGCGTCGGCTCCCGCGTCCACCTCCCGCAGGCCGAGGACACGGTCGTCGTGCACGTCACCGGCATCGTCGAGCCGAAGGCGCCGCGCAGCGACTACTGGTCCGTCGACCCGCTCCTGCGCACCCCCGAGCTGCGCCAGAAGCCGTCGTCGCTGGATCCGAAGCGCTACTGGACCGCCGCCCTCCTCCTCCACCCCGACAGCGGCCCCGCACTCTACGCCGGGACGCAGTCCTTCGACCTGTCCCGTGCGGAGCCCGTCACCGGGCCGTACTGGAACGTGCCCGTGGCCGGCGGGGCGCTCACCGGCCGCGACGTGCCCGCGGTGCTCGACGCGCTGTCGGCCCTCCAGGAGGGCCCCGCGTACCAGCGGCTCACCGAGCGGCTCGGCACCAACCTCGACGTCTCCACCGGCGCCGCCGGGCTGCTCGGCAGCTACACGGGGCTGCGCGACGCCGTCACGCCCGTCGTGGCCGTCGCCGCCTTCGGCGTCGGCGCCGTCGCCGCCGTGGTGCTGGGCATGGGCGGCGGCCTCGCCGCGTCCCGGCGCCGCGCCGAACTGGCCCTGCTCCGCGCCCGCGGCGGCTCACTGCGGGGCATCGCCGTACGCCTCCTCGCCGAGAACGCCGCCGCCGTCCTGCCCGCCGCCGCGGCCGGCTACGGCCTCGCCGCGCTGCTGCTGCCGGACGGGCGGCACGGGCCCGCGCTGCTCACGGCGGGCGCGACGGCGGCCCTGGCGCTGTGCGCGCTGCCGGCGCTCGCCGTGGCCGCCGTGCGCCGGCCGCGGCCCCGTGTCCGTACCGACCTGGTGCGGGCGCGGCCCTCGCGGCGGCGGCTGGTGGCGGAGCTGACGGCGGTGGTGCTGGCGGTGGCCGCCATCGCGGTGCTGCGCCGCCGGGGCAGCGCGGACGGCGGCGCCGACGCGCTCGTGAGCGCGGCGCCGGTGCTGGTCGGGGTGGTCGCGGCGGCCGTGTTCGTACGCCTCTACCCGCTGCCGCTCCGGCTGGCCGCCCGCCCGGCGGCGTGGGCGCGGGGGGCGCTCGGGTTCCTGTCGCTGGCCCGCGCCGGGCGCGCGCCGGCGGCGTCGGCGCTGCCGCTGCTGGCGCTGGTCGTGGCGCTGACCACCGCCTCGTTCGGCGGCTCGGTACTGGCGGGCGTGGCCGACGCGCGCGCGACGGCGTCGCTGCACAGCGTCGGCGGCGACGCCCGCCTCACCTCGTCCGCGCCGCTGCCCGAGGGGGTCGCGGCCGAGGCGGCGAAGACCGGCGGCGTACGGCACGCCGCCGCCGTCGGCACCGAGAACGGGCTGCAGGTCATCGGGCTGAGCGGCGATCTCACGCTGCTGACCGTCGACGCGGGCGCGTACGCGAGGCTCAGCGCCGACCTGGGCCTCGGCACGTTCGACGCCGGCCGGCTGCGGGACGGGGGCGGCGGCGGCCGGGCGCTGCCCGCGCTCGTCTCGCCGGGCGTCGCGCAGCTGATCGGCGACGGCACGCTGGGGCTGCAGTCGTCCCGGGGCCGGATCACGGCCGAGGTCGCCGAGGTGCGGCAGGTGACGCCCGCGCTGACGGGCGGCGAGTTCGCCGTGGTGGACGCCGAGAGCGTGGCGCGGCAGCTGCCGGGTACGGCGGCGCTGCCCGAGGCGCTGCCGGACACGCTGCTGCTCTCCGCCGCCGGCGGCGGCTTGGACGGCGCCGGGCTGCGCACCCTGGCCCGCGACTCGGCACCCGGCGCCACCCTGCTGCTGCGCGACGACGTCGCGGACGATCTGGCCGCCTCGGAGCTGCAGCGCGGCGCGGAGCGGCTGTACGCCGTGGCCGCGGTCGCCGCCACCGGCTACGCCCTGCTCGCCGTGCTGCTGTCGCTGCTCCGGGCCGGCCCCGAGCGCGTCGCGCTGCTGGCGCGGCTGCGCACCATGGGCTTCAGCCGGCGGCACGGGCGCGGGCTGCTGGTGCTGGAGGCGCTGCCGCAGCTGGTGGCGGCCGGCCTGGTCGGGGCGCTGGCCGGGCTGGTCACCGTACGGCTGCTGGGGCCCGGCATCGACCTGGGCGCGCTCGCGCTCGGCGAGGAGAGCCCTGACCTGCTCGGCGCCGGCGGCGCGGACGGCGCGGACGGCACGGAGCTGCGCGCGGATCCGCTGGCGCTGGTGCTGCCGTCGGTGGCGGTGCCGGCGCTGGCGCTGGCGGCGGTGCTGGTGCAGGCGTGGTGGGGCGGCAGACAGCGGGCCGTACAGGAACTGCGGGCCGGAGAGAGGGAGTGAGATGGCCCAGACGCACGAGAGCACGGGCGGTACGACGGGTGGCGGTGCGACGGGTGGTGCCCGGAGCGGCACGACGCTGGCGGAGCTGGAGCGGCGGGCGGCGGAGCAGCGCGCGCGGCCGGCGTACGGTCACGACGCGCTGATCTCCTGCGACCAGCTCGTCCGCATCTTCCGCACCGACGGCGTGGAGGTGCAGGCGCTGCAGGGCCTCGACCTGCTGGTCGCCGAGGGCGAGCTGATGGCCCTGGTCGGCGCCTCCGGCAGCGGCAAGTCGACCCTGCTCGGCATCCTCGCCGGCCTCGACGTCCCCACCGCGGGCACCGCCGCCGTCGCCGGCTACGACCTGCTGGCGATGGACGCGCGGGCCCGGCTGCGCTACCGCCGGGAGGTCGTCGGCTTCGTCTGGCAGCAGACCGCGCGCAACCTGCTGCCGTACCTGACCGCCGCCCAGAACGTCGTGCTGCCCATGCAGCTCAGCGAGGGCGGCGGCGGCCGGCACGCCCGCCGCCGGCGGGTGGCGTACGCGGAGGACCTGCTGGGCCTGATGGGCCTCGCCGACTGCCGCGACCGCCGCCCGCAGCAGATGTCCGGCGGCGAACAGCAGCGCGCGGCGATCGCCGTGGCGCTGGCCAACTCGCCGGCGGTGATCCTCGCGGACGAGCCGACGGGCGAGCTGGACTCGGCGACGGCGGAGCAGATCTTCGCCGCCTTCCGCACGGCGAACGAGGAGCTGGGCACGACGATCGTCATCGTCACGCACGACCAGGCGGTGGCGACGCAGGTCCGCCGCACGGTCGCGATGCGCGACGGGCGGATGGCGTCGGAGGTGGTGCGCCGCACGGAGGTCGACGCGAGCGGGGAGGAGCGGGTGGTGGCCCGCGAGTACGCGGCGGTCGACCGTACGGGGCGGCTGCAGCTGCCGCGGCAGTACACGGAGGCGCTGGACATCCGCGAGCGGGTGGTCCTGGACCTGGAGGAGGACCACATCAGGGTGAGCCCGGACCGGGAGGGCGGGGAGGATGGGGAGTAGCACGGGGGACATGCGCAGAGGGCGCGGGGCGCCGGCGGGCTGCGCGCCATCCCGCAGGCGCGCCGACGCGCCACCGCCGCCCGGCTCAGACCGGGGTGACGCCCAGGCGGCCCAGCCCGCCCGTGCGGCGGAGGGCCACCGAGCCGTACCGGGTGCGCAGGCGGAGCCAGTTGCCCGCGGCGAGCAGGGCCGGCTCGGCGGTGGCCGCGGCCGGGGGCAGCAGGCCGAAGACGCGGGCGGCGTGGGCGGCGCGCAGCGGGAGCGGGGTGTCGCCCAGCGGGCGGCTCCAGATGTCGCCGCCTACCCGGTCCACCTCCGCGCGCGTCCGCTTCTCCTCCGGCAGCGCCTCCACCCGGGCCTTGAACTCCGCGACGCCCGCCGCCACCGCGACGCTCAGCTCCTCCGGGCCCGGCAGCCCGGCCACCGGCTCCCAGCCGCCCCGCGGCGGGAGCAACCCGGCCCACCCGGGCCCGCTCACGGGCTGCGGCAGGGGCACGGCCAGCTGCCCGCGTACGGCCCGACGCCCGGCGCCCGGCCCGGCGGTGTCGTCGGCCGCGGGCCCGCGGACGCCGCCCTGCCCGGCGCCGGCCTTCGCACCGGAGTCCGCCCGGCCCGCGTCCTCTCCCGTGCCAGCGGCGGCGTCTCCCGTGCCAGCGGCGGCGTGAACGGCCTCCGCCAGCTCCCCCGCCGACACCGTCTCGTCCAGCTCCGCCGCCGCCGTCAGCAGCAGCGTACGGACCACGATCACGTCCAGCGCCGGCGCGTGCCCGAAGACGGCCAGCGCCGCCCGCTCGCGCCCGGCGTCGCCGCCGGGTGCCGCCACCCGCAGCCGTACCGCCGCGCCCCTGTCGTACCGCAACAGCCGCCCCAGGAACGCCACCAGGCCCTCCGCCTGCCGTCCCTCGGCGAACACCAGCCGTCGCGTCATGCCGCCACTGCCTCCCCGGGCTCCGCGGGCGGCTCCAGGTACTTCTCCAGGAACGCCCGCTCCTCCGCCGTGATCCGCCGCGGCCGGCCGGCGTCGAAGTCGTAGGGGACGATGACCGTCGACGCCCGCGCGTACACCGTGCCGCCGTCGTCGCCCGGACCGTCCTTCACCTCGTACGCCAGCGTCGCCGCCGCCGCGCGGATCTCCGTCACCCACACCTCGATCGTCACCGGCTCGTACCGGTGCACCAGCTGGCGGCGGTAGTCGATCTCGTGCCGGGCCACGACCGAGCCGCCCTCGAAGGACGTGCCGCCGCCGGCGGCGGCACGTCCTTCGACACGCGCCAGCCGGAACATGAAGTCGATCCTGGCCTCCTCCAGGTAGCGGAGGAACTCCACGTTGTTGACGTGGCCGTAGGCGTCCATGTCCGCCCACCGCAGCGGGCAGCGATAGACGTGTCTGGCCAGGTCAGCCACGGGTGAGCTTCTTGTACGTCGCGCGGTGCGGGCGCGCGGCGTCGGGGCCGAGCCGCTCGATCTTGTTCTTCTCGTACGACTCGAAGTTGCCCTCGAACCAGAACCACCGGCTGTCGCCCTCGTACGCCAGGATGTGCGTCGCGATGCGGTCCAGGAACCAGCGGTCGTGGGTGATGACCACGGCGCAGCCCGGGAACTCCAGCAGCGCGTTCTCCAGCGAGGACAGGGTCTCGACGTCGAGGTCGTTGGTCGGCTCGTCGAGCAGCAGCAGGTTGCCGCCCTGCTTGAGGGTGAGGGCGAGGTTGAGGCGGTTGCGCTCGCCGCCGGACAGGACGCCGGCGGGCTTCTGCTGGTCCGGGCCCTTGAAGCCGAAGGCGGACACGTACGCCCGCGAAGGCATCTCGACCTGGCCGACGTTGATGTGGTCGAGGCCGTCGGAGACGACCTCCCACAGCGTCTTCTTGGCGTCGATGCTGGCGCGCGACTGGTCGACGTAGCTGACGGAGACGGTGTCGCCGACCCGGACGTTGCCGGAGTCCGGCTTCTCCTGGCCGAGGATCATCTTGAACAGGGTCGTCTTGCCGGCGCCGTTGGGGCCGATGACGCCGACGATGCCGTTGCGCGGGAGCGTGAACGACAGGTCCTCGATGAGGAGCTTCTCGCCGAACCCCTTGCTGAGCTTCTCGACCTCGACGACGACGTTGCCGAGGCGCGGGCCCGGCGGGATCTGGATCTCCTCGAAGTCCAGCTTGCGCATCTTCTCGGCCTCGGCCGCCATCTCCTCGTAGCGGGCGAGACGGGCCTTGGACTTCGCCTGCCGGCCCTTGGCGTTGGAGCGGACCCACTCCAGCTCTTCCTTGAGGCGCTTCTGCCGCTTGGCGTCCTTCTGGCCCTCGACCTTGAGGCGGGCGGACTTGGTCTCCAGGTACGTGGAGTAGTTGCCCTCGTAGGGGAAGGCGCGGCCGCGGTCGAGCTCCAGGATCCAGCCGGCGACGTTGTCGAGGAAGTACCGGTCGTGGGTGATGGCGACGACGGTGCCCTCGTACTGCGCGAGGTGCTGCTCCAGCCAGGCGACGGACTCGGCGTCGAGGTGGTTGGTGGGCTCGTCGAGGAGGAGCAGGTCGGGGGCCTCCAGCAGCAGCTTGCAGAGCGCGACGCGGCGGCGCTCGCCGCCGGAGAGGTGGGTGACGGGCCAGTCGCCGGGCGGGCAGCCGAGGGCGTCCATGGCCTGTTCCAGCTGGGCGTCGAGATCCCAGGCGTTCTCGTGGTCCAGCTCCTCCTGGAGCTTGCCCATCTCCTCCATCAGCTGGTCGGTGTACTCGGTCGCCATCTGCTCGGCGATCTCGTTGAACCGGTCGAGCTTGCCCTTGGTGTCGGCGACACCCTCCTGGACGTTCTCGAGGACGGTCTTCTCCTCGTTCAGCGGGGGCTCCTGGAGGAGGATGCCGACGCTGTAGCCGGGCGAGAGGAAGGCGTCGCCGTTCGACGGCTGCTCCAGGCCGGCCATGATCTTGAGCACGGTGGACTTCCCGGCTCCGTTGGGGCCCACGACACCGATCTTGGCGCCGGGCAGGAAGTTCAAGGTGACGTTGTCAAGGATGACCTTGTCGCCGTGCGCCTTGCGTGCCTTGCGCATGGTGTAGATGAACTCAGCCAAGAGAAACCGTCCGGCAAATCCGAGGTGGGCAGATGCACCCATCTTGCCGCACGTTCCGCCCCGTACGAAAACGGGCCCGTTCGCGCCCGCCGCCAGCGGCGGAAGGGGGGCGGCGCGGGACGCCGGGCGGCACGTCGGCGGCACGTCGGGCGGGGCGTCAGGCTGGGCGCCGGGCGGCACGTGGAGCGGGGCGCCGGGCTGGGCGTCAGGCGGGGCGTCGGGCAGGGCGTCGGGCGGCGCTCCGCGGGCGCGCGAAGGGGCCGGGTCCCGAAGGACCCGGCCCCTGGTGTCGCGCAGGCCGTCAGCCGTCAGCCGACGTCCGCCGGTCGGCGCCGCTCAGCGCGCTCGCACGCTTCCCGGCGCCGACCGGAGGGTCGTCGTCAGGCGGCGTCGGCGCCGCCGCCGGCGCGCCGGCGGAGCAGGAAGACGGTCGCACCGCCGACCACGACCAGGCCGACCGCGACGCCCGCGATGACCGGGGTGGCGCTGCTGCCACCGGTGTTCGCCAGGTCGCCGCCGTCGTCTGCGTCGTCACCGTCGGAGCCGCCCGCGGAGGCCGGGCTCGGCTCGCTCGGCGCCGGGGTGTCGTTGCCCGCGGTGTCGCAGTCGAGCACGCCGGTGAACTTCTCGCTGAAGCCGTCGTCACCGTTGATGGTGATCTCGTAGGCCTGGTCCTCGGCGACCTCGACCAGCACGGTCTTGGACTCGCCCGGAGCCACGGTGTGGGACTCGCCTGCCAGCTCGAAGGAGAAGGGCTGGTCGCCCTTGTTCTCGGCGGTCACGTCCACGCCGCCCTTGGCGCAGTTCTTCTCGGCGGAGAGCGCCGGGATCGGTCCCTTGCTCGCCCACGTGGCGGTGGCCTGCGCGGAGACGGTGGTGTCGCTGGAGCCGGCCAGGATCTGGGTCTGGCTCTGCGCGTGCTCGCCGACGCCGGCGAAGGCGCGGCCCACGGGCACCTGAGTGGTGGCGTCGGCGGTCAGGGTCGCCGACCCGTCGGGGGTGCCGGCGGGCACGTCGAGGAAGACCTCGGTGCCGTCGGCGGCGCTCGTCAGGGCCTCGCCGTTGGCGTCGACGACCTTGACGCCGGCGCTCTCGGCCTCCGGCGACAGCGAGAGGTTTGCGCTGGCGGCGTCGGTGTTCACCGTCACCGGGCCGAGCTTCTCACCGGACTTGCCGGAGACGGCCGTCGGGCCGAGGTTCAGCGAAGGAGCGGGCTCCTCGATGGCCTCGGCGCCGGCCTCCAGGTAGTCGGCCAGCTTCTCGGCCTCGGGGTCCTTGGCCTCGACGTTGACCTTGTCGGAGAAGCGCCAGATGGCGATCTGGGTGCCGGCCGCGGCGGTGTTCTCGGTCAACTCGCCCGCACCGGCCTTCTGCGCGAGCGCGGCCAGGTCGTTCACCTGCGGGTAGGAGTTCTGCAGAATCCAGTTGATCTTCCCCGCCTCGGGGTTGTTCTGCAGCGAGGAGGAACTCCAGGGCACCTCCTGGTACTTGGCCTCCTGCTGCGTCGGGTTACCAAAGTCGATGCAGTAGGTCTGGATGGCGCCGCCCTGGTCGACGGCCATCTCGAACAGACCGGCCCCGATCTCCTGGTCACCGCCGTCTCCGTGGACGATGGCGGTGTCCTTGATCGTGAGTCCGCCCAGGGTGGCGGTCGCGCCGTTCGCGGGCGGCGCGTCCTGCGCAGCCGCGGGGCTGGCGCCGGCTATCGCACCGGCGGTAGCCAGGCCCGCGGCCAGCATGACCGCGGTGAGCCGAGCAGACCGCCGATGTGACGGCCTCCGAACAGAAGTCATGGTGGAAAATCCCCTCCGGGCGGGTTGGTCAAGGCTCGGATGCCCCCGCCGTAAGAACGCCTTCGCTCCGGGCTCGTCGAGCCGCTCGGAATCTTATGGACTCCCTTCGTCCCGCGAACCTCAAATCCCCCCAGCGGACGGGGTTTTAGAACGCAATCGTTACATCGGGCAACGACTATTTCGGGCAGACCCCTGCGGACCGGCAGAAGTTCTCGCGCGGCAGTCGAACTGATCGTCCCGAAACCGTCACCGTCCGGCCAACGCGAGGCCACCCGGGCCGGAGGCCCGAAGGCCGGAGGCCGGAGGCCGGGGCACGAGGAGGCGAGGGCCCGAGGGCCGCGGCCCGAGGACCCGGGACCGGGGCCCGAGGATCCGGGACCGGAGCCCGAGGATCCGGGACCGGAGCCCGAGGATCCGGACCGGAGCCCGAGGATCCGGACCGGAGCCCGAAGACCCGAGGCCGGGACCCGAAGACCCGAGGCCGGGACCCGAAGACCCGAGGCCGGGCCCCGAGGACCCGGGGGTCGCGGCCCGAGGACCCGGGGCCGGGGGTCGCACCCGGGGCCGGGGGTCGCGGCCGGGGCCGGGGTCGCGGCCGGGGCCGGGGGTCGCGGCCGGGGCCGGGGCCGGGGACCGGACCCGCCCCCGGCTCCGGTCACACGGGCGACGGGTTCCGACAGCCGGCTCCGACCGCCTGGGACGCAGGGCCGTCGCCCTGCAGCCCGGGCAGCAGTCCCCCTCGATCTTGCGGCCCGGCCACGGCCCGGGCCGCCGGGCGTCGGTCCCGGGTCGTGCGGGCCCGCCGGCCTCAGCCCAGGTCCGGTGTCAGCACCGGCTGCCGCTCCCCCGTCTCCCCCGCGTCGGGCACCACGCCAGGGCCGGCCCCGCTCCAGCCCACACCGGGCGCGAGGGGATCCCGCACCGCGCCGTCCGGGTCCGTCCGGCCCGGTTCCGCGAACGACGGCCTGAGCCGCGACATCCGGCGGAACGCCGCCGTCCCCCAGCCGAGGTCGTGCCCCACCGCCGTCGCGTCGATCGTCGGATCCGAGAACCGCACTCCTTCCTTCTCGTACTCCCTGAACCGAAATCGGCCGCGCACCAGCAGCGGTTCGCCGATCGCCACCGACGCCGCCACGTTCTCCGCGAGCTGGCGCCATGCCCACACCGTGAAGAAGTTCGTATACGCATCGGTCCAGCTGCCGCTCGCCTGGTCGAACCGGCGGACCGTGGCCGCGAGCCGGAAGCGCACCGCCGGCACCCCCGACTGCGTCGTGCGGTAATCCGCGCTCGTCGCGGCGTTCCCCACCACGGTCACCATCGTCTCGTTCATCTCCAACGCACCTCCCCCGTCCGGGCACTTCACCTGCCCGCTGACCTCCATGCTGCACGCTCCCGCCCGAACTCGCGACCCCTGTGGATAACCCCGGCCCGCGCGGCGTAACAGCAGGTCAGAGCCGTGCGCCACCGCCTGACGCAACGGCGTACTGCTCCCGCACCTCGCGGTAGCGCAACAGCTCCGCCGCCATCGGCTCCAGCACCCGCGCCCGCCCGCTCGCCGCCGCCGACTCGCGCAGCCGCCGCTCCGCCTCCTCGCCGTACCGCCGCGCCGGGCCGCGGGCGGCGAGCCGGCAGAACAGCGCCAGCCCCGGACCGCCGGCGGCGGCGAGGGCCACGACGCCCAGCGGCAGCAACCACGGCCCCGCAGTGACGCCGAAGAGCGCCGCGACCAGCCACAGCACGGCCAGCGCCTGCAGGCCGAGCAGCCCGCTCTGCACCACCCTCACCACCGACCACCACCGTGGCCGCGGCATACCACCCGTGTCCGGCCCGGCGGCGGGCAGTTCGGCCCCGCCCGCCTCGCCCGTAGCCGGCGCACCCATGTCCGCCTCGCGGGCGTCCGGATCAACCGGCTCCGCCACGGCCGACTTGCCGGTGTCCGACCCGCCCGCGCCCGGCGACCCCGCACCCCCGCCCGCCGCGCCCGCAAGCGTCAGCCCGTCTGCGAGCGTCAGCCCGTCCGCGAGCCCCTCCGCTCCGCGCACGCCCGCCTCGCGCACCGCCTTCGCCCACGGCGCGGGCAGCCCGGCGCCCGCCTCGTCGGCCACGGTCCGTACGGCCTGCTCCACCACCGCACGCGCGGGGACCAACCCCCGCTCCCCGCCCCGCGGTTCCGGCATCAGCGGGCCGGCGTCCGCGGGCGGCCCGGCCACGGCACCGCCGGCCGAGCGCTCCGCCACGCCGCCCGCCACACCGCCCGGAGCCGCCGCCCCCGCCCGCCGTCGCCGCCACAGCCGCCCCAGCCGCGCCCCGCACGCCTGTTCCGCCTCCCGCAGCCACAGCTGCTCCGCGGCCCGCCCGGTCGCCGCCGCGCCCACCGCCTCCGCGAGCCGGTCCTCGAACTCGGCCGTGACCCGCTCGTCCAGCCCGCACCCGCCGCCCGCACCCACGTACACCTCGCGCAGCCGCGCCGTCGCCCCGTCCACGTCCGCGGTCAGCCGCCGCTCGGCCGCCCGGCGCTCCGCGATGAACGACACCAGTTCCGCGCGCAGATCGGCCACGCCCTCCCCGGTGAGCGCGGACAGCGACAGCACGCACGCGCCGGGCTCGCCGTGCTCGCCGAGCGCGAGGCCGTCCTCGTCGAGGAGCCGGCGCAGGTCGTCGAGTACCTGCCAAACGGCGCTCGCGGGCAGCCGGTCCACCTGGTTGAGGACGACGAACGTCACCTCGGCGTAGTCCGCGAGCGGCTGCAGGTAGCGCTCGTGCAGCGCCGCGTCGGCGTACTTCTCCGGGTCCACCACCCAGATCACGGCGTCCACGCGGCGCAGCAGTTGCTCCACGCACGCGCGGTGCTCGTCCACCGCCGAGTCGTGGTCGGGCAGGTCGATGAGGACGAGCCCGCGCAGCCCCAGGTCGTCGCGCACCGGCCGGGCGGCGCGCGGCGGGAGCCCGAGGCGTTCGAGGAGCAGGGTCGGGGCGTGGTCCCCGGCGCCGCGCCAGGCGCACGCGGTGGGCAGGGAGGTGGTGGGCCGGCGCACCCCGACCTCCGAGAGGTCGGTGCCGGCGAGAGCGTTGAAGAGGCTGGACTTGCCGCTGCCGGTGGCGCCGGCGATGGCGACGACGGCGTGGTCCAGAGAGAGCCGCTGCCGGTCGGCGGCTTCGTCGAGTACGCGGCCGGCCTCGGCGAGCGTGCGCCCGTCGAGCCGCGTGCGGGAGAGGCCGACCAGCGCACGCAGGGCGTCGAGCCGCCCGCGCAGGGGGCCTTCGGCACGTGTTACGTACGCTCCGGGCACCCCCTCGTCCGCCCCGGACCCCGCACCCGCCCCGCCGCGACCCCGCCCCGCGGCGCGCGGCGCGGCACCGTCCCCGTCGTCCGTATCGCCGCGCCCGCCGTCGTCCGCGAAGTCACCGTCCTCCAGGCCCGCCCCGGACCCCGTAACGTCCCCGAGGGCACCGTCAGCCACCCCCGCACCAGAGCCCGCACCGCCCTCCGACCCACCTCCCCCCGACCCACCGCCCGCCGGCCCACCGCCCACCACCGCCGCACCCCCACCCAAACCGCCCTCCGAACCGCCCCCCGCAGGCCCCGCCGCCGCACCACCCTCCGGCTCCGGCGACCCCGCCGCCCCTGCGCCCAGCCCGCCGTCCGCACCCATCTCCACGACACCGCCCTTTCGCCCACCGCCGTCCGCCTCAACCCCCGCCTCAACCCCCGCCGCAGCCTCACGCCCCACAGCCTCCGACTCCGTAGGAGAAGGCTCTTCAGCCACCGCATCCCGCGAGGCCGTTGCCCCAGTGCCACCAGACATGCCAGAGGAGAAGTCCTCCCCACACGGCTCCCCGTCGCTCTCGCCCCCCGGCTCCGGCACGGCATCAACCGCCCCGGCGCCGCCCTCCGCCCGTTCCTCCAGCCGCCGCTCCCGCCGCGCCGCGCGCCGCGCGATCAGCCCGTCGTCCCACATCCCGGCGGGGGCCGGCGGGGCCGGGGCATCGCTCGCTCCGTCCAGTCCCTCCGCCCCGCCCTCTCCCTCCACCACGCCCACGCCATCCACCGCGCCCACACCCGCACCCGTGCCCGCCACCGCGCCCGCGCCCACACCTGACCCCACACCCGCACCCGACCCCGCGCCCGCGTCCACGCCCCCCGCGACCCCCCACATCTCGGCCACCCCATCCACCCGATCCGCCCCGCCCACCGCCACCACCGGCTCCGCGGCCTCCCCAATCGGAAGCGGAACCTCCGCCGACTCGCGTCCCAACGTCTCCTCCGAGCGCACCCCGCTCACCTCTCCCGTCACTTCTCCCGCCGCAGCACGGACATGGCCGCGATCAACTGAGCCTGCTGGCCGGACTGCGCCTCCAAGGAGTCGATCGCCGCCAGCCGGCGATCCCGCTCCCCGTCGAACACCCGCTCGAAGTACGTGCTGAGCAGCCGCCCGCCCCGCCTCCGCAGCCGCAACCCGCCCCGCGCACCCAGCAGCCCCGCCAGCTCGTCCGCCGCCCCCCGCCCGTTCGAACCGTCGAGCAGCGACACCGCCAGCAGCGCCGCCGCCTCCTCCGGGTCCGCGTCCGGCCCGTGCTCGGCGGCGCGCAACGCCTCGTCGACCAGTTCGTCCAGGCACCGCCGCCAGCGCCGTACGAGCACCCCCACCCGCTCCTGCGCCCCCGCCCCCGCCTCCCCGAACGGCACCGCCGCAGCGGCCGGCTCGCGGCGCAGCTCTGCGGTGATCCGCTCGTCGGCGGCGGCGACGGCGCAGCACAGGACGGCGACGACGTTGCCGGTCAGGGCGTCCAGGAGGTCGGTGGAGACGCCGGTGAGGGTGCGGTTGCGGTAGTGCGCGAGGGCGTCGCCGGCGAAGGCGGCGCCGCCGACGAGGTCGGCGTGCGCCGTGTCGGCGGCGTCCTCGTACGCCCGCTCCACGCGGTGCGCCATCCGCGTCGACGCCGCGTGCTGTGCGGCGCACGCCCCGGCCAGCGACGTGACCCGGGAGCGTAGCGACACGAGCACGCCGTTCGCGGTCCGCATGGCGGCGTCCGCGCGCGCCTCGGGGTCCTGGGCGCGGTGCGCGAGCCAGTCGCGCAGCTCCCGCACCGCCGTGGTGGGCAGCAGCCCGCTGCCGCCGCCGGCGGACTCGGGGAGTTCGGGCACGGTGAAGCGGGGCACGTCGCCGAGCCCGGCCCTGCGCAGCAGCGAGGCGTACTGCAGGGAGATCTCGCCGGCGACCTGGTGCGGCACCCGGTCGAGCACGGTGACCAGGCTGACGTCGTACTCCTTGGCCGTACGCAGCAGGTGCCACGGCACCGCGTCCGCGTACCGCGAGGCGGTCGTCACCAGCACCCACACGTCCGCGGCGCACACCAGCTCGGCGGCCAGCTCGCGGGCGTGCCCGGCGAGGGAGTCGATGTCGGGGGCGTCGAGGAGGGCGAGGCCGCTGGGCACGTTCTCGTCGACCTCGATCCGCAGCAGGGTCCCGTCGGGCCCGCGGCCGCCCTCCCCGAAGGTCGCGGACCCGCGCGTCAGGCCGCGCCGGAGCCGGTACGGATCGCGCCCGTCGTACGCACCGGAGACCCCCCAGCCCTCGCCCTCGCCCTCGCCGTCCCCGTACTGCTCCTCGACCTCCTGCGCCTCGTACGCGCCGTACGACTCATACGCCTCGACGCGCCCGTGCGCGGCGTCCTGCCGCGGCATCCACACCCGCGTGAGGTGCGGCAGCACCCGCTGCCCGGAGAACCAGGACTGGTCGTCGGGATGGCAGACCAGCACGGGCATCCGCGTCGTGGGCCGCAACACGCCCGACTCGCTCACGCATCTGCCCACCAGCGAGTTGACGAGCGTCGACTTCCCCGCCCCCGTCGACCCGCCGACCACCGCGAGCAGCGGCGCGTCCGGCCGGTGCAGCCGGGGAACGAGATAGTCGTCGAGCTGAGCGAGCAGCTCCGCTCTGCTCCGCCGCGCTCCGGCCGCCCCGGGCAGGGGCAGCGGAAAGCGCGCGGCGGCGACGCACTCGCGCAGGGCGGAGAGTGCGCTCAGCAGGTCAGGCCGTACGTCCGAGGTCACCACATGCGAAGAATGCCCGCTTCCATCCGAATTTGAAAGCGTTTAGCCCCGCAGCGCGCCTTCTTCAACCCAGAAGCTCTCGCCACCCGGGCATAACGACTGCACAACACCACCGGCGCCGCGCCGAAAAAAGCGGTGCGCGAATCGCACTCGCCTGCGATTATCGGGACGCTTCACTGAACCTCCACAAGGTGGTGCCGGAGTGAAGCTACCGGGTGTGGCTCAGCGGAGCTCTATCCTTGACCCCTGGCAAGGTCACGGATCCGCCGAGCCCGGCCACCGTTCCACGCCACACCGGCCCCCGTAGCTCAGCGGATAGAGCAGGCGCCTTCTAAGCGCTTGGTCGCAGGTTCGAGTCCTGCCGGGGGCGCAGGGCTGCCCTCCTCCCCCAGGGAGGGCCCAACCTGCGGGTTCACCGGCCGGCTCCGGCTCGCCGCAAGATCCCCGGCAATGAACTGCTTGCCACCCCCATGGACCGTTCCACGCCGGCTCTCGAACGCTTCGAGCGGGACCGTGACCGCATGGATCGGCGCAACTCCAAGTCCTCACGAAGACAGCGCATAGTGGGGCGGGCGGGCCGCATCCCGGCGCCTCCGCTCACTCGTCGGCCCCGCCGACCGCGTCAATGTCATCGGCACTCAGCCCGGTCAGCATCATCACGTCGGCCTTCAGTGAGCCGTCCAGCACACTGATCGCCTCGACCATGCCCAGGCGCAGGTCCTCACGCCGCTGCTCCAGGTAGGCCCGTACCGCCTCGGCGACCAGATCCTTCTTCGTCAGGCCCAAGAAATGGGCCCCCTGACTGATCAGCTTGTCCGTTTCCGGGTCCACCTTGAGAGGCGACTGCCTGGACGGGTGCGCTGCTGCCGTCATGACCACCTCCGGTGCACGAGTACCCAAATACCTCACTCACACACTCCCGGCACGGGGCACCGGTCGAGGGCGGTCGGTGGAGGGAAGCGGGCTTCAGAGAAGGGCCAGGGCGGCGGCCGAGGGGCTGCCGGGCTCGGCGGCGTAGAGCACGAGCCGCTGCCCGCTGTCGTCGCCCATGTCGAGCAGTTGGTGGGACAGGGTGAGCGAGCCGGCGGAAGGGTGCCGGTAGTGGCGGGTGCGTGACGCGCAGAGAGCCACCGGGTGCGCCCGCCAGAGCGTCGCGAACTCCGCGCTGCGCTCCGTCAGTTCGGCGATCAGCGCGGCCAGCACCGGGTCGTCCGGCCGCCTGCCGGCGATCAGCCGCAGGTCGGCAACGGTGTCCCGGCACTTGCGGGCCCAGCCGTCGCCGAACAGCCGACGCGCGGCCGGGTCGAGAAAGACCAGGCGGACGGCGTTGGGCGGCTCGTCGAAAGGCAGGTGACCGGCCATCAGGGCGTGACCGACCGGGTTCCAGGCCAGGATGTCCGCGTGCCGACCCAGGACGAGGGCCGGGGTAGCGCCCAGCGAGTCCAGCAGCATCCGCAGAGAAGGCCGTACGGACTCGGTCCCGGGCCCCGCGGCGTGCCGCGGCCGGGCCAGGGCGCGCAAATGGGACCGTTCCGTCGCGTCCAGTCTCAACGCCGTGCCCACCGCCTTCAGCACCTCATCGGACACCCGCGGCGTCTGGCCCTGCTCCAGCCGCGTGTAGTAGCCGGGGCTGATGCCTGCCAGCCCAGCCAGCTCCTCACGGCGCAGCCCCGGCACGCGACGCCGGCCGCCGTACTCGGGCAACCCGACGTCGGCGGGCCGCAAGCGGGCGCGGCGCGATCGGAGGAAGGAGCCGATGTCGGAGTGAGGTCGCACGCCTGCCAAGTATGCCGCGGTCTCCCGGCCGCCCCGCAGTTCCCGGCCATCTCGGCCGCGGGCCGCTGCCGGAGCCTGCACCTGCTGGGGATGGTCACGGCGGGGTGCTGGCTGGGCGCGGGGCGACAGGTGAGGGTGGTGGTCATGATGATTCTGGTGATCGGTGCCACCGGCACCATTGGACGGGCGGTCTCGGCGGAGTTGGCGACGGCGGGCCACGAGGTCGTGCGCGCCTCCCGGAGCGGCTCGGCGGGCCCTCGGGTGGATCTGGCCGACCCCGGCTCGGTGGCCGCGCTGCTGGACGACGTCGGCGAACTGGACGCGGTGGTGTGCTGTGCGGCCAGCGGGGCGCTGGTCCGGCTGGACGAGGGTACGGACGCGGAGTTCACCACCGGGCTCGACGGCAAGCTCCTCGGCCAGCTGCGGTTGGTGCGACTGGCCCTTCCCCGACTGCGAGACGGCGGTTCCATCACGCTGACCAGCGGCTTCATCGGCCGTCCGGCGCCCGGTTACTCGTTCGCGGCGCTGGTGAACGCCGGCTTGGAGGCATTCGTCGCGTGCGCGGCCGTGGAACTGCCGCGGGGTCTGCGGATCAATGCCGTCAGCCCGGGGTGGGTCACCGAGACCCTGGAGGCACTCGGCATGGACCCCGCGCCGGGAACGCCGGCGGCGGAGGTGGCGCGGACCTACGCCCTTGCCGTGACCGGTCGGGACCAGGGGCGCACGCTTCGGCCGGGCACCGAACGGTTGCCGGCATGACACGACCGCGCATGTCCTTCGTTCGCGGGGCCCCGGAGCCGGCTGCCAGGACCCGGCCCCTGCCTGCGGCATCCGTATGGTGCGACGAGGCGCACATGACGCATGTCGTACGCGCCGAGTCCGGGGCTCCCCCCGCGTCATTGACGTGGGCATGGCGCAGGAAGACCATGGGAGCGCTCCCATTCCCGGGATCCCGCCGACCACGGAATCAGATAGGGCCGCCGCATGCCGACTTCCGCATCCGCCAGTCCCGCCCGCAGCGCCGGCCGCTGGGGCCCCCGCCGATGGAGTCGCGGGCGGCCCGGGCTCGTCGTCGGGCTGATCGCCGGCGTGGTGTTCGGCGGCGGGCTGCTCGCCCCGCCCGCGGCAGACGCCGGCGAGTCGCCGGAGGCGGGGTTCAACTACGCCGAGGCGCTGCAGAAGTCGATGTTCTTCTACGAGGCGCAGCGCTCCGGCGACCTCCCGGCCGGCAACCGCGTCGGCTGGCGCGGCGACTCCGCGCTCGACGACGGCTCCGACGTCGGCGTCGACCTCACCGGCGGCTGGTACGACGCCGGCGACCACGTGAAGTTCGGCTTCCCGATGGCGTTCACGACCACCCTGCTCGCCTGGGGCGGGCTGGCCGCGGAGGACGGCTACCGGCAGTCGGGCCAGCTCGCGTACCTCAAGGACAACCTGCGCTGGGTCAACGACTACTTCATCCGCGCGCACCCCGAGCCCGACGTCCTCTACGCCCAGGTCGGCGACGGCGACGCCGACCACCGGTGGTGGGGACCGGCCGAGGTCATGCCGATGGAGCGGCCGTCCTACCGGGTGCACCCCGGCTGCCCGGGATCGGATGTCGCCGGCGAGACCGCCGCCGCCATGGCGTCGTCCTCGCTGCTCTTCGCCGACGACGATCCGTCGTACGCCGCGACCCTCGTCCGGCACGCCGAGGAGCTGTACGACTTCGCCGACACCCACCGGGGCGTCTACTCGGACTGCGTGCCCGCCGGCAACTTCTACCGCTCCTGGTCCGGTTACCAGGACGAGCTCGTCTGGGGCGCGTACTGGCTCTACAAGGCGACCGGCGACGCCTCCTACCTCGCCAAGGCCGAGACCGAGTACGACCGCCTCGGCACCGAGCCGCAGACCGACACCCGCAGCTACCGCTGGACCATGGCGTGGGACAACAAGGCGTACGGTGCCTACGCGCTGCTGGCGATGGAGACCGGCGACGACCGGTACGTCCAGGACGCCAACCGCTGGCTCGACTACTGGACCACCGGCGTGGACGGACAGCGCGTGCCGTACTCGCCCGGCGGCCAGGCCGTCCTCGACACCTGGGGCTCGCTGCGCTACGCCGCCAACACCTCCTTCGTCGCCCTGGTCTATTCCGACTGGCTCGCCGGCAGCGACCCGGACCGGGCGACGCGCTACCGCACGTTCGGCGAGCGCCAGATCGACTACATGCTCGGCGACAACCCGCGCGACTCCAGCTACGTCGTCGGCTTCGGCGCCAACCCGCCGCGCAACCCGCACCACCGCACCGCCCACGGCTCCTGGACCGACCAGCTCACCGCGCCCGAGACCAACCGCCACGTGCTCTACGGCGCCCTGGTCGGCGGCCCCTCCGGCCCCGACGACGAGTACACCGACGACCGCCAGGACTACGTCGCCAACGAGGTCGCCACCGACTACAACGCCGGCCTGTCCGGCGCCCTCGCCGCCCTCGTCGAACGGCACGGCGGCACCCCGCTGCCCGACTTCCCGCAGCCCGAGGAGCCCGACGGCCCGGAGATGTACGTCGAGGCGTCCCTGAACGCCGACGGAGCGGGATTCACCGAGGTCAAGGCCACCGTCCGCAACCGCAGCGGCTTCCCCGCACGGACGCTGGACCAAGGCGCCTTCCGCTACTGGTTCACCCTCGACGAGGGCGTGGACCCGGCAGACCTCACCCTGTTCTCCGGCTACAGCGAGTGTCCCTCGCCGCTGCGCGGGCCCTTCCAGGCGGAGGGCGACCTGTACTACGTGGAGTTGGACTGCACCGGGAAGGCGATCTTCCCCGGCGGCCAGGCCCAGCACCGCGCCGAGGTGCAGTTCCGCATCACCGGGGGCGCCGGCTGGGACCCCACCGACGACTGGTCGTACCAGGGCCTGACCAACCAGCCGACCAGCGCCGGGAACATCCCGCTCTACGACTCGGGCGAGCGGGTCTGGGGCGAGGAGCCGGGTCCGACGCCCGGAGGTTAGGCCGTACGCGCGGGATCGAGTGCGGCAAGGCGGTCGCGTAGCCAGGTCAGCCGCTCGATCTCCGCGTCCAGGACCTTGCTAACGCTCATGGCGGCATCACTACCCGCCGGAGAGCCCACGTCAGCGCAGGGGTACGAACGGGCGGTTCAGGTGCGCCGTGGCGAGCACCGCGCCGCGCGGCCCGGCCCCTTCCAGCAGCAGGCGCCGAGTGCGGCGGGCGAGGTCCGGGTCCTCCTCGAAGAAGTACCGCACGGCGGGGTCGGCGAGCTGCACCGCGTGCACGACGACGTCCCCGGCGATGACGACCTGCCAGCGCCCGCCGTCGACGACCACCGACTGGTGTCCGGGCGTGTGGCCGGGCGTCGGTACGAGCGTGACGGCGTCCCCGTCGCGGTGGGCGACGAGCCGGGTGGCGCCGTCCACGACGTGCAGCTGCCCGGCCGCGCGCAGCGGGGCGACGGCGTACGTCGTCGCGGCGTCGCCGGGGGCGAGGGCGGCGAGTTCGGCGGCCTGGACGACGTAGCGGGCACGGGGGAAGGCCGGTACGCCGTCGGGCGTCACGGACCAGCCGTAGTGGTCCTCGTGCAGGTGGCTGAGCACGACGGTGTCGACATCGGCCGGCGCGATGCCGGCCGCGGCCAGCCGCTCGTGCAGCCGGCCGGGGACCGGCGCCCAGCTCGCGGCCGGGCTGTCGGCCGGGCCGATGCCGGAGTCGACCAGTACGACCCGGCCGCCGGGCCGCCGTACGGCGAAGCAGCGGAAGTCCAGCTCCCAGGCGCCGTCGGGCCCGAAGGCCCGGGGGTCGAGGCGGCGCGCGTGCGCCCAGGCGGGGGCGGAGGCGCCGGGGAAGGCGTCGGCGCGCGGCATGGGGAACGTACCGTGCGCGTCGAGCAGCGCCACGACCTCGAACCGCCCGGCCCGGCAGCGGGCCACGCCGGCGGAGGCGTCGACCGCACCATCTGCGCCATCAGGGCGCGGCCGGGATACGGCGGCAGCCCCGCCGCCCGCTGACGCGGCAACGGACCCCACGGCCACCGTCCCAACCTCCCGCAACACCCGCCGCCGCCCCCACACGCGGCCCACCGGGATACGAAGCCCGCCAGGCGCAGCCGCACCACCGGCGTCGGCGCGCCCGCCCCCGGGTCCGACGCCCCGAGCCCCCGCCTCCGCTCCCGCGCCACCGGGTCCGACGGCCCGAGCACCCGGCTCCGCTCTCTCCCCGCCCCGGCCGACGTCTCCGGCACCCACCTCCGCTCCCGCGCCACCGGGTCCGACGTCCCCCGTGCCCCCACGCACACCCGCACCCGGCTCCACACCCTCGCCGTACACCCGCCCCATCACCACTCCCTCCTCCGACGGCCCCACACCGCCGCTCCCCGCCCACGCTCCCGCCCACCCCCCGGTCCCCGCTTGTAAGTTCGTGCGCGATCCCCACCCCCGTATGCAAGGCTCATCCGCATGGCCGCGACCCGGCGCACCCTCCTCACCGGCGATGACCTCTTCGTCGCCGACGTACGCTGCGGTGACCCGCCGGTCGGGTGGACGCCCGCCCGCGCCACGGAGGTCTTCGGGCTCGTCCTCGTACGCGACGGTGTCGTACGGGCGCGGGTGGACGGCGTGGAGCAGACGATGGACCCCGCGTCGGTGTACGTCGAACGGCTCGGCAGCGAGCAGCAGTTCGCGCACCCGCGCGGCGCCGACCGCTACACGGAGCTCGTTCCCTCGGAGCCGCTGCTCGCCTCGCTGCTGGGCGGCGATCCCACCGTGCCGGAGGGGCTGGTGTTCACCACCCCCGCGATGGCGCTGCGGCACCGGCTGCTGTGCGCGGCCTCCGGCCGCGGTCCCGGGGACGGGGACGCCTTCGGGGCCGCCGAGTCGGCCGTCGCCCTGGCCGCAGCGGCGCTGGCGCAGCTCGACGCGCGCCGGGTGGCGAGCGGCGCTCCGGCCACGGCCGCGGCCCGGCAGCGGCTCGCCGACGGGGCCCGGGAGGCGCTGACCGCGGACCCGCGGCTCGGGCTGCTCGCCCTCGCCGCCGAGCTGGGCTGCTCGCCACACCACCTGAGCCGGGTGTTCCGGGCGGCGACCGGCGCCACGCTGAGCCGCTACCGCAACCGGCTGCGCGCCGCGCGGGCGCTGGAACGGCTGGCGGGCGGCGAACGCGACCTCGGCGGCCTCGCGGCCGAACTCGGCTTCGCCGACCAGGCGCACATGACGCACGTCGTACGCGCCGAGTCCGGGCTCCCCCCGGGCCGTCTGCGGGCCCTTCTCGCCCCCGCCCCCGGACCGGGCGGACCCACCGCTCCCCGCCCGCCGCCCTAACCTCCGGGCCGTACTCCGCCCCGCGACGCCCCCGTCGGCCCCGCCGCGCGCGTCTCGGCGCCGCACAGCAGGTGGATGTGCGACCTTCCCGTCTGCGGCCGGTCCTGCCCCGCCACCCGGTCCGCCGTGCTGAGCCGGCGCTGATCGCTGCCGTCCAGCTGCGACTCGTACAGATGCAGGCCGGCCGTGATCACGTCGGCGGCGCTCCTCAGCTTCTGGTCCCGCAGCCACCGCCGGTCCTCGCTGCGCCCGGTCGCCCAGGTGCCGAGCAGCACACCCGCCAGCCCGATGAACGCCCCCACGACCCCCGGCAGGACGTTCTCCACCCGCATCGCCTCCTGGCCTGTACCGCCCCAGGTCTTCCTACCGCATCAGCACGTCAGCGCACCTCCCGGGCGCCCGCGACCGTACCCCTCACAGGAACTTGTCATCGCTGTGAGGTCAGACATTGTGGAAACTTCCCCTATCAGGTTCGGGTACGTCGTCACCGAGGAGTAGGTGTCCATGCCCCACGGGGAGTTGAACGTCTGCATCGTCGGCGCCGGGCCGCGGGGGCTGTCGGTGCTGGAGCGGATCTGCGCCAACGAGCGCAAGTCCCCCGCCCACGAGGCGCTGCGGATCCACGTCGTCGACCCCCATCAGCCCGGGGCGGGGCGGGTGTGGCGCACGGACCAGCCGGATCTGCTGCTGATGAACACCGTCGCCTCACAGGTCACCATCTACACCGACGCCAGCGTGGAGATGGAGGGGCCGATCGAGGGCGGGCCGAGCCTGTACGAGTGGGCGCGGTCCGTCGTACGCGGGGACGAGGCCGGGCCGGCACTGCCGGGCGGGGTGCTCGCCGAGGCGCGGCAGTTGGGGGCGGACGACTACCCGACGCGGGCGTTCTACGGGCACTACCTGGCGGACGTCTTCCGCCGGGTGGTGGCCGGCGCGCCGGAGCACGTGACGGTGCAGGTGCACCGGTCCACCGCGGTCTCTCTGTATGAGGAGGAGCCGGACCCGGAGCAGCGGGTCGTGGGCGACCTGGACGCAGAGCAGCCGGGCCGGGTGACGAGCGCGGCCGGTCAGTGCCTCGCCCTCGCCGACGGCACCCGCTTACACCGCCTCGACGCCGTCGTCCTCGCGCAGGGGCACCTGCCGGCGCGGGCCACCGCGCGCGAGGAGGAGCTGGCGCGGGAGGCGGCGGAGTGCGGGCTTGTACTCGTCTCGCCCGTCAGCCCCGCCGACGCCGACCTGTCCGCGATCCGCCCCGGTCAGACCGTGGTGCTGCGCGGGCTCGGGCTGAACTTCTTCGACCACCTCGCGCTGCTCACCACCGGCCGCGGCGGCCGGTTCGAGCGCAGCGGCGACCGCCTCGTGTACCGGCCCTCCGGCCGCGAGCCGCGGCTGTACGCCGGCTCCCGGCGCGGCGTTCCGTACCACGCCCGCGGCCACAACGAGAAGGGCGCACACGGCCGTTACGAACCGCGGCTGCTCACCCCCGAGGTCATCGCCCGGCTGCGCGAGCGCGCCGCCGAGGGCCGCCGGGTGTACTTCGCCGTCGACCTGTGGCCGCTGATCGCCAAGGAGGTCGCGAGCGTCTACTACGGTGCCCTCCTCGCGGCCGACGGCCGGGCGGCGGAGCGGGAGGCGTTCGTCGCCCGCTACCTCGCCGCGCCCTCCGCCGCGGTGGAGGCCGCGCTGCTCGACGAGCACGGCATCCCGGCCGCGGACCGCTGGGACTGGAAGCGCATCGACCGCCCGTACGCGACACGCGAGTTCCACAGCCGCGAGGAGTTCCGCGACTGGCTGCTCGGCCACTTGGCCGACGACGTACGGGAGGCCCGCGAGGGCAACGTCAGCGGGCCGCTCAAGGCGGCGCTCGACGTGCTGCGCGACCTGCGTAACGAAATCCGCCTGGTGGTGGACCACGGCGGCCTGGAGGGCATCTCCTACAGAGATGACCTGCAGAACTGGTACACGCCGCTGAACGCCTACCTGTCCATCGGCCCGCCCGCCTCCCGCATCGAGGAGACCATCGCGCTGGCCAACGCCGGTGTCCTTGCGTTCATGGGCCCGGAGCTGCGCGTACGCGTCGACCGTACGGGCCCGGCGCCGGCGTTCGTCGCCGAGTCCAGCCGGGTCAAGGGCCCGCCGGTGCGGGCGGCGGCGCTGATCGAGGCGCGGCTGCCCGAGCCCGACATCCGCCGCACCGCCGACCCCCTGCTCACCCACCTGCTCGCCACCGGCCAGTGCCGCCCGTACACCATCTCCAGCGACGCCGGCGCCGACGTGGTGACCGGCGGACTGGCCGTGAGCGGGCGACCGTACCGCCTCGTCGACGCCGCCGGGCGGACCCACCCCCGCCGCTTCGCCTACGGGGTTCCGACCGAGGCCGTGCACTGGGTGACCGCGGCGGGCATACGCCCCGGGGTGAACTCCGTGACGCTCGGCGACTCCGACGCCATCGCCCGCGCCGTCCTCGCTCTCACCCCCGCGGGCGGTACGCGCCCCCACGCCACCGAGGAGCTTTCGTGACCCCGTCCCCAGGACCAGACGCCGACGCGCACGACGACCCAGACCTCGACGCCGGCCTGCTCTCCCCCGTGCGGGCCGGCACCCCCGTCGAAGCCGCCGTGTCGGACCGGGCGTGGCTGCAGGCGATGCTGGACGCCGAGGCGGCGCTGGCGCGCGCCCAGGCCCGTACGGGCACCATGCCCGCGCCCGCCGCCGCGGCGATCACCGCGGCGGCCCGCGCCGACCTGCTCGACCTGCGCGCGCTCGCGTGCGCCGCGCGGGAGACCGCCAACCCGGTCGTCGGGCTGGTCGGAGCGCTGACCGCCGTCGTGGCCGAACGCGACCCCGGGGCCGCGGAGTACGTGCACCGCGGCTCGACGAGCCAGGACGTGTTCGACACCGGCGCCATGCTGGTGTGCGACCGGGCGCTGCGCCTCGTCCACGCCGACCTGCTGCGCACCGCGGGCGCCCTGGCGCGGCTGGCGGCGGAGCACCGCGACACGCTAATGGCCGGGCGGACCCTGACGCTGCACGCGGTGCCCACGACGTTCGGGCTCAAGGCGGCCGGCTGGCGGCGGGGGGTGCTGGACGCGGCCGGGCGGGTGGAGCGGGTGCTCGACGGCGGGCTACCCGTGTCGCTCGGCGGGGCGGCGGGGACGCTGGCCGGGTATCTGGAGTACGCGGCGCTGGACGGAGCGGGAGGGGGAACGGGAGCGGGAGCGGAAACCGGCGCGGGAGCCGGATCAGGAGCCGGAGCCGGCGCGGAAACGGACCCCGGGGCCCCCGGCGCGTACGCCGCCCGGCTGACCGCCGCGTACGCCGACGAGACCGGGCTCGCCCTCACCACACTCCCCTGGCACGTCCTGCGCACCCCCGTCGCCGACGTCGCCGCCGCCACCGCCGTCGTCGCGGGGGCGCTCGGCAAGATCGCCGTCGACGTGCAGTCCCTCGGCAGGACCGAGGTCGCGGAGGTGGCCGAGCCGGCGGTGGCCGGCCGCGGCGGCTCCTCCGCGATGCCACACAAGCGGAACCCGGTGCTCGCCACCCTCGTCCGCAGCGCCTCCCTCCAGGTCCCGGCGCTGGCCGCGGCCGTGACCCAGTGCATGGTCACCGAGGACGAGCGCTCCGCCGGCGCCTGGCACGCCGAGTGGCACCTGCTGCGCGAGTGCCTGCGGCTGGCGGGCGGCGCGGCGCACACCGCCGCCGAACTCGCCGAGGGGCTGCAGGTCAGGCCCGACCGGATGCGCGCCAACCTGCGGACGACGGAGAACCTGGTCGCCTCCGAGCGGGTCGCGGCGGTGCTCGCCCCGCTGCTGGGCAAGGCGCCCGCGAAGCGGTTGCTCACCGACGCCGCGGCGGAGTCGGAGCGTACGGACCGTCCCCTGGCGGGGATTCTCGCGGCGGTTCCCGCGATCGCCGAACACTTCGACGAACGGGCGCTGGCGGCCCTCCTCGACCCCGCTTCGTACACCGGCGCGGCCGGCGCGCTGGTGGACCGGGCGCTGGCGGAGTCGTAACTCCGCGGCCGGGCAGACGACTTGACCCGCGCGCGCATGCGTACGCGACGGTGCGCACGCTGCGTACGGACCGCCATCACCTGGGCGTACGCGGCGAGTTCGGCGCCGTTCGTCGTCGCCACTCCCGCCCCCTGTACCCCCTGCGGGTGATCAACCCTCCAGTCCGGGGCGGCTCGTGACGATACGGAGGGGGTGACCGTCATGGATGAGTGCCTCCAATTCGTCTGTCCGCCGTGGTGCAACATGGCCGACTCACCGGAAGACCATTTCGGGGCTCACGGTGACGACCTGACCCGGGTGCTGCACCTGGGCTGGAATGCCGGCGCGATGTTCCAGGGGCGGGACGACCCGCGCCAGACAGTGGGGTTCGATGTGGATCTGTGCGCGTACTCGTTGACCGACGGCCGCCCGGGGCGGCCGTTCCTGAGGGTGTCGGACGAGGCCGACAGCGCCAACAACTTCGAGGTGCACGACGTGGCCGCCGCCGCGTTCATGCTGCAGCAGATGGCCGGCGCGGTGCGGAACCTGGCCGGCTTCCTGGAGATGCTCAGTGCGCGCCAGGAGGCGGAGGAGGCGCAGTGGCAGGCGGTCCGGCTGGACGGCGAGCGGCGTCAGGCCGAGCAGCAGCGGGCCCGGGCCGAGGCCGGGTTGCGCCAGGCGCAGGAGTACATCGCCGCCCTGGAGCGGGAGATGGAGGCAGCGAGCGCGGCGCGGGACGCGGCGCACTGGCAGGTGGAGAAGGCCCGCGAGCGGGTGGCGGACGCCGAGCGCACCGCGCGGGAGAGCCGCCGGGTGGCGGAGGCCGCCGCGGCCCGGTCGGCCCGGCTGGAGGGCACGCGGTAGGAGGCGGGGCGGAAGAGGTGGCCGGAGGCGGGCCGGGAGGGGCGGCGAGGCGCGGCGCGAGGCGTGGCGGCGGCGTCAGGAACTGCGCGGCTGGTTGAACCGGAGCAGGTTGCCGGACGGGTCGCGGAACGCGCAGTCCCGTACGCCGTAGGGCTGGTCGACCGGCTCCTGCAGCACCTCCGCGCCCGAGGCGGCGATGCGCTCGAAGGTCGCGTCGCAGTCGTCGGTGGCGAAGATGACGCCTGGCAGCAGACCCTTCGCAAGCAGCTGGGCCATAGCCTCGCGGTCCGCGGGCGTGGCGTTCGGGTCGGGCAGGGGTGGTTCGAGGACGATGTTCACGTCGGGTTGCGCGGGCGAGCCCACGGTCACCCAGCGCATGCCCTCGAACGAGACGTCAGCGCGGACCTCCAGGTCGAGAACGTCACGGTAGAAGGCGAGTGCTTTGTCATGGTCATCGACGGCGATGAAGCATTCCGAGAGCGCGATACCCATGCGTCTCACGCTACCGGAGGAGGGTGTCCCGCGCGCCCGGCCGCCGCACCGGCCGGGTGTGGATCTTGGCGACGCACGCCGGGACGGCGGCGCCGTCGTCGTGGGTACGGGCCCGGTAGGCGCTGGGGCTCTCGCCGACCAGCTCGGTGAAGCGCGAGCTGAACGAACCCAGCGAGGAACAGCCGACCGCGAAGCACACCTCGGTCACCGTCAGGTCGCCGCGGCGCAGCAGCGCCTTGGCGCGCTCGATCCGGCGCGTCATCAGGTAGCTGTACGGCGTCTCTCCGTAGGCGGCCCGAAAGCTGCGGGAGAAGTGCCCCGGCGACATGAGCGCGACCCGCGCCAGCTCCGCCACGTCCAGCGGCTGCGCGTAGTCGCGGTCCATCGCGTCTCGGGCCCGGCGCAGCCGGACGAGGTCCTCGACCCTCACGCCCTCACCTTGCCACAGCTCCCCGGGCCGCTACGCGCCGACGCCTGATCCGGTGGTGCTGTCCGACGAGGAGCGCTCGGTGTGGTGTCCGGGTGGGCTCGTCGCCGGAAGACGTCGCAGGCGTTGGCTCTGCGGTCGCGGATCGTGTTGCGGTGTGCGACTCAGGTGTGCGACTCAGGACGCTAGGCCGATCGGTCGCAGGTCCGAGAGGCCGCCGCCACCGGCAGGCGGACGGCCAGGGCCACGCACCCCAGCAACGGCACCAGCGCCGCGAGCGTCCACTGCAGCCCGGCCAGCTGGGCGCTCCAGCCGATGAGAGCGGGCCCGAGCAAGATGCCGGCGTAGGTGAAGGTCGTGAACCGCGGCAGGGCCGCCGCCGCGCCTTCGTCGTCCCCCGCGACGCGCCCGACCGCGCTGAAAGTCAGCGGGATGAGCGTCGAACTGCCCAGCCCGGGCACCGCGAAGCCGGCCACCGCGACCGCCGGCTCGGGGCTGAGGACCGCGAGCCCCAGGCCGCCCGCGCCGATCAGGCCGCCGACGCGGAACAGCGCCGCGTCGCCGTACGCCAGCCTGAGCCGGTCGCCCACGACGCGGCCGGCGGCCTGGCCGGCGGTGAACGCCATGACCGCCGTGGACGCCACGGCCGGTGAGGCACCCCGGCTGTCGTGCAGGAGGATGCCGCTCCAGCCCAGGACCGCGCCCTCGCAGACCATCAGGACCATCCCGGCCACGCCCAGCCGCACCACGGCGCCCGACCAGCCCTTGCGCCACCCGCCACGGTGCCGCCTTTCGGCGCCCTCCTCGGCCGATCCCCCGGCAGCCGGCGTCAGCACGGCACCCAGGACCACGCCGCCGAGCATCACCGCCCGCAACCGGGCGTGGGACCGCATCCGCCGTGCCGGCACCGAGGCCCGCAAGCTCAAGGAGGCCGCGCGCCGATCTCCGGCGAGGCGATCAGGCTCACCCGCACCCTCGACCGGCTGCTGCCGGGCCAGCCGGACGTCCTCGGGCTGCTGGCGCTGCAACTGCTGCACGACGCCCGCCGCCGGGGCCGCGTGGACGCCGCCGGCCACCTCGTGCCGCTGGAGGAACAGGACCGGACCGCGTGGGACGGCGACCGCCTCGCCGAGGGCACCGGCATCCTCGACGCCGCCGAGCGCGCTGCCCGCACCCGCGGCCCGTACCTGATCCAGGCCCAGATCGCCGCGCACCACTCCACCGCCCCCACGGCCGCCGCGACCGACTGGCCGGCCATCGCCGCGCTCTACGAGGAACTGGCCGCCCTGACCCCCTCGCCGTACGTCCAGCTCAGCCGCGTCGTGGCCGTCGCCATGGCCCATGGCCCCACCCAGGGCATCACCCTGCTCCATGACCTCCGCCTCGCCGACCACCTCCCCGGCAACCACTACGTCCCCGCCACCGAGGCGGACCTGCTGCGCCGCGCCGACCGCCCCCAGGAGGCCGCCGCCGCCTACCGCGCCGCCCTCGCCCTCGTCACCAACGACGCCGAACGCCACTACCTGCAGCACCGCCTCGACGCCCTGACCTGACTGTGAGGATCCCGTTCGCAGCCTGACGGTGCGCCGCTCGTCACCGGCAACACCCCCGCGGACGGCACGGAGACACAGAACTGGTCGTGTACGGGCGGCACGAACCAGAAGTGGACGCTCAGCACGGCGTGAGCCACGCCCGCGCACGGGGAACGTGTTGCACCATGGATCACCGGGGGCGTCGCCCCCGGTGATCCGGCGACGGGCGGAGGAACGGGTGGGCGGGTCCGGGGAATCGACGGCGGCGGCCGGGGCGGCGGGCACCCCGCCGGCCACGGCGGCGACCGCGGCGACCGCGGCGCGGATGCGGGAGGCCGCGCGGGCGCTGCTGGCCGTGCTGGAGCCGGCGCAGGTACGCGAACTGCGCGACGCGCCCGCCCGGCTGGACGCGCCCGCGCTGCGGGAGTGGACGTACCTGCCGGGCCCCCGCCCCGGCCTGTCCACCGAGGAACTGGGCGGCGAGCAGCGCGCGGCCGTCGACGCGCTGCTCGCCGCGGCGCACAGCGCGCACGGCGGGCGGCTGGCGGTCGGCGCGATCGAGGTGGAGCGGCACCGCCGCGAGCTGGTCGGCCGCCCGGGGCCCGACCGCTACTGGCTGCGGCTGCTGGGCGACCCGGACGGCGACGGCCCGTGGGGCTGGCGGATGAACGGCCACCACCTGGCCGTACACGTGCTGATCACGGCCGGGGGCCTGCGGGTCACCCCGCACTTCATCGGCTCCGAGCCTGCGCTCATCACGGCCGGCCCGGGGGCCGGCCGGCTGCTGGGGCCGGAGGAGGACATGGCCCGCGAACTGGTCACGGACCTCGGCCCCGGCGCGCGCACCGCGGCCGTCTTCGCCGCCGAGCCGCCGGACGACATCCTCACCCGCGCCGACCCCTTCGCCGACCCGGACCTGCTGCCGGCGGGCCTGTCGTACGGGGACATGACGGCCGGCCAGCGGCGGCTGCTGGAGCGGCTGGTGCGCCGCTACCTGGACCGGGCGCCCGAGGCGTACGCGCGGGAATGCTGGGCGGACGCGGTGGCACTGGGGCTGGACACGCTCTCCTTCGCCTGGGCGGGCGGCCTGGTCCCCGGTGACCGGCACTACTACTGCGTACGCGCCCCGGACTTCCTCATCGAGTACGACAACACCCAGGACGACGGCAACCACGCCCATTCCGTATGGCGGCACGTGCGCCACGACTGGGGCCTGGACCTGCTGCGGGCGCACTACGAAGGCGGGCACGCGGACGGGCACGAGGTCGGGCACGGATAGCGGACCGGCCCTGTGCCGTCGTACGGCACCGGGCCGGCGCCGGGCCGGCTCCGACGGCACGGCGGCGTCAAGTCGGCATCAAGTCACCGCCAAGTCAACGGTTAGCCTCAGCCAACTCTCGCGGCGGATCCTGGCCGAATGGACAGATCGCCCAGGATTTCGGTCGCCTACCACTCGCGCCGCGGACACACCCAGCTGCTCGCGCAGGCCGTCAGGACCGGCGCCGAGGCCGAGGGCGCCGAAGTGACCATGGTCCTCGTCGAGGACATGCAGGAGTCCGACTGGGAGACGCTGGACGCGTCGGACGCGATCGTGTTCGGGGCGCCGACGCTCATGGGCTCCGCGTCCGGGGCGTTCCACGCCTTCGCCGAGTCGACCAGCAAGCGCTGGAGCACACAGTCCTGGAAGGACAAGATCGGGGCGGGGTTCACGCACTCGTCGTGCAAGGCGGGCGACAAGCACATCACTCTCGGGTACTTCGCGACGCTCGCCGCCCAGCACCAGATGCACTGGGTCAACCTCGGGCTGGCCCCGGGCTGGCACCTGAGCCACGAGAGCGAGGACGACCTGAACCGGCTCGGGTACTTCAACGGCGCCGCCGCGACCACGATGGGCGACCTGGGCACCGACTCCGTACACAAGGCGGACGTCGCGACGGCCGAGCACCTCGGCGGGCGCGTGGCGCGCCACACGGCGGTGGTCCTCGCGGGGCGGGCGGCGCTCGGCATCGGCTGACCGGGCCGGTCCGAACGCCCCGGCCGACCCGGCGCGGGTCTCGGCGCCCTCGCTGTGGACGGGGGGTCCGGAGTTATCCACAGGGGATGCCGCCGGGACGCGGGCGGCCGTAGGCTCCAGGCATGGAAAGGGACTTCGGGTACGCGGTGTTTCCCCCGGCCGTCGCCGCCGTCGACGTGCGGTGGCGACCGCCGATACGGCTGCGCGGGCACGGGTGCGGCGAGGAGGTCCGGCCGTGACGCTCCCCGACGACCTGGCCGGGCTGGCGCGGCGCGTCCTCGACACGAACCGGTACCTCACCCTCGGCACGACCGAGCCCGACGGCCGGCCGCGGGTGTCCCCGGTGTACTTCACCCACGCCGGCTACCGCACCTTCTACTGGGTCTCCTCACCGCACTCACGGCACTCGGCCAACGTCGCCGCCCGGCCCGAGGTCGCGTTCGTCGTGTACGACTCCAGCGCGCCGGTCGGCGCCGGCCGCGCGGTCTACGTCGGCGCGACGGCGGAGCAGGTGCCGGCGGAGGAGCTGGCGGCGGCGTGCGATGAGGCGTTCGCCGACGTGACCGACGCCGGGGTGCGGCGGTTCCGGCCGGCGGACGTGAGCGGTGCCGCCGAGTTCCGGCTGTACCGCGCGCGGGCCACGAGCTGGGAGGTGCACATACCCGGTCGCGACCCCGCGTACGGCACCGGCGTGGACACCCGCCGCGCGGTCCGGCCCTGACCCGGCGACAGGGCGGTCGGAACGGTGGGCCGGGCCGTGACGGCTAGGCGCGGGGCGGGGTGCCCAGGGCGGCGGTGAGCGTGGCGAGGTGGTCGGCGACGGGGCCCAGGGTGAGCAGGCCGGTGCCGGCTCCGGCCAGTTCGGCCGCCGCGGGGGTGAGCCGGTCCCGGGCACGCGCCATCGTCTCGCGGTCGCCGAGTTCGACGGCCGCCCGTGCGACGAGGCACCACGCGGTCTCCAGCATCAGGTCGCGCGGCGGCTCGGGCACGGCGCGCAGTGCCTTCGCGGCCTCGGCGCGGCGCCCCTCGGCCAGCAGTACGAGGGGCCGTACCCACGGTTCGTACGGGCCCCAGCCGGTGCCGGTGGCGCCGGCGGGAGCGGTGTCGGTGGCGCCCTCGACGGCCTCGTCGACGGGTACGGCGAGGCCGGGTCGCAGGCGCAGGCAGAGCAGCGCCAGCGGCAGCAGCCCGCGCTCCAGCCCGGGCATGCCGGCGCCGTCGAGCCGGTCGGCGGCGGCACGGAAGGCGGCGTCGGCCGCGGACGTGGCGGAGGCGGCGGGGGCGGCGTCGGCCGCGGAGGCGGAGGAGGCGGAGGAGGCGGAGGGAGGCGGGGCGGGGGCGGCGGTTTCGGCCAGCCGGAGGGCCGCGTACCAGCGCGTGAACACCGCGACCAGCGGCAGTTCGTGCCGCTCGGCGAGCCCGTCCGCGGCGGCGGCGTGCGCGTCCGCACCCGGGAAGTCCGCCAGCGCGCCGCGGGCCTGCATGCGTACGAGATGCCCCAGCACCTCGTACGTCACGAGCCCGTGCCGGGCCGACAGCCCGACCAGCTCGGCGCCGATCCGGTCCCGTTCCGCGGCCAGGCCCGTCCGCTCGAAGGTCTGCATGAACACGCCGTTGAGTGCGAACGCGAGCAGCGCCGGGTCGTCCAGCCGGCGGGCCAGCCGCTCCGCCTGCCGGGCGGCCTGCGGCCCGCGCGCGGAGCGGGTGCCGCGCGACTCGACGGCGACGGTGGCCAGGAGCCGGGCCCGCGCGGCGGCGTGCTCGGTGGGCGGGAGCGTGGCGAGGGCGCGTTCGGCGGCGGCCACGACGCGGGTCGCCTGCGCCGGGTCGTCAACGCGGGTCCAGATCGCGGGGACGTCGTACGCGCCGATGACCCGCGCGGCCAGCTCCGGGTCGCCCAGCTCCTCGGCCGCCACGACGGCGGCTACCCGGTGCCGCCGGGCGGCCTGCAGCCCGCCGCCGCCGGTGACGGCGAGGTTGCGGAGCAGGCCGACGGTGGATTCGAGCCGGGCGCGGGCGCCGGGCGCGACGGCGCGGTCGTACGCCGCCGCCGCCTCCGCCCAGACCCGCCGCGCGCCGTCCTCGCCGCCGCCGACGGCGTCGGGCGCGCCGCGCTCCCCCGGAGCCGGTCCGGCATCGCCGCCCGTCCCCGCCGAACGGCGCCCTCCGGCACCGCCGTCACGACCGCTCCCACCGCCCCCTCGCTCCGGCTCCACAGCCGCGCCGACCCGACCACCGTCCTCAGGCACGCCGCCCGCCTCAGGCCTGCCGTCCTTCGGCCCGGCCCCGCCACCCCGTTCACCACCGCCCCGACCGCGACCACCGCCTCGCCCCGGCGCCCCGTCGACGGGTCCGGCACCGCCGTCCGCCCTCGCCGAACCGCGCCTCCCGGCACCGTCGTCACCACCGCTGCCGCCGCTGCCGCCGCTGCCTCGCCCCGGCGCTCCCGCCACGCCGGTCGAACCACCGGCCTTCGGCACACCGCCGGCCTCCGGCCGGCCCTCCTCCGGCCCCGCGCCGTCCCGGTCGCCGCCCGCTCCAGCCGAGCCACGTCCCGCGGTCTCGCCGTCGCCCCGTTCACCGTCGTCCCCGACCGCGTCCGGCCCAGCGCCGGTCCCGGGCCGACCGGCCTTCCCGTACGCGCCCGCGCCCGGCGCCTCCGCACCCGGCCACCCCTCTCCCCCGTCCTCCGCCGCCTCCAGGTGGTCCGCCTGCGTCAGGATGTCCGTCTCCAGCCGCCGCAGCGCCGGACCGGGGTCCACGCCCAGCTGCTCGCCCAGCATCGTGCGCGCCCGGCGCAGCACCGCGAGGGCGTCGGCCTGGCGGCCGGCGCGGTAGAGGGCCAGCGCCAGCAGCCGCCAGGCGTCCTCGCGCCAGGGGTGCGCGGCCACGTGGCCGTCCAGGTCCGCCGCGGTCTCGGCGGCGAGCCCCAGGGACAGCCGGGCGCGGGCGTGCCGCTCGACGGCGTGCAGCCGCAGCTCCGCGAGGCGGGAGCGTTCGGTACGGGCCCAGGGCAGGTCGGTGAACTCCGCGTAGGCGGGCCCGCGCCACCAGCCCAGGGCCTCCGCCAGCCGGGCCGCCGCAGCCCGCGGCGGCAGCGCCCGGGCGTCGGCCATCGCCGTCTCGAAGCACCAGGCGTCGACGGCGTCCGGCTCGGCGCGCAGCGCGTACCCGGGGCCCTGCGTGACCAGCAGCCGCGCGGGCGCGCGCGGCGGGCGCGCGGGTTCGAGCCCGCGCCGCAGCGCGGCGACGAACGTCCGCACCGCGCCCACGGCGTCCGCGGGCGGGTCGGTCCACAGGTCATCGACCAGCAGGTTGACCGGCACGACGCGGCGGCGCGCGACGATCAGGCGGGCCAGCACGGCCCGGTGCCGCGGCCCTTTCAGCGCGATCGCGCCGCTGCCGACGCCCCCGTCGCCGCCCACGCCGACACCGGCCCAGCCGCCGCCGGCGTCCCCGTCCCCGTCCCCGCCCACCCCGTCGTCCCAGGCCGTCACCGGCCCCAGCACGCCGAACCGGACCCGCACCACCGACCACCTCTCCCGACCCCCGCTGGCCGCCACCGTACAGCGCGCTCATCGGCTGCTCATCCGCGCCGCGCACGCTGAGGACAACGATCGGCTACGAAGGGAAACCCCCGATGTCCCCGCGCATCCCCGGCTTCGACTACCGCCGCGTCCCCGTCGCCGACGGCGTCGCCCTCAGCGCCGCGGTCGGCGGCAACCCCGCCGGCAGCCCGGTGGTGCTGCTGCACGGCTTTCCGCAGACCCACCTCATGTGGCGGCACGTCGCCGCCCGGCTCGCCGCCGACCACACCGTCATCTGCCCCGACCTGCGCGGCTACGGCGCCAGCGACAAGCCGGCGGAAGCCTCCCCCGGCACGTACGCGAAGCGCACGATGGCCGACGACGTCGTGGCGCTCGCCCGCGCGCTGGGGTATGAGCGCTTCGCGCTGGCGGGGCACGACCGCGGCGCGCTGGTGGCGTTCCGCGCCGGGCTCGACCACCCGGGGGCCGTCACCCACCTGGCGTGTCTGGACGTGCTGCCGACGCTGGACATGTGGGACGTGTTGCACGGGGCGTCGGCGGCGGTCGGCTTCCACCTGTACCTCATGGCGCAGCCGCCCGGCCTGCCCGAGGAGATGATCGCCGCCGCCCCGGACGCGTTCTTCGGCCACTTCCTCGACGTCTGGTCCGCGGGCGCCGGCGCGGACGCCATCCCCGCCGCCATCCCCGCCGACGTGCGCGCCGTGTATCTCGCGGCGTCCCGCGCCGCGGTGCCGTCGATCGTGGCGGACTACCGGGCCTCCGCGGGCGTCGACGTCGAGCACGACCGCGCCGACCGCGACGCCGGCCACCGGCTGCGGATGCCGGTGGCCGTCCTGCAGCAGGACTGGGGCGCCGCGCTCGGCTTCGACGCGGCCGCGAGGTGGCGCGCCTGGGCGCCTGACCTGCAGCATGCCACGGTGGGCTGCGGTCACTTCATGGCCGAGGAGGCGCCGGACGAGGTCGTGGCCGCGCTGCGCGACCTCCTCGCCCGTACGCCCGCCGCCACCGCTACGGGATCGTGAGCCCGTAGGCCGCCAGGATCTCCTTGACCGGCTGGTAGTACGTCGTGCCGCCGCTGGTGCAGTCGCCGGTGCTGCCGACGATGATGCCGACCGCCTTGCCGCCGGAGAACGCCGGGCCGCCGGTGTCGCCGGGCTCGGAGCAGATGTTGGCGCTGAAGAGGCCGGAGACCGTGCCCTCGGGGAAGTTCACGGTGAGGCCGATCTGCCGCAGCGTGCCGCAGTGGTAGCCGCTGACCCGCCCGTAGTGGCACAGGGCCATGCCGGGTGCCGGGTCGGTGGCGCCGGCGACGTCCACCGGGGCGCCGCCGCTGCCCCTGACCTCGCCGGGGTACGACACGGAGGTGCTGGTGTAGCCGATGACGGCGTAGTCGTTGCCGGGGAAGCTCACGCCCTCGGTCACGCCGACCGGCACGGTGCGTTGCGCGTCGGCGTACCAGTCGCCGCCGAGGTCGGCGCAGTGGCCGGGGATGATGCCGTACGAGGCGCCGTCCCGTACGGCGTTGAAGCCGAGCGTGCAGGAGTAGGAGGTGCCGTACAGCGCGTCCCCGCCGCGCAGCTCGGTCGCCGCTGTGCCGGGCGGGGCGGCGGACGGGGCGGCGGGGGCCGCGGCGGCGGGCGGGGCGAGGAGGGTCAGCAGCGCGCCGAGCACCGCGAGCACGGTGCCGGTGGCGAGGGTGCGTAACGGAGGAGCGGTACGGCGTCGTCTTCGGCTCACGGGTCCTGCCTTCCGGGCGGCGACGGTGTCGACCGCATTGTGCTCGCGGTGCGCGGAACCAGGAAGAGGGCGTGTCAGGTGCGGGGCGAAAACCGGGTCAGCGGCTCGGCAGCAGGCCGTTCTCCAGGGCGACGACGACCGCGCGGGTACGGTCGCCGACGTCCAGCTTGGCGAAGATGCGCAGCAGGTGCGTCTTCACGGTGGCCTCGCCGATGAACAGGCGCTTGCCGATCTCCGCGTTCGACAGCCCCTCGGCGACACCGGCCAGCACCTCGGACTCGCGCGGCGTGAGCGTCACCGGGTCGGGGCTGCGCATCTTCGCGACCAGGCGCTGCGCGACGCGGGGCGCGAGGACGGTCTCGCCGCGGGAGGCCGCGTGGATGGCGTCGACCAGCTGGGCGCGGGTGGCGTCCTTCAGCAGGTAGCCGGTGGCGCCGGCCTCGACGGCCCGTTCGATGTCGGAGTCCGTGTCGTACGTGGTGAGGATCAGCACCCGGGTTCGCGCCGCCTCCCCGACTATCGCGGCGGTGGCGCCGACGCCGTCGAGCAGCGGCATCCGCAGGTCGAGGAGGGCGACGTCGGGGTCGAGGCGGGCGACGAGCGAGGCGGCCTCGTGGCCGTCGCCGGCCTCGCCGACGACGTCGATGGTGGGCTCGGCGGCGAGGAGCGCGACGAGGCCGGCGCGCATCACGGTGTGGTCGTCGGCCACGATGACGCGGAGCGGTGTGGCGGGCGTGGGTGTCGTCGTCATGTCTCAGACCTGTCCGTCCGTGGCGATTCCGGTCGTTCGTGCTGCGTTCGCGGGATCTCCGTCCGTGGGACCTCCGTCCGTGGGAGGGGCGCCCCGGGGAGGGCGTCCGGGAGGCGGCCGTCCGCTGCGGTCCCGGCCGCGGGCACGGTGACGAGTATGCGGGTGCCGTCGCCGGGCGAGCTGGTGACGGTCAGCTCGCCGCCGAACTCGGCGAGCCGCCGGCGCATCCCGTCCAGCCCGAACCCCCCGGCCGGTACGGCACCGTCCCGGCCACCGCCGTCCCCGCCGTCCCCGCCGGCACCACCGGTCCCGTCCCGTCCCGCCGACCCCGGCACGAACCCCTTCCCGTCGTCGGTGATCTCCAGCTCGATGCCCTCCGGCCCCGCCGCCAGCACCACCCCGACCGCCGACGCCTCCGCGTGCTTGCGCACGTTGGCCAGCGACTCCTGGGTGCAGCGCAGCAACGCGATCCGGGTCGGCTGGTCGCAGTCGACGTCCGGCAACTCGGCGTCGACCACGAGCCCGGTGTCCTCGGCGAAGCGGTCCAGCGTGCGGAGCAGCGTGTCGGCGACGGAGCCGGCGGCGACGCCGTCCCGCGGGGCGGCGCCGACGAGGACGCGGGCCTCGGCGAGGTTCTCGCGGGCGGTGCGCTCGATGGACCGCAGTTGCTGCGCGCTCTTGCCGGGCTCGGCCGCCAGCCCGGCACGCGCCGCCTCGGCGAGTACGACGATCGAGGCGAAGCCCTGCGCGAGGGTGTCGTGGATCTCCCGCGCGATACGCTCCCGCTCCTCGGCGGCGCCCTGCCGCTTCTGCGCCTCCGCCAGCTGCTGCTCGGTGTCGGCCAGCCGGCTGCGCAGCCGGGCGCGCTCGTCGCGTACCGCCAGCGCCCGGGGGGTCAGCAGCGCGATCACGACGCTGACCGCGTACACGGCGACGGACGAGACGGCGTTGGTGGAGACGGTGTCAACACTCCAGCCCTCACGCGCCGCGCCACCGACGGTGATCGCGGCGGCGCCGAGGCCGCTGTAGACGACGGCGCCCCGCAGGCTGTCCACGAAGATCACGAACTGGGACAGGGTCACCGTGTACAGCACGCCGAAGCCGTCACGGAGCCACGACAGCCACCCCAGGACGACGATCAGCAGGACCAGGTAGCCGTACGCGAGCCGCACCGGGTTCCCGGGGCGGCTGCGCACGATTCCGTAGCCGAGGCCGAGCACGGCCACGAGCGCGAGCGACCCGTACCGGTCCCCCGCCGGGACGTCTCCCAGGATCGTCACCAGGGTCAGCAGACCGATGATCGCCCAGGAGAAGACGTCCCAGCCGTGGAGCATCCAGATCCAGAGGGGGTCGCCGCGCCGTGGTCGAGGGAGCATGCCGGTCAGCGTACGTTCCCCGACGTGCTCGCCATAGGCTCGGTTACGCCGCTGGTCACGACCGGTGCCATCGCCGGCGGCGGCGGTGCGGGCCGGCGCGGCGTCCGCCACCAGGCCCGCTCGCCGAGCAGCAGCAGGGCCGCGGGCAGCACCATCATCCGGATCACCACCGCGTCGAGCAGCACGGCGAGCGCCAGGCAGAAGCCCATCTGCTTCATCTCGGTCAGGTGCAGCGCGACGAACCCGGCGAACACGGTGACCATCACGACCGCCGCGCTGGTCACGACCTTCGCCGACGCGGCGATGCCCGCGGTCACCGCCTCCCGGGCCGGCATCCCGGCGTCCCTGGCCTCCTTGATCCGGCTGACCACGAACACCTGGTAGTCCATCGACAGCCCGAAGAGGATGACGAAGAGGAACAGCGGCACCCGGGAGGCGATCGCGCCCATCGAGTCGAAGTCGAGCAGGCCCTCGGCCCATGTGCCCTGGAAGACGACGACGAGCGCGCCGAGCGCGGCGGCGGCGGAGAGCAGGTTCAGCGCGACGCCGAGCAGCCCGATGACCACCGAGCGGAACGCGATCAGCGTCACCAGGAACGTGACCAGCAGCAGGGCGCCGATGACCAGCGGCAGTTTGCCGCGCTCGTCCTCGACGTAGTCGACGCCGCGGGCGACGTCGCCGCTGACGGCGGTCTCCACGCCGGCGAGTTGCCCGGCGGTGGCGGGGATGTGGTCGTCACGCAGGTGCTCCAGGGAGTCCTTCGCGGGCTGGGAGTTGGCGAAGTGCGGTACGGAGAGCACGAGCACGCTCGTCCGGCCGTCCGGTGAGGTACGTACCGTGGGCTCGGCGTCGCGGACGAACAGCGGGTCGGCCGACGCCCGCCGGCCCAGCTCGGTCAGCGCCCGCCGCACCTCGGGGGCGCGCTCGGGGGTGGCCCGGGCGACGACCTCGTGCTGCACCTTCAGCTCGGGGAAGGCGGCGGTCAGCCGGTCGTACGTCTGCATGGCCGGGATGTCGCGGGAGAAGGTGTCCTTGCCGGGGTCCACGAGCTTCATGCCCAGCGCGGGCGCGGCGAGCGCCAGCATGGCCAGCACGGAGGCGACCAGCGTGGCCACGGGGCGGCGCTGCGCGGGCCGCAGCAGGGCGGCGAAGACGCGCCCGTGCTCGGGGCGTTGCCCCCGCTCGCGCCGGGCGGTCCCGCGGGCGGCACCGCGCGCCGCCCGGCGCTCGGCCCGGCGCGCGGCCCGGCGTTCGGTGCGGCGGCCGATGGTCACGAGCAGCGCGGGCAGCGCCGTGAGGGAGCTGGCGACGGCGACGGCCACGACGAGGATCGTGCCGGTGGCCAGGGACGAGAAGATGACGTCGGTGGCGAGGTAGAGGGTGGCGGTGGAGACGATGACGGCGAGGCCGGAGACGACGATGGCCCGCCCGGCGGTTGCCGCCGCCAGCTCAACGAGGGCCTCGGACGACAGCCGGTGGCCGGGGCGGGCGCGTTCCTCACGCTCGCGCTTGAGGTAGAAGAGCGTGTAGTCGACGCCGACCGCGAGGCCGATGAGCAGGATCAGGTTGGTGCCGACACCGGGGTCGGGCAGCAGGTGGGACGCCACCATGGACAGGCCGAGCGCCGCGGCTATGGACGTCAGCGCCAGCAGCAGCGGCACGCCGGCCATGACGACGGACCCGAAGACGACGAGCAGCGTGACGAGCGTGACGGGCAGCGCGATGCGTTCGGAGAGCGCCAGGTCCTCGCCGCGCTGGTCGTTGACGCCCTGGCTGATCGCGGGCGAGCCGGTCTCCTCGACGACGACGCCGGGGTGGGCGGCGGCCACCTCCTCCGTCTGCTCCAGCAGCGGCCCGACGTTCTTCTTGCCGTCCAGCTCGGCGCCCTTCAGCACGACCGGGACGCGCAGTGCGTCGCCGTCCTCGGCGCGTACGGGCGCGGCGACGGACGCCACTTCGGGCAGCCGCTCCATCCGGTCGGTGACGTCCCGGGCCGCCGCGCGGGCGGCGGCGGGGTCGAGGGAGCGGCCGGACTCGGCGCGGATGAGGACGTGTTCCGTGGGCTTGCGCTGCAGGCCGCCCTCGGTGGCCAGTTGCTCGGCGCGGCCGGCTTCGCCGACCCAGAAGTCCTCGGTGGTGGCGGGGTTGCCGCCGAGGGAGATACCGGTGCCGAGGCAGAGTACGACGAAGACGAACCAGCCGACGATCGCGCGCCACGGGTGCCGGGCGCTCCAGCGGGCCATGCGAACGGGAAGTTTTCTCATACCCGAAATGCTCGCGATCGCGGGCCTGTCGCCGACAGCCGCGAGCGGTTGAACCGGGGGTCCACCGACCGGTGGACCCCCGCGGGAGGGGCAGGCTCCGGCGCGGCTCAGTCGGCGGGCGGCGCGGTGTCCTCCGGGCCATCGGCCCCACCAGCCCCACTGGCCCCGTCGATCCCGCCGGCCTCGTCCTCGCCCCGGTCCCGGACCGCGGTCCGGCCGCGAGCCCGGTCCCGGTCGCCGCCCCGGCCGGCCCGCAGCCGCTTCGCGCGCCCGCGGATCTGCAGCTCGAACTCGCCGTCGTAGCGCCGGTGTCCTGCCCGTACCGCCGTCTCGACCGCCTTCTCGCCCCGCTCGCCGATGAGGATGAGCTGGTCGTGCCGCAGGTCGCGCATGAGCGCGACGCACAGCCCGATCATCACCAGGGAGAACGGCACCGCGACGAGAATCGTGAGGTTCTTGAGGCCCGTCAGGGCCGCGTCCCCGCCGCCCCCGACCAGCAGCATGACGGCGGCGACCGCGCCGGTCAGCACACCCCAGACGACGACCACGCCGCGCGTCGGCTCCAGTGTCCCCTTCTGCGACAGCGCGCCCATCACGATCGACGCGGCGTCGGCGCCGGAGACGAAGAAGATGCCCACCAGGACCATCACCAGCAGCGTGGTGACGCCGGTGATCGGGTACTCGTTCAGCACCGCGAAGAGCTGCCCCTCCTGCGTCGACTCCTCGGCGATGCCCGCCCCTTCGGCCTCCTGCCGCATCGCCGTGCCGCCGAGGATGCAGAACCACAGCAGGCTCACGACGCTGGGTACGAGGATCACGCCGCCGACGAACTGCCTGATGGTGCGCCCGCGGCTGATGCGCGCGATGAACATGCCGACGAACGGCGTCCACGAGATCCACCAGGCCCAGTAGAAGACCGTCCAGCCCGACAGCCAGCCGGCGACGTCCTCGCCGCCGCTGGCCTCCGTACGCGCCATCATCTGCGGCAGGTCGGCGAAGAACGAACCGACCGAGGTCGGCAGCAGGTCGAGGATGAGGATCGTCGGCCCGGCGATGAAGATGAAGAGGGCGAGCAGGCCCGCGAGCACCATGTTGATGTTCGACAGCCACTGGATGCCCCGCTCGATGCCGGAGACGGCGGAGGCGACGAAGGCGGCGGTGAGCACGCCGATGATGAGGATCAACAGCCCTTCGCCGACCTCCTTCGACGTCCAGCCGACCTCCTGGACGCCGCTGCCGATCTGCAGCGCGCCGAGCCCGAGCGAGGCCGCGGAGCCGAAGAGGGTGGCGAAGATGGCCAGGATGTCGATGACCTTGCCGACGCCGCCGTTGGCGTGCCGCGGGCCGATGAGCGGGGTGAAGACGGCGCTGATGGTCTGCCTGCGGTTGCGGCGGAAGACGCTGTACGCCATGCCGAGTCCGACGACGGCGTAGATGGACCAGGGGTGCAGCGTCCAGTGGAAGAGGGTGGTCGCCATCGCGGTTTCCATCCGCTCGGCGGCGGGGGCGCCGGCGCCGACGGTGTCCGGCGGCGGGGACGTGAAGTGCGACAGGGGCTCGTTCACGCCGTAGAACATCAACCCGATGCCCATGCCGGCGCTGAACATCATCGCCACCCACGACACGGTGCGGAACTCCGGCGGCTCGCCCTCCTTTCCGAGGGTGATGCGGCCGTAGCGGCTGAAGGCCAGCCAGAGCGCGAAGATCACGAAGCCGGAGGCGGCGAGCACGAAGGCCCATCCGCCGTAGTGCATCGTGTCGTTGAGCAGGGAGGTGGAGGCGTCCTCCAGGGAGTCCGTCGCCACGGCGCCCCAGATCACGAACGCCAGCGTCAGCGCGGCGGCGACACCGAAGACCACCGCGTCGGTGCGCGGTGCGCGCCCCGGTGCGCCGCCGTCTTCCGCGGGCTTGTCCACCCGTTCATCGAGCACGCTCGGTCACCGTCTCCCTACGCTCCGCACACAGAACCCCTTACCCTAGGGGAGACCGGGCGGAGCGTCCGGGAACGGCGGCGTCAGCGCTCGGCCGCGGCGGCGGCCATCGCGGCGCCGACGATGCCCGCGTTGTTCTGCAGTTCGGCGGGGACGACGGCGGCGCGGATGCCGGTGATGTCGTCGAGGAACCTGTCGGCCTTGCGGCTCACGCCGCCGCCGATGACGAACAGTTCGGGCGTGAAGAGCATCTCCAGGTGGGCGAGGTAGTCCCGCACCCGGTGGGCCCAGTGCTTCCAGCTCATGTCCTTGTCCTCGCGCTCCTTGGCGGAGGCGCGCTTCTCCGCCTCGTGGCCGTGCAGTTCCAGGTGACCCAGCTCGGTGTTGGGGACGAGCCGGCCGCCGGTGAAGACCGCGCTGCCGATGCCGGTGCCGAAGGTCAGCACGATGACGGTGCCGGTGCGGCCACGGCCGGCACCGAACGTCATCTCGGCGATGCCGGCGGCGTCGGCGTCGTTGACGAGGCGCACGGGGCGGCCGAGGCGGTCGCCGAGGAGGGCGGCGGCGTCGACGTCGATCCAGCTCTTGTCGACGTTGGCGGCGGTACGGACGACGCCGTCGGTGACGACGCCGGGGAACGTGACGCCCACGGGGCCGTCGTGCCCGGCGAAGTGCCCGACGACCGCGGCGACGCCCTCCGCGACGGCGTCCGGGGCGGAGGGGTGCGGGGTGAGCACCTTGTGCCGCTCCTCCGCGAGAGTGCCCGTGTCCAGGTCGGCGGGGGCGCCCTTGATGCCCGAGCCGCCGATGTCGACTCCCATGATGTCCATAGCCCCTGACGATACGGCGGCGAGAGCCCGGCGGCAGCGTACCCCGCTGTCCGCTGTCCGATATCCGGGTCGCCGCGACCGGATCGGTTCTTGACGCGGCCTCATCAGCTCCGTCAGCCTCATGTGCACGACAATCCCCCACCGTTGGGAGCACCCATGCCCCTCCGTCGTGCACGTCTCAGGTCGCGGCTCAGGTCACGGCTCAGGTCACGGCCGGTCGGCGCCATCCTCGCCGGCGGACTGCTGACCGCACTGCTCGTGCCGGTCGCGGTCGGCGCGGAACCCGCGGCGCGCGTCGCACCCGAGCAGGCGCCCGACATACCCGTCACGAACGTCCAGGCGCACCTGTCCCAGTTCCAGTCCATCGCCGCCGCCAACGGCGGCGACCGCGCCCACGGCAGCCCCGGCTACCAGGCCTCGCTCGACTACGTCAAGGAGCAGCTGGACGCCGCCGGATTCACCACCAGCATCCAGCAGTTCAGCGCCAGCGGCGGCACCGGCTACAACCTCATCGCCGACTGGCCCGGCGGCGACCCGAACCAGGTCCTCATGGCCGGGGCCCATCTCGACTCCGTCTCCGCCGGCCCCGGCATCAACGACAACGGCACCGGCTCCGCCGCCGTCCTGGAGACCGCCCTCGCCGTCGCCAGCTCCGGCTTCCAGCCGCGCGAACACCTCCGCTTCGCCTGGTGGGGCGCGGAGGAACTCGGCCTGGTCGGCTCGCGGTACTACGTCTCCAACCTGCCGTCCGCGGACCGCGCCGCGCTCACCGGCTACCTGAACTTCGACATGATCGGCTCGCCCAACCCCGGGTACTTCGTCTACGACGACGACCCGGAGATCGAGAAGGTCTTCCAGGACTACTACACCGGCCTCGACGTCCCCACCGAGATCGAGACCGAGGGCGACGGCCGGTCGGACCACGCGGCGTTCAAGGACGCCGGCGTGCCGGTCGGCGGGCTGTTCACCGGCGCGAGCCGGACGAAGTCGGCGGCGCAGGCGGAGAAGTGGGGCGGCACGGCCGGCGAGCCCTTCGACGGGTGCTACCACAGCGAGTGCGACACCACGTCGAACGTCGACGGCACGGCGCTCGACCGCAACAGCGACGCCCTCGCCCACGCGGTGTGGACGCTGGCGGAGTAGCCCGTACGCGGTCGCCTCGCGCACGTCGTACGGAACCTGCCCGCCCCGCTCCGGAAGGCACGCCCCCGGGCGGGGCGGGCGCCCGCGGCGCCCGCCCCGAAGCCCGGGCGCGCCCGGGACGCGGCGGCGCCGGTCAGACCTCCGAGGCGGCTTCGCGGGCGGCGGCCCCGCCCCCGGCGCCCCCCTCCTCGTCCGCCACCGCTGCGGTCTCCGCGTCCGCCGCGGCTTCGGCCTCCGCGTCCTCCGCAAGCGCCTGCGCACAGATCGGCCGCAGCCCGTCCCGCACCGCCCTGCTGATCTCGCTCAGCATGCGCTGCTGCTCGGGCGTGAGCACGTCGAAGAGGTGCTTGCGCACCTCCGTCACATGCCCCGGCGCCGCCGCCTCCAGTACGGCGAACCCGGCGTCGGTCAGCTGCGCCACGGAGCCGCGGCGGTCGACGTCGGTGGCGCATCGGGAGACGTACCCCCCCTTCTCCAGCGCCGCCACCGCGTGCGACAGCCGGCTGCGCGAGGAGCGGGCCAGGTCGGCCAGCTCGCTCATCCGCAGGCGGCGCCCGGGGGCCTCGGAGAGGTGCACGAGGATCTCGTAGTACGCCACGGGCATCCCGGAGTCGCGCCGCAGCTGGCGGTCCAGATGCGCGTTGAAGTCGCGGACGGCGTTCATGAAGAGACGCCATATCCGCTGTTCGTCATCGGTGAGCCAGCGCACGTCGGTCATGCGTCCAGCATACCTATAGTTGAGACCTCAACCAGAGCGTGTTACGGTTTTAGTGAAAGTTCAACCACGTCGCCCATGGTGGTTGGCATCACTACGCTACGGAGAGGTTTATCCCCATGACCACCCACACCGAGCACGCCCCCGGCTTCCAGACCGGCACCTGGACCATCGACCCGGTGCACTCCGACGTCTCCTTCGTCGTCCGCCACCTGGGCGTCTCGCGGGTCCGCGGCACCTTCGACCACGTGGAAGGCACCATCGTGACCACCGAGGACCCGCTGCAGTCCCAGGTCACCGCGGCCATCAAGACCGCTTCGGTCAACACGCGCAACGACATGCGCGACGACCACGTACGCACCGCCGACTTCCTGGACGTCGAGACGCACCCCGAGATGACGTTCACGTCCACCGGCATCCGCTTCGATGACGGCATCTACCTGATTGACGGTGACCTGACGCTGCGCGGCGTCACCCGCCCCGTGACCCTGGAGACCGAGGTCGGCGGCTTCGGGCCGGGCATGCAGGAGGGCCACGTGGTCGCCGGGTTCTCCGCCACCACCGAGATCAGCCGCAACGACTTCGGCGTGACCGGCGGCGCGGCGGGCTCGGTGGTCAGCGACAAGATCAAGATCAGCCTGGACATCGAGGCCGGGCGCTCCTGAAGCACCCGCCCGACACAGCGGGTGGCCACCGCGCCGCCCGCGCCCCCGACCACGGTGCGGGGCGACCCCGCCGGTGACGTCCGCTCGGTCCCCGGCCACTTCAGTCGCCTCGCACCGTGCCCGTGCCGGGCAGCGCCTCGGCCGGGTCCGAGCCGTGCCGTACGACGCGGTTGTCCCCGTCCACGAAGACGATCCGCGGCAGCAGCGCCTTCGCGTCGGCGTCTGCCACCGTCGCGTAGCTGATGACGATCACCAGGTCTCCGGGGCTGACCAGCCGGGCGGCCGCGCCGTTGATGCCGATCATGCCGCTGCCCCGGGGTCCGGCGATGACGTAGGTGGTGAGCCGGGCGCCGTTGTCGATGTCGACGACGTCGACCTGCTCACCGGCCAGCAGGTCCGCGACCTCCATGAGGTTCTCGTCGATGGTGATCGACCCGACGTAGTGCAGGTCGGCCCGCGTCACGGTGGCGCGGTGGATCTTGGACTTCAGCATCGTCCGGAACACGGGCGGCCTCGTCTGCGGTCAGGGGTACGGGGGCGACGTCAGGGTAACCGCGCCGCCGCGGCGGGCCGGGCCCGCGGGCGGCGAACTGTGAGCGACGCCACCGCCCGGCCCTTCCCCGCGCACACGGCCCTTTCCCGTGCAGACACAGGCGTACGGGCTGCCGGCGTACGGGGCAGTAGGCGCACGGACTGCGGGCGTACGGGGCAGCGGGCGTACGCGCAGCGCAGGGCGCCGGCGGACGCGCGACGGCCGCAACTCCCTCCCCTGTCTAACCCGTTCCGGACCGCCCCGCCACTCGCCGGGGACCGATCCGGTGCTTCGCCGCGGCGCACCGTGTCGCTGACCCGCCCGGGCTCCGCCCTGTGAGACCCGTTGGTCATGAAATACGACAAGTACCCCAGACGGGGGCTGCCCCGGCGCACCGCGCTCTGCCTGGGCCTGCTCGGCGCGTACCAGCTGGCCATCGCTCCCGACGCGCACACCCCCCGGCCCGGCACGGCGGGCCGGGCGGCGGTCGGGGACGGCAAGCCGCTGGCCCGCGCCTCGCAGCGGCTGCGCCCCGCCGCCGGCCGCACCGGCGCCGCACCCATGACGACCTCCGGCGGCATGGCCCGTATCGCCGGCCCGACCCGGCCGGTCGCGGTACGCGCCGCACCGCACACCACGCTCCGGGAGACCGGCAAGAAGATCGCGCTCACCTTCGACGACGGCCCGCACGCGACGCAGACGCCGGCGATCCTGCGGATCCTGCGGCGCTACGGGGCGCGCGCGACGTTCTTCGTCATCGGCGAGAACATCCCCGGGAACCGCGACGTGCTGCGCCGGATCGCCGCCGACGGCCACATCGTCGGCAACCACTCCTACACCCACCCCCAGCTCGACCTGATCAGCACCCCGCGGGTGTACGAGGAGCTGCAGCGGTGCAGCGAGCTGGTGGCGAAGGAGCTGGGTGCGCCGCCGCGGCTGGCGCGGGCGCCGTACGGGATGTGGCACGGACCCAGCCTGCAGGTCTGCGCGCAGCTGCAGATGGAGCCCTTCCAGTGGGACATCGACACCCTCGACTGGGACAACCGCGACCAGGGGTTCATCGAGACCACCGTGCTGGGCCGGGCGCACGCGGGCGCGATCGTGCTGGCGCACGACGGCGGGGGCAACCGGTGGGCGACGGTGCGGGCGTTGGAGTACTACCTGCCGCGGCTGCTGGACGAGGGGTACAGGCTGGTGCAGCCGGCGTGACGCCGGAAAGCCCGCCTCCCCCGCCTCCCCCACTTCCCCCGCACACCCCGCCCAAGGGTAGGCCGCCCCACCGACAGAACCGCCCGAGGCGAGTAGCGCCCGCCGACGCGCCGGCCCGCGGTCCACCGCCCGGGGGCGCGCCTCCCGTCGGCGCTCCTCCCTCGGGCGCGCCACCCTCCGGGCCACCGACTTCGGGCGCGCCGCCCTCCGGCCCACCTCGCCCGGGTGCGCCTCCCCCCGGGCCACCGACCTCCGGCGCACCGACCTCCGGCCCACCACCCGCGGGCACGCCACCCGTACGGTGCCGCGGGAGGGCCGCAGATCGGGCAGGTCGGGGGTCTGGCCCGTAGAAAGCGCTTGCGTCATGCTGGTGGACATGGCCGATCCCGCACTCCCGCCCCTCCCCGGCGGCGTCAGCGTCTCCCGGCTCCGCGTCTACGACTGGCAGGCCCCCGACGGCCTCCGCGGCGGCACCCCGCATCTGCACCTCGCCTGCACCGAGGCGTACGTCGTCCTCGGCGGCCACGGCGCCGTGCAGACCCTGACCGCCTCCGGGTACGCCGAGACCGAGCTGGCCGAGGACACCGTCGTCTGGTTCACGCCCGGCACCATCCACCGCCTCGTCAACGCCGACGGCCGGCTCGACATCCTCGTCGTGATGCAGAACGCGGGCCTGCCCGAGGCCGGCGACGCCGCCTTCCCCTTCCCGTCCGACGTCCTCTACGACGACGCCGCCTACGCCCGCGCCGCCGCGCTCGACCCGGCGGAGCCGGAGAAGTCCGCGCAGGCGCGCCGCGACCTGGCGCTGGCCGGCTTCGCCGAGCTGGCCGGGGCCGCACGGGGCGGCGACACGGGGCCGCTGCTGGCGTTCCACGAGCGGGCCGCGCAGCTCGTACGGCCACACCTGGACGACTGGCGCAGTCGCTGGGAACGGGGCCCGGCAGCAGCCGCGGCGGCGACGGACACGCAGCTCGACGCGCTGCGCACGGACGCCGGCCACCTGCGGGCCGCGTCGGTACAGCGGGCGGGGGCGGCGTCGCGGTACGGGATGTGCGGGCGGCTGCAGGCGTGCGACCTGGACGGGGCGGTCGCGGTCGGGACGTAGCGAGTCGCGGTCGGGGCGTAGCGAGTCGCGGCCGGGGGCCGGCGAAGGGCCACGAGACCCCACGCCCCCTCGCTCTCGCCCGCACACGCCCCATCCCCGCACTCCCGCCCAAGGGTAGGCACCCCCTCTGACAGCGCCACCGCACCCGAGCGCCCCACCCGGCGCCCCCCGCCGCCGCCGCCCACCGATCCGCCCGTACGGGACTGAGTCGCGGCAACCGCGGGAACCCGGGGTACAACCACGCACTCATTGGGAAGAATGTGTGATATGTACCGGATCGTGGTCGCGCTCGTCGCCCTCCTCGCCGCACTCCTCACGGCGTCCCCCGCGCACGCCCAGAACTCGGACCCCGTCGGCGACGCCGCCGAGGCGCTGCGCGAACGCCCCGTCTACGTCCACCCCGACGCCCGGGACCAGATGTCGGTCGGCCGGGCCAACGACCTCGCCGCCCGGCTCAAGGACGCCGACCGCCCCGTCTTCGTCGCCGTGCTCCCCGCGGACTCCGACATCGCCACCCGCGACGTGCTGCCCAACCTGCGCGCCCGCACCGGCATCGCCGGCGTCTACGCCGTCCGCCTCGGTGACGGCTTCGGCGCCGCCGCCGACTCCCGGGTGCTCTCCGAGCGGGCCGTCGACAACCTCCGCCGCGCCGCCGTCGGCGCCCACCCCGACGACGCCACCGACCAGCTCGTCACCTTCGCCGACGAGGCCGCCGAGCAGGCCCGCGGCAGCGAACCGTCCGGCTGGAACGACAGCGCCGGCATCGGCGTGACCGGGGTGGTCACCCTCGGCGTGGTGGTCCTGCTGGTCGCCGGCGGCGTCCTGCTCGTCCGGCAGCGCGGCAGGCGCCGGCGCGCGGAGGAGGCCCGGGTGGAGCTGGCCCGACTGCGCACGGTCGTCGACGAGGACATCACGGCGTACGGCGAGGAAATGACCCGTATCGCCTTCGACCCCGCCGACCCGGCCGCGGACGACGCGATGCGCGAGGACTACCAGAAGGCGCTCGACGCCTACGAGACGGCCAAGTCCCGGATGGACGCCGCCCGCGTCCCCGGCGACGTGCGCGGTGTGACGCAGGCGCTGGAGGAGGGGCGGTTCGCGCTGACGACGCTGGCGGCGCGGCGCACCGGCGCGGCCCTGCCCGAGCACCGCCCGCCGTGCTTCTTCGACCCGCGCCACGGACCGTCGACCGCCGACGTGGAGTGGGCGCCGCCGGGCGCCGCGGCGCGTACGGTGCCGGCGTGCGCGGCGGACGCGAACCTGCTGGCGGCGGACGAGGAGCCGATGACCCGCACGGTGGAGACGGACCGCGGGCGGCAGCCGTACTGGAACGCCGGCCCGGCGTACGCGCCCTGGGCGGGCGGCTACTTCGGCGGCGGGCTGCTGCCGGCGCTGCTGGTGGGCACGATGCTGGGGCAGCTCATGTACGCGCCGGGCGTCTGGGCGGCGACCGACGGCATGGGCGAGGGGGGCTACGAGGGCGGGGACCAGACCGGCGCTGACTTCGACTCCGGCGACTTCGGCGGGGGCTTCGGCGGTGGCGACTTCGGCGGCGGGGGCGGGGGCGGGGACTTCGGCGGCTTCTGAGCGCACGCCCCCGGTACGTGCCGGACCCAGCTCCAGGATGTCGAGCGCACGCGTCACGGCGCACGCCCCCGTACGCACCGGGCACCCGGCTCCGTACCCGTTCGCCCGCCCCCCGCCACCCCCGTACGCGGTACGCCGTACGCGGTCCTGCTGCTTCGACTACGACGACGCCTACCGGCCCGCCGTCTCCCGCCGCTTCCGCGCGCCCGCCGGCGCCGGCCCGCGCACCGCTCCCGGCGCCTGCCACTCCGCGCCGCGCCGCGCCCGCCGCTTGGCCCGCTCGCTGGAGCCCAGCTGGTACGGCACCGAGGTCACCATCACCCCCGGCGTGAACAGCAGCCGCGCCTTCAGCCGCAGCGCGCTCTGGTTGTGCAGCAGGTGCTCGTACCAGCGCCCGACGACGTACTCCGGGATGTAGACGCTGACGACCGTGTCCGGCTTCTCCTGGCGCAGCCGCTTGACGTACTCGATCAGCGGCCTGGTGATCTCCCGGTACGGCGACTCGATGACGGTCAGCGGCACGTCCAGCTCGCTGTCCACCCACTGCTGCTGCAGCTGCCTGGTCTCCTCGGCGTCGACCCCGATGGTCAGCGCCTCCAGCTTGTCGGAGCGCACCAGCTTCGCGTACGCCAGCGCGCGCATCGTGGGACGGTGCAGCTGGGAGACGAGCACGATGGAGTGCACGTGTCCGGGGCGCGGCATGGCGTCCTCGTCCTCGTCCTCGGCGACCGCGACCTCCTGCGCGACCCGGTCGTAGTGGCGGCGGATGGCGGCCATCACCGCGTAGAAGAAGACCATGCCGGCGACGGCGATCCACGCGCCGTGGGTGAACTTGGTGACCAGCACGACCACCAGCACCAGCGCACAGAACACCGCGCCGAAGCCGTTCATCGCCCGCGACTTGAGGATACGGCGGCGGGCGGCGGGGTCGTGCTCGGTTTCCAGCATCCGGTTCCAGTGCCGGACCATGCCCGTCTGGCTGAAGGTGAAGGAGACGAAGACGCCGACGATGTAGAGCTGGATCAGCCGGGTGGAGTCGGCCTCGAAGAAGTAGACGAGGGCGCCGGCAAGCAGGGCGACGAAGAGGATGCCGTTGCTGAACGCCAGCCGGTCGCCTCGGGTGTGCAGCTGGCGCGGCAGGAAGCGGTCGTGGGCGAGGATCGAGCCGAGCACGGGAAAGCCGTTGTACGCGGTGTTGGCGGCCAGGAACAGCACCATCGCCGTGGCCGCCGCCAGGATGACGAACGGCAGCGAGCCGTCGCCGAAGACCGCCGCGCCGACCTGGGCGATCACCGGGTGCTGGACGAATTCCGAGCCGACCGCCTCGCCGTTCCGGAACAGCTCCTCGGCCGGCCGCTCGGCCATCCGCACGTCGGTGTGCATGGCGAGGGCGATGATGCCGACGAACATGGCGATCGCCAGCGCGCCCATCATCGCCAGCGTCGTGGCCGCGTTGCGGCTCTTGGGCTTGCGGAAGGCGGGCACGCCGTTGCTGATCGCCTCGACGCCGGTGAGCGCGGCGCAGCCGGAGGAGAAGGCCCGCAGCAGCAGGAAGATCAGCGCGAAGCCGGCGAGGCCGCCCGCGTGCTCGCTGTGGATCTCCAGGTCGGAGGTGGGGGCGCGCATCGTGTCGCCGAGCGCGACGGCGCGGAAGACGCCCCAGCCGATCATGATCAGCACGCTGGCGACGAAGACGTAGGTCGGGATGGCGAAGAGGGTGCCCGACTCCTTCACGCCGCGCAGGTTCATGGTGGTCAGCAGGCCGATCACGATCAGCGCGCAGAGCACCTTGTTCTCGGCGACGAAGCTCCAGGCCGAGCCCAGGTTCTCCACGCCCGCGGAGACCGACACCGCGACGGTGAGCACGTAGTCGACGAGCAGCGCGCTGGCCACGGCCTGGCCGGCCCGGCGGCCGAGGTTGGTGGTGGCGACCTCGTAGTCGCCGCCACCGCTGGGGTAGGCGTGCACCGTCTTGCGGTACGAGGCGACGACGACCACCATCAGCACGACGATCGCCCCGGTGATCCAGGGGCTGTACGTGTACGCGCCGACGCCGGCGATCGACAGGACGATCAGCACCTCGCCCGGGGCGTACGCCACCGAGGACAGCGGGTCGGAGGCGAAGACCGGGAGCGCGACGCGCTTGGGGAGCAGCGTCTCGCCGAGCCGGTCGCTGCGTAGCGCACGGCCGATCAGTATGCGCTTCGGCAGTTCGGTCAGCTTGGACACGGGGCGATCGTAAGTGATCCGAAATACCGCTGTGGGCAGCGAAGTGCGCTTTGCCCAGGACAGCGCCCTGGTTTTGACGCAACCCTAACGCCGGGCATGCCGACCGCTCTGCGGCCCGCCGTCGCCGCCGTCGGCGGCGGGCTCCGACGGGGCGGCCGGCGAATCGCCGGACGGACCTGCCGAAGGGCCTGCCGAAGAGCCTGCCGGGGGCGCCTGCTTGGCGCGGCTGCGGGCCCGCAGGTACTCGATGACGATCGGCAGCACCGACAGCAGCACGATCCCGATGAGGATCGCCTCGATGTTCTGGTGCACGAAGTCGACCTGGCCGAGCGCGGCACCCAGGAGAGTGACGCCGACGCCCCAGAGGATGCCGCCGATGACGTTGAAGATGACGAACGTCCGGTAGTTCATCCGGCTCACCCCGGCGATGATCGGGGTGAAGGTGCGCACGATGGGCACGAAGCGGGCCAGCACCAGCGACTTCGGGCCGTGCTTCTCGAAGAACTCGTGCGCCTTCTGCACGTTCTCCTGCTTGAACAGCCGGGAGTCCGGGCGTCTGAAGAGGGTGGGGCCGACCTTGCGGCCGAAAAGGTAGCCGACCTGGTCGCCGACGACGGCCGCGAGGGCGATGAGCACGCACATCAGCCACAGCGGGAAGTCGAGCACGTCCGAGGTGATCAGCAGGCCGGTGGTGAACAGCAGCGAGTCGCCCGGCAGGAAGAACCCGATGAGCAGCCCCGACTCGGCGAAGACGATCACGAGCACGCCGAGCACGCCGAACTTGTCGATCAGGAAGTCGGGATCCAGCCATCCCGGTCCGAGCGCAAGCGTGTTCATGGGTTCGGGACTCCAGACATCTGGGACGGGCGGCAGGGAGAAGAGTGGGCCACCCACAGGTGAGAACGCAAGCCGGAGGTGTGCGGTTCCGGACGCCGGGCGGGGCGCGGGGCGCGGCGAGGCGGCGGGGCGGAGGGGTGCGCGGGGCGGGGTGCGCGGGGCGCGGTGTTCAGACCTGCTGCTCCGGCCAGCCGAGGAGACGGGCGCCCATGGCCGCGGTCTCCAGGGTGTAGCGGTGCAGGGAGTCCGCCACGTCGTAGCCGGTCAGGGTACGTATCCGCGCCAGCCGGTAGGACAGCGTGCGCACGCTCACGCCCAGCCGCCGGGCCGCCTCGGCGTTGACGTACCCGGCGGCGGCGCACGTCTGCAGCGTGGCGAGCAGCGGCTCGGCGCCGCCGCGGGCCTGCGTGAGCGGCCCGAGGACGGTGCGTACCAGATCGGCCATCGCCGCCCGGTCGCGCAGCAGCACCGGGAAGACCAGCAGCTCCGCGGCCTGCAATACCGGCTGCACCAGGCCGAGCGCACCGGCCATGTCGAGTGCGCCGAGCGCCTCCTCGTAGCTGCGTACGACCCCGCCGGGGCCGGCGTGCTCGCGGCCCAGGGCGACACGGGTGGCGGCGGCGTACCCGCTGCCCGGCTCCAGGGCCACCTTGGCGAAGGCGTCGAGCAGCGCGCGCTCGCTGCTGCCGGCGACGCAGACGAGCTGGCCCTCCTTGGTGGTGAGCAGCACGTCGCGCTCGCCGAAGCGGCCGAGCAGCTCCCGCTCGATGCGCCGCACCAGCGGGTGCACGTCGGCGAAGGGCTCCTCGCCGGCGGCGACCGCGACCGCGTGGGCGTGGGCCAGGCGCAGACCGAAGCGCTCCGCGCGCTCGGCGAGCCGGCCGAGGTCGCTGCGGCCGTAGAGCAGGTCGTCGACGAACTCGCGGCGCTCGGCCTCCTCCTGCCGGACCGCGAGCCGCTGCGCGCGCTCGTGCCCCTCGCCGAGCGCCGTGACGGCCGCCTCGACCGCGGCCAGTACGGCGTCGCCGCTGCGGGCGCGCTCGGCGGCGCTCGCGGCCCGGGCCACGCCGGGCAGGGTGCCCCAGGTGCGGCGGGTCTCGGCGAGGTGGTCGACGACCAGCTCGCGCAGGCTGCGGCCGGACTCGGCGGCCTGCTCGCCCAGCTCGCGGAGCGCGTCCAGTTCGGGGCGGCGCAGCAGCCGGCCGGTGGCGGACACGTCGGCCAGCAACTCCGCGTAGCCGACGAGGACGTCGGGGCATGACCCCGCCACGCGCGTTCGCGCCACCACCGCTCCCCGGTTGCCGGATCCTGGAGACGGGACACCGCCGTCGCTGCCGGGTCCCGGAAATGTGGCGCCCAGGGTACGGCACGGGGGTCGGGCGGGGAAGTTCGGCCCGTACGAGGTGAGGGGCGGCGGGACCCTGTTGTCCCCGCCGCCCCGGCCCTCGCTACGACCGCCCGCCGGCACGACTGCGCCGCAGGGCGTCACCGCATCGGCGCGTCAGCGCGTCTTCGTCCTCAGTGCCTCAGTGCCTCAGTGCCTCAGCGCCTCTGCGCCTCAGCTCGTCAGCTCGACCGCCTGCCGGACCGTCTCGGCCAGGTCGCCCACCGCCGGGTCCTCGGTCTCGGCGGCCAGATCCTCGGCGTAACCGGCCAGCTCGCCGACCGTCGGCGCCCCGGGCAGCGGGGCGGGCCCGCCGCCGGTGGCACCGCCGCCCTCCCTGGTGTCCGCACCGTCGTCCTCGTACGGCTCCGGGGTGGTGCCGGCGCCGGAGCCGCCGCGCAGGGCGTCGGCGAAGTAGGCGGCGAGCGCGGTGACCTGCAGCCGGGGCGAGGCCGCGCCCCACAGGTCGCCGGTCAGGGCGGCCGCGTCGACGGTGCTGGATTCCTCGTGCGGGGCGCGGGTGTCGGGGTCGAGCCAGCGCACGGTGGCCGTGGCGACGCTGCCCGAAGCGCCCTCGGCGAGCCGGACGGCGTAGAGCGCGGTGACGCTGTGGCCGGGGCCGACCTCGCCGCCGTCGACCGCGTCGTTGCGGAAGTCCTCGTCGGCGACCTGACGGTTGTCGTAGCCGATCAGCCGGTAGTCCGAGACGGCGTCCGGGTCGAAGACGACCTGCGCCTTGGCGTCGCGGGCGCGCAGGTCGACGTTGCGCGGCAGGTCCTCGACGAACACCTCGCGGGCCTCGTCGGTCTCGGAGACGTAGGTGGTGTGACCGTCGCCCTGGTTGGTCAGCCGCTCCATCAGCGCGTCGCCGTACTCGCTGCCGACGCCGACGCCGAACAGCGTGATGCCGTAGTCCTCCCGGGCCGCGGCGATGCGGTCGAGGATCGTGTCGGCGTCGGTGGCACCGGTGTTGGCGAGGGCGTCGGAGAGCAGGACGACGCGGTTGGTGGCGCCCTTGCGGTGGCCGTCGACCGCCTCGTCGTAGCCGCGGGTCATGCCGGCCTCGACGTTGGTGCTGTCGGTGGGCTGCAGCTCCTCGACCGCGTCGTGGATACGGTCCTCGGCGCCGCCGACGGCCGTCATCGGCAGCACGGTGCGGGCCTCGTCGCTGAACGCCACGAGCGCCAGCGAGTCGTCGTCGCGCAGCTCGTCGACCGCGGTGTGCAGGGCCTCGCGTACGAGGCTGAGCCGGCCGGGCTCCGCCATCGAGCCGGAGACGTCCACCACGAAGGTGAGCGCCGCGGGCCGGCGCGCCTGCGTGCCGTACTCGTTGCTCTCCGGGCGGGTCGACAGCCCCACCCGCATCAGCGACCAGCCGTCGCCCGCCTCGCCGGCCTCGTCGGCCTCGCCGCCGGCCGGGGCGCGGGCGCCGTCGGTGGTGACGGAGAAGCCGTCGTCCTCGGGCGCGGCGTAGTCCTGGCGGAAGCTGTTGATGAACTCCTCGTGCCGCACGGTGTCCGGCTGCGGCAGGGACCCGGCGCCGATGGTGCGGCGGGCGTAGCTGTACGAGGCGGTGTCCACGTCCAGCGCGAAGGTGGAGACCATGTCCGGCTCGGGCACGATCGCGTCCGTCCGCTCCTTGCCGGCGGCCTCGGGGGCGGCGTCGTTCGAACCCTCGGGGGCGGCCGGGGCCGGGGCCGCGTCCGGCGGGGGCGCACCTCCTCCGCCGCCGCCCATGTCCGCCGAAGCCTGCTCCTTTCCGTCGTTCCCGTCCCCGCTGCAGCCCGTCAGCAGCAGCGGCACCGTCAGCATTCCTGCGATTCCCGTAAGCACCGCGCGTCTCATCGCGCCCCTCCCTCGTGCTGTCCTCATCGGGACTGTGACGAAGGAGGGGGCGATTCGGTGCCGTTACTCCGCCGAATACTCGGTCTCGGCCCGGGACATCAGTGACACGGCATCAGCTCCTCGCCCACGCGACGGTTGATGGTGGAGGCGGTGCGGAACACCGGAACCGTCCGGATCCCGGTGCAGCAGACAAGTCGCACCGATACTCGAAAAATACTCCCCGACCGCACAATCCGCCTCCCCGACGACGGCACCGGTTTTCAGCGGGACGTCGGGAAGCCCAGGTCGACTCCGCCGTCGGCGCCCGCGGCGGAGCCGCTGACCGGCACGGCGGGCCAGCGGGTCGTGACGACCTTCGCCCGGGTGTAGAAGCGGACGCCGTCCTCCCCGTAGACGTGGTGGTCGCCGAAGAGGGAGTCCTTCCAGCCGCCGAAGGAGTGGTAGCCCACGGGCACCGGGATCGGCACGTTCACGCCGACCATGCCGGCGGTGGCCTCCAGCTGGAAGCGGCGGGCGGCGCCGCCGTCGCGGGTGAAGATGGCGGTGCCGTTGCCCCACGGCGAGTCGTTGACGAGCCGCACGCCCTCCTCGTACGTCTCCGCCCGCACCACGCACAGCACCGGCCCGAAGATCTCGTCCCGGTACGCGTCGGACTCCACCGGCACCCGGTCCAGCAGGCTGACCCCGATCCAGTGGCCCTCCTCACGGCCCGGAACGGTGTAGCCGGTGCCGTCCACGACCACCTCGGCGCCCTGCGCGGCGGCACCCCGCACATAGCCGGCGACTTTGTCGCGGTGCGCGCGGGTGATGAGCGGGCCCATCTCGGAGTCCGGGTCGTCGCCGGGGCCGATACGGACCTTGCGCGCCCGCTCGGCGATCTTCGCCACCAGCTCGTCGCCGGTGCCGCCGACGGCGACCACGGCGGAGACCGCCATGCAGCGCTCCCCCGCCGAGCCGTACGCCGCCGAGACCGCGGCGTCCGCGGCCGCGTCCAGGTCGGCGTCGGGCAGGACCAGCATGTGGTTCTTCGCCCCGCCGAGCGCCTGGACGCGCTTGCCGTGGGAGGTGCCGGTGGTGAAGACGTACCGCGCGATCGGGGTGGAGCCGACGAAGCTCAGGGCGGCGACGTCCGGGTGCTCCAGCAGCCGGTCGACGGCCTCCTTGTCGCCGTTGACGACATTGAACACGCCCTCCGGCAGCCCCGCCTCGGCCAGCAGCTCCGCGAGCAGGCCGGACGCCGACGGGTCCTTCTCGCTCGGCTTCAGGACGAAGGTGTTGCCGCAGGCGATGGCCAGCGGGAACATCCACATCGGCACCATGGCGGGGAAGTTGAACGGCGTGATGCCCGCGACCACGCCGACGGGCTGCCGGATCGCGGCGACGTCGACGCGGCTGGAGACCTGCGTGGACAGTTCGCCCTTGAGCAACTGCGGGATGCCGCAGGCCACCTCGACGACCTCCAGCCCCCGGGCCACCTCCCCGAGCGCGTCGGAACGCACCTTGCCGTGCTCGGCGGTGATCAGCCGGGCGACGTCCTCGCGGCGGGCGGCGAGCAGTTCGCGGAAGCGGAACAGCACGGCGGTGCGCTGCGCGAGCGACGACACGCTCCACTGCGCGAGTGCCTGACGGGCGGCGGCGACGGCGGCGTCCACCTCGGCGGCGGCGGCGAACGCGACCTCGGCGGCCTGCGCTCCGGTGGCGGGGTCGTAGACCGGTCCCGACCGTCCCGAGGCGCCCTCGACTGCCTTGCCGCCGATCCAGTGGCCGATGGTCTTCATGGGCAATCCCTTCGTCCAGCTACGGGTTCGGTCTAACCTCCGCCGTGGAGCGTGTCAATCATGCGCCGATCACGCTGCGCGCGCGCCCCGTCACCAATGTCACGGTTACGCGGGTTCCCCACCACAGCTGCTCGACAACACCCCGGCGGTGGTCGGCCGGGGCGCCGCCCCGGCGCCCCGCCCGCCCGGCTGACCGCGTGATCAGCAGGATGCGAAAATACCCCTAGGGGGTATAGTGTGAACACCGGGAGCAGGACACGGCTGCGCCCACCGTCGACAAGGGAGACATCCATGAGCGCACAGACCTCCGTCACCACCGTCTACAAGGTCTCCGGCATGACCTGCGGGCACTGCGAGGGCGCCGTCAGCGCCGAGCTCTCCGGGCTCGACGGCGTCTCCTCGGCCAAGGCCACGGCCGCCACCGGCGAGGTGACCGTCACCTCCGCCGCCCCGCTCGACGACGAGAAGGTGCGCGCCGCCGTCGACGAGGCCGGGTACGAGCTGGTCGGCAGGGCCTGACCCGCACACCCCTCCGCACGCCGTCCCCGCCGCCTCGTGCGGGGGCGGCGTCGGCGTCGGGGCCGCCGGTAGCACGGCGCGCGTGGGAGTGATCGAGATCACACCGATCGGGGGGTAACCATCGGTGCCGGTCGCGTGTCTATTCGGGTGACGTCGACACCCGGCGGAGTCGACGTGCACGAGGCCGGGACGGCACGTGCGAGGAGCATTGAGCGGCCCCTCCCGCGGCGGCGTCCCGGCGGCACGAGGCGCCCGGCCCCTACCGGAGCCGGGAGAGCGAAGCGCCCCGTCGACAGATCCGTGGGGGGATCGCAGACGGGGCGCCTTCGCGTTCCTGCGCGTCGTTTCCTTTTGGCCATTTTGGCCATTTTGGCCATGGGGCAGGCGTGCGTGCCGGCCGCTCAGCGCTCCTCGACCGGGACGAAGTCCCGCAACACCTCACCGGTGTAGATCTGCCGGGGACGGCCGATGCGGGAGCCCGGCTCCTTGATCATCTCGTGCCACTGGGCGACCCAGCCCGGCAGCCGCCCGAGCGCGAAGAGCACCGTGAACATCTCGGTCGGGAAGCCCATCGCGCGGTAGATCAGGCCGGTGTAGAAGTCGACGTTCGGGTACAGCTTGCGCTCGACGAAGTAGTCGTCGGCGAGCGCGTGCTCCTCCAGCTTCAGGGCGATGTCCAGCAGTTCGTCGGACTTGCCCAGCGCGGAGAGGACGTCGTGCGCCGCCGCCTTGATGATCTTCGCCCGGGGGTCGAAGTTCTTGTAGACGCGGTGCCCGAAGCCCATGAGCTTCACGCCGTCTTCCTTGTTCTTCACCTTGCGGATGAAGGTGTCGACGTCGCCGCCCGAAGCCTGGATGCCCTCCAGCATCTCCAGCACGCTCTGGTTGGCGCCGCCGTGCAGGGGCCCCCACAGCGCGCTGATGCCCGCCGAGATGGAGGCGAACAGGTTGGCCTGCGAGGAGCCGACCAGCCGCACGGTGGAGGTCGAACAGTTCTGCTCGTGGTCGGCGTGCAGGATCAGCAGCTTGTCGAGCGCGCTGACCACGACGGGGTCCAGGTCGTACTCGGCGGCGGGCACCGAGAACGTCATCCGCAGGAAGTTCTCGACGTACCCGAGGTCGTTGCGCGGGTAGACCACCGGGTGGCCGACGGACTTCTTGTACGCGTACGCCGCGATCGTCGGCAGCTTGGCCAGCAGCCGGATCGTCGACAGGTGCCGCTGTTCCTCGTCGAACGGGTTGTGGCTGTCCTGGTAGAAGGTCGACAGCGCGCTGACCACGGAGGACAGCATCGCCATCGGGTGCGCGTCCCGCGGGAAGCCGTCGTAGAAGCGCTTGACGTCCTCGTGCAGGAGGGTGTGGCGGGTGATCTCACCCTTGAACACCGACAGCTCGTCGACGGTGGGCAGCTCACCGTTGATCAGCAGGTAGGCGACTTCCGGGAACGTGCTGCGCTCGGCGAGCTGCTCGATGGGGTAGCCGCGGTAACGCAGGATCCCCTTCTCGCCGTCCAGATAGGTGATGGCCGACTTGTACGCCGCGGTGTTGCCGTAACCGCTGTCCAGGGTCACCAGCCCGGTCTGGGAGCGCAGCTTTCCGATGTCGACGCCGGTGTCTCCGACGGTGCTGTCGACGACCGGGAAGGTGTACTCACCGTCGCCGTACCGAAGTACTGCAGATTTGTCGCTCACTCTGTCCTCACCCGACGTATCGTGCCTCTTCTTTGAGGTGCCTTTGAGGTGCCCTGACTACCCTCCAGCTTCCCCCATACGGAGCGGTTCCGTGCACTCGGGGTCGGCTGCCGGATCAACATACGGCACTGCGTGCCACCTACCGGCCATCGTGCCCTGTCCGCACGGGTTATGGGAGCCCCACTCGCCCACGCAGCCGATGATCCAGCGCCGTACAGCGCCGGCCTGCGGAAACGGTGCGCACCGCCTGCCCCAGGGCCTGGCGGGAGCCCACCAGCACGACGAGCTTCTTGGCCCGGGTGACGGCCGTGTACAGCAGGTTCCGCTGGAGCATCATCCAGGCACCGGTGGTGACGGGGATCACCACCGCCGGGTACTCACTGCCCTGCGAGCGGTGGATGGTGACCGCGTACGCGTGCGCCAGCTCGTCCAGCTCGTCGAAGTCGTAGGGCACCTCCTCGTCCTCGTCCGTGAGCACCGTCAGCCGCTGCTCGTCGGTGTCCAGGGCGGTGACGACGCCGACGGTGCCGTTGAAGACCCCGTTGCGGCCCTTCTCGTAGTTGTTCCGTATCTGCGTGACCTTGTCCCCGACGCGGAACGTACGGCCGCCGAAGCGCTTCTCGGCGAGCCCCGGGCGGCCGGGCGTGACGGCCTCCTGGAGGAGCCCGTTCAGCGCGCCGGCGCCCGCGGGGCCGCGGTGCATGGGGGCGAGGACCTGCACGTCGCGGCGCGGGTCGAGGCCGAACTTGGCCGGGACGCGGCGGGCCACCACGTCCACCGTGAGCCGGCCGGCGGCCTCCGTGTCGTCCTCGGCGAAGAGGAAGAAGTCCGGGAGGCCCTGGGTGAGGGGCTGGACCCCGGAGTTGATGCGGTGGGCGTTGGTGACCACGCCGGACTGCTGGGCCTGCCGGAAGATCCGGGTGAGCCGGACCGCGGGCACCGGGCCGCCGTCGGCAAGCAGGTCGCGCAGCACCTCGCCGGCGCCGACGGACGGCAGCTGGTCGACGTCGCCGACGAGCAGCAGGTGCGCCCCCGGCGGCACGGCCTTGGCCAGCTTGTTCGCCAGCAGCAGGTCCAGCATCGAGGCTTCGTCGACGACGACCAGGTCGGCGTCGAGCGGCCGGTCCCGGTCGTACGCGGCGTCGCCGCCCGGCTTCAGCTCCAGCAGCCGGTGCACCGTCGACGCCTCGGCGCCGGTCAGCTCCGCCAGCCGCTTGGCGGCGCGGCCCGTGGGCGCCGCCATCACCACCTTCGCCCGCTTGGCGCGGGCCAGTTCCACCACCGACCGGACGGTGAAGGACTTGCCGCAGCCCGGGCCCCCCGTCAGCACCGCGACCTTCTCCGTCAGCGCCAGCCGGACCGCCTGCTCCTGCTCGGGTGCGAGTTCCGCGCCGGTGCGATCGCCGAGCCAGGTCAGCGCCCGGCCCCAGTCGACGTCCTGGAAGGCGGGCATCCGGTCCCGCTCGGTGCGCAGCAGGCGCAGCAGCTGGGCGGCCAGGGAGACCTCCGCGCGGTGGAACGGCACGAGGTAGATCCCCTGCACGTCCTCCTCGCCGGCCGGCCCGGGCACCGTCTCGCGGACGACGCCCTCCTCCTTCACCAGCTCGTCCAGGCACTCGATGACCAGGCCCGTGTCGACCTGCAGCAGCTTGACCGCCTCGGTGATGAGCTGCTGCTCGGGCAGGAAGCAGTTGCCCTGGTCGGAGGACTGGGACAGGGCGTACTGCAGGCCGGCCTTGACGCGCTCCGGGCTGTCGTGCGGGATGCCGACGGAGCGGGCGATGCGGTCGGCGGTGAGGAAGCCGATGCCCCAGACGTCGGCGGCCAGCCGGTACGGCTGGTTCTTCACCACCGAGATGGAGGCGTCTCCGTACGACTTGTAGATCCGCACGGCGATGGACGTGGACACGCCGACGCCCTGGAGGAAGAGCATGACCTCCTTGATGGCCTTCTGCTCCTCCCAGGCGGCGCCGATCAGCTTGGTCCGCTTGGGGCCGAGGCCCGGGACCTCGATGAGCCGCCCGGGTTCCTCCTCGATGACGTCGAGCGTGTCGACTCCGAAGTGGTCGACGATCCGCTCGGCGATGCGGGGTCCGATGCCCTTGATCAGCCCCGAGCCGAGATAGCGGCGGATTCCCTGGACGGTGGCGGGGAGGACCGTCGTGTAGTTCTCCACGGTGAACTGCTTGCCGTACTGCGGGTGGGAGCCCCAGCGGCCCTCCATGCGCAGCGACTCGCCCGGCTGGGCGCCGAGCAGGGCGCCGACGACGGTGAGCAGGTCGCGGGCGCCGCGGCCGGTGTCGACGCGGGCGACCGTATACCCGTTGTCCTCGTTGGCGTACGTGATCCGCTCAAGGACCCCCTCCACCACCGCCGGTTGTGTCATGGGAGAGACGCTATCGCCCGGCCCCGACATCGCGGCCCGGCCTGTGGACTACTCGGCGGTTGTGGACAACCCGCCACCGCGGGCGGCCGGGCGCAGTGAGGGGGCCCGGCCCTCACAGGCCGGGCCCCCTCACGTTCCCCTCCGAAGGCTTCCCCACCCCCCTGGTACTCCCCCCCGGGAAGCCCGATGCCCTATACGACCCCGATCGGCGGCGAAGGGTTGCACGGCTTCGGCACTTTATCGATCTGTAACCCGACGTCGACCTGTAATCCGACGTGCCGACATCGGTGATCGGCCGTAACGTTTCAGACATGAGGGACAAACCAATACACAAGGCTGTCCTGGACGACCTCGGTCCGGAGCGGTTGCATCAGGTCGCCACCGAGCTGGGAACCGGCAACCGGGGCGCGAAGCGGGTCGTCGGCGAGACGGTCGCCGCCCTCACCGGCTCGCTCGCGCAGGAGGCCTCCTCCGCGCACGGGGCACACGAGGTGGAGCAGGCGCTCGACGAGGCACAGGGGGCGGCGCCCGCGGGCGCCGGCGTCGGCGTACGCCCGGTGAAGGGCACCTCCGCGCTGGCCGGCGCGATGCCGTACGCCGGGGGCGGGCTCGGCGGCGGGATGCTCGCGACGATCATCGGCCGGACGAGCATGCCCGTGGCCCGCGCCGTCTCGCAGCGCACGGGCATCCCGATGGCGCAGGTGTCCCGGGCGCTGAAGATCCTCACGCCGATCGCGATGACCGCCGTCTCCCGGACGGCGAAGAACCGCAGGATCGAGGCGGAGGGGCTGTCCACGATGCTCGCGGAGGAGCAGCAGGCGTCCCGTACGCCGGGCGGGCCGCTCGGTGCGCTGGCGCGGCTGTTCGGCGGCGGGCAGTCGTACGGCGGCGGACGCCACCGCGCCTGACGGCACGGCCCGGGGCCGGCCCGTACGCGACGGGCCGGCCCCGGGACCGCCACCGCCCGGCGCACGGCGGCGCCGGGCGCCGGGCGCCGCTCAGTTCGCGATCAGCCGCTCGTACCGTTCGACGATCTCCGCCAGCACCTCCGCGCCGTCCCGCGCCCACAGCCCCGGGTTGAAGATCTCGACCTCGACGAAGCCGGTGTACCCGGCCCCGTCCACCCGCTCCCGGAACCAGCGCAGGTCGACGCTTCCCTCACCCAGCTGCCCCCGCCCCAGCAGCACCCCCTCCGGCAGCGGCGTCACCCAGTCCGCCAGTTGGAAGGCCGCGATCCGGCCGGACTCCCCCGCGCGCGTGATCTGCGCCGCGACGGTGTCGTCCCACCACAGGTGGTACGTGTCCACCACCACGCCCACCCGGTCCGCGGGGAAGCGCTCGGCCAGGTCCAGCGACTGGGCCAGCGTGGATACCACGCACCGGTCGGCGGCGAACATCGGGTGCAGCGGCTCGATGGCCAGCCGCACGGCGCGCTCCGCCGCGTACGGCGCGAGGGCACCCAGCGCATCCGCGATGCGCTCCCGTGCGCCGTGCAGATCGCGACTGCCGTCGGGTAGCCCGCCGGAGACGAGCACGAGCGTGTCCGTCCCCAGCGTGGCCGCCTCGTCGATGGCGCGGCGGTTGTCGTCGAGGGCCGCGGCGCGCTCCACGGGGTCGTCGGTGGTGAAGAACCCGCCGCGGCACAGGCTCGTCACCGTCAGCCCGGCCTCGCGGAACAGCTTGGCGGCGGCCTCCACTCCGTACTCCTGGACGGGCGCGCGCCACAGCCCCACGCCGCGCAGCCCGGCGGCCGTACAGCCGTCCGCCAGCTCGCGGAGCGACCACTGCCTGATGGTCTCCTGGTTGAGGCTGAGGCGGGCCTGCGCGCCCGCCCGCTGTCCGGTGCTCACTGGGCGACTCCGTGGACGGCGAGGAAGGAGGTCATGCGCCGCGCCGCGAGCTGCGGTTCGGGGAACAGGCCGAGCGTGTCGGCCAGTTCGTACACGCGCGCGAGATGCGGCAGGGAACGGGCGGACTGCTGCCCGCCGACCATCGTGAAGTGGCTCTGGTGGCCGCCGAGCCAGGCCAGGAAGACGACGCCCGTCTTGTAGAAGCGCGTCGGCGCCTGGAAGAGGTGGCGGGCCAGCGGCACGGTCGGGTCCAGGACCTTGCGGAAGCCGGCGGCGTCGCCGGTGTCGAGGGTCCGTACGGCCTCGGCGGCCAGCGGCGCGAGCGGGTCGAACACGCCGAGGAGGGCGTGGCTGAAGCCGTGTTCGTCGCCCTCGATCAGCTCGGGGTAGTGGAAGTCGTCGCCGGTGTAGCAGCGCACTCCCGTGGGCAGCCGGCGGCGCAGGCGGACCTCGCGGGAGGCGTCGAGGAGCGAGACCTTGACGCCGTCGACCTTGTCCGGGTGCTGGGCGATGACGTCGAGGAAGGTGTCCGTGGCGGCGTCGAGATCGGAGCCGCCCCAGTAACCGGCGAGCGCCGGGTCGAACATGTCGCCCAGCCAGTGCAGGATCACCGGCTCGCGCGCCTGGCGCAGCAGCGCGCCGTACGTCTCCACGTAGTCCTCGGGTCCGCGGGCGCACGCCGCCAGCGCGCGGGAGGCCATGAGCACCGCCTGCGCGCCGGCGTCCTCGACGAGGGCGAGCTGCTCCTCGTACGCGGCCCGCACGTCGGCGAGGGTGGCCCCCGCGGCGGCGAGTTGGTCGGTGCCGGCGCCGCAGGCGACGCGGCCGCCGTGGGCGGCGGCCTCGGCGGCGGAGCGGCGGATCAGCTCGGCGGCGCGGGGCCAGTCCAGTCCCATGCCGCGCTGCGCGGTGTCCATGGCCTCGGCGACGGCGAGGCCGTGGGACCACAGGTGGCGGCGGAAGGCGAGGGTGGCGTCCCAGTCGACCGCGGCGGGGGCGGCCGGGTCGCCGGGGCTGCCGTCGGCGTACGGGTCGGCGACGACGTGCGCGGCGGCGAAGACCGTACGGCAGGAGGGGCGCGGACCGCCGGTGGCGAGCGCCGGTGCGGGCTCCGCGCGCGGTTCGTACGCCTCCAGTACGCCCCCCGCGCGGGGCAGCGGGATCGTCGTCGTCATCGGGCCAGCTCCGGAACCACGACGCGCCGCCCCTCCGCGGCGGCCTTCAGGCCCAGCTCGGCGAGCTGCACCCCGCGCGCGCCGGCGAGCAGGTCCCAGTGGTACGGCTCGTCGAGCACCAGGTGCCGCAGGAACAGCTCCCACTGCGCGCGGAAGCCGTTGGGGAAGCCGGCGGGACCGGCGTTGTCCGGCACCTCCTGCCACTGGTCGCGGAAGGTCTCGGTGACCGGCAGGTCCGGGTTCCACACCGGCTTCGGCGTCGCCGCCCGGTGCTGTACGCGGCAGCCGCGCAGGCCCGCGACGGCGGAGCCCTCGGTGCCGTCGACCTGGAACTCGACCAGTTCGTCGCGGTGAACGCGGACCGTCCAGGAGGAGTTGATCTGCGCCACGACCGGGCCGCCGGGCGCGGCCAGCTCGAAGATGCCGTACGCCGCGTCGTCGGCGGTCGCCTCGTACGCCTCGCCGTTCTCGTCCCAGCGGCGCGGCACGTGCGTGGTCACGTGCGCCTGCACACTGCGCACCGGGCCGAACAGCTCGTGCAGGATGTACTCCCAGTGCGGGAACATGTCGAGCACCATCCCGCCGCCGTCCTGCGCGCGGTAGTTCCAGGAGGGCCGCTGGGCGGGCTGCCAGTCGCCCTCGAAGACCCAGTAGCCGAACTCGCCGCGCACCGACAGGATGCGGCCGAAGAAGCCGCCGTCGACGAGGCGCTTGAGTTTGAGCAGGCCCGGCAGGAAGAGCTTGTCCTGCACGACGCCGTGCTTGATACCCGCGCCCTGCGCCATCCGGGCGAGTTCGAGGGCGGCGGACGCGGAGGTGGCGGTCGGCTTCTCTACATAGATGTGCTTGCCGGCCGCGACGGCCTTCTTCACCGCTTCCTCGCGGGCGGAGGTGACCTGGGCGTCGAAGTACAGCTCGACGGAGTCGTCCGCGAGCACGGCGTCGAGGTCGGTGGAGTACTCCGGCAGGTCGTGCCGGCGGGCGATGTCCTTCAGCGCGTGCTCCCTGCGACCCACCAGAACCGGCTCGGGCCACAGCACGTCGCCGGCGCCGAGATCCAGCCCGCCTTCCTCGCGAATGGCAAGAATCGACCGGAGGAGGTGCTGTCGGTACCCCATCCGCCCGGTGACGCCGTTCATGGCGATACGCAGCGTCCTACGTGGCATCTGGTCTCCTGTAGTAAGCGCTTGCTGCCCCGGGAGAAAGTTATCCCCGCCCGGCCTGCCGCGCAAGTGCCCGGCCGGGTACGGACCCGGGCCGTGCACACTCCTGCCACTCCCGCGACGCGGGCGCCGCGACGTGCAAGACTTCCGCTCACAGCTCGGGCCGACGACCGGCGCCGGGCGGGGCCCGCACGGGGCCCCGGGGGATTCCGGCGCCGGCCGGAACGTCGTACCCAACGGGAGGCAGAGCGATGGCAGTCACCCTCGCGGACGTCGCGGCCCGCGCCCGCGTCTCCGCCGCGACCGTCTCCCGGGTGCTCAGCGGCAACTACCCGGTGGCCGAGGCCACCCGTGCGCGCGTGCTCGCCGCGGTGGACGAGCTGGACTACGTCATCAACGGCCCCGCGAGCGCACTCGCCGCCGCCACCTCCGACCTGGTCGGCGTCCTCGTCAACGATGTCGCCGACCCCTTCTTCGGCATCATGGCCAGCGCCGTGCAGTCCGAGCTGGGCAGCGAGAAGCTGGCCGTCGTCTGCAACACCGGCGGCTCCCCGGAGCGCGAGCTGACGTACCTCACGCTCCTGCTGCGCCAGCGCGCCGCCGCCGTCGTGATCACCGGCAGCGCGGTCGAGACACCCGAGTACGCGACGGCCAGCGCGGCGAAGGTGGGCCGGCTCGCGGCGAACGGCACCCGCGTCGTCCTCCTCGGCCGGCCGGCGAGCGCCGCCCCCGAGGGCTCCGCGTTCGCCGTCGAGTTCGGCAACCGGGAGGGCGGGCGCCGGCTCACCGAGCACCTCGTCTCCCTCGGCCACCGCCGCATCGGCTACGTTGCGGGCCCCGCCGACCGCACCACCACCCGGCACCGCCTCGAAGGCCACCGCGCCGCGCTCGCCGCCCACGACCTCGGCGGCGACGCCGAGGAACTCGGCCGGCTGACGGTGCACGGCCCGTACTCCCGGCAGTCCGGCTACGACGGCGCGCTCGAACTGCTGGACCGCGAGCCGGAGCTGACCGCCGTCGTCGGCTCGAACGACGCGGTGGCGCTGGGCATCTGCGCGGCGCTGCGCGAGAAGGGGATCGACGTCCCCGGCGACGTGTCCGTCGCCGGCTTCGACGACCTGCCGTTCAGCTCGGACGCGACGCCGGCGCTGACGACGGTGCGGCTGCCGCTGCAAGAGGCGGCGGCGCGGGCCGCGCGGCTGGCGCTGGGCCGGGAGGAGTCGCCGGCGGGCGGGCGCCACATGGTGCCGGCGGAGCTGGTGGCGCGGGCGTCGACGGCGGCGGCGCGGGCGTAGCAGGGGGCGGCGCGGGGTAGCGGCAGCGGGGCAGCGGGGCAGCGGGGCAGCGGGGCAGCGGGGCAGCGGGGCAGCGGGGCCTCGGGGGTTCCGGCTGGAGCGAGACCGCCTGTGGATAACTCTGCACGGGGTCGGCGCGCGGGGGTACCTTTGACTCAGTCAAAGAAAATCTGCGCGCCAGGAGGTGGGGTTCCGTGACCATCGAGGACATCCGCTCGTTCAACCGCTTCTATACGAATCTGATCGGCGCCCTCGACTACAGCCGCCATCTCTACACGCCGTACACGCTCACCGAGGCCCGCGTCCTCTACGAGCTGAACCACGCCCCGCAGGCGGACGCCGCCGACCTGCGTGGGGCGCTCACGCTGGACGCGGGGTATCTCAGCAGGCTGCTCGGCAAGTTCGAGAAGGACGGCCTGATCACGCGCGGGCCGTCGGCCGCCGACGCCCGGCGGCAGCGGGTGGCGCTCACCCCGCGCGGGCGGGAGGCGGCCCATCTGCTGGAGGAACGCTCGCGGGAGCAGGTGGGGACGCTGCTGGCGCAGGTGCCGCCGGACCGGCGCGCGCAGCTGGCCGTCGCGATGGGCACGGTGCGGGAGCTGCTGTCGGAGTCGGCCGTGCCCGACCTGGTCGGGGAGATCGAGCTGCGCGAGCCGGGGCCGGGCGAGCTGGGCTGGATCGTCCAGCGTCACGGCGAGCTGTACGCGCAGGAGTACGGCTGGGACGCGGACTTCGAGGCGCTGGTGGCCCGGATCGTCGCGGACCACGCCGCGCACCGCGACCCGGCCTGCGAGCGGACATGGATAGCCGACCTCGGCGGCCGGCCGGTCGGCACGGTCATGTGCGTACGGGACGACGCCCCGGACACCGCCCGGCTGCGGCTGCTGCTGGTGGACCCGGAGGTGCGGGGGCACCGGCTGGGGGCGCGGCTGGTCGACGAGTGCGTCCGCTTCGCCCGTACGGCGGGGTACCGCGAGCTGGTGCTGTGGACGAACTCGGTGCTGACGTCCGCCCGCCGCGTCTACGAGCAGGCGGGCTTCGAGCTGATAGCCGAGAAGCCGCACCACAGCTACGGCGCGGACCTGGTGGGCCAGTACTGGCGGCTGGCGCTCTGAGCCGTTCCACCGCATGGCGGTCGCCGGTGCGGCCGGCTGGTTCAGGTGGTGGACTTCGGGGTTGCCAGGGCCGATGGGGTCTGATCGACTCACGGCATGCGACTCGCCTTCTCCACCCTCGGCCTGCCTCGGCTTCCCCTCGCCGAGGTCGTCCGGCTCGCACGTGACGACGGCTACCAGGGCGTGGAGCTGCGATGCCACCCCGAGGAGCCGGTGCACACCGGGCTCGGGATCGAGGAGCGGGCCGACGTGGTCGAGGCGTTCGCCGCGGCCGGTGTGGAGATCCTGACGCTGGCGGGCTACGCGGGCGTCGCCGAGGCCGGGGACGACGAGCCGGTCGTGGCCGAGATGCGCGAGTTGCTGGCGCTCGCCCGGGACGTGGGTGCCGCGAACATCCGGGTGTTCCCGCGCGGCGGCGAGCAGCCGCCCGTCGAGGCGGACCCCACCGCCGCCCGCCGGCTCGCCGCGGTGGCCCCGTACGCGTCGGACCTCGGCGTGCGCGTGCTGCTCGAAACGCACGACTCGCACCGCACCGGCGCGGACGTCGCCCGCGTGCTGGACCTCGTCAAGCACAAGAGCACCGGTGCGCTGTGGGACGTGATGCACACCTGGCTCGGCGGCGAGGAGCCGCGGGACACGCTCGCGGCGCTCTCCCCGTACCTCGGCTACGTGCAGGTCAAGGACGTGGCGTCGGCGGAGGACCTGACGCCGCTGGCGCTGGGCGAGGGGTCGGTGCCGCTGGCGGAGTGCCTCGCGGTGCTGACGGAGGCGGGCTGGGACGGCTGGCTGTGCTGGGAGTACGAGAAGCGCTGGTACCCCGACGCCCGGGAGCTGCCGGACCTGCTGGCCGCGGGCCGCGAGCACCTGCTGCGGCTGCTGGCGGACGTGGCCTGAATCCGCGGCCCCGCGGCGCGCCCGGTGCCACCCGGGGGCCCCGCCACGGTGGGTGACCGCTCAACTCCGCACCTCGGCGCGGGTCTCGGGCCCGCGGTCCGGGGCGCCTTATGTCACAGCCCGGTTGTGAAACCAGGGGCCGACTGGCCTAATCCTTGCGCTCTGCCTACGCTGGCCCCGACTTGCAGAAGCACACGGGATGACGGGGGTTCGATCCGCCATGAAGCTCTGCGCACCGGCGAGTGCCGTGGCACTGGCCATGGCGGTCACGCTGCTGACGTCGTGCGGGTCGTCCGACGATGAGGCGGACCCGATCACCGGCGCGAAGGACAGGACCGGGGAGTCGAACGAGTCCCCGGCCGCCTCGCCGTCCGGGGCCGCCGACAGCGACGCCGACGCGCCGAAGTTCGCCTTCCCCGAGGACGTCACGGTCGAGGTGGAGAGCGAGCCGACGGGCGATGCCGCCGAGGACGCGATCCTGCGTGACCACGGCTACGCCGTGCAGTCGATCCGCCTCGGCTACGCGAAGCAGGACCCGCGCCTGGACGTCCTGGAGCGGTACCTCGCCGGCGACGCCCTCGTGGGCTGGCGCGCGGGCATCGACGAGTTCGTCGCGGACGGCAAGACGGTCACCGGCACCGTGCGGTATTACGACCGCGAGGTCATCTCGCACAAGGGCGACGTGGCGTCCGTCCAGTACTGCGAGGACCAGACGAACTCATACGCGAAGATCGCCGAGTCCGGCAAGGTGCTGAAGACCGAGCCGAGCGACGACGACTACATCCAGCACGTCTCGACCATGCGCAAGACGGCGGACGGTGTCTGGCAGATGGTGCACGAGTCCGACGTAGAGGGAGAAGCAGAGTGCGTGACCTCCTGAGCACACGGCGCACGGCAGCGGTGTCCATAGCCGGCGCCGCCCTGGTCCTCGCGACGACGGGGCCGGCGACGGCGGGCGACGGAACGGAGCAGGGCGACTCCGACACGATCGGCTCCCGGGTGCAGTACAGCGCCAGCAGCCCGGGCTCCGGCGAGACCTCGCCGATGACACCGATCGGCGGCAACTGGTCGCCGCCGAAGTGCTGGTACGAGCCGAGGTACACGCCGGAGCAGATGGACAAGTACGTCCACGAGACCTACATGGCCGAGCACAACGCGACCTCGGCCATCTCCGAACTCGTCACCGAGGACAGCACCTTCGACCTCCGCAAGGACAAGGAAGGGCTCTGGTGGCAGCTCGTCTACCAGGACGACGGCGTGACGGCCGAGGCCTGCTCGGCGACGAAGTCCTTCATGTTCGTCGGCCCCGAGGAGCCCGCGGAGCCCAACACCGACGTGGTCGACCCGGAGACCCTGGCGGCGCTCGCGTACAACGAGACCGAGCTGCCCGCCCCGCCGGTGGACCTGAAGCCCAACCCCGACCGCCAGGTCGTGAACCTGGAGACGCACGCCGTGCTCGACCCGGCCGAGCTGCAGCGCGTCTGGACCACCGCCTTCATCGACCCGCCGGGCGCGGACCGGATCGCCGCCACCACCGTGGCCACCCCGCTGCGGCTGCGGCTGGAGGCCGGCACCGAGTACGCGGACCCCGACGTCTGCGAGTACGACCTCGTCCGCAGGGGCGGCGGCTTCGCCGTGGACACCGAGGACGCCGGCTGCAACATCACGTACCGCAGGTCCTCAGGCGACGGCACGTACGAGCTGGAAGCGTCGCTCACCTGGAACGTCAACTGGAATCCCACCGAGAGCCCGGACGGCGCGCCCGTGAACGAGGACTTCCCCGACGGCCAGTCGACCACCGAGATCCCGGTGACCGTCAAGGAGATCCAGACAGTCGTGCGCTAGACGATCCCGAGGAGAGCCCGGGGAGAGCGGACGGCGGTGTGCCTTCGCCGGTGCGAGCCGGGCTCGTTGTTACCGCGACGCGCGCCCGTCAACCGGCCGGCACCCGCGCCGGCCTGACGTCGTCCCGCGGCGGGCGCGGGCCGCCGCCCCGGCGCCGGCCGGAGCGGACCCCGCCCCGCCGGCCGCGGCCCGCACCGCCGCCCAGCGACGTCACCGCCACCCCGCCGACCAGCAGCAGCGCCGCCGCCCAGCGCAGCCCCGTGATCTCCTCGCCCAGGAACACCGCCGCCGAGGACATCCCCGCGACCGGCACCAGCAGCGAGAACGGCGCCACCGTCGAGGCGTCGTACGTCCGCAGCAGATAGCCCCAGACGCCGAAGCCGAAGATCGTGACGATCCACGCGATGTAGACCACCGCACCCACGCCCGCCCAGTCCAGCGACCTCAGCGCCGCCCAGTCCCGCTCCGGCCCCTCGAAGACCAGCGACAGCGCAAGCAGCGGCAGCACGGGCACGCAGGAGACCCACACCATGAAGCGCAGCCCGTCCGGCGGCGCGGCCTTGCGCATGATGACGTTCGAGACGCCCCAGCAGAACGCCGCCGCCAGCACGATCACGAACGCCCCCAGCGGCCCCGAGCCCCCCTCGTCCACCGCGGCCAGCGCCACCCCGCACAGCGCCACCCCCATGCCCGCCAGCCGCACCCGCCCCGGCCGCTCCCCCAGCACCGCCGCCGCGATGCCCGCGGTGAACACCGCCTGGATCTGCAGCACCAGTGACGACAGCCCCGCCGGCATCCCCCGCTCCATGCCGATGAACAGCAGCCCGAACTTCGCCGTCCCCAGCACCAGCCCGACCGCCAGGATCCACTTGAACGCCACCTGCGGCCGGCCGACGAGGAACACCGCCGGCAGCGCCGCCACCAGGAAGCGCAGCGCGGTGAACAGCAGCGGCGGGAAGTGGTCGAGACCCACCTCGATGACGACGAAGTTCAGGCCCCAGAAGAAGGCGACCAGGACGGCGAGTGCGATGTGCAGCGGGCGCATGCACCCAGGATCGGCCCCGGCAACCGTAAAGCACCAGCACGTATTACTTCATGATTGGATGTAGCAGCACTGAATCCTGGGGGTGACCATGCTCGATCTGTCCCGGCTCCGCGCGCTGCACGCCGTGGCCGTCCACGGCTCCGTCGGTGCCGCCGCCGCGGCCCTCGGCTACACCCCGTCCGCCGTCTCCCAGCAGATCGCCAAGCTGGAGCGCGAGACCCGTACGCCGCTGCTGGAGCGCCGCGGCCGCGGCGTGACGCTCACCGACGCCGCCCAGCACCTCGCCGTCACCGCGGAGCAGTTGCTCGCCCTCGTCGAGGAGGCCGAGACCACGCTGGAGGAGCGCCGCGGCCGGCCCACGGGCCGGCTGACGGTGGCCTGCTTCGCGAGCGCCGCCCGCGGGTTGCTGCCCGCCGCGCTGGCCGCGCTGGCCGCCGAGCACCCGGCGCTGGACACCCGCATGCTGGAGGCCGACCCGCACCTCTCCCCCGGCCTGGTGGCCCGCGGCGTGGCCGACCTCGCCGTCGCCCACGACTGGGACATCGCCCCGCTGCCCACCCCCGAGGGGATGGAGCTGGCGCCCATCGGCGACGACCTGTGCGACATCTGCGTCCCGGCCGGGCACCCCTTCGCCCGGCGCGCCGCGCTCGTCCGTGCGGACCTCGTGGGCGAGCGCTGGATCTGCCAGCCGCCGGGCTCGACGTGCCACGACTGGCTCGTACGCACCCTGCGCACCTCCGGTCACGAGCCGGATCTCGCCTACCAGGTCGCCGAGTACGCCTCGCAGCTCGCGCTGGTGGCGGCCGGGCTCGGCATCGCGCTCGTGCCGCGGCTGGGCCGCGGGCCGCTGCCGGAAGGGGTGGTCGCGGTGCCGCTGGAGCCGGTGCCGGTGCGGCGGGTCTATGCGGTGTGGCGTACGGGGGCCGCGCGGCGGCCGGCGATCCGGGAGGCCGTGCGGCTGCTGCAGCGGGAGTGGAAGGAGCGGGTCGGCGGCTGAGGCGAGGCGGCGTACGGCCGCACCCGCGGGAGGTGGTACCCGCGGGCGCGGCGTTCGCTGCTCAGCGGCCCCGGCTCACGGCCGGAGCGACTGCTCCCGCAGCTCCTTCCTCGTCACCTTGTCCAGCCCGCTGTCGTACGTGGCCAGCGGCTTCGCCTTCGCGGTGCTGGCCTCGGCACCGGCCCAGTCGAGGATCCGCTCCGTCGCGTTGGCGCGCTGCGCCTCCGGCAGCTGGCTGACCCGCGCGCCGTGGTTCGCACCGGGCGCGGTGTAGACGTACGAGTCCCGCGCGCCCCGCCCGAGGCGGAAGGGCTCGGCGCCCCACGGGTCGTTCTCGCCGTAGACGAAGAGCATCTGCCGGGCGTTCTCGCGCACCCACGTGTCGACGTCGCTCATCACCCGCGGCTTGAAGCGCATGTCGATGTCGCGCGGCACGAAGTTCCGCGGCGGCTGGTAGCCGTAGCGGCTCAGGTCCGTGAGGTGCGGCAGCTGGATGGTGGGCGCGCCCAGCTCGGTGCCCGCCTGGTAGTAGTACGGGGTGTACGGCGTGAGCCCCTGGTCGGTGTAGAAGGACCAGCCGGCGATGGCGTCGACGTAGTCGTAGAGCCCCTGGTCGGAGACGGTGGCGGCGTCCGGCACGTCGGCGCAGTCGGCGGCCGAGCCGTACTGCCAGAAGCCCCACACGAGGTCGAGGACGGTCGCCTCGAACGCCTTGTCCAGGCTGCCGATCGTGGTGAAGGTGGCGCCCGACTCCGCGGCCCACGCCGCGTACTTCTCGGACAGCGCGTCCCGCCGCACCAGCGCCTCGCGCTGCACGGCGTTCAGCGCGTCCCGGCACTCCTTCGTCCCGACCCGCTCGAAGAACCGGTCGTAGGCCGCGTCCTCCTTGTTCACCACGTCGTTCGGCGCGACGTACGCGACGACGCCGTCCATGTCGCGCGGGTAGAAGCGCTCGTAGTACGTGGCGGTCATGCCGCCCTTGCTGCCGCCGGTGGCGAGCCAGTTCTCGCCGTAGACGTCGTTCAGCGCCCGGAAGAGGCGGTGCTGGTCGCTGGCCGCCTGCCAGATGTCGAGCTTCTTCCAGTCCGCGGGGTCAGGCCGGGACGGGGTGAAGAACCGGTACTCCATGGAGACCTGGTTGCCGTCCACGATCTGCGTGGGCTCGCTGCGCGACGGCGTGGTGGAGACGCTGTAGCCGCCGGTGGAGAAGACGGTGGGCCGGTCGGTGTCCTTGTGCAGCACGGTGAGCCGCTGCTGGAAGGTCTGGCCGTCCGGCTTCCGGTGGTCGACGGGCTGCGTGTAGTTCAGTACGAAATAGCGGTAGCCGTCGGCCGGCTTCTCCTCGATCAGGCTCATGCCCTGGATCGAGAGGAGCCGGTCCTTGATGTCGGTCTCGTCCGCGGTAGCGGCGCCGGCCGGTGAACTGCCCAGCCCCACCGTGCCGGTGAGCACGGCCAGACTCAGCAGCCATCCGAGCGTCCTGCGCATCTTCCCTCCCCGGGTTCACAATGACCCTCGGAACCTAGCCGCGTTGGCCACGCCGGACCAGAACGCCGAGCCCACCTGTGGATAACTTCCACGGATTGCGCTGCTTCGATTACGCTGAGTAGCGGAAATGGACGTGCGGGGCGGGAAAGGCGGGCCGAGCGATGACACAGCACCACCCGGGGGGATTCCGTCGGCTGCTTCACCGGCTGCGGCGGCTGCGGCGACGGCTTCGCCGGCTACGCCGCCGCGGGTTCCACCGAGCCCACGTAGGTCCGCCACAGCTCCGCGTACCGGCCGCCGCGGGCGAGCAGTTCCTCGTGGGTGCCGTCCTCGGCGGCCCGGCCGTGGTCGAGGAGCACGACGCGGTCGGCGCGGGCGGCCGTCGTCAGCCGGTGGGCGACGACGAGGGTCGTGCGGCGGCGGGCGAGGCGGTCGGTGGCGCTGTTGACCGCGGCCTCGGTGGCGAGGTCGAGCGCGGCGGTGGCCTCGTCGAGGAGCAGGATGTCGGGGTCGACCAGCTCGGCGCGGGCCAGGGCGATGAGCTGGCGCTGGCCGGCGGAGAGGTTGCGGCCCCGTTCGGCGACGTCGTGGAGGTAGCCGCCGGGCAGCGAGGCGATCATGTCGTGCGCGCCGACGGCCCGCGCGGCGGCCTCGACCTGGGCGTCGGTGGCGCCGGGGCGGCCGTAGGCGATGGCGTCGCGCACGGTGCCGGAGAAAAGGTACGACTCCTGCGGGACGAGGCCGAGTCGGTGGCGGTAGCCGGTGAGGTCGAGTTCGCGCAGGTCGGTGCCGTCGACGCGGACGGCGCCGCGGGTCGGGTCGTAGAACCGGGCGGCCAGCTTGACCAGGGTCGACTTGCCGGCGCCGGTCTCGCCGACGAACGCGACGGTCTGGCCGGGCGGGATCGTGAGGTCGAGCCCGGTCAGCGCCGCCCCGGCGGCGCCGTCGGCCTGGCCGTCGTACGCGAAGTGCACGCCGTCGAAGGCGATCTCGCCGCGCAGCCGCCCGACCGGCCGCGGCTTGGCGGGCGGCGGGGTGGCGGGCTCCTCGTGCAGGAGTTCCCGGATGCGGCCGAGCGCCACGGCCGCCTGCTGGTAGCCGTCGAACACCTGAGAGAGCTGCTGCACGGGAGCGAAGAACAGATCGATGTACAGCAGGTACGCCACGAGCGCGCCCGCGGTGAGCGTGCCCGCGGCCACCCGGTCCGAGCCGACCCACAGCACGCCGACGGTGGCGAACGAGGCGAGGAGCTGCACGAAGGGGAAGTAGACCGAGATGAGCCACTGGCCGCGCACCCGCGCCCGGCGGTAGCCGTCGCTGCGCTCGGCGAAGCGCGCCGCCCCGCCGTCCTCGCGGCGGAACGCCTGCACGATGCGCAGCCCGGCGACCGACTCCTGCAGGTCGCCGTTGACGACACTGACGCGCTCGCGCGCCAGCTCGTACGCCTTGACGCTCTGCCGGCGGAAGAAGAACGTGCCGACGATGAGCGGCGGGAGGGTGGCGAAGACGATCAGGGCCAGCTGGAGGTCGATGACCAGCAGCGCGACCAGGATGCCGAAGAAGGTGAGCAGCGAGACGACGGCGGTGACCAGTCCGGTCTGCAAGAACGTGGACAGGGCGTCCACGTCCGTGGTCATCCGGGTCATGATCTTGCCGGTCAGATGGCGCTCGTAGTAGTCGAGGCCGAGTCGCTGGAGCTGGGCGAATATCTTGACCCGCAGCGCGTAGAGAACCCGCTCGCCGGTGCGGCCGGTGAGCCGGGTGGCGCCGACCTGGGCGGCCCACTGGCCGAGCACGACCGCGAGCGCGAGGCCCGCGGCGGTCCACACGGCGCCGAGCGAGAGCCGCTGGACGCCGTCGTCGATGCCGTGCCGGATGAGGATGGGCAGCAGCAGTCCGGCGATCGCGTCGCCGGCGACGAAGAGCAGTGCGACGGCGAGCGGGGCGCCGAAGCCGCGCAGCAGGCGGCGCAGCCCGTACGACTCCTCCGCCGCCTCGGCGCGGGCCTCGTCCACCTCGGGCGCGTCGGTGGCGGGCGGCAGGGCGGCGACCTTGGCCAGCAGCTCGGGGCTGCCGGGCGAGCCGGCGAGCATGCCGGCGAAGCCGGAGGGGTCGCCGGCGGAGGCCGTGGAGTTGCCGCCGGCGGCGGCGCTCTTCTCGCCGGTCTCCTTGCGCACCCACAGGCCGGGGGTGATCCCGTCGACGCTGGCGTGGGTGTCGGCGGCGACCTGGCCGGCCGGGTCGCGCTCGCGGTCGGCCAGCTCGTCCGGGTCGGTCAGCAGCCGGCGGTACAGCGCGCAGCGGGCCTGCAGCTCCTCGTGGGTACCGACGTCGACCAGCCGGCCACCGTCGAGGACGGCGATGCGGTCGGCGAGCGCCAGGGTGGACCGGCGGTGGGCGATGAGCAGGGTGGTGCGGCCGGCCATGACGCTCCCCAGCGCCTCATGGATCTCGTGCTCGACGCGGGCGTCGACCGCGGAGGTCGCGTCGTCCAGGAGCAGCAGCCGGGGGTCGGTGAGGATCGCGCGGGCCAGCGCGATGCGCTGGCGCTGGCCGCCGGAGAGGGTCATGCCCTGTTCGCCGACGACGGTGTCGTAGCCCTCCGGGAGCCCGGCGGCGCCACCGGTGTCGCCGGTGTCGCCGACGCCGTTGCCCAGCTCCGTGATGAAGCCGTCGGCCTGGGCGGCGCGGGCGGCGGCGCGGATCTCCTCGTCGGTCGCGTCGGGATGGCCGTAGGCGATGTTGTCCCGTATGGACTCGGAGAAGAGGAAGCTGTTCTCGGGGACGAGCCCGATGGCCGCGCGCAGGGACGGCAGGGTCAGGTCGCGTACGTCGTGGCCGCCGACCCGGACGGCGCCGCCGTTCCCCGCGCCCGGGCCCGCCGAGACGTCGTAGTAGCGGGGTATCAGCATCGACAGGGTGGACTTGCCGCTGCCGGAGGCACCGACGACGGCCATCGTCTCGCCGGGCTCGACGCGCAGCGACAGCCGGTCGAGCACCGGGTGGTCGGGGTCGTAGCCGAAGGTGACGTCGTCGAACTCGACGTCGGCGGGGGCGTCGGCCGGCAGCTCGTGGGCGCCGGGCCGGTCGGACAGCTCCGGTTCGGTGTCGATCAGCTCGTAGACCCGCTCCACGCCCGCGCGGGCCTGCTGCCCCACGGTGAGCATCATCGCGAGCATCCGGACCGGGCCGACGAGCTGGGCCAGATAGGTGGAGAAGGCGACGAAGGTGCCGAGCGTGATCTGCCCGCGGGTGGCCATCCACCCGCCGAGCGCGAGCATGCCGACCTGACCGAGGGAGGGCACGGCCTGGAGGGCGGGGGTGTAGCGGGCGTTCATGCGGACGGTGCGCAGCCGGGCGGCGTAGAGCTTGCGGCTGATGGCGCGGAGCTTGCCGGTCTCCTGTTCCTCCTGGCCGAAGCCCTTGACGACACGGACGCCGCCGACGGCGCCGTCCACGACGGACGCGACGGTGCCGGCCTGCTGCTGGGCATACCAGGTGGCGGGGAACAGGCGGGTGCGGCTGCGGTTGGCGATCCACCACAGAGCGGGGGCGACGCCGAGGGCGACGAGGGTGAGCAGCGGGGACAGCACGACCATGACGACCAGGGAGACCGCGAAGAGCAGTATGTTGCCGATCATCATCGGGACCATGAAGAGCAGGCCCTGGACGAGCTGCAGGTCGGTGGTGCCGCGGCCGACGACCTGGCCGGTGGACAGCTCGTCCTGGCGGCGGCCGTCGAGCCGGACGATGGCGTCGTACATCTCGGTGCGCAGGTCGTGCTGCACGTCGAGGGCGAGCCGGCCGCCGTAGTAGCGCCGGACATAGGTGAGGCCGTAGACGGCGAGGGCGGCGAGGACCATCAGGGCGGCCCACGGCGCGAGGGGCCGGTCGCCGGAGACGATCACGTCGTCGATGATCAGCTTGGGGATGAGCGGAACAAGGGCCATGATGGCCATCCCGGCGAGGGAGGCGCCGAGGGAGAGCAGGACGTTGCGGCGATAACGCAGACAGTGGCGGAGCAGCCGCCGCGCCCAGCCGTCGGGTCCGCTACGCGAAGGGATCTGCTCCGCTGGGTTCTCCCCCGTGGGACTCTGCCCGGCTGGGATCTTCCCCGATGGTTCCGCCACCGGTCGCCTCCGCCTCCGTGTCGATGGTCCTGGTCCAGGATCGACAACCTGCGGGCGCCGGGATTTGTTTCACGGGTGCGTACGGAATGTTGCCCGCGGCCGGCCGCGGGCGCTCGGGAGCAGGTCAGGCCACCGCCTGCAGCTGCGGCGGGCTGCTGCCGGTGAGCACCTCGACCAGTATCAGCAACCGGGTCAGGGGCTGCTCGACGCCGCCGAACTCGTCCGCCGGCACCGCGGGTCTGCCGCCCGCGGAGAAGCGGGCCCAGACGGCCTTGCCGTAGGGGCCCGGCTCGCTCCAGCCCCAGCTGTCGCTGAGGCACTCCACGATCTGCATCCCGCGGCCCGACTCGGCCAACGGGTCCGCGACGCACACCCGTGGCACGCCGGTCCCGGGGTCGAAGACCGCGCACACGACCTCCGGTCCGCGCCGCAGCAGGCTGAGCACGACGGGGTGGGGGGCCTGGCTCCAGGACGGTTCGCGGAGACCGTGCCGCAGCGCGTTGGCCACCAGCTCGGAGGCGACGGAGGCGACGTCGTCGACCAGCTCTTCCAGCAGCCACCCGCGGAGCGTCGCGCGGGCGACGTTGCGGGCGATGGATATGGACCGGGGGTCGTCCTCGAGCGTGCACGCTGCGAACTCGGAGGCTGTCACCCACCCTTCAGTTGGTGCGGTCATCTCCAACTCCCCAGTCTCACGTGCACGTTGATGAAACAGGTTGCGATGCCATAGTGATCGATGTGCACTTGCCGCTGCAAGTACGGATGCAATTTCATTCGCAAGAACAGGTGCACGTACATTGGTGTCGCGCTCACAGAAGGAGACAGGATGCAGCAGGTCACGAACGGTGTACCGGCGGATCAACTGGCCGGAATCGCCTGGCGGAAGAGCCGGTTCAGCAATCCGAACGGTGAGTGCGTGGAGGTCGCCGGGCTCCCCGGCGGGGACATCGCCATGCGCAACTCACGCGATCCGGGCGGACCGGCCCTCATCTACACACGAGCGGAGATCACCGCCTTCCTGCTCGGCGCGAAGGACGGCCAGTTCGACGATCTGATCGTCAACGGCGCGGCGAGAGACCCCGGTTGAACTCCGCAGTAGCTATACACCGAACACTTCACAGTGAGAGACTGAGCGGTCGAATCACATACCGCGGGACAGGGGCAGGCCAGATGTCAGCGTCACCGGAGCAGACGTCATCGGTACGCAGGGCACTCTCTCAGCAGCACGGAGGGCCCACGGTTCTTCGCATCCTGCTGGGCACACACCTGCGTCGGCTCCGGGAGGCGGCCGGCGTCTCGCGCGAGGCCGCCGGTGATGCGATCCGGGCCTCGCACGCCAAGATCAGCCGCCTGGAACTCGGCCGGGTGGGGTACAAGGACCGCGACGTCTCCGACCTCCTCACCCTCTACGGTGTCACGGACGAGCAGGAGCGCTCCGAGTTCCTGGCCCTCGCCCGCCGCGCCAGCTCGGCGGGCTGGTGGCAGAAGTACGGCGACGTGCTGCCGGGCTGGTTCGAGACGCTGCTCGGCCTGGAGGAGGCCGCGGGGCTGATCCGTAACTACCAGGTCCAGTTCGTTCCCGGCCTGCTGCAGACCGCGGACTACGCCCGCGCCGTCACGCTGCTGGCCAACGCGGGCGCGCCCGAGCATGAGATCCAGCGCAAGGTCGACGTGCGGCTGCGCCGCCAGCAGGTGCTGGACCGGCCGGACGCGCCGAAGCTGTGGGTCGTCGTGGACGAAGCCGCGCTGCGCCGCCCGCTCGGCGGGGCGGACGTCATGCGGGGCCAGGTCAGCCACCTGCTGGAGATGGGCAACCGCAAGAACATCACGATCCAGATCGCGCCCTTCGACATCGGCGGCCTCGCGGCGGCCGGCGGGCCGATACACATCATGCGCTTCACCGAGCCGGACCTGCCCGACGTGGTGTACCTGGAGCAGCTGACCAGCGCGCTCTACCTGGACAAGCCGGACGAGGTGGAGAACTACAAGCTGGTCATGGACCGGCTCTGCGCCACGGCCGAGACGCACGCGGGCAGCATGCGGATACTGGAGCGGCTCGCCGACGAGTTCTGACGGACCCCGGCGCACACACCATCAGAGGATCAGGCGCTACGGCGCCTGATCCGTCGTGCCCAGCCCCTCTCCTCCGACCCCGTGCGACCTCCTGCGACCCCCGCCGACGATATGCGCAGGGCAGCGCGGGTGCCGCTGTACAGAAGGGACACCTGCGCCACCGCACATGTGTCCGGGTGACAATGACACCATGGCCCTCATGCCCCTGCCTGACGCACCCAGCCGCCCCGACCTCGTCGACCACCTCGTACGCACCCGCATCGCGGGCGACGTCGCCACGCCCCGCGAGGGGAACCTGCGCCACTACCGCGAGCTGAGCCGGGGCAACCTGCGCTACTGGCTCGGCCTCGACCTCGGCGACCGCTGGACCGACGAGAAGGACGTGCTGGCCGTCATGGCCGAGCGCGTCGGCGTCGTCGCCGACCCCGCGCATACCCACGGCCAGGACCGCATCGACCCCGAGCTGACCGTGGACGGGCTGGACCGGATGGCGGCCGAGCTGCGCAAGGCAGCCGCGGGCCGGCAGCGGGTGCTGCTGGCGACCGGCCACCCCGGCGGGCTGCTGGAGGTGCACAGCAGGACGGCGGCGGCGCTGCGCGCGGCCGGCTGCGACATCGTCACGGTGCCGCCGGGGCTGCGCGTGGAGGGGGGCGACGACGACTCGTACGGCAACGTCCAGCAGTTCTGCGACGTGGCCGTGCTGGAGAAGGGCGCGACGCTGTGGCACACGCACGCGCCGCAGCCGGTGCGGCAGATCCTCGACGCGCTGGAGCGGGCCGGCGAGCCGCCGCCGGACCTGGTGGTCGCCGACCACGGCTGGGCGGGCGGCGCGGCGCAGCGCGGCGTGCACGCCGTGGGGTACGCGGACTGCAACGACCCGGCGCTGTTCCTCGGCGAGGCCGAGGGCACGCTGGCGGTGGCGGTGCCGTTGGACGATCACGTCACCGACCCGGGGGCGTACCGGCTGCTGACGGCGTACCTGCTGGCGGCGGCGGGGCTGGACCTGCCGTAGCGCGGCGGCCCGCGGCGTAGCGCGGCGGCCCGCGGTCAGTCGCGCGGGACGCGGATCACGCCCTCCTGGATCACCGACGCCGCCAGCCGCCCGTCGCGGGTGAAGATCCGCCCCGTGCTCAGCCCGCGCCCGCCCTGCGACGTCGGCGACTCCTGGTCGTACAGCAGCCACTCGTCTGCCCGGAACGGCCGGTGGAACCACATCGCGTGGTCCAGGCTGGCACCCACGACGTCCCCGACGGCCCAGCCGCCGCGGCCGTGCGCGAGCAGCACCGAGTCGAGCAGGGTCATGTCCGAGACGTACGTCATGAGGCAGACGTGCAGCAGCGGGGTGTCGACGGCCCCGGCGAGCTTGCCGTTCGTACGGAACCACACCTGCGAGCGCGGCTCCCGCGGCGCCCCGACCTCGCCCCACGGCGGCGGCGCCGCGTACCGCAGGTCGACCGCCGCGCGCGCCTCCAGCAGCCGGCGTACGAGCGCGGGGTCGCGGAAGTTGGCGGCGTAGCGCGGCAGCGACTCCTCGGGGGTGGGCAGGGTCTCCGGGTCGGGTGCCGACGGCATCGGCACCTGGTGCTCCAGGCCCTCCTCGTGCGTCTGGAAGGACGCCGAGAGGTGGAAGACCGGCTGGCCGTGCTGGACGGCGACGACCCGGCGGGTGGTGAAGGAGCGGCCGTCGCGGATGCGGTCGACGGTGTAGACGATGGGGGCGCCGGGGTCGCCGGTGCGCAGGAAGTAGGCGTGCAGCGAGTGCGGCGGCCGGTCGGCGGGCACGGTACGGCCCGCGGCGACCAGTGCCTGCGCGGCGACCTGCCCGCCGAAGACGCGCGGGACGACGGCGGTGCGGGAGTGGCCGCGGTAGATGTCCTGCTCGATCTGCTCCAGATCCAGCAGCGCGACCAGGTCGGTGAGTGCAGCGTCGTCCATGTGATCGAGTCTCGCAGAGCCGCGGCCCGCGGGCCCCTACAGACCCATCGCCTTGGCGACGATGGAGCGCATGACCTCGCTGGTGCCGCCGTAGATACGGGTGACGCGGGTGTCGGCGTAGAGGCGGGAGATGGGGTACTCGTTCATGTAGCCGTAGCCGCCGTGCAGCTGCAGGCACTTGTCGATGACGACGGCCGCGCGCTCGGTGCAGAAGAGCTTGACGGCGGCGGCGTCGGCGACGCCCAGCTCGCCGGCGTCGTGCGCGTCCAGCGCGCGGTCTACGTACGCCTGCATGGCGTCGACCTCGGCCCTGCAGTCAGCGAGCACGAACTTGGTGTTCTGGAACTCCGCCACGGTCCGGCCGAAGACGGTGCGCTCCTTGACGTACTCCACCGCGAACCGCACGGCCGCCGCGGCCTGGGCGTACGCGCCGACGGCGATGCCGAGGCGCTCCTGCGGGAGGTTGTGGGTGAGGTACGTGAACGCCTTGCCCTCCTCGCCGAGCAGGTCGGCGACGGGCACCTTGACGTCGGTGAAGCTCAGCTCCGCGGTGTCGGAGGACTTCAGCCCCAGCTTGTCGAGCTTGCGCCCGACGGCGTACCCGGCGGAGGAGGTGTCGACGACGAGGATGGAGATGCCACCGCGGCGGTCCTCGGGGGGCGGCGGGGCGGTGCGGGCGCAGACGAGGACGCGGTCGGCCTGGACGCCGCCGGTGATGAAGGTCTTGGCGCCGTTGAGGACGTAGTGCGTGCCGTCGTCGGAGAGCTTCGCGGTGGTCTTCATGCCGGCGAGGTCGGAGCCGGTGCCCGGCTCGGTCATGGCGATGGCGGTCATCATGTCGCCGGAGACGAAGGCGGGCAGCCAGCGGCGCTTCTGCTCCTCGCTGCCGTACGTGAGCAGGTACGGCAGGCAGAGGGCGGTGTGGACGGAGGAGCCGCCGAAGGAGACGCCGGCGCGGGCGCACTCCTCGCTGATGACGGCGTTGAACTTGAAGCTGCGCTCGCCCGCGCCGCCGTACTCCTCGGGCACCTCGATGCCGAAGACGCCCAGCTCGCCGAGCTTCTTGTACAGCTCGCGGGGGACGGCGCCGGCCTCCATCCAGTCGTGGTAGTACGGCACGACCTCGGCGGCGATGAAGTCCCGGATGGTCTCGCGGAACGCCTCGTGGTCCTCGTTGAACACCGTCCGCCGCATGGTCCTCGCCTCCCGGGGCACTCCGACTAAGCGCTTGCTCAGCACGCTGTCATCGAAGTTACCCGCGGGTCAGCGAATCTGTCCAGGGCGTTCCGGCCGGCTCAGAGGTTGTCGATCTCGGTGAGGTCGATGTCGATCTCGAAGGGCAACTTGCTGGTGAGGCGCTCCTCGTGGATGCTCACCAGCCCGTACTGCGCGGTGACCGGGTCGAGGCGGAAGACGTGGACGACCGGGCGCCTTCCCTCGCCCTGCTCCACCCGCCAGAAGTTCGGGATGCCCGCCTCGGCGTACTTGGCGGGCTTGACCTTACGGTCCCGGTCCTCCGAGTCGGGCGAGACCACCTCGACGGCCAGGAGAACGTCCTCGGGTGCGTAGCTCGTCTCGCCGGCGTCGACGGTCACGGCATCGGCGCGCAGGACCACGATGTCGGGTTCGGGCCGGTTCTTCTTGCCGAGCGTGACGGTCATCTCGCGAGCCACCTTGTACTCGTGAGACGACTGCGACCTCAGACCATGAACCAGCAGGTCGATCACCAGCGAATGGAAGTACTTCTGCGGACTCACGAAGACGAGGCTCCCGTCGATCAGCTCCGTGTGGGGCGGGAGGTCCGGGATCCGGTCCAGGTCGTCCGCAGTCCAGCCCTCCTCGGGCGGGATCGGCCACCGGCTGGACGACGCCTTCTGCTTCGCCCGTGGTTCAGCGGTCATCGTTGCTCCCATGGCCGGGATTCTCGTCTCAGGAATGAGCGTACCCACGAGGAACGAGCAATCGGCACACGAACGGGTGGCACATCAGCTCGACGTTGACGCCGGCGCCGCCGCGAAGGCGCCGCGGGCCAGCCGGTGCAGCAGGGCCGCGGTGGCGGTGCGGTCCGGGAGGGTGCCGCGGGTGCCGAGGTGGGGGGTGGAGTTCAGCAGGCCGAAGACCGCGTGCACGGCGGTACGGGCCGCACCCTCCGCCAGCGACGGGTACACCTCCCGTACGACGTCGACCCACAGCTCGACGTACTGCCGCTGCAGCTGCCGCACCAGCTTGCGGTCCTCGTCGCGCAGCCGGTCCAGCTCGCGGTCGTGCAGGGTGATCAGCGGCCGGTCGTCGAGCGCGAAGTCGATGTGGCCGCTGATCAGCGCGTCGAGCGGCGCGTCCGGGCCGGCCCCGCGCACCTCCGCCCGCGCCCGGCCCGCGTCGAGCAGCCGCTCGCTGATGCCGACCAGCAGCTCCGCGAGCATGGCGTCCTTGCCCGCGAAGTGCCGGTACAGGCCGGGGCCGCTGATGCCGACCGCCGCGCCTATCTCGTCCACGCCGACCCCGTGGAAGCCGCGGTCCGCGAAGAGGCGCGCGGCCTCCTTCAGGATCTGCTCACGCCTGGTGGGGGTGGGGGCCTGGGTGCTCATGGAGGCCATTGTAGACAGCCCGGTTAGTGAGCGTTAACCTTGGGCATACGGCGTTAACGACAGCTAACCTGCTTGTCGTCCTGTCCGGCCGAACGGCTCACCGACGGCTCCACCGAGGGAAGGGCGCGGCCTGTGGACCACGCACCCGTGCTGACGACCGCCGCGGACCCCGCCGGCCCGGGCGGCGCCGCCTGGCGTACGAACGAGGCGGCGCACCGCGCGCTCGCCGACGAGCTGCACGACCGGCTCGCCCGCGCCCGCGCCGGCGGCGGCGAGAAGGCGCGCGCCCGGCACACCGCCCGCGGCAAGCTGCTCCCCCGCGACCGCGTGGACGGCCTGCTCGACCCCGGTTCGCCGTTCCTGGAGCTGGCGCCGCTCGCCGCCGAGGGCATGTACGGCCCCGACGGCAATGACGCACCCGCCGCCGGCGTCATCGCCGGCATCGGCCGGGTCAGCGGGCGGGCCTGCATGATCATCGCCAACGACGCCACCGTCAAGGGCGGCACGTACTACCCGATGACGGTCAAGAAGCACCTGCGCGCCCAGGAGGTCGCCCTCGAAAACCGGCTGCCCTGCGTGTACCTCGTCGACTCCGGCGGCGCCTTCCTGCCCATGCAGGACGAGGTCTTCCCCGACCGCGAGCACTTCGGCCGGATCTTCTACAACCAGGCCCGCATGTCCGGCGCCGGCATCCCGCAGATCGCCGCCGTCCTCGGCTCCTGCACCGCCGGCGGCGCGTACGTCCCGGCCATGAGCGACGAGGCCGTCATCGTCCGCAACCAGGGCACGATCTTCCTCGGCGGCCCGCCCCTGGTGAAGGCCGCCACCGGCGAGGTCGTGACCGCCGAGGAGCTGGGCGGCGGAGAGGTGCACTCCCGCACCTCCGGCGTCACCGACCACCTCGCCGAGGACGACCCGCACGCGCTGCGCCTCGTCCGCGGCATCGTCGACACCCTCCCGGAGCCCGGCCCGCCCCCCTGGTCCGTACGCGCCGCCGCGGAGCCGAAGCACGACCCCGCCGGGCTGTACGGCGTCGTGCCGGTCGACTCGCGGACCCCGTACGACGTGCGCGAGGTCATCGCCCGGGTCGTCGACGGCTCGCGCTTCCAGGAGTTCAAGGCCGAGTACGGCACGACGCTGGTCACCGGCTTCGCCCGCATCCACGGCCACGCCGTCGGCATCGTCGCCAACAACGGCATCCTGTTCTCCGAATCCGCCCAGAAGGGCGCCCACTTCATCGAGCTGTGCGACCAGCGCGGCATCCCGCTGCTGTTCCTGCAGAACATCTCCGGCTTCATGGTCGGCCGCGCCTACGAGGCCGGCGGCATCGCCAAGCACGGCGCCAAGATGGTGACCGCCGTGGCCTGCACGCGGGTGCCGAAGCTGACGGTCGTCATCGGCGGCTCGTACGGCGCCGGCAACTACTCGATGTGCGGCCGGGCCTACTCCCCCCGCTTCCTGTGGATGTGGCCCAACGCGAAGATCTCCGTCATGGGCGGCGAGCAGGCCGCCTCCGTCCTCGCGACCGTCAAGCGCGACCAGCTGGAGGCGCGCGGGGAGGAGTGGTCCGCGGCGGCGGAGGCGGAGTTCAAGGCGCCGATCCGCGAGCAGTACGGGACGCAGGGCAATGCCTACTACGCGACGGCCCGGCTGTGGGACGACGGCGTCATCGACCCGCTGGACACCCGCCGAGTGCTGGGTCTCGCGCTGACCGCCTGCGCCCACGCGCCGCTGCCCGCCAGGGACGGCGCGGCGCAGGGCTTCGGCGTCTTCCGGATGTGAGGGGGAGGGTGGCTGTGTTCGAGACCGTTCTGCTGGCCAACCGGGGTGAGATCGCCGTACGGGTCATCCGTACGCTGCGCGCGCTCGGCGTCCGCTCCGCGGCGGTGTTCACCGACGCGGACGCGGAAGCCCGGCACGTGCGCGACGCCGACACCGCCGTACGGATCGAGAGCTATCTGTCCGTCGACGAGCAGTTGCGCGCGGCGCGCGAGACGGGCGCGGAGGCGGTGCACCCGGGGTACGGGTTCCTCGCCGAGAACGCGGAGTTCGCGCGCGCCTGCACGGCGGCGGGGCTGGTCTTCGTCGGCCCGCCGGCCGGGGCGATCGAGCTGATGGGCGACAAGATCCGCGCGAAGGAGACGGTACGGGCGGCGGGCGTGCCGGTGGTGCCGGGCTCGTCGGGCAGCGGGCTGCCGGACGCCGAACTGGCGGCGGCGGCACGGAAGATCGGCATGCCGGTGCTGCTGAAGCCCTCGGCGGGCGGCGGCGGCAAGGGCATGCGGCTGGTACGGGACGAGGGCGCGCTGGCGGACGAGATCGCGGGCGCGCGGCGCGAGGCGCGGGGCTCGTTCGGTGACGACACGCTGCTGGTGGAGCGGTGGATCGACCGGCCGCGGCACATCGAGATCCAGGTGCTGGCGGACGGCCACGGGAACGTGGTGCACCTCGCGGAGCGGGAGTGCTCGCTGCAGCGGCGGCACCAGAAGATCGTCGAGGAGGCGCCGTCGCCGCTGCTGGACGAGGCGACGCGGGCGGCGATGGGCGCGGCGGCGGTGGAGGCGGCGCGGTCGTGCGGGTACACGGGCGCGGGGACGGTGGAGTTCATCGTGCCGGGCAGGGACGCCGGCGGCGGGTCCGGGCCCGTTTCGTACTACTTCATGGAGATGAACACGCGGCTGCAGGTCGAGCACCCGGTCACGGAGCTGGTCACCGACCTCGACCTGGTGGAGTGGCAGCTGCGGGTCGCGGCCGGTGAGCGGCTGCCGTTCACGTCGGCCGAGGTGCCGCTGAGCGGGCACGCCGTGGAGGCGCGGATCTGCGCGGAGACGGCGCGGGTGGCGGCGGACGGTGAGCGGGTCGACTTCCTGCCGTCGGCGGGCCGGGTGCGGCTGCTGCGCGAGCCGTCGGGGCCGGGCGTGCGGGTCGACTCGGGTCTGTCGGAGGGCACGGAGGTCGGTACGGCGTACGACCCGATGCTGGCCAAGGTCATCGCCTGGGGCCCGGACCGCGGTTCGGCGCTGCGGCGGCTGCGGGCGGCGCTGGCCGACACGGTGGTGCTGGGCCTGGACACGAACACGGGCTTCCTGCGGCGGCTGCTGGCGCACCCGGCGGTCACCGCGGGAGACCTGGACACGGGCCTGGTGGACCGCGACGCGGCGCGCCTGGCGGCGGCCCCGGTGCCGGCCGAGGCGTACGCGGCGGCCGGGCTGCTGGCGCAGTCGGCGCTGGAGTCGGCGGCGCGGGGACCGGCGGGCCCGGGCGGCTGGACGGACCCGTTCGCGGAGCCGTCGGGCTGGCGGGCGGGCGGCCCGCCGGCGTGGACGGCGCGGTGGTTCCGCGCGGCGGGGCGGGATCCGGTGGCGGTACGGGTACGAGGGCTGGCGGCCGACGCCGAGGTGTGGACCGGCGACGACGCGACACCGGTCCGAGCCGGGCTGTGGCAGGGCGAAAGCGGCTCCGTCGCCCTCGAACTCGACGGGGTCACCCACCGGTTCTCCGTCGCCTCCTCCCCCGACGGCGTCTGGCTCGGCCGCGACGGCGACGTCTGGCACCTCGTCGCCCACGACCCCGTCGACGCCGCCCTGCGCGGTGGCGCCCTCGCCGCGGGGGCCGACGCGCTCACCGCGCCCATGCCCGGCACCGTGACCGTCGTCAAGGCGGCCGTCGGCGACCGCGTCGCCGCCGGGCAGAGCCTGCTCGTCGTCGAGGCGATGAAGATGGAGCACGTCATCGCCGCCCCGCACGCCGGCACCGTCGCCGAGCTGGACGTCGTCGCCGGCGGGACCGTGGCCATGGACCAGGTGCTCGCGATCGTCGTCCCGGACGCCCCCCAGGACGACGCCCGGCACGACGCCACGGACGACGCCACGGAGGACCCGCGATGACCGACTTCCCCCTCCCCATGCGCGTCCCCGCCGCCGGGCTGCCCGCCCGGGTCCGTATCCACGAGGTCGGGCCACGCGACGGGCTGCAGAACGAGAAGGCCACCGTCCCCACCGACGTCAAGGCCGAGTTCGTGCACCGCCTCGCCGCCGCCGGCCTCACCACCGTCGAGGCGACCAGCTTCGTGCACCCGAAGTGGGTGCCGCAGCTCGCCGACGCCGAGGACCTCTTCCCCCGGCTCGCCGACCTGAACGACACCGGCGACGTCCACCTCCCCGTCCTCGTCCCCAACACCCGCGGCCTGGAGCGCGCCACCGCCCTCGGCGCCCGCCGCGTCGCCGTCTTCGCCAGCGCCACCGAGACCTTCGCCCGCCGCAACCTCAACCGCACCGTCGACGAGTCGCTGGCGATGTTCGCCCCGGTCGTCGCGCGGGCCAAGCAGGAGGGCCTGCACGTCCGCGGCTATCTGTCGATGTGCTTCGGCGACCCCTGGGAGGGGCGGGTCCCCCTCGCCCAGGTGGTACGCACCGCCCGCGCGCTCGCCGACATGGGCTGCGACGAGCTGAGCCTCGGCGACACCATCGGCGTCGCCACCCCCGGCCACGTCTCCGCGCTGCTCGCCGCCCTGACCGAAGACGCCGGCCTCGGAGTGGACCGCCTCGGGGTCCACTTCCACGACACGTACGGCCAGGCCCTGGCCAACACCCTCGCCGCGCTGCAGCACGGCGTCACCACCGTCGACGCCTCCGCCGGCGGCCTCGGCGGCTGCCCGTTCGCGAAGAGCGCGACCGGCAACCTCGCCACCGAAGACCTCGTGTGGATGCTGCAGGGGCTCGGCGTCGACACCGGCGTCGACCTCGACCGGCTCGTCGCCACCAGCGTCTGGATGGCCGACCACCTCGGCCGTCCGAGCCCGTCCCGCACCGTGACCGCCCTCTCCCACAAGGAGTGACCCCCGATGACGCCGAGTCTCGACCACCGCCTGTCCCCCGAGCTTGAGCAGCTCCGCCGCACGGTCGAGGAGTTCGCGCACGACGTCGTGGCGCCGAAGATCGGCGAGTACTACGAGCGGCACGAGTTCCCGTACGACATCGTGCGCGAGATGGGCCGCATGGGCCTCTTCGGCCTGCCGTTCCCGGAGGAGTACGGCGGCATGGGCGGCGACTACCTGGCGCTCGGCGTCGTGCTGGAGGAGCTGGCGCGCGTCGACTCCTCGGTGGCCATCACCCTGGAGGCGGCCTGCTCGCTGGGCGCGATGCCGGTCCACCAGTTCGGCACGGAGGAGCAGAAGCGCACCTGGCTGCCGAAGCTGTCCTCCGGCGAGATGCTGGGCGCGTTCGGGCTGACCGAGCCGGAGTCCGGCTCGGACGCGGGCGGCACGCGCACCACGGCGCACCTCGACGAGGCCACCGGCGAGTGGGTGATCAACGGGACGAAGTGCTTCATCACCAACTCCGGCACGGACATCACCGGCCTGGTCACCGTCACCGCCGTCACCGGCCGGAGCGAGTCGGGCAAGCCGGAGATCTCCACGATCATCGTGCCGTCCGGCACCCCCGGCTTCACGGTCGCCGCCCCGTACTCCAAGGTCGGCTGGAACGCCTCCGACACCCGCGAGCTGTCCTTCGCCGACGTCCGCGTCCCGGCGGCGAACCTCCTCGGCGAACGCGGCTGCGGCTACGCCCAGTTCCTGCGGATCCTGGACGAGGGCCGCATCGCGATCGCCGCGCTGGCCACCGGCCTGGCGCAGGGCTGCGTCGACGAGTCGCTGGCGTACGCGGAGCAGCGCCACGCCTTCGGCCGGCCGATCGGCGCCAACCAGGCCATCCAGTTCAAGCTGGCCGACATGGAGCTACGCGCCCACACCGCCCGCCTCTCCTGGCGGGACGCGGCGTCGCGGCTGGTGCACGGCGAGCCGTTCAAGAAGGCGGCGGCGCTGGCGAAGCTGCACACCTCGACGGTGGCGGTGGACAACGCGCGGGAGGCGACGCAGATCCACGGCGGGTACGGCTTCATGAACGAGTACCCGGTGGCGCGGATGTGGCGGGACTCGAAGATCCTGGAGATCGGCGAGGGCACGAGCGAGGTGCAGCGCATGCTGATCGCCCGCGAGCTGGGCCTGCCGCCCACGGCCTGAGGCCGCCGGCCGCCGCCCGCCGGCCTCAGGCCGGCCCTCGTCCCAGGGTGCGGCGGGCGAGGCGGCGGTGCTTGAGCGCGAGGTGCAGGTCCAGCCGGACGAGGCCGTCGGCGAGGTCGGCGCCGAGCAGCGCGGCGATGCGGCCCAGCCGGTAGTAGAGGCTGGTGCGGTGCAGGTGGAGGCGGGCGGCGGTGCGGGCGGCGTCGCCGCCGAGGTCGAGGTACGTCTCCAGGGTGCGCAGGAGCATGGGCGCGGAGGCACCGGCGCCGTCGAGCGGGGCGAGGACGTCGTCGGCGGGCGGTGGCGGGGCGGAGTGCAGCAGCGTGCGGTACGGGCCGAGGTCGTGCCAGGTGAGCGGGGTGGGCAACGCGGGGTCCAGCGCGGCGAGTTCGGCGGCGGCCAGCGCCTGGGCGTAGGCGGTGCGGACGGCGTCGAGCGCGAACAGCGCAGCGGCGCCGGCCCCGACGACGACGGCGGGGTCCGCCGCGCCGCCACGGGACGGGCCTCCGCCGCGCGCCGTCCCCGCCGGGTTGGCTATCCGGTCGATCCCCGACGCGATGGCCTCCCCCGCCGCGTCCCTCGCCAGCACCACCGCGTGGCTCGCGCCGACGAACGACCCGACGTACCCGCCGTACGCGCGCAGCCCCGCCGGCAACGCCCCGCCCAGCCGCCGGAACTCGCCGCCGCCGAACGGCACCGCGCCGCTGTGCCCCAGCGCCGCGGGCACCACCGCGTACACCCGGATCCGCGACCCGAGCAGGCTGGGTGCCGCCGCGGCGAGGCGGTCCAGGATCTCCGGGCCCGGCGCCTCGCCGAGCAGGGCGCGGATCAGCTCGTCGGTCTCCCGGTGTGCCGGCGGCACGGCCGCGGCGGGCGGGCGCGGATCGAGCACCGGGGCCATGGCGCGCGCGGCCCGTACGGCCGTGGCCTTCGCCCCGTCGTCCAGCGCCGTGCGGGCGTCGAGCACCCAGAGGTAGCCGAGGCAGCCGCGCCCCCGCCGGATCGGCACGCACAGCCGGGCGGTCATGCCGAGCCCGGGGTTGGCCGGCACCGCGACGGGCCCGGTCGCCTCCGCGATGCCGTGCCGCAGCTCCCACTCCAGGACCGCCGGGGCCGTGCGCCGGGACAGGATGGCCGCGATCCGCGCGGGGTCGGCGTCGGCGCCCTGGGCGCTGTAGGCGAGGAGGCGGCCGTCAGGGGCGTCCACGGACAGGCTGTGCCCCAGTTCGTCGGCGAGCGCGTCGAGTTGCCGCTGCAGGCTGCCGGTGCGGGCCACGGGACCCTCCCTCGACGTACCGCTGGGTTCCGACAAGTGTAGGAGAGCGGGCCGTGGGGTCCCGTCGCCCGTCCGATGTGCCCGCGACCGGGCCCGGCCTAGCGTGGTGATCGCCCCCGGCCCGGGCGCCGACCCGGGCCGGACGGCATGTCCGGTCCCCCGCACGCCCCGACGAGGAGGCGGTCGATGACGCACGCCCTGGCGGCCCGGCCCTGGCTGCCCGACGCCGGCGAACGGCTGGTCCGTACGGTCGCCGCCCCGGTACTCCGCCAACCGCCGCGCGCCACGCTCGCCGAGATCGACCGGCTGGTGGCGGCGCACCGGCGTATCCACGAGCGCGACACGGTCAACCTCGACCCGGCGTCGAACGTCATGTCCCCGCGGGCCGAGGCGCTGCTGTCGTCCGGGCTGAGCAGCCGGCCGTCACTGGGCCACCCGGGCGCGAAGTACGAGACGGGTCTGGAGGCCGTCGAGCGGATCGAGATCATCGCCGCCGAGCTGGCCGCGGAGGTGTTCGGCGCGCGCTACGCCGAGGTCCGTGTGGGCTCCGGCGCGCTGGCCAACCTGTACGCCTTCATGGCGACGTGCCGCCCCGGCGACACGGTCATCGCGCCGCCCGCCGCCGTCGGCGGACACGTCACCCACCACGCCGCGGGCGCCGCCGGCCGCTACGGGCTGCGTACCGTGCCCGCGCCGGTCGACCCGGTCGGCTACACCGTCGACGCCGACGCCCTGCGCACCCTGGCACGCCGGGAGCGGCCGGCGCTGATCACGGTCGGCGGCAGCCTCAACCTGTTCCCGCACCCGGTGGCCGCCCTCCGCGAGATCGCCGACGAGGTGGGCGCGCGGCTGCTGTTCGACGCGGCGCACCTGTGCGGGCCGATCGCGGCGGGGGTGTGGCCGCACCCGTTGGCCGAGGGCGCGCACCTGATGACCATGAGCACGTACAAGAGTCTCGGCGGCCCGGCCGGCGGGCTGGTGGTCACCGACGATGCCGGACTGGCGGAGCGCCTGGACGCCATCGCCCACCCGGGGCTGACCGCCAACTTCGACGCCGCCAGGACCGCGGCGCTGGCGGTCACCCTGCTCGACTGGAAGGCGGCGGGGAGCGCGTACGGGCGGGCGATGACCGGCACGGCGCGGCGGCTGGCGGCGGAGCTGCGGGCGCTGGACGTGCCGGTGTTCGCGGCCGGCCGCGGCGGCACGCGCTCGCACCAGTTCGCGGTCGAGGCGCGGCGCTACGGCGGCGGGCAGCGCGCTGCCCGCCGGCTCCGCGCGGCCGGGCTGCTGGCCTGCGGGATCGGGCTGCCCGCCGCGCCGCTCGGTGGGGCCGAGCCGAACGGGCTGCGGCTCGGCACCCCGGAGGTCGCGCGGCTGGGCATGGCCGAACGGGACATGCCGGCGCTCGCGTACCTGGTCGCCCGCGGGCTCGACGAGGACATCGACCCGGCCGCCGTCGCGGCCGAAGTGGCGGGCTGGCGCGCCGGGTTCTCCGGCGTGCACTTCACCGCGGACCACCCCACCCCCGGAGAGGCGGACACAGATGGCTGAGCGTACGGAGCGTACGGAGCGGACGCGCGGGCCCGTGGCGCCCCTGGAGCTGACCTGGCTGGGCGGCAACCCGGGCGACGGCTGGTATGAGATGACCGAAGGGCTGATCCGCCTCCTCGACGGCCGTGACCCGGCGCTGCGGTTGTCGCTGGCCGCCGGGGGCGGGCAGGAGAACCTGACCCGGATCCGGGACGGCGCGGGTCACCTCGGCATGAGCACGGACGTCGTGGTGGCCGCGGCGTACAACGGCGGGCCGCCCTTCGACGCCCCGATGGCCGGCCTGCGCGTCCTCGGCACCGGCTGGTCCGCGCTGCCGTACAACCTGCTGCGCGCGGCGGACGCCGCCGCCGGTGCCGGGTTCGGTGAGGCGATAGCGGGGCCGCGCGGCGGGCGGTTCGGCGCGCCGCCGGAGGACACCACGGACGAGCTGATGTTCCGCAGCGTCGTCGCCCGTTACGGCACCACGTACGACGACATCCGCGCCCGCGGCGGCCGGGTGCTCCTCGACGGCTACGACGCCCTGGTCCGCGCCCTCCACGCGGGCGAAGTCGACCACGTCTTCGGCGCGACGACACTCCCGGCCCCCAGCATCGCCGCCGCGGCCGGCGGCCCGCGGCGGCTCGAACTCGCCCCGCTGCCCGCGGACCTCGTCGACCACCTCGCCCGCCGCTACGGCTGCACCCCCGGCGTGATCCCGGCCGGTACGTATCCGGGCCTGCACACCGGGGACGTGGCGACGTGCTTCGCCGGGACCGTCCTCGTAGTCTCCGCGGAGCTGGCGGACGACACGGCGTACGCGCTGACCCGCCTGCTGCTCGGCGACCTCGGCCGGCTGCCCGGAGTGCACCCGTCGCTGGCCGGCTTCAACCCGGCGACCGCCTGGCGCAACGTCTCGGCGCCGCTGCACCCGGGCGCCGCGCGCGCGTACCGGGAGGCGGGGTTCATGGCCTGATTCCGGCGCCGCGGCGGGAGACCCGGCGGCCCCCTGGGAAGGGCGATTAAGTTAGGTTAGCCTAAGCTGCGTTCGTCAGCCCGGCAGGGCCCGTACGCACGAAAGAGATCCGCCATGCCCCACCCCCGTGCCCGCCCCCTCTCCCGCCGCGGCCTGCTGGCCGCCGGCGGCGCCACCGGTCTCGCGGCGTTCCTCGCCGCCTGCGGCGACGACAGCGGCTCGGGCTCCGGCTCCGGAGGCGACGCGAAAGGCGGCGCCTGGTCGTTCAAGGACGACCGCGGCGAGACGGCGAAGGCGGACGGAACGCCGCGGACGATCGTGGCGTTCACCGGCACGGCCGCCGCGCTGCACGACTACGGCGTCGAGTGCGCCGGGGTCTTCGGCCCGACCAGGACCAAGGACGGCAACCCGGACGTACAGGCCGGCGACCTGGACGTCGACCGGGTCGAGATACTCGGCAACGCCTGGGGCCAGTTCAGCGTCGAGAAGTACGCGGCCCTCGCACCCGAGCTGATCGTCGCCCCGACCTTCGACGACGCGGGCACCCTCTGGTACGTACCGGAGGAGTCCGCCGACAAGATCCTGCAGCTGGCGCCCAGCGTGGCTGTCAGCGTCTACGACCGGCCCATGACCGAGCCGCTGGAGCGCACGCTGCAGCTCGCCGGGGCGCTCGGCGCCGACACCGGGTCCGCGGAGATCAGGGCGGCCAGGAAGCGCTTCGAGGACGCCGCCGAGCGGCTGCGGCAGGCGGCGAAGGGCAAGAAGGACATCAGGGTCCTCGTCGGCTCCGGCAGCGCCGACCTCTTCTACGTCTCCGGCACGAACCTCTCCGCAGACCTGGAGTACTTCAAGCAGCTCGGGGTGAACTTCGTCGAGCCGCCGGAGTCGGCCAAGAAGAACAGCGGCGGCTGGTTCGAGGAGCTGAGCTGGGAGAACGCCGACAAGCACGACGCCGACCTGATCATGCTGGACAACCGCACCGCCACGCTCCAGCAGGACGCGCTGGCGGCCAAGCCCGCCTGGGCGCGGCTGCCCGCGGTCGAGGCGGGCCAGGTCGTCTCCCGCGTCACCGAGCCCGTCTACTCGTACGACAAGTGCGCGCCGGTCCTGGAGGACCTGGCCGGCGCCCTCGAAAACGCCAGGAAGGTGAGCTGACGTGACCACGGAACAGACCGCGCAGACGGAGGAGCCGGCGGCGGACGCCGCCGCCGAAGAGCCGTTCCGCTTCTTCCGCCTCGAAGTCGCCCGCACCGAGCGGCTCAGCCCCACGCTCCTGCGCGTCACCTTCGGCGGCGACGGCGACGGCGACGGCGGTCCCGGCGACCTCGACGGCTTCGCCTCCGGCGGACGCGACCAGAGCCTGTCGCTGTTCCTGCCGCACCCCGGCCAGGCCGAGCCGGTGATGCCCACGGGCCCCGACTGGTTCAACGAGTACCGCGCGCTCGACCCCGGCGTGCGGGCCGTGCTGCGCTCGTACACGGTGCGCGCGCAGCGCCCCGGCGAGGTCGACATCGACTTCGTACTGCACACCGACCCCGCGGGCCCCGCCGCGCAGTGGGCGGGCGAGGCCGAGCCCGGCGACTGGATCATCGCGCTCGGTCCGGCCGTGCCGGACAACACCGGCGTGCGCTTCCGGCTGCCCGCGGACGCGGACTTCGTCGTCGTGGCCGCAGACGAGACCGCGCTGCCCGCCGCCGCGGCGATCCTGGAGTCGCTGCCCGCGGGGCTGCCGGCGAAGGCGTGGATCCGGGTGCCGCACGCCGACGACGCGCTGAAGCTGCACACCGCCGCGGACGTGGAGATCACCTGGCTCACCGGGGACACCGCCGGCGTGGTCGACGCGCTGCGCGCCGCGGAGCTGCCCGAGGGGACGCCGTACGCCTGGCTCGCGGGTGAGGCGGGGATGGTGCGGGAACTGCGCCGACAGCTCGTACGGGAGCGGAAGTTCGACCGCCGCGCGGTCGCCTTCACCGGATACTGGCGCCGCGGCGCCTCCGAGGACCAGTTCCGCTACGAGCCGGAGACCGCCGAGGACGCAGCCGCGGACGCAGCCGCGGAGGGGTGAGCCGGCGGGAGTGGCCGAAGCGACGGGGGCGGAGATCCCGGGACCAATAACTTAGGTTAGGCTTCCCTAAGTTCCTGGCCCCCGTCGTGAGGACAGCATCCATGAGGTCCCACCTGCTCAACGACCGCACCGCCGGCACCTACCGACGTACGGTCACCGCAGGCGTCGAGCACATCGCGGCCCGACTGGCCCATGCAGACCGCCCGTTCACGGGCATCACACCCCCCGCCCTCGCCCCCGTCGTCGACGCCGTCGACCTCGACCTCCCCCTCGGCGACGCCGGCGCCGCGCTGGCCGAGCTGGACCGGCTCTACCTGCGCGACGCCGTCTACTTCCACCACCCGCGCTACCTCGCCCACCTCAACTGCCCCGTCGTCATCCCCGCCGTCCTCGGCGAGGCGGTGCTCTCCGCCGTCAACTCCTCCCTCGACACCTGGGACCAGTCCGCCGGCGCCACCCTCATCGAGCGCCGCCTCGTCGACTGGACCGCCGCCCGCATCGGCCTCGGCCCGGCCGCGGACGGCGTGTTCACCTCCGGCGGCACCCAGTCCAACCTGCACGCGCTGCTGCTCGCCCGCGAGGAGGCGTGCGACGGCGTACGCAAACGGCGGGGCGCCGAGCTGCGCACCGCCGAGATCCTGCCCCGGCTGCGCATCCTCGCCTCCGCGCACGGCCACTTCAGCGTCCGCAAGGCCGCCGCGCTGCTCGGCCTCGGCGAGGAGGCCGTGGTCGAGGTGGCGTGCGACGCCGAGCGCCGGATGCGGCCCACCGCGCTGGCCGCGGCGCTCGCGGAGCTGCAGCGCGACGGCCTCGTCCCCATGGCCGTGGTCGCCACCGCCGGCACCACCGACTTCGGCGGCGTCGACCCGCTGCCGCAGATCGCCGGGCTGTGCGCCGGGGCCGGCGTGTGGCTACACGTGGACGCGGCATACGGCTGCGGTCTGCTGGTCTCCGGCCGCCGCCGGCATCTGCTCGCCGGCATCGAGCGCGCCGACTCGGTGACCGTCGACTTCCACAAGTCCTTCTTCCAGCCGGTCAGCTCCTCGGCCGTGCTGGTACGGGACCGGGCCACCCTGCGGCACGCGACGTACCACGCCGACTACCTCAACCCCGAGCGCATGGCCGCCGAGCGGATCCCCAACCAGGTCGACAAGTCCCTGCAGACCACCCGCCGGTTCGACGCGCTGAAGCTGTGGCTGACGCTGCGCGTCATGGGCGCCGACGGGGTCGGCCGGCTCTTCGACGAGGTCTGCGACCTCGCCGAAGCCGGCTGGCGGCTGCTGGACGCGGACCCCCGCTTCGAGGTCGTCGTCCGGCCGCAGCTCTCCACGCTGGTCTTCCGCTACGTCCCGGGCGGCACGACCGGCACCGACGCCGCGCACGCCGAAGCCGCGCACGCCGCAGCCGCGCTCAGCGACGCCGCCAACCTGCACGCCCGCGAGCAACTCGCCGCCTCCGGCGCCGCGCTCGTCGCGGGCACCAAGGTCGACGGCCGGCACTACCTGAAGTTCACGCTGCTCAACCCCGAGACCACGACCGAGGACCTCACCGCCGTCCTCGACCTCATAGCCGAGCACGCCGCCGCCTACACGGGAGAATCCCTTGCCCCCGACGTCCCCGCATCCCCCGCAGCCCCCGCAGCCCCGGCAGCCCCGGCAGCCCCGGCAGTCCCCGCCCGCTGAGCGCCGCGTCCACGACTTCGTCGCCGTCGGACTCGGCCCGTTCAACCTGGGCCTGGCCTGCCTCGCCGAGCCCGTCGACGGCCTCGACGGCGTCTTCCTGGAGCGCAAGCCCGACTTCGACTGGCACTCCGGGATGTTCATCGAGGGCAGCACGCTGCAGACGCCGTTCATGTCGGACCTGGTCACGCTGGCCGACCCCACGTCCCCGTACTCCTTCCTCAACTACTTGAAGGAGACCGGGCGGCTGTACTCGTTCTATATCCGTGAGAGCTTCTATCCGCTGCGCGAGGAGTTCAACGACTACTGCCGCTGGGCCGCCGCCAAACTCCCCGGCGTCCGCTTCGGCGAGGAGGTCACCGCCGTCGAACGCGACGCGGCGGACGGCACGTACGTCGTCCGCACCCCGCGCGGCGAGTACCGCGGGCGCCGGCTGGTGCTGGGCACCGGCACGCCGCCGTACGTGCCCGAGCCGTGCCGCGGCCTCGGCGGCGACGTCCTGCACAACAGCCGGTATCTGGAGCACAAGGAGCGGCTGCAGGCCAAGGAGTCCGTCACGATCGTCGGCAGCGGGCAGAGCGCCGCCGAGATCTACTACGACCTGCTGCAGGACATCACCCCCGACGGCTGCCACCTCACCTGGGTGACCCGCTCGCCGCGGTTCTTCCCGCTGGAGTACACCAAGCTGACACTGGAGATGACCTCGCCCGAGTACGTCGACTACTTCCACGCGCTGCCCCCGCCCGTACGCGACCGGCTCGGCCCGGCGCAGAAGAACCTCTACAAGGGCATCAACACCGAGCTGATCGACGCGATCTTCGATCTCCTCTACGTCAAGTCCCGCCGCGGCCCGGTGCCGACCCGGCTGCTCACCAACACCGCCCTCGTCTCCGCCGGGTACGCGGACGGCACGTACACCCTGGGACTGCGCCAGGAGGAGCAGGGCCGGGACTTCGAGCTGGCCACTCAGGGGCTGGTGCTGGCCACCGGCTACCGCTACGCGGAGCCGGCGTTCCTCGCCGGCATCGCCGACCGCCTCGCGCGCGATGAGCGGGGCCGCTTCGCGGTCGCCCGCAACTACACCGTCGACCACGCGGGCCGGGAGGTGTTCGTGCAGAACGCCGAGCTGCACACCCACGGCCACGCCGCCCCCGACCTCGGCATGGCCGCGTACCGCAACTCCTGCATCATCCGGGAGATGGCCGGCCGCGAGGTCTACCCGATCGAGAAGTCCATCGCCTTCCAGGAGTTCGGAGCGCCGGCCCGATGAAACTCACCCTGCGCCCCCTCGACCCGGTCCGGGACGCGCCGCTGCTGCACACCTGGGTCACCCACCCCAAGGCCGCGTTCTGGCTGATGCAGGGGTGCACGCCGGAGGAGGTCGAGAAGGAGTACGCGCGGATCGCCGCGGATCCGCACCACGACGCCTTCCTCGGGCTCGCCGACGGCGTTCCCGCCTTCCTCGCCGAGCGCTACGACCCGGCGCACCGCGAGCTAGTCGGCGTCTACGACGCCGAGGACGGCGACGTCGGGATGCACTTCCTTACCGCGCCGGCCGATACCCCCGTGCCCGGCTTCACCCGGGCGGTGATCACGGCGGTGATGGAGTGGCTGTTCACCGACCCGGCGGTGCGCCGGGTCGTGGTCGAGCCCGACGTGCGCAACACCGCCGTGCACGCGCTCAACGAGGCCGTGGGCTTCCGCGTGGCGCGCCGGGCGCGGACGCCGGGCGAGCGGGGCGAGCCGGGGAAGCCGGCCAGGGAGGTGCTGCTGAGCTTCTGCACCCGCGAGCAGTTCGCCGCCGCGCAGGCCCCCGTGCCACCCGTGGCCCTCGACGCCACCGGACACCTCACGCCCGACCGCTGGGCGGAGGCCACCCGACGGCTGCTGGCCAAGGCCATCGGCGAGTTCACCCACGAGCGGCTGCTGACGCCCGAGCCGCGGGGGGTCGGCTCGTACGCGCTACGGGCCGGGGACGCCGAATACCGCTTCGAGGCCCGCCGCTACGCGCTGGACCACTGGCGCGTCGACCCGCACACCGTCACCCGCCACGCGCCCGGCGACCCGCCCGGCGGCTCCCGGCTCGACGCGCTGCGGTTCTTCACCGAACTCCGGGAGCCGCTGGGGCTCAGCGCCGACGTGCTGCCCGTCTATCTGGAGGAGATCACCTCCACGCTGGCGAGCACCGCGTACAAGCTCGACCGGCCGGAGGACGACGACCTGGCGACCGCGGACTTCCAGGCGATCGAGGCGGGAATGACCGAGGGCCACCCCTGCTTCGTCGCCAACAACGGCCGCCTGGGCCTGGGCGCCGCGGACTACCGCGCGTACGCCCCCGAGACCGGCGCCCGCACCCGCCTCGTCTGGCTCGCCGCCCACCGCGACCGGGCCACCTTCACCTGCGCCGCCGACCTCGACTACGACACGCTGCTGCGCGCGGAGCTGGGTCCCGCCGTGCTCGCCGGCTTCGCGGCCCGCCTCCGCGCACTGGGCCTGGACCCGGACGACTATCTCCTGATGCCCGCGCACCCCTGGCAGTGGGAGCACAAGCTCTCCGTCACCTTCGCGGGCGAGGTCGCCGCCCGCCGGCTGGTGTACCTCGGCGAGAGCGCGGACACGTACCAGCCGCAGCAGTCGATACGTACCTTCTTCAACACCTCCGCGCCCGCGCGGCACTACGTCAAGACGGCGCTGTCCGTACTCAACATGGGCTTCATGCGCGGGCTGTCGGCCGCGTACATGGAGGCCACGCCGGCGATCAACGACTGGGTCGCCGGGCTGGTGGAGCAGGACGAGGTGCTGCGCGGCACGGGCCTGGAGATCCTGCGCGAGCTGGCCGCCGTCGGCTACCGCCACGAGGCGTACGAGGCCGCCACCGCCCCCGGGTCGCCGTACCGCAAGATGCTCGCCGCGCTGTGGCGGGAGAGCCCGGTGCCGCGGCTCGCCGAGGGGCGGCGGCTCGCCACGATGGCCGCGCTGCTGCACACCGACCGGGCCGGCCGGCCGCTGGCGGCGGCGCTGATCAAGGGCTCGGGCCTGGCGCCGCGGGTGTGGCTGCGCCGCTACCTCGACGCGTACCTGACGCCGCTGCTGCACGCCTTCTACGCGTACGGGCTGGCGTTCATGCCGCACGGCGAGAACGTGATCCTCGTCCTCGACGAGGCGGGGGCGGTGGAGCGCGCGCTGTTCAAGGACATCGCGGAGGAGGTCGTGGTCATGGATCCGGACCTGCCGCTGCCGCCGGCGGCGGAGCGCATCCGGGCCGAGGTGCCCGACGACATGCAGCTGCTGTCGGTCTTCACGGATGTCTTCGACTGCTTCTTCCGCTTCCTGGCGCCGCTGCTGGACGAGGCCGGGGTGCTGGGCGAGGAGGACTTCTGGCGGACGGTCGCGGAGTGCGCGCGGGACTACCGGGCGGCGGTGCCGGATCTCGCGGACCGGTTCGCGCGGCACGACCTGTTCGCGCCGGAGTTCGCGCTGTCGTGCCTCAACCGGCTGCAACTGCGCGACAACCGGCAGATGGTCGACCTGACCGACCCGTCGGGGGCGCTGCAGCTGGTGGGCACCCTGCGAAACCCCCTGGCCCCCCACGCTCCCCGCACCCCCGCCCCAGGGTAGGCCGCCGCACCGACAAAGCCGCGGGCCGCGGAAGCGCCCCCCTGCTCCCGCCCCTGCTCCCCGCACACCCGCCCCAGGGTACGTCGCACCACCGACAGACCCCCGGTAGCCGGCGGCCCGCAACGCTCAGCACGGCAACCCGGGCCGCCACAGCGGTCAGCGCAGGCACCCCCGCCGCGGACGCGCTCAGCGCAGCGCGTCCGCGCCCCGGGCCGCCGCCCGCAGGAAGAACGGCACCGTCAGCGCCGAGGCCACCGCGAAGAAACCGAACGCCGCCCGCGCTCCGTCGAGTTCGGCGAGCAGCCCCGCCAGCCCGGCGCCCAGCGGCATCGCGCCCCAGGCGAACATCCGGTTCGCGGAGCTGAACCGGCCGAGCATCGCATCCGGCACCGCCCGCTGGATGACCGTGCGGCTGTTGACGGTCCACAGCGTGCCGCCGAGCCCGCCGAGGAACGCCGCCGCGGCGACGGCGCGCGCGTCGGCGGTGAGCGCCGGAACGGCGGCCATCGCGGCGGTGCCGAAGAGGTCGGCGAGCATCACGCGGCGGCGGCCCAGCAGCCGGTTCAGCCGGGTGACGGCGACGGCGGCGAGGAGTCCGCCGATGCCGAGCGCGCTGAGCAGGACCCCGTACGCGCCGGGGGTGAGGCCCATGTCGCGGGTGGCGTACAGCGGGATGAGCGCGAGCCAGGCGCCCCAGGTGCCGGAGAGCACGGTGAGGATGAGGGAGAGGGAGCGCAGCAGACGATGCCGCCAGAGGTAGCGCAGCCCCTCGGCGATCTGCCCGTTGACGGTGGTGGCCGAAGGCGCCGCCCCTGCGCCCCCTCCCTTCCCTTCGTACGCCGCTTCCTTCCCTTCGTACGCTACGGAGCCCGCCCGGAACCGCCCGACGAGCAGCAGCAGGACGAGCGCCGCGGCGGCGTACGCCACCCAGGTCGCGCCCAGCGCGTACCCCGCGCCGAGCGCGATGAGCAGCCCGCCGACGAACGGCCCGGCGAACTCGCTGAACACCGTCTCCGCCCCCGCCATCCAGGCGTTCGCCCGGTCTCGCCCGGCGGGCGGCACGGCGGCGGGGACCAGCGCGGTGGCCGCCGTGGAGGCGACGACATCGGCGACGCCGATGGCCGCCCCGGCGGCGGCCAGCAGCCCGATGGACAGCCCGCCGCTCGCGGCGGCGGCGAGCAGCGGCACCATCGCGAGCAGCCGCAGCACGTTGACCACCCACAGCAGCCGCCGCCGGTCGACGCGGTCGACGAGCACGCCCGCGTGCAGGGCGACGAGCAGCCACGGCAGCGAGATCGCCAGCGCTACCCCGGTGACCTGCGCCGGGGAGCCGCCGGCACGGACGGCGAGCAGCGGCAGCGCCATCTTGACGACGCCGTCGGCGAGGTTCGTCACGGCGGTGAAGGCGACGAGCACGGCGGTGTTGCGGCGCCCCGGATCCCGGGCCGTCCGTGCCCGGCCGCCCTCCAGCACCGCGGACGCGTCCGCCATGACCCCACCCCTAACCACCAAAGCTGTTTACTGGTGAGGTGAAGTTACCACCAAACGCGATAGCCGGTAAAGTGGTCCGTATGCGCGCACCGCCCCGGGCCGCCGAGCTGGTGGCCGACTTCGCCAACACCCTCGACATCCACGCCGGCACGGACGTGCTGCGCACCCCGGCGAACCTGGCCGCCTGGCTGACGGCCCGCGACCTGCTCGCCCCAGCCGCCCCCACCCCCCTCGACGCCACGCTCGACGGCTCCGTCGACGCCGCCCTGCACGCGGACTGCGTCGCCCTCCGCGCCGGCATCCGCGAACACCTCGGCACCCACGTCGGCGACACCCCCGACCGCACCGTCACAGCGGCCGCCGACGCGGCACTGGCCCGCTTCCCGGTACGCATCACCGCCGACGGCACCCTCGCCCCCACCGCCGGCCCGACGGGCGCCGAGCGGGCAGTGGCGGAGCTGGCCATCGCCTGGAGCACCCTGGCGGTCACCGGCGACGACGCCCGGCTCAAGCGCTGCGCGGAGCACACCTGCCACGAGGTGTTCTGGGACGTATCGAAGAACCGCAGCAAGCGCTGGTGCTCGATGCAGGGCTGCGGCAACCGCGCCAAGGCCCGCGCCTACGCCGCCCGCCGCGCCGCGTCCTCCGGCTGAGCACGGGTGGCGCTCCTCCGCCATGCCACCGCGGCAGTCAGACCGCTGCTCCAGTTTCGCCGGCACCGATGAGTTCTCGCAGGCCGCCGGGTCGGTACGGGCATGACTACCGAGAACACACCGCCCACCGTTCCTCGCCAGGAGTGGCTGGCCGGCATCGAGGCCCTGCGTGCCCGGGAGAAGGCCCACACCCGCGAGGGCGACGCGATCGCCGCCGCCCGCCGGCGGCTGCCCATGACCGAGGTGGACCCGTCCGCCCCACTCGTCGGAGCCGACGGGCCCGTACCCCTGATCGACGTCTTCGAAGGCCGTACCCAACTGTTCGCCTCGTACCACATGTGGCACGACGGGCACCCGGCGGCCGAGCAGTGCGAGGGTTGCACCTTCTTCACCGGGCAGGTCCGTGAGCTGTCCTATCTGCACCAGCGTGACGTCACCTTCGCCGCCTTCTGCCAAGGCCCGTTCGAAGAATCTGACGACTATCGCCGCTTCATGGGCTGGGACATGCCCTGGTACTCCGTGCCCGAGGAGTCGCTCAAGCCGCTCGTCGCCGGCCGGCACTTCGGCATGAAGGCGTGTTACCTCCGCGACGGCGATCGGGTCTTTGAGACGTACTGGACCACGGGCCGGGGCGTCGAACCCATGGCGCCGTCCTACGGCATCCTCGACATGACCATCTACGGCAGACAGGAGACCTGGGAGGACTCGCCGGCAGGATGGCCGCAGCCGTACGCCACGCTCGGCGAGCAGTTCCGCCACGACGGACGGCCGACCGCGCAGTGGGCACGGATCGCCGCCGGCCATGACGACGCTCTTCACAGCGATCAAGCGGGCGCGGGCGGCTCTGGTTGCTGCACGTGAACCCTGCCTGGCGGCCGTCGCGAGGAGCGGACCGGGAGCAGAATCCTGGATCCACTCCCCTGTCACTCCCCCAACCGTTCCCACACAGCCGTCAGGCCCGGTACTCCGCATCGGAGTACCGGGCCTGACCTGCGTTTCCCTGAGGGTGAGTGACGGGACTTGAACCCGCGGCCACCTGGACCACAACCAGGTGCTCTACCAGCTGAGCTACACCCACCGTGAGCTGATGCTTCCGCACCGGCCGACTAGAAGTGTACAGGGTCGCCGACGGTGCCCGCCGCCGGCTTTCCCCGTCGTGCTACGACCCGTCCGCCGCCGGCGTGTGCCGGGCGGCGATGGCCTTCGCGGTGTCGGAATCGGGGCCCGGCGGGGCCACGAAGACCGCCTCACGGTAGTAGCGCAGCTCGGCGATGCTCTCCTTGATGTCCGCCAGCGCCCGGTGGTTGCCCGCCTTCTCGGGGCTGTTGAAGTACGCCCGCGGGTACCAGCGGCGGGCCAGCTCCTTGACGGACGAGACGTCCACGATGCGGTAGTGCAGGTGGCCCTCCAGGTCCGGCATGTCCCGGTTGAGGAAGCCGCGGTCGGTGGCGACGGAATTGCCGCAGAGCGGGGCGCGGCCGGGCTCGGGTACGTAGGCGCGTACGTAGTCGAGCACCTGCCGCTCCGCGTCCGCCAGCGTCGTGCCGCCGGCCAGCTCGTCGAGCAGGCCGGAGGCGGTGTGCATGGCGCGTACCACCTCCGGCATGGAGGTGAGGGCCTCCGCGGGTGGCCGGATGACGATGTCGACGCCGTCGCCGAGCACGTTCAGCTCCGAGTCGGTGACGAGCGCGGCCACCTCGACGAGCGCGTCGTCGACCAGCGAGAGGCCGGTCATCTCACAGTCGATCCAGACCATCCGATCGTTCATGGCCCTCACCCTACGTGCCGGTCACGCTGCCCCGGCACGGTCGCGCGCCGCGCAAGTGCGCCCCGGTGCCGCTGCGGGTGCGGCTCAGGGTGCCCGGGGGCGTACGCGTCGGACTGCGGCTTCTCGGCGCCGTCCACGCCGCCGCCCACGACCCCGCCCGCGGTGCCCCCGCCCGCGCCGCCGCCGGGCGGCGGTTGCGGGCGCCGTGGCGCGGGCACCGTCGGCGGCTCCGGCGGCGGTACGGCCTGGGGGTTACGGGCGCGGTAGGCGGCCCGGTACGCGGCCGGGGAGGAGCCGAGCTGGCGGCGGAAGTGCCCGCGCAGCGCGACGGGCGAGCGGAAACCGCACCGCCCTGCCACTTCGTCCACGGAGAAGTCCGACGTCTCCAGCAGCCGCTGCGCCTGAAGCACCCGCTGGGTGATCAGCCACTGCAGCGGGGCGCTGCCGGTGAGCGTGCGGAACCGCCGGTCGAACGTGCGTCGGCTCATGTACGCACGGGCGGCGAGAATCTCCACGTCGAACTGCTCGTGCAGGTTCTCCAGCGCCCAGGCCACGACCTCCGCCAGCGGGTCTCCGCCGATCTCCTCGGGTAAAGACCTGTCGAGGTAGCGCTCCTGGCCGGCACTGCGCCGCGCGGGCACCACCAGCCTCCGGGAGAGCGCCGCGGCGGCCTCCGCACCGTGGTCCTGGCGCACCAGGTGCAGGCAGAGGTCGATGCCCGCGGCCGTGCTCGCCGAGGTGAGGATGTCGCCGTCGTCGACGAACAGCTCGCGCGGGTCCATGTGGACCGACGGGTAGCGCTTGGCCAGCGTCGGCGCGTACATCCAGTGCGTGGTCGCGGGGCGGCCGTCGAGCAGCCCGGCCGCGGCGAGCGCGAACGCCCCGGTGCACAGCCCGACGACGCGGGCGCCGTCCTCGTGCGCCCGGCGCAGCGCCTCCAGCGCGGCGGCGGGCGGCGGCTGGGTGATCGAGCGCCACGCCGGTACGACGACGGTGCCGGCCCGGGCCAGCGCTTCCAGCCCGTACGGGGCGGAGAGCTCCAGGCCGCCGGTGGTGCGCAGCGGGCCGTCCTCACCGGCGCAGACCAGCAGCCGGTACCGGGGGGTGCCGGCGTCCTGGCGGTCGACTCCGAAGACGGAGAGGGGAATGGAGTTCTCGAAGACGGGGCCACCGCTGAACAGCAGCACGGCGACGACTTCTCGTCGCCGGCGCGGCGGGCGTGGTGCCTCACCGCGTGCCGCGGCGCCCGCCGCCTCGGGTGCGTGTGGCCCGCCGGACCGGATCGTTGCGCCCGCTCCGGTGGAGTCCTGGCTCATGACGCTAAGCCCCCTCGCTTCTCTCTCCCTCTGCGTCCCGCACCTACACCCCCGAGACGATCTCGGTCTCTCGGCCAAGATCAAATCTACTGTGTCCTGCACGTCGGACCAGACAGGTTCAGCCCCGCATCTATATCGACAGGTAAAGCGTGTCTTGTGTGACACGCGGGACAGGTTCGGCCCTACCTCTATGTCGACATGGAAACTTGGCGTGAAGCATTCGATCCCGAACGGTGTCACCGGTTCACGCAACAGGGAAGGCCACCCCCTCCGGTTCTCCGACGTGCACGGCTCCTGCGCCCCGACTGCGCCCCCAGCCCCCCGAGCCCGGAACGTTCCAGCCTTGAGTCTCGCAACTCCAGTGTGCAGAAGGGAAGTTGGCCGAAAAGATCGGGTTACCGGCGGTTCTCCGCGCGGGCCCGGACCGGAGACCGGACGGAGTCGCGAAACCGCCGGTGAGCGCCTCGGCCCGGCCGTGTCCTGCGGCGCGTCCCCGGCGCGGACGGCCCGTTCGCGTTCGCGGCGGCGACGACGCACCCGGGGGCGCGGTGAGAGCGCACGGAAGCGTGGGGGGCGGCACGAAGGCCGGACTCCGGATCCGTGAGCGCCGGGCCCGTGCGCCCCCTTGCCGCGCCCGCGGCCGATCGCCGGGCCGCCGCCCGGCCCGGGCCGGCATTGCGCGGGGCGCCGCACTCGGGCATGCTCCTGTGAACCGTGCGCCGGGGCCACCCGGCATACTGCCGCCCGAGCCTGGGCAAGGGAGGTAGTGTCGCCGTACCCTTGATGTACGGGATTGGGAAGATGATTCCCGGACACAGCATCCGAGTCCCTCCAGTCACGAGGATTCCCTACGCCGAGACACCGATGGCCGGTCACGAAATCCCCGAACCCGCGGACCGCAAGCCGGTCGCCGATCCACTGGCGGACCTGGAAGCGGCGGCCGAGCCGCGCCAGGGTTGCGATCCGGCGTTCAAGCACGGCGTCGTCTGCGGCTTCGACGGCTCCACCTCCAGCGAACGCGCCCTCGCCTACGCGGTCGGGATGGCCCGGCGCCTGGGCTGCGGCCTGATCATCGTGCACGTGGCCAACCGGCTGCCCACCACCGTCTGGGCCGGCTGCGAGCCGCCCGTCTTCGTGGACGTACCGGACCACCGCACCGAGGTACTCGGGCTGGAACTCGCCTGTGCCGACTACCTCTCCGACGTGCCGTGGATCCTGGTCGAGCGCGGCGGCGACATCTGCCACGAACTGGAGGAGGTCGGCCGGGAGTACGAGGCCGACGCCATCGTGGTCGGCTCCACCCAGGGCATCGTGGGCCGCATCTTCGGCTCCGTCGCCGGCCGCCTCGCCCGCCGGGCCCAACGGCCGGTCGTCGTGGTGCCGTAGCCGCCCCGGGCGCGTGTTCGCGCCGGTGGCGCCGGGTGCGGGTGCGGTCCCGTACGGCGGGAGAAATTTACTCGCTGGTAGATGTGGGTTGTGAATTTGTGAGGGGCATATAGGGGACACGACGCGCTGCCCACCGGGAGGTGACGGTCCCCGGCACGGCAGCGGCACCGCCGGCGTATTGGGCGACGCCGGCACAGGGGAGGCGGCCCTCTGCGCGACGTGGTGGCACGCGCAGAGGGCCGCTCTTTCGCCTCCCGCTGAGGGGCGGCGGGGCGGCGCGGGGTCGGGTGGCGCCGGTTCCTCGCTGTGCGCCGGGGGTTCGCGGGTGTTCGGGGCTTCGCCGGCGTTGCGGGGTTGCGGGTGCGCTCGCTCCGGTCACGCCGACTCCTCACCTTGCAACCGAGGTCCCGCGGCTGCGCCGCGGGGCGCGGCTTCGTCAACACCGGGCGTTCATGGGCTACTCCACCGTCACCGACTTCGCCAGGTTGCGGGGCTTGTCGATGTCGCGTTCCAGCTCCAGGGCCGTGTGGTACGCGAGGAGTTGGAGCGGGATGCCCATCAGGATGGGGTCCAGCTCCGGTTCGCTGCGGGGTACCACGATCGTGTGGTCCGCCTTCTCCTGGCGGCGGTGGGCGACCGCGAGGATGCGGCCCTCGCGGGCCTTGATCTCCTCCAGCGCCGCGCGGTTCTTCTCCAGCAGCTCGTCGTCCGGCACGATCGCCACCGTCGGCACCTCCGGCTCGATCAGCGCCAGCGGGCCGTGCTTCAGCTCGGAGGCCGGGTACGCCTCGGCGTGGATGTAGCTGACCTCCTTCAGCTTCAGCGCCGCCTCCCTGGCCACCGGATAGCCGCGGACCCGGCCGATGAACATCATCGACCTGGCGTGCGCGTACTCCTTCGCCAGCGCCCGGATCTCGTCCTCGCCGCGCAGCATCTCCGCGATCTGGTCCGGCAGCCGGTGCAGCCCCTCGATGACGCGGCGGCCGTCGGCGACCGACAGGTCGCGGATGCGGCCGAGGTGGAGGGCGAGCAGGGCGAAGGCGACGACGGTGTTGGTGAAGCACTTGGTGGAGACCACGCAGATCTCCGGCCCCGCGTGCACGTAGATGCCGCCGTCCGTCTCGCGGGCGATGGCCGAGCCGACGACGTTGACGACGCCGAGGACCCGCGCGCCCTTGCGCTTCAGCTCCTGCACGGCGGCCAGCACGTCGTACGTCTCACCGGACTGGGAGACCGCGACGTACAGCGTGTCGGGGTCGACGACCGGGTTGCGGTAGCGGAACTCGCTGGCCGGTTCGGCGTCCGCGGGCACCCGCGCCAGCTCCTCGATCAGCTGCGCGCCGATCATGCCCGCGTGGTACGAGGTGCCGCAGCCCAGGATCTTCACCCGGCGCACCGCGCGCGCCTCGCGCGCGTCCAGGTTGAGGCCGCCGAGGTGGACGGTGGAGAACCGGTCCTCGATGCGCCCGCGCAGCACCCGGTCGACGGCGTCGGCCTGTTCGCAGATCTCCTTGTGCATGTACGTGTCGTGGCCGGCCATGTCGTACGACTCGGGCGACCACTCCACCGTCTCCGGCGAGGACGACGTGCGCGAGCCCTCGGTGGTGTACGTGCGGTAGTCGTCGGCCTTGATGGTGGCCATCTCGCCGTCGCCGAGGGTGACGACCTGGCGGGTGTGCGAGACCAGCGCGGCGACGTCGGAGGCGACGAACATCTCCCGCTCGCCGATGCCCAGGACCACCGGCGAGCCGTTGCGGGCGACGACGATGCGGTCGGGGTGGTCGGCGTGCAGCACGGCGATGCCGTACGTGCCCTCCAGCAGCCGCAGCGTCTCGCGGACAGCCTCCTCCAGGGTGCCGGCGGCGGAGCGGGCGATGAGGTGGGCCAGGACCTCGGTGTCGGTCTCGGAGGCCAGCTCGACGCCGTCGGCGGCCAGCTTGGCGCGCAGGTCGGCGGCGTTGTCGATGATGCCGTTGTGGACGACGGCGACCTTGCCGGACTCGTCCAGGTGCGGGTGTGCGTTGGCGTCGCTGGGGGCGCCGTGGGTGGCCCAGCGGGTGTGCGCGATGCCCGTCGCGCCGGCGAAGCGCTTGGGCAGCCGGGCCTCCAGGTCCCGTACCCGGCCCTTGGCCTTGACGGTCTTGAGCGCGCCGGAGCGGGCGGCGATGGCCACCCCGGCGGAGTCGTAGCCCCGGTACTCCAGCCGCTGGAGCCCTTCGAGGAGCAGGGGTGCCGCGTCACGCTTGCCGATGTAACCGACGATTCCGCACATATCGTTCGCTTCCTGTCGCGTGGACCGGGGGAGGGAGGGTCAGCCGTAGACGATGCGGCGCAGTTGACGCCGGGTCAGCTCGGGCGGCGCGACCGCGCGGTGCGCCAGCTCCCGGGCGATCCGGTCGAAGATCGCGTCGTTCACCAGGCCGTCCGCCCGCAGCTCGCGGTGGCGGCGGCGGACGAACGCGGGCGTCGTCTCGTCGAAGTAGGCGAGGACGTCCTGGACGACCCGCGCGGCTTCGCCGCGGCTGAGCGGCGCACTGCGTATCAGGTGGTCGATCAGGTCGTCGTGCATCCGTAGATAGTGCTTGATGATCATCACTTACGCAAGAAATCTGCCCGGAATCGGGCAGGGATCACTCCTTTCCTCCGCCAGATTGCTCTACACGCCTTGCCGCGTTTGGAATGTCCATGTCATCAGCCTGCAAGGGACCACCGTGAGACGTCACCGCCTGCGGACTCCCCCGCGCCGCGGGCGCCGCCGAACTGGGCTGGTCCCGGCCGCGAAGCTCGGCTGGGACGGCTACCGGGACCGGCTGGTGGGACAGGGCCCGCGGTGGGAGGCGATGGGGATCGACTTCTACCGCTCGGCCCAGGTGCCCTGGGAGTGACGCGGGAGTGAACCCCTGAACGGGGAGCACGGGCCCGCCTCCCCTCGGCGGCTGCCGGTCCGCGGCTGGCCGCGGAGACCGCGGAGGGGAGGCGGTGGGGGGACGGCCCGCACCGCTCGGCACGGCTGGAGACCGTAAGCCTCCGCGCCGTCCCGAGGAACGCTACGCACGCTAGTGACCTCGACTCGGGCAATGCGCCCAATAGGGACGCCGGGCGCCAGGCTTAAGGCTCTCTTGAGGAACGCATCGGAGGCGCTTAATCCGCGCGACCCCACACGTGCGCCGCCGGGGCGGGAGGAACCACCCCGGCGGCGCACGGACTCTGCGTGGGCGCGGATCAGGTGCCGTCAGCCGCGGGGCTTCACCTCCTTCGAGGCGCCGCCGCCTCCGGCGCCGAGGTCGTCGGCGTAGCCGGCGATCCAGGCGAGCGGGGCGTTCCAGTTGATCGTGACCTCGTTGGTCGAGTACGACTCGATGTCGTCGATGTAGCACATCGCCGGCGGGCAGCCGGTCAGCTCCCGCTGCGCCACCGGGTCCTCCAGCTGCGAGTCCGGGCCGCCGGCCAGCGCGCCCGCGGGCGGGTTCGGCAGGCTCGGGTCGAGCTGGTTGGCCCAGTGCCGGTGGTGCTGGTTCTTCGAGGCGCGCTCGCCGTGGCCGGTGACGTACGACTGGTTCAGCGGGTTGCGGCCCAGCAGGTAGTCCAGGCCGGTGAGGACGGCGTCGCGGTAGCCCGCTTCGCCGGTGAGGCCGTGCGCGGTGGCCAGGACGACCATGTTGTTGAGCACCTGGCTGTTGGAGCCCCAGACGTAACGCCCCCCGTCGGGGGCGTACGGGACGCCGTAGGCGGCGCTCGCGGCGTCGGCCGCGTAGCCGTCGGCGGCGTCGGTGACCATGCCGCGTACGACACCCAGCTGCGCGTCCGTCAGCCCGCTGTCGACGGTGGCCAGGTCCAGCGCGCCGAGCCCGGCGGTGGCGCCCCACGACATGCCGCCGCCGGGGAAGACCGCCGCGGCGTCGCCGTGCAGGGGCGAGCCGAGCACGTCCTGCAGATAGGCGTCCTCACCGGTGGACAGGTACAGCTCGGCGGCGGCCCAGTAGAACTCGTCGCTCACCTCGCCGTCGCTGTACGCGCCGCCGCCGGTCCCGTCGTTGGGGTCGGCCAGCATGTCCGGGTGCGCCTCGGCGGCGTCGTACGCGGTGCGGGCGGCGGCCAGGCACTGGTCGGCGAACGCAGCCGTCTCGTCATAGCCCGCGTACAACCGCGCGCACTGCGCGCCGGTGGCGGCGAGGTTGAGCGTCGCGGCGGTGGACGGCGGGTGCAGCTCGCGCAGCTGCGGGTCCTCGTGCGGCAGCAGGGGCAGACCGGTCCACTGGTCGTCGTGCAGCTTGTGGTGCGCCATGCCGGCCAGTTCCTCGCCCGCCGGCACCTGCATGCTGAGCAGGAACTCCAGCTGCCAGCGCGCCTCGTCGAGCACGTCGGGCACGCCGTTGCCGCGCTCGGGCACGGCCAGCTTGCCGTCGCCGATCGGCTCGCCGTCGGCGCCCTCGGTGGTCAGCGTGCGCTCGTACGCGCTCATCACCTGCGCGGCGGCGATGCCGCCGTTGACGACGTACTTGCCGTGGTCGCCCGCGTCGTACCAGCCGCCCGCGGCGTCCAGGGTGTAGTCGCAGACCTCCGGCTGGCACGGGACGTCGTCGTCGCCCTGGTTGGGCGCGACGCCGACGTGCCCGGCAGGCCGGGCGTACTCCTCGCCGACCAGGGCGGCGTCGATCTCGATGCCGCTGCGGTTGTGGTAAAAGTACGCGAGCGCGTCGGTGCGCAACGTGCCGTAGAGGTCGTCGCCGATGGCGAACGGCTCGCTGGTCTCGCCGTCGATCGTGACGGTGTAGCCCTCGCCGGCCTCGGTGAAGTCGCCGAAGGCGAAGGTGTGCACGTTCTTGAGCGAGGTCGGGTCGGTGCCCGCGGGCACGGTGGTACCGCTCGCCTTCTCGGTGCCGTCGGCGGTGCTCAGCGTCCAGTCGAGCGGCTCGGTGGCCTCCGTGACGAAGGTGCCGTTCTTCGGCCCCCCGGTGAGGTAGCCGACCTGGTTGACGCGCACCGGCGAGCCGGTGTCCGGGTCGTACGGGGGCTGTTCCGCGCCGCCGCGCAGCGAGACGTCGTCGACGCAGAAGGTGTACGCCGTGTCGTCACCGCCACCGACCTGGAAGGCGAGCTGGGCGGCGGCGTCCGCGGCGGTGGCGGTGAAGATGTGCTCGAAGGTCTGCGCGGTGTCGGTCACCTGGTCCGGGGAGGAGAAGAACTGGGCCCACGGATCCACGGCCTGCTGGATGTTGGTGCGGATGGTCACGGGTGCGGTGGAGGTCGCGGTGTACCGCAGGGCGTACGTCTCACCGGCGGCGATCGGCAGGTCGTTCTGGCCGACGATGGCGTCCCACGGGTTGGTGGTGCCGGCGGGCACGTCGGCGCAGAGCCGCCCGTCGACCACGGCGCCGGGGCTCTCCGGTGTCCACCACCAGGGCTCGGCGCCGGCGGCGAAGTCGCCGTTGACGATCAGCTCGGGGCCCTCGTCGGCCACCGCGGCGGCGCCGCCGGGCGCGGCGAGCGCTCCGGCGACCAGTGCGGCGGCGAGGGCACGGGGTAGGTGCCGTTTCATCTCAGCCCTTTCGGGGATGCCCAGTCATTCAGGACGGGGCGGAATCGGATCCCGGACCAGCGGAAACGGTGTTCTGCCGCATCAGTGCGCCGGTGGCGCAAAGTGCCGACACGATCACGACTAAGTCCGTCCGGGAACTCGCGCAAGGGGTTTGTGGGGGGCGAGCGGGGCGCGGCCGCACCCCTCGTGGTCACGGCCGCGCCCCTCGGAGGCGGGTTCAACCCGCGGTCGTGCCGCGTCCGGTGCGTACGGGACGGAGGACTCCTGCGTACGCACCGGACGCGCGCCGGCGTCAGGGCTGCGCGCCCCGCACCGGCCGCCCGGCGGCGTACGCGACGGCGGGCGGAGCGTCGCTGTACGTGCCGGTGGTGGTGGCGGTGGGAAACGGTCTCCGCGACCGCCGTGCGGGCGGGTCGGGTGTGGGGGGTGCGTGCACGAATCCTCCTGGTGCGGGCAGGTGTTCGGGCGTGCGGTCGCGCGAGGGGCATGCGTGGGGGGACAGCCGGGCCGGACGCACGGGGCCTTTGTGCGCCCGACCCGGCTGAGCAGACCGGACGGGGGTGGGCTGGTGGTACGACCCCGTCCTCGCCTCGCGGGAGGGAGGTGCAAGTCTTGAAGTGTGGGAGCGCTCCCAATTTCCCGAAGGGTTCCGCACCTGTCAAGGCTTCGGACAGAAGTCGGCCCGCGGACGGGGCGGTTGCCCGGTGCCGGCCCGAGGACCGGCCGCCCGCGCACGCGTACGGGGCGGGCCCAACAACCGGGCCCGCCCCGTCCGTTTCGGCCCCGGCGGAGGGCCGCCGCCTCAGCCCGAGGCGCGTACCACCAGCTCGGTCGGCAGCACCACGTGCCGCCCCTCCGCGCCGTCCTTGGCGTCGATGCCCTCCAGCAGCACCCGCACCATGGCCCGGCCCATCTCCTCGGTGGGCTGCCGGACGCTGGTGAGCGCCGGGTCGGTGTGCCGGGCGACCGGCGAGTCCTCGAAGCCGACGACCGCCACCTCGTCCGGCACCGCGCGGCCCGCGGCGCGCAGCACCTGCAGCGCACCCGCCGCCATCACGTCGGAGGCGGCGAAGACCGCGTCCAGCGCCGGCCGCCGCTCCAGCAGCTCCGCCATCGCCCGCCGGCCGCCCTCCTCGGTGAAGTCGCCGACGGCGACCAGCCCGGGGTCCTCGTCCCGGTCGGCCGCCTTCAACGCCTGACGGTAGCCCGCCAGCCGGCAGCTGGCGACGTACATGTCAGAAGGGCCGGTAATGGTCGCGATCGCCTCGCGCCCGCGCCCTATCAGGTGCTCGACGGCTGCTTGAGCGCCGCCGGTGTTGTCCGAGTCGACGTACGGCACGGCCTCGCTCGCCGCCCGGCGGCCGTTGAGCACCGCCGGCAGCCCCATGGCCGCCAGCATCTCCGGCAGCGGGTCGCCCTCGTGCACGGAGACGAGCAGCACGCCGTCGACCCGGTCGGCGCTCAGATACGCCGCCAGCCGCTCCCGCTCCCGCGGCGAGCGGATGAGCGTCAGCAGCAGCTGCTTGTCCGTCTCCGCCAGCTCCGCGCTCACCCCGCGGACGATGTCCGAGAAGTACGGCTCGGAGAACAGCCGGGTCTCCGGCTCCGGGATCACCAGCGCGACCGCGTCCGCGCTGCCGGCCGCCAGCGCCCGCGCCGCGCGGTTGGGCACGTACCCCAGCTCCGCGACCGCTCGCTCGACGGCCGTCCGCGCCTGCTCGCTGACCTGGTCCGATCCGTTGATCACCCGGGACACCGTCCCCCTGCCCACCCCGGCTCGCGCGGCGACCTGCTCCAGCGTCGGCCTCCCGCCGCGCCCGCCGCGCGCCACCGGCGTACGCCGATCCCTGACCGCCATTCCACCCTCCCGCGTTATGGCTGTCTGCTGCCTGTCCGATTCTCGCCCCCGGCCACCGTCCGCGGCCTGCGCCGAAGCTAACAGCCGCGTAACGGCGCGCAGTCGAGATGTCCGGTCACTTGACACCCCCATCGCCGACGGGCCACCCTTCAACCAATCACTTATGGGAGCGCTCCCACTCTACTCGACCCATAGAGAACCCGCACGACAAGCCCGCCCGAGCCGCCGGCGCCTTTCCCCCTCGCACACCTCCGGCAGATGCGGCACGCGTCAGGGCGCAAGGAGGATGCAGTGCGCAGTTACCGCACCACGCGACGGGCCGTGAGCCTGCTGGCCGCAGCCGCTCTGGGAACCGGGTTGCTCAGCGCGTGCGCGAGCGATGAAGAAGACGGCGGCTCGGAATCCGGCTCCGGGGACGGAAGTGGCGGAAAGACCACCATCACCATGGGGCTCTTCGGCACCTTCGGCTTCAAGGAGGCCGGGCTCTACGAGGAGTACCAGAAGCTCAATCCGGACATCACCATCAAGGAGACGGTGATCGAGCGGAACGAGAATTATTACCCGCAGTTGCTGAACCATCTCACCAGCAACAGCGGCCTGGCGGACGTCCAGGCGATCGAGGTCGCCAACATCGCCGAGATCGTCGACACCCAGGCCGACAAGTTCATGGACCTCTCCGAGGTGGAGGGCGTCTCCGAGGACGACTACCTCCCCTGGAAGTGGCAGCAGGGCTCCGCCGCCGACGGCAAGCTCGTCGGCCTGGACTCCGACATCGGCCCGATGGCCGTCTGCTACCGCAAGGACCACTTCAAGGCGGCCGGGCTGCCCACCGACCGCGACGAGGTCTCGAAGCTGTGGGAGGGCGACTGGCAGAAGTACCTCGACGCCGGCCGCGACTTCCAGAAGAACGCCCCCGAGGGCGTCGCCTGGGCCGACGCCGCCGGCGGCGTGTACAACGCGGCCGTGTCCTCCACCGAGAGCCGTTACTACGACGAGGACGGCGAGGTCATCTACAAGGACAGCCAGGGCGTGCAGGACTCCTGGGACATCGCCTCGACGGCCGCGGAGGAGAAGCTGACGGGCAACCTCCAGCAGTTCACCAAGGGCTGGGACCAGGCGATGAGCAACGGCGACTTCGCCACCATCTCCTGCCCGCCGTGGATGCTCGGCTACATCGCCGACAAGGGCGGCGAGAACGCCAAGGGCAAGTGGGACGTCGCCCAGGCGCCCGTCCCCGGCAACTGGGGCGGCTCCTTCTTCGGCGTCCCCGAGGCGGCGGAGAACAAGGAGGAGGCGGCCAAGTTCGTCGCCTGGCTGTTCGCACCCGAGCAGCAGGCGACGCTCTTCGAGAAGCGCGGCAGCTTCCCCAGCACCCCGGCCGCGTACGAGATGGACACGGTCAAGAGCGCCAAGAACGACTACTTCGGTGACGCCCCGATCGGCGAGATCTTCTCGGCCGCCGCCGAGGGCACTCCGGTGCAGACGATCGGCCCGAAGGACCAGGTCATCGCCGAGAACATCGCCAACGGGCTGCGGCTGGTCGAGCAGGGCAAGGAAGACGCCGACGGCGCCTGGGACTCCACGGTCGACGCCGTGGACAACGCGCTGGACCAGTGAGACAAGAATCCATGACGCAGACAGGTTCGACCGCGGCCGCTCCCCCCTCCGCGGAGGGGGGAGCGGCCCCGCCCGCGAAGCGGGCCGCCGCCCGCGACCCGCGGAAGACGTGGCGCAGCCGCCGCTACCGGTGGGACGCCAAGTTCAGCCCCTACGCCTTCATCTCGCCGTTCTTCCTGTTCTTCGCCGCGTTCGGGCTCTTTCCGCTGATCTACACCGCGTGGGCGTCGCTGCACCGGGTGGAGCTGACCGCCCCCACCGACATGGAGTGGGCCGGCCTGCACAACTACAGCCGGCTGCTGGAAGACGACTTCTTCTGGAACTCGCTGTGGGTCACCTTCGTCCTCGCCGTGCTCTCCACGGTCCCGCAGCTGCTCATGGCGCTCGGCCTCGCGCACCTGCTCAATTACAAGATGCGCGCCTCCGCGTTCTTCCGGGTGGCGATGCTGGCGCCGTACGCCACCAGTGTGGCGGCGGCGACGCTGGTGTTCGCCATGCTCTACGGCCGCGACTACGGGATGATCAACTGGGTGCTCGGCCTGTTCGGCGTCGACGAGATCGACTGGCAGGCCGGTGACTGGACCTCGCGGATCGCCGTCGCCAGCATCGTGATCTGGCGCTGGACCGGCTACAACACCCTGATCTACCTGGCCGCGATGCAGGCGGTGCCACAGGATCTGTACGAGTCGGCCTCACTCGACGGGGCGTCCCGCTGGCAGCAGTTCCGCCACGTCACGATCCCGTCGCTGCGGCCCACGATCCTGTTCACCATCGTGGTGTCGACGATCGGCTCCGTACAGCTCTTCGGCGAACCGCTGCTGTTCGACGAGACGAAGGGGGCCACCGGCGGCGCCGACCACCAGTTCCAGACGCTGGGCCTGTACCTGTACGAACAGGGCTGGCGCAACCTGCACCTGGGCCGGGCCGCGGCCATCGCCTGGGTGATGTTCCTGATCCTGGTGGTGATCGGCGCCCTCAACGCCCTGATCGCGCGCCGTCTGCGGAAGAGCTGAAGGAGAGCTCATGGCACTGCTCAAGACGACAGCTCCCCCGGCGGCCACGCGCCGCCGACGCGGGCCGCGGGCCGGCGAGGCCGGCGGCCACCAGCGGGCGGGCAAGCTGACGTACGCCGTCCTGGCGCTCTTCACGGCCATCTCGATCGGCCCGCTCATCTACACCGCGATCGCGGCCTCCCGTACCAACGCGCGGCTGGCGGAGACGCCCCCGCCGCTCTGGTTCGGCGGCAACCTCTTCTCCAACATGGAGACCGCCTGGACCGATGCCAACATGGACCTGGCGCTGCTGAACACCACCATCGTGGCCGGGACGATCGCGGCGGGCACCGTGCTCTTCGGCACCCTGGCCGGGTTCGCCTTCGCCAAGCTGCGGTTCCGCTTCAAGAACCTGCTGCTGCTGCTCGTGATCGGCACCATGATGGTGCCGCCGCAGCTGAGTGTGGTGCCGCTGTACATGGCGATCGCGGAGCTCGGCTGGATCGACCAGCTGCAGACGGTGATCCTGCCGTTCCTGGTCAGCGCCTTCGGCGTGTTCTTCATGCGGCAGTACCTGATCCAGGCGCTGCCGACCGAGCTGATCGAGGCCGCCCGGGTGGACGGGGCGAGCAGCGTGCGCGTCATCTGGCACGTGGTCTTCCCCGCGGCGCGGCCCGCCATGGCCGTGCTCGGCATGCTCACCTTCGTCTTCGCATGGAACGAGTTCTTCTGGCCGATCATCGCGCTCACCCAGGAGAATCCGACCGTGCAGGTGGCGCTCACCGGCCTGCCCCGCGGCCACAACCCGGACCAGTCCGTGATCATGGCGGGTGCCCTGCTGGGTACGCTGCCGCTGCTGCTGCTCCTGCTGCTGTTCGGCAAGCAGATCGTCGGCGGCATCATGCAGGGCGCGGTCAAGGGCTGAGCCGGCTTTGAGCATCCATACCCGCGCCTCGCCCGGACCGCCCACAACCGCAGTCAGGGACCCTCGCGACCCGACCGACCCCCTTGTCCACGACGTTCTTCACTGCTGAGATTGGGAGCGCTCCCAGATGTCTGATACCACCGCCACCTTCCCCGAGGACTTCCTGTGGGGCACCGCCACCGCGGCGTACCAGATCGAGGGCGCCGCGCAGGAGCACGGCCGCACCCCCTCCATCTGGGACACCTTCTCGCACACCCCGGGGAAGACCGCCGGCGGCGACACCGGAGACGTCGCCGTCGACCACTACCACCGGCGCACCGAGGACGTACGCCTCATGGCCGGGCTCGGCGTCAAGGCGTACCGCTTCTCGGTGTCGTGGCCGCGCGTCCAGCCCACCGGCCGCGGCCCCGCCGTGCAGCGCGGGCTCGACTTCTACCGCGGGCTCGCCGACGAGCTGCTCGCCGCCGGCATCAAGCCCGTCCTCACCCTCTACCACTGGGACCTGCCGCAGGAGCTGGAGACCGCGGGCGGCTGGCCGGAGCGCGACACGGCGCACCGGTTCGCCGACTACGCCCGCCTCGTCGGCGACGCGCTCGGCGACCGCGTCGAGATGTGGACCACGCTGAACGAGCCCTGGTGCAGCGCGTTCCTCGGGTACGCCGCCGGGGTGCACGCCCCCGGCCGCACCGACCCCGTCGCCGCCCTGCGCGCCGCGCACCACCTCAACCTCGCCCACGGGCTCGCCACCGACGCGCTGCGGGCCGAGCTGCCTGCCCGCGCCCAGATCTCCGTGAGCCTCAACCCCGCGGTCGTACGCCCGCGTACGGACTCCGAGACGGACCGGGACGCGGCCCGCCAGGTGGACGCACTCGCCACCCGGATCTTCACCGGCCCGATGCTCGACGGCGCGTACCCGCCGGACCTGCTCGACGACACCGCGCGGCTGACGGACTGGTCGTTCGTACGGGACGGGGACCTGCCGCTCATCAACCAGCCGCTGGACTCGATCGGCCTCAACTACTACACGCCCACCGTCGTCTCCGCGGTCACCGGCGACGCCAAGCCCGAGCGCGCCGACGGCCACGGCGGCGGCGCGCAGTCCCCCTGGCCGGCCGCGGACCACATCGCCTTCCACCAGCCGCCGGGTGAGCGCACCGCGATGGGCTGGACCGTCGACCCGACGGGCCTGACGGATCTGCTGCTGCGGTTCACGGCGGACGCGCCGGACCTGCCGCTGTACATCACCGAGAACGGCGCGGCGTACGACGACAAGCCGGAGCCCAACGGCTCGGTGCACGACCCGGACCGCATCGCGTACCTGCACGGGCACATCGGCGCCGTGCACCGCGCCATGCGGGAGGGCGCGGACGTGCGGGGCTACTTCCTGTGGTCGCTGATGGACAACTTCGAGTGGGCGTACGGCTACGCCAAGCGGTTCGGCGCGGTGCACGTGGACTACACGACGCAGCGGCGCACGCCGAAGTCCAGCGCGAACTGGTACGCGGACCTGATCCGCGCGGGGGTGCTGCCGGCGCTCGACCTCTGACGGGCGCCGCACCGCGCCGCGCCGCGCCGCGCCGCCCCGCGGACCGGCGCCGGGCGGATCCCCGCCGGACGGACCCGGGCCGGGCAGCACTACGCAGGACAGCACCGCGCCCGCGAGACCGGCACCCGGTAGACGGGTGCCCGAGAGACCGGCGCCCACCGGACGGCGACCCGGTGGGCGCCACCGGGGAGGGCAACGGCCGTCGCAGGCCGGACGGAGGCCGCCGCGTGACGGGCGGGGGCCTGCGGCCGGCGCGGCGCGCCGGCGCCTTTCAGGGGGCGGGGGCCGTCGCCGCGCTATGCGCGTCGCGCACCCGCGCTCGCGTCCGCGGCGGTCCCCGTGCCCGTCCCCGGGGCTCCCGTATCCGTCCCCGTGGCCCCCTTGCCCGTACGGGTCCCCCGGCCCTTGTCCCTCGCCGTGCCCCTGCCCTGCGCCGTCCCCCTGGCCTTCGCCGTACTCGTGCCCCCGCCCGCACGCGCCGTCCCGGCTCCGTCCCCCGCGGCCGCCGTCCCGTCCGCGCCCCCCGTCCCGTCCCCCGCGCCCGGCGCTCCCGCGCCCGCCCCCGCCCGGCCGCGCCGCCGGCGCACCACCCGGTGCCGGCGGCGCTCGCCGGCCGCGGCCGGCCCGGTCCGCCGCGCCAGCCAGAGCCGGATCTCCGCGCCGCCCAGCACCGACCGGCCGATCCGTACGTCCCCGCCCGTCGACTCCGCGACCCGCCGCACGATGTCCAGGCCCAGCCCCGTCGACCCCGGCCCGCCCTGCCCCTGCCCGCGGGCCAGCGCCGCCTCGGGGTCGGGGATGCCGGGGCCGGCGTCCGAGGCGAGCACGATGACGGCGTCGCCGGCGTGGTGCACGTCGACGGAGAAGGCGGTGCCCTCCGGGGTGTGCCGGAAGACGTTGCCGATGAGCGCGTCGATCGCGGCGACCAGCTCGGCGCGCGCCACCGGCACCTGCGCCGGCCGGTCGGCCCCGGCCAGCCGCGCGGACCGCCGCTCGTCCTCGGCCAGCGCCGACCAGAACTCCATCCGCTCACTGATGACCGCGGAGACGTCGCAGCCGACGACCGCCGCCGCCTGCTGCCCGGCGGGCCGGCCGCGCTGCTCGCGCACGGTAGCGATGATCTGGTCGATCTCGCGCTCCAGTTGCGCCACCGCCTGCCGGGTCTGCTCGGCGGCGCCGCTGTCGCCGAGGGAGGCGGCGTTGAGCCGCAGCACGGTCAGCGGGGTACGCAGCCGGTGGGAGAGGTCGGCGGCCAGCTCGCGCTCGTTGGCCAGCAGCAGCGCGACCTGGTCGGCCATCGAGTTGAACGCCACGGCCGCCGAGCGCAGTTCGGACGGCCCCGACTCCTCGACCCGTACGCCGAGTCTGCCCTCCCCCAGGTCGTGCGCGGCGCCCGCGAGCCGGCGCGCGGGCCGTACCATCCGGGTGCCGAGCCGGTCCGCGATCACGACGGAGCCCGCGACCAGCGCCAGCCCGACACCCGCCAGCACCAGCCACGCCAGCGCCACGCCCTCCGTCAGCTCCCCCGCCGGCACGAACACCTCCACGACGGCGACCCGGTCGCCCTCGACGGCGATGGGCTGCAGCAGCGCGTGCCCGCCATCGACGGCCACCAGCGACGACGTGCCCGCGCCGGAGGCGCGCTCCACATCGGCCGCGCCGGCGCGCGGCTGCCCGAGGCGTACCGCCGGCATGCCCGCCGCGCTGCCGCGCGGCACGTGCACCGCGATCCGCCCGTCCGCGCCGGCCTCGGTGCTGCCGACCGCGCGCTCCAGCTGCTCGGCGTCGGTGGTGATCGCCAGCGCCGGGCCGATGCCGGCGGCGATCCGCTCGGCGTTGGTCAGCGCCCGGTCGCGGGCCATCTCCCTGACGACGAGGCCGAGCGGCACGGCGAAGGCGACCACGACCATCACCGTGACCGCCAGGCACACCTTGACCAGCGCCCACCTCATGGCTGCCTCATGACTGCGGTATCCCGGCCGGCGGCTCCAGCTTCACGCCGACGCCGCGCAGGGTGTGCAGATAGCAGGGGTTGGCGGCGGTCTCGCCCAGCTTGCGGCGCAGCCAGGACAGATGGACGTCGATGGTCTGGTCGTCGCCGTACGACTGCCGCCACACCTCGGACAGCAGCTCCCGGCGGGGTACGACCACGCCGGGCCGCTCGGCGAGGAACGCCAGCATGTCGAACTCGCGCCGGGTCAGGTCCAGTTCCCGGCCGTCCAGCTCCGCCCGGCGCCGCCGCAGGTCGATGGCGAGCCCGCCCACGCGCAGCTCCCGCGGCGGCGGGGCGGCGGCGCGGCCGTGGGCGCGGCGCAGCACGGCGCCGAGGCGGGCCTGCAGGTGCTCGACGGAGAAGGGCTTGACGAGGTAGTCATCGGCGCCGTCGTTGAGCAGGCGTACGGTCTCGGACTCGTCGTCCCGCGCGGTGGCGACGATCACCGGCACGTCGGTGATGCCGCGCAGCATCTTCAGCGCCTCGGCCCCGTCGAGGTCGGGCAGCCCGAGGTCGAGGATCACGACGTCGAAGCCGTGGTGCGCGACCTCGCGGAGCGCCTCCAGCGCCGTGCCCACGCTGCGCACGGTGTGGTCGGCCTCCGTCAGATGCCTGATCAGCGCGGAGCGCACGAACGGGTCGTCCTCCACCACGAGCACGCTTGCCATGCCCGGCAACGTACGCCAAAAGCGCGGTGCCCGCCGCCCCGTCGACGACGCGGTACCGGTCGGGCGGGCGCGCGCGCACCCGAGGGGGGCGCGCGGGCAAGCGGTTCCGGCGGGCGTGCGGCACCGCGGGGGCGGGTGCGGCAGGATATGACCGATGCGTCGAAGGTTTGTGCACGCGCTCGCGTGGACCCTGACGACACTGGTGGCCGTGACGGTGTCGTGGTTCGGGGTCCGGCTGGTGCTGGACAGCACCTCCGACCGGCCGCACACGGTGCCGCTGTCGGGGCGGGCGCCGTCGGCGCGGGAGTCGTCGTCGGAACCGCCGTCGTGGGTCGGCACGGCCACGGAGCGGCCGATGCCCTCGCCGACACGGGCGTCGGAGGCCCCGCCGGCCACGGAGAGTTCGGCGGAGCCGGAGCGTACGGACAATCCCGGCAGCTCCGGCAGCTCCGGCAGCTCCGGCAGCTCCGGCAGCTCCGACGACGCCGCGGGCGGCGCGGCACAGCAGGACCGGCCGGCGGAGACCGCGACGGGGGACGTGCGGACGTATCCGGTGGCCGGCGGGCGGGTGACGTTCGAGATGGCCGCGGGCTCGGCGGAGTTGGTGTCGGCGACGCCGGAGGCCGGGTGGCAGATGCAGACGTGGGAGCAGACGACGTGGATCCGCGTCGACTTCCTCGCGGGCGACCGGCGGACGTCGGTGATCTGCACCTGGCACGACAGCGCACCGCGGGTGGAGACGAACGAGTACGCGACGTAACGCACGCGCTCGCCCTTCTCCTTAGGAGAACACCTCCGGCGGCGGCGCCGGAGAGTCCGTCGCCGTGGCGTCCGTCACCGGCCGGGCGCCGGCGGCGAAGTCCCGGAGCCCGCGGCCGTGTTCGACGCGGCCGGGCTGCGGGTCGGTGGCCGCCCGGCGGGTCAGCTCGGCGACCGGCAGCGGGACGGCGGAGGCGAGGAGCACGGCGTTGCCGAAGCGCCGGCCGCGCCAGACGGCCGGGGCGGCGATGGCGCACAGTTCGGGGAAGACCGCGGCGGCGGTGGCGGTCTGCGCCCGCAGGTACGCGAGCGGCGGCCCGTCGGCGAGGTTCGCGGCGTAGACGCCGCCGGGGCGCAGCACCCTGCGCACCTCGCCGAGGAATTCCGTGGTGGTCAGGTGCGCGGGGGTGCGCGCGACGCGGAAGACGTCCCCGACGACCAGGTCCGCCCAGCCGTCCGGCACCTTGGCGAGCACCGCGCGGGCGTCGCCGTTCCGCACCCGGATCCGGGCCCGCTCGGGCAGCGGCAGTTCGGCGCGTATCAGCGCGGTGAGCCGGCCGTCGACCTCGACGGCCTGCTGGACGGAGCGGGGGCGGGTGGCGGCGACGTAGCGCGGCAGGGTCAGCGCGCCGCCGCCGAGGTGCAGGACGTGCACGGGGCGGCCGGCGGGCGCGACGAGGTCGACGGCGTGGCCGAGGCGGCGCTGGTACTCGAACTCCAGGTGCGTCGGGTCGTCGAGGTCGACGTGGGACTGCGGGGCGCCGTCGAGGAGCAGCATCCAGGCGCGCGGGCGGTCGGGGTCGGGGCGCAGCTCGGCGGTGCCGCCGTCCACGTCCACCACGACGGGGCTGCGCCCGCCGCGCGACCTCTGCCTGGCCACCCGCCCAGTATCCCCCGCGCCCGCCGGGCCCGCCGCGCGGGTCGAGCGGCGGCGGGCTGCCCGGGAACGGACCGCGCAAAAAGGACAGTGCAGAAGGACGGCCCAGCAGCGGGCTTCCCGGGCGCGGACGGCTCAGAAGCGGTCGGCGGCCTCGATCGTGCGGGCCGCCTCGCACAGCGCCGCCGCCAGCAGCACCGGGTCCGTCACCGGCGCCGCTTCCTCCGGCGGCACCAGCCAGTGCGTCCCCGCCACCGGCGGCACGGACGGCCCCCGGCGCAGCGTCGGGGCGCACGCGCTGCCCGGCAGGTCCCAGCGCTCCGCCGTCCCCGGCGGCACGAGGAAGCCGAGGGTGTCGACGCCGCCGTCATGCAACACGGGCCCGACGGCCGTGCGCAGCCGGAGGATGTCGACCGCTTCGAGGCCGTGTCTGGCCGGGACGGTGACCAGGTCACACGGGTCCGCGGCGGCCCTTGTACCGCCTGTGGTCTCCCCGCCGGTGTCCGGCACAGGAACCCCTCCTCATCCAGTCCCCGTTCGTCGTGCCCCCGTCCTCTGCACATCCAACGCTCCGCCCGCGTCAACGGCACGGCGTGAGGTCGCCGCAAAGGATGGCGGTTTATAGCGGATCGGGGGTGGCGGGTCCCGCATGTCGGCAGACTCTCCGTGGCGGTGCACGCACCGTGGGTACGGTCGAGCCGCGCCGCGCGGCACCGGGCAGTTGCAGATCAGTAGTTACAGAGCGACACAAGCGAGACGAGCAAGAGAGCGACACGAGGGAGGGACAGCGGACGTGGCCGCCCCATCCGGCCGATTGCGCCCCAACACCGCCTTCCGCGAACTGCGCGGCAGCCGTTCACCGGGCGAGTTCGCCGCCGCGGTGCGGCGGGCCGCGCGGGAGATCGGCGAGCAGGTCTCCTGTGACGCGCGTTACGTCGGCCGCGTCGAGTCCGGCGAGATCCGGTGTCCCAACTACGCGTACGAGCGCGTGTTCCGGCACCTGTTCCCGGGCCGCTCGCTGGCGGATCTCGGCTTCGAGCCGCGGGAGGCGGTACGCGGCCGAAGGGCGCGTGGCACCGGCAGTGCGCCCCCGCGCACGTCCATGCCCCCCACGCCCTCCGGCGACCCGGAGAAGCCCGTGCCGCCGGCCCCGCCCGACGACCCGCCGACGCCCCCGGCCCTCCGCCCTCTCCCCGCCCTCGCGGCTCTCCCGCCCCCCGTGCCCCTCCCGGCCCGTACGCCCGGGTTCCCCGAGGCCGCCGTGGCCGAGGCCGTGCGCCGCATCCGGCTGCACGACGACCGGCACGGCGCCGACGACCTCTACGTCCGCGCCGACCGGACGCTGCGCACCGCCCGCGCCCTGCTCCCGGAGGCGGCCCTGCGCCCCGGCGCCGGCGCCGACCGGCTGCACAGCGCCGCGGGCGAACTGGCCCTCTCCGTCGGCTGGCTGGCGCACGACTCCGGCCGCTACGCCGACGCCCGCTCGCACTACGCCGAGGCCCTCGCCACCGCCCGGCTCGCCGACGACCCGGCCCTGGAGGCACACGCCTTCTCCAACACCGCCTTCCTCGCCCGCGACGCCGGCCGCCCGCACGAGGCCGTACGCGCCGCCCAGGCCGGCCGCCGCGCCGCCGCCGAACTTGGCTCCGACCGGCTGCGCTCGCTGCTCGCCGCCCGCGAGGCCGGCGGCTGGGCGCTGCTCGGCGACCGCGCCGCGACCCACGAGGCGCTGACCGCCGCCCGCGACCTGTTCTCCCGGGGCGCGGCGGACGAGGGGCCGGAGTGGATGTCCTTCTACGGAGAAGCCGAGCTGACCGGCCTGGAGGCGCAGTGCTGGGCGGCGCTCGGCGAGCACCGCCGCGCCGCCGAGTGCGCCCGCGGCGCCGTATTCCTGCAGGACCCGCACTTCGCCCGCAACACCGCCCTGTTCACCGCGGAGCTGGCCGCCAACCTCGCCGCCGCCGGCCGGCCCGACGAGGCGGCGACGGCCAGCGGGCGGGCGCTCGCGCTCCTGGACGCGGTACGGTCGGCGCGCGTACGGGCCATGCTCGGCGGCACAGCGGACCGGCTGCGGCGCTGGTCGGGCTGCTCCGAGGTGGACGCGTTCCTGATGAACATCAGGCTGATTTCCGCCTGATCCGGCAGCGCGGGGCAACCTCTCCGGATCATTCAGCGTCTTTCTGGCTCCCTCCACTGTTCGGTGGACGGGATATACACCGTGCGGTGGGCTGACGTACACCGTACGGTTGACCGTGGGCTACGTGGGGCGGCCCGTAGCGGGGAAGCGGAGACGGAGTGCCTGGAGCATGCGACTGAGGCAGCGTTGGTGGACGGAGCTGTTGCTCGTCGTCGTGGTGTACGTGGCGTACTCGATGGGTCGGCTACTGGCCCGCGGTGACGTGCCCATGGCGGTCGACAACGGCCTCGCGCTCCTCGACATCGAGAAGACCCTGCACATCAACTTCGAGGACCCGCTCAACAGACTGTTCACGGCGCACGCGGTGCTCGGCGTCCCCGCCGACTTCATCTACGCGTCACTCCACTACGTCGTCACGCCCGTGGTCCTCGTGTGGGTCTGGCTCCGCCACCGCGTCCACTACCGGCGCTACCGCACCTGGCTGCTGCTCTCCACCGTCGTCGCCCTCGTCGGCTTCATCCTCATGCCGACCTGCCCGCCGCGGCTGCTGGACCCGGCGTACGGGTTCGTCGACACGATGGCGCAGTACTCGGACTACGGCTGGTGGGGCGGCGAGGCGAGCGCGCCGCGCGGGCTCGGCGGCCTGACCAACCAGTACGCGGCGATGCCGAGCCTGCACGTGGGCTGGGCGCTGTGGTGCGCGGTGGTGCTGTGGCGGCACGCGCCGCACACGCCGGTGCGGCTGCTCGGCGTCGCGTACCCGCTCGTCACCACCATCGTGGTGATGGGCACCGCCAACCACTACTTCCTCGACGCCGTCGCCGGCGCCGCCGTCATGGGCATCGGCTGGCTGCTGCTCCGCCCGTCGCTGCGGATCGCCAACGGCATCCGCCGCCGGGTGTACCGGCTGGGCTCCCGCATCGGCGGCCTCGGGACGCCAGCGGGCGGCGGCGTGGTGGCCGCCGGCGGCCCGCGGCACGGTGCCGCGGACGACGCCGACGACGCCGACGGCGCCGAGGTACCGGCCGACGACCGCGCCCCGGAGAAGGTCCGCACGGGCGCGGGCGGCGGCCTGGCCGGCGACGCCCCGGACGCGCCACACATCCCGAGCCCACGCGCCACGGACGACGCGCCGGGCCCGGGCGACCCGCCGACGCCGCCGGGCGGGAGACGTGCGCCGGTGGAGCAGCGCGGGGGTGCGGCGCAGTTGATGTGCCAGAGGCTGGCGTACTGAGGCGCCGGCGGCCGGCGTACCGGGCGGGCGGGGGCGCGGCGGCCGACGGATACGTGCCTCGCACCGGCGACGGTGACGACGTGGGCGCACGGCGCGTGTGCCCCCGCTGTGCGGCACACGCCCTCGGCGCAGGGCGTGCTCGCCCGCCCGCGGCGGGCCGCTGCCCTCGGCGCACGGGCGTCGACGCGCCGGCGCCCCCGCCGCGTCGCCGGCTACCGGCCCGGGGCGACCGCGGTGTCGGTGCGGCGTGCCAGACTGCGGCGCGTGGAACGTACGACCGCTAAGGGTGACTTGGCCCACACCGGCGAACGCGAGGCCGACGGGGCGTCGGGACCCGCACTGCGCCGCCGGCTCGACGCGCTGCGCGGCGCGGACGTGCCGCCGCGCGCCCTGGACGCGCGGGCGCTCGCCGCGCTGGCGGCCAACCCCGGGTGCCGGCGCCGGACGCTGCTGGACGGCGCCGGGATCGACAAGGGCGCACTGGCCGAGGCGCTGGGCAGACCGGCGCCGTTCGGGCAGTCGCAGTTCGCGTTCGCCCGCGGCAACGCCTTCGAGGCCCGTATCACCGCCGACGACGGCGCCGAGCTGCTGAGCCTGCTCGCCGAGCGCACCGGCGACACCCCGCCGGACCCCGCCGCCGTCCACGTCCCCGACCTCACCGCCCCCGGCCCCCGCGGGCGCACCGAGCGCACCCGGCTGGCCCTCGCGGAGGCGGTGCGATCCGGCGGCTGGACGCTGCTGCGGCACCCGATGGTCAGCCTGGAGGTCGCGGGCGCGCCGGTGTACCTGGAGCCGGACGCGGCGGTGATCGGGCCGGACGGGCGCTGCACGGTGGCCGAGATCAAGTCCTTCCCGATCCTCGACGGCTCCGCGGACCCGGCGAAGGTCGGTGCCGCGGCCCGGCAGGCGGCGGTGTACGTGCTGGCGCTGCAGCAGCACTGCGAGGTGCGCGACAGCGTGCTGCTGGTGTGCCCGAAGGACTTCTCCAACCAGCCGGTCGCCGAGCCCGTGGACGTACGCACGCAACTCGCCGCCACCCGCCGCCAGCTCGCCCGGCTCACCCGCCTCGAAGCGATCGCCGCGGCGCTGCCGGCGGACCTCAGCCTGGACGTCCGCGAGCCGCCGCCACGGCTCACGGCGGCGGTGGAGGCGGTGGACGCCGCGTACGCACCGGAGTGCCTGGCGGCGTGCGAGCTGGCGTTCCACTGCCGCGCCCGGGCCCGCGAGCGCGGGGACGTGACGACGCTGGGCCGCGGCGTACGAAGCGAGCTGGGCGGCCTGCGCACGGTGCGGGAGGTCGTGGCGGCGGCGTCGGGCCGGCGGGCGGCGCCGGAGGCGGGAGCGGCGGAGGCGGGAGCGGCGGAGGCGGGAGCGGCGGAGGCGGCCGCCGTGGCGCAGGAGCCACGAGGATCGGAACCGGCCGCGGTGGACCGGGAGCCCTCGGCGTGGCCCGGCCCCGAGCCGCAACCCGGCCCGGCAGACCCGGCTTCGGCCGGGCCGGAGCCCGGTCCGGCCGACCCCGCCGTGGCCGCGGTGCGGCGGGCCGCGGCGCTGCGCGCGGAGGCGCTGGCCGCGGCGGCTGCCGCCCGGGGCACGGCCCCCGGTGTGGGACCCGGCGCGGCCCCCGGCGCTTCCGGCCCCGGCGTTCCCGGCTCCGCGCCGGAGGCGGGGGGTGGTGCGGCGTGAGCCTCATGGTCACCCTCGCGCGGGCGGAGGCCGTGGCCGCCGGGCGGGCCACCGCGCTCGCCACCGTCCGGCACCGCCACCTGTCCGACCGGCCGCTCGTCCTCGTCCCCATGACCGCCGCCGGCGAGGCCGCCGCCCCGCTCGGCGCGCTCGTCGGCTGCGACCGCGCGCACCCGCGCCTGCTGGTCGTACCGCAGCCGCGCGACCGCGACCTGCGGTTCGCGTTCCTGGCGGAGCTGGCGGCCGAGGTGCTGCCGTACATCGAGTCGTACGCGGAGGACGGCGGCACCGCAACCGACGACAGCGACGGCGACAGGGACGGCGGTGCCGAACCCGCCCAGGAGCCCTGTGCCGACGCCGCGCAGCTGCTCGTGCCCAGCCGCGCCGGCGTCGAGTACGTGCGCCTGCTCGGCCGCTCCATGCGCTTCCGCAGGACCGCCGAGGACGACCCCGGCACACCGCACCCCGCACCCCCGCGCGTACCGCTCCTCGGCCGGTGGCTCTCGCACTACGGCGAACGGGCGCGGGTGCCCGGCGCCGCGTTGCTGCTGTCGGCGACCGAGCTGCTCGCCCGGCACTGGGCCACCGGCCAGAGCACCGTCGAGGACCAGCACCTCGGCGCCCTGCTCGCCTGGATCACCGACGGCGCCGCCGCCGCGGAGCGCGCCGAGACCGGCCGCGACGCCGACGGGCAACTGCTCGTGCCCCCGGCCGGCCCCGCCACCGACCCCGCCTTCGACAACCGGCTCCTCGCCCCCGCCATGGCCCGCTACGACCGCGCCCGCGCCGCCGGCGACGCCGCCGCGACCCTGGCCGCCGAGGACGCCGTCGCCCGGCTCGTGGAGAGCCGGCTGCGGCCCACGTGGGACGCGGTCTGGCGGTCGTACGACCTGCTGCGTGCCCTGCCCGGCGGCGCGCACGTCCCGGGCCGGTGGCTCGGCGACCGCTGGTCGTTCACCGCCCACCGCGACCGGCTGCGCGCCGGCGAGCCCCCGCAGCCGCGCCGCGACGACGCGGTGACCGCCGCCCGCAAGCTGGCCCGGCGCGAGCGCGCGCTGGCCGAGCTGGACGCCCAGGAGGCGCTGGACGACCCGCTGACGATGGCGGAACGGCGGCTCGCGGGGCAGGCGTTCGTGTGCCGTACGGAATCGGTGGAGATGACGTACTCCGAGGGCCGCCGCCCGATGCCCCGGCCGCTGGTCACCGTCGTCACCGACGACGCACCGCACCTGGAGGACGGCGGCAGGGTCTACCGCGAGCTGGCCGGCGGGCGGACGCAGCGGGCCCTCGTCGCCGGGTACGGGGAGGGGCGGGTCACCGTGCAACTGCAGGACGGCATGGGCCGCTCGCGCGCTCCCGCTGAGGGCTCCGTGCCGGAGCCGGGAGACCGGGTGGTGTGGACGCTGTTCGAGCACACGGCCCGCCGCGGGCCGGCGCTGCCGGAGCCCGAGGACGTCCCGTGGACGCACGGCAGCCCGCCGGGGCGGGCCGCGGAGGAGCCGGACCGGGTGACGGCGGAGGACTTCCTGTGACGACGCGGCCGGGGACAGGGCCGGGCGGGCGCTCGGCCGGGACGCACGGGGCGACGGGCGGGGCGGACGGCCCGCCGACGGGCGCGCGCGAGGCGGCCGGGCCGGGCCGGCACGGCCCACAGCCGCGTACCGCGGTCACGCTCGCCCCGCGGCCCGCTGCCCCCGCTCCCGGCACCCCTGCCGACCCCGGCGCCGACCCCGGCCTCGACCCCGCCTCCGCCGCCCGGCTCGCCACCGAGGCCATCCTCCGCGACACCCTCGACGGCCCGTCCCGCGGCGTCCTCGTCGACTCCCCGCCCGGCGCCGGCAAGTCCACCCTCGTCGTCCGCGCCGCCCGCGAGCTGGCCGCCGCCGGCCGCCGGCTCGTGCTCGTGGCCCAGACCAACGCGCAGGTCGACGACCTCGTCGACCGCATCGCCCGGGAGCAGCCCGACCTGCCCGTCGGCCGGCTGCACAGCAGCGACCCCCGGCCCTACGACCCCGTGCTCGACCGGCACGAGTCCGTACGTACCGCCGCGAGCCTCGCCGGCCTCGACGGCCTCGCGGTCATCGCCTCCACGGCCGCGAAGTGGGCCTTCGTCGCGGCGGCCCGCGCGAAGGACGGCGCCGGCGCCGAGCGCTGGGAGCACGCGATCGTCGACGAGGCGTACCAGATGCGCTCCGACGCGCTGCTCTCCGTCGGCGGGCTCTTCGAGCGTGCGCTGTTCGTCGGCGACCCCGGGCAGCTCGACCCGTTCAGCGCGGTCGGCGCCGAGCAGTGGTCGGGGCTGGCCTGGGACCCGGCGGCCAGCGCGGTGACGACGCTGCTGGCGCACCACCCCGGCCTGCCGCAGCACCGGCTGCCGGTGTCCTGGCGGCTGCCGGCCTCGGCCGCGCCGCTGGTGTCGCGGGCGTTCTACCCGTTCACGCCGTTCCGCAGCGGTACGGGTCCGGGTGAGCGGCGGCTGACGTTCGCCGGGCGGTCGGACGGCTCGGGCGCCGACCGGGTGGTGGACGAGGCGGCGGCGAGCGGCTGGGGGCTGCTGGAGCTGCCCGCCGCGCACATGCCGCGGACCGACCCGGCGGCGGTGGCGGCGGTCGCGCAGGTCGTCCGGCGGCTGCTGGAGCGGCGCGGTACGACGGCGTCGGAGCGCGGCGAGGGCGCGCTGACCGCGGACCGGATCGCGGTCGGCACGGCCCACCGGGACCAGGCCGCGGCCGTACGGGGCGCGCTTGCGCGGGCCGTGCCCGGGGAGGCGGCGGGGGCGGTCACGGTGGACACCGCCAACCGGCTGCAGGGCATGGAGTTCGACGTCACGGTGGTGCTGCACCCGCTGGCCGGCCGGCCGGACGCGACGGCGTTCCACCTGGAGACCGGCCGGCTGTGCGTGCTCGCCTCGCGGCACCGGCACGCGTGCGTCGTGGTGTGCCGGGCGGGCGTGCCGGAGCTGCTCGACGAGCACCCGTCGACGGAGCCGGTGCAGCTGGGCGCGGCGGTGAAGTTCCCGGACGGCTGGGAGGCGCATCAGGCGGTGCTGGCGCACCTCGCGGACCATCGCGTACGGGCGTGAAAGCCGGCGCCGCCCGCGCCCGTTCGGGCGGTCCTGCGGGGGAGCGCGGGGGCGGGGTTGCGCGGCGGGGGAGAATGGGCGATGGCCCTCAAGGCGAGTGGAGGATCCTTATGACGGAGCCGGACCCGGCTCGGCCAGGCCGGACGGAGCAGCGGCGCACCCCGCGCCGCCCCGCCGCGCTGCTCTTCGAGCCGCCGCTCGCGGAGCCCGACGCCGAGCACTTCTTCGGCCTGGAGGCGATCGAGGACCCCGGCGAGCTGCTGGCCCGCGCCACCGACCTCACGCTGGCCTTCCGGGCGGCGACCGACCGGGCCATCGAGTACCAGGCGATGGCGGCGGCGCAGCTGGCCGACCCCAAGCGCTTCGACCGGCTGACGCCGGCGGCGATCGCCGAACGGGCCGACTGGACGGAGGACTACGCGAAGCGGATGGTCGAGTACGGCCGGGACCTCCTCGCGAACGGCGGCACGGGGTCCCCGTCGGACCTGTGACCCCGCCTCGCGGCCCGGCAGAATACCGATTTTCGATCTCCGGGGCGCGGGTGCTAAGGTCGTCCTCGTCGACAGGCGCCGTTAGCTCAGTTGGTTAGAGCAGCTGACTCTTAATCAGCGGGTCCGGGGTTCGAGTCCCTGACGGCGTACAGCACGCAGGACCGTCGACCCGGGCGCTTTCGGATATCCGAGAGCGCCCGGTCTGCGTGTACGGCCTGTACGGCCCGTGCCGTGACGGGCCCCGCGGTCACCCGCGCTTCGCGTCCCGCTCGACCTGTACGCCCCACCCCCCGTCCGCCGATCGCCCGGTGACCTGCACGCGCACGCCCTCCCGCTTCAGGTACAGGCTCTCGCCCTCCCCCAGCGGCGCGTCCGCGAGCGGCGGGTAGACGGACGTGTCGTGGCAGGCCGCGGAGCGCGGGTGGCCGTCGACGACCTCGACGGGGCCGCCGCCGGAGTCGGTGCCGGTGTGGACGCGGTAGACGAGGACGCCCTCGGTGCAGGCGTACCGGTCGTTCTCGTACCGGCCGCGGGCCTCGACGGCGACGGCGCTGGTGGCGCCGGTGGGCACGACCACCAGCCGGGTGTCGCGCCGCAGGACGGCCGCCCCCTTGCCGTCCTCCCCCGCCCCTCCCCGACCGGGAGCCCCTCCCGCCCCGCCGTCCTCCCCGGCCCCGCCGTCTGCTCCCGTCCCGTTCTGCGCACCCGCCTCCGCCGTACCGTGCGGGGGTGTCCGCGGGCTCACGGGGGCGGAGAGCGCCTGCAGCGTGAAGCGGTCCGACCCGGCGCCGACGGCGCAGCCGACCTGGTCGTCTCCCAGCCAGCCGAGTTTCCACTTGTGCCAGCCGAAGGGGTCGGGCGCCAGCCCGAACTGGCTGCCCATGAGGTCCCAGTCGCCGACGTGGGTGTCCCAGTCGGCCTTGCCGTCGACCGGGCGGTGGTAGAGGTCGGGGAGGTCGAAGACGTGGCCGGTCTCGTGGGCGAGGACGTTGCGGTCGGGCGGGTGCCGCTCGAAAACGGTGACGATGCGGTGCAGGTCGGTACCGTCGGCGCGTATCGGGATTTCGAAGTTGACCACTTTCGTGGCGTCGGAATCCACGCCGGGGGCGTCCGGATCGGCGACGAGATAGACGACGTCGTAGTCGCGGAAGTCCACTTTCCGGTCGGCCGTGGCGACCGCGTCGTTCAGGAACCGGGCGCGCGCCGCCGGATCCCAGTCGCGGGCTATGCCGTACGACAGGGAGTCCGACGGCATGCGTATCCAGCGGTCGTGCGCGTCCACCCGCAGCCGGAACTTCCCGTACGAGGCACGCTCGAAGAACCGGGAGGTGGCCGGGAAGTGGTCCGCGGTCAGCTCGTCCGGCGAGGTGAGGGGCGCGGAGTCGGGGAAGGAAAGGAAGACCATCACCGCGTCGAGGGTCTTCCGCGGCCGGGGATAGGCCGGGTCCCAGCCGGCGACTCCCTCGGAGTGGTGGGCGGCGGTGCGCGCCAGCGCACAGGGGTGGCCGGGCTGGGCGGTGACCGGGTCGGCGACGAGGGAGGTGGCCATCACGGCGCACAGCGAAGTGGCCACGGCGGCGACCCGGTGCAACGCGCGCGACTGGTCCTGTTCCACAGGGGGTATGGATGGTTGGGCCACATCGACCTCATCGGCTCGGAAGAGTAGGGAACACAGACCACTTTGTTGGTATTTGTTCCCGCCCGTCCTGTTCCGGTGCCCCACACGGGTGACTCGGGTGCCGGACGGGAGGGGAGATCAGGAGCATGTGCGGGTAACACAAAGTCACATCTGGTCATTCGCCCGGCAGGAGGCGGCCATGTGCGATCACTCCCGGCCCCATCCGGCTCAGCACTTTCCACGCCGTAGCGGCGTCACTGGATCGACACAGCCGGTAGCCCTATGATCGGGCACATTTCCAGCGCTGTGGCTCTGCAGCGGCGGAGCCGAGCGGTCCCCACGGGCGGGAGCGAGCGGTGAGCGTATCTCTCGAAGGGCCGGGCTGCGGGCCCGGGACCTCACTCCAGGCGGTCACGGAACGTCACCTCGCCACGGGCGCGCCCGTGGACGACTTCCGCGCCGCCTTCGACGGGGCACAGCTGGCGATGGCCGTCGTGGGCGGCGACGGCCTCGTACGGGCCGCGAACAGCCGGATGCTGGAGCTGCTCGGCGCCGGCGAGGGCGAGCTGGCCGGCGCCTCGGCCGCGGAGCTGACCGGGCTGCGCGACGAGCCGTGGAGCTGGGCCGGCTTCGTGGACGTGCTGCAGGGCAGGCGCGCCTCGCTGCGCTGTACGCGGCGGATGAAGGACGCGGGCGGGCGCTCGCTGTCGGTCGAGATGACCCTCACCCCGCTGTCCGGCGGCCGGGCGCTGCTGTCGCTGACGGACGTCACGGAACAGCGCGAGCTGCGCGCGAAGCTGCGCCATCTGAAGATGCACGACCCGGTGACCCGGCTGCCGAACCGGGAGCTGTTCTTCGAGCGGCTCACCGGCGCGCTGCAGGAGGCCCGGCAGGCCGAGGAGCCCGGTGCCGAGCACGGCGGCGCGGGCCGGGACGCCGGCCAGGGCGGGCCGCAGGGGCGGGCGGGGGCGGCGCGGGGGGCGCGGGGCCGCATCGGCCTCGCGTACCTCGACCTCGACGGCTTCAAGGCCGTCAACGACACCCTCGGCCACCGCGTCGGCGACCGGCTGCTCGCCGCCGTCGCCCGCCGGCTGGTGGCCTGCACGGCGGAGGCGGGCCAGGCCGAGAAGCACGGCATCACGGTCGCCCGGCTCGGCGGCGACGAGTTCGCGGTGCTGGTGGCCCGGTCGGCGGGGACGGAACAGCTCGGCGAGCTGGCGCAGCGGCTGCTCGACGCGCTGGCGGAGCCGTTCGACCTCGCCGGGCAGCGGCTGGCGGTCTCGGCCAGCATCGGCGTCGTCGAGCGCGCGGTCAGCGGGCAGACGGCGACGGCGCTGATGCAGGCCGCCGACACCACGCTGTACTGGGCGAAGGCCGACGGCAAGGCCCGCTGGACCCTCTTCGACCCGGAGCGCAACGCCCACCGGATGACCCGGCAGGCGCTCTCCTCCACGCTGCGCCCGGCCATCGAGCGCGACGAGTTCACGCTCGACTACCAGCCGCTCATCGACCTCGGCGACGGCAGCGTGCGCGGGGTGGAGGCGCTGGTGCGCTGGCAGCACCCGAAGCTCGGCACGTTGACGCCGAATCGGTTCATCGGACTGGCGGAGGAGAACGGCGCGATCGTGCCGCTGGGCCGCTGGGTCCTCGCCACCGCCTGCCGCCGCGCGGCCGGCTGGCGCCGGCTGCGGCCCGCGGACCCGGTGTTCGTCAGCGTCAACGTCGCCGTGCGCCAGGTCTGGGACTCCGACCTGGTCGCCGACGTCGGGGAGATCCTCGACGAGACGGGCCTGCCGCCGGGGCTGCTGCAGTTGGAGCTGACGGAGTCGGCGGTGATGGGCTCGGCGGGCCGGCCGCTGCAGGCGTTGCAGGAGCTGAGCGAGATGGGCGTCGGCATCGCCATCGACGACTTCGGCACCGGCTACTCCAACCTCGCCTACCTCAGCCGGCTGCCCGTGTCCGCGCTGAAGCTGGACGGATCGTTTGTCCGGGGCTTCAGCTCCGAGGAGCACCCGAGTCCGGCGGACGAGACGATCGTCGAGGCGCTGGTCGACCTGGCGCACCGGCTGGGCATCAGCGTCACCGCGGAGTGCGTGGAGAGCGGCGAGCAGGCCGAGCGGCTGCGCCGGATCGGGTGCGACACGGCCCAGGGCTGGTTCTACTCCCGGGCGGTGCCGGCGGAGCGGGTGGAGCGGCTGCTGTAGGGCGGCGGCCGGCGGGCGGCGCCGCCCTGGGCGGCGGGCGTACGGCCGTCGGCCCGGCCCGTACGCGCTCGGTCCGCCCCCGTACGCGCCGCCCCGTACACGCGCCCCGTACGCGCCGCCCCGTACGCGCTCAGTCCGCCCCGGCGAAGAGCCGCCCGAGCGACGGCTCCGCCGCCCGGCGGCCCAGCAGCCGCAGCCCCTCCCAGACCGTCACCTGGTTCGCCGTCAGCACCGGCTTGCCGAGCACCGCCTCCACCTCCGCCACGTACGCCGCGGTGTGCAGCGCCGTGTCCGGCAGCAGCACCGCCTCCGCGTCCGGGTGGTCGCCCGCGGCGGCCAGTTGCAGCACCTCGTCGCGGCCCCAGGTGCCCACCTCGGCGGCGGTGATGATGCCGCTGCCGCGGGTCGACGTCACCTCGGCGCCGGCCGCCTTCAGGAACACGGCGAACAGCTCCGCCACGTCCTCCGGGTACGTCGCCGCCACCGCCACCCGGCGCACGCCCAGCTCCGCCACCGCGTGCGCGAACGCGAACGACGTGCTGGAGGCCGGCAGCCCGGCGGTCGCGGACAGCTCCGCCACCTGTTCCCGCGCGCCGTCCGGCCCGTAGACGAAGCTGGCGCTGGTGCACGCCCAGACCACCGCCTGCGCGCCCTGCGCCTTCAGCCGGTCCACGCCCGCCGCCAGCCGGGCGGCGGAGCCCATCTCCAGCAGGGCGTCCACGCGGTGGGCGTCCACGCCGATGTCGGTGTGGACGAGCGGCAGGGCGGTGTCCCCGCCGAGCATGTCCTGGATGCGGGGATAGTCGTCCTCGGCCGAGTACCCGGGGTAGAGGAAACCGACGGTCGCCGTCGCCTTCGCGGTCTGCTGCACACTGCCTCCGTCCTACGTGAACGTGCGTCTGCCGGCGTGGGTCCTCCCCCACGCCGGGTTGTGGATGTTCCGCGCGCCGGGCCTACGCCGGCCGCTGCCCCGGATCGTCGGGCCACAGCGGCTCCACGGCGTCGCCGGCGTCGGAGTCCGGCGACTGCGCGGAGCCGGCCAGCGCCGCCTCGGGCGGCGGCTGCGGCGACGGCACCTCCGCGGGCAGCGCCGGGACCTCCGGCGGCAGCACCGGCCCGTCCGTCAGCACCGTGACGTCGGGGAGCACCGTGGCGTCCGGCGGCGCCATCGACGCCCAGCCGAGCCGCGCCGCCGGGTCCAGCAGCGCCTGGTACGGGCCCACGGCGTCCTTGCCGATGCGCTGCAGCGCGGCCCAGACCGTGACCTGGTTCGCCGACAGCACCGGCATCCGCAGCTCCGCTTCGAGCTGCGGAATGACGTCGTACGTCGGGAGGTTGGTGCAGCTGATGTAGAGGGCGTCCGGGGAGCCCTGCGCGACGGCGAGCCGGGCCATCTCGACGACCTGCCGGTACGGCACCCGCCAGATCTGCCCGGTCAGGCCGAGGTTGGCCCGCCCGGTGACCTCGATGCCGCCCTCTTCGAGGAACTCCTCCAGGGCGCCCGTAACCGAGGGCGTGTAGGGCGTGACGATCGCCACGCGGCGGGCGCCGATCTCGTTCAGCGCCATCAGCATGGCCCCGGACGTCGTCAGCGCGGGCACCGCTGCGGCGGACGACATCGCCGCGGTCATGGCGTGCTCGCCCATGGGGCCGTCGGCGAAGCTGCCCGACGCGCACGCGTAGGCGATGACCTCGGGTGTGACGGCGGTGAGCGCCTGCACCGCCTCGCGCAGGGTCTGGTGTTCACTGACGAGCCGGGCCAGGTCCAGGCTGACCTCGACGGGGACGTAAGGAGTGCGCGTCAGATGCAGGGACACATCGTCCGGCACCCAGCGCCAGAGCTCGCGGTCGAGCGCGAAATCAAAAGGGGCTACGACACCGACACCACGCTGTGGCTGTGGTCCGCCCAGAAAAGAGACGTCCATGAGGATGCCCCGTTCGTACGGAGGGCTGGGGGAAGGTAAAACGTACTGGAGCAGCCGGTGAGGGACCGGGACGCAGTGACAGATGCGGTTATTGACGAAGGTAGAGGCACACCCCTAGCGTGGTCAATCCTCGCATCTCCGACGTTTTTCCGCCTTCTCATTTAGGCTACATCCAGTGCTGCTTCCCGTACTGGAGACCATTGCAGCAGTGCCATATTGCGGGACGGTTTCCTTCCTATGTCCGATATCCGTGTGCTCGTCCTCGATGACGATCCGCCGCCCGACCTGGCCCGACTCCGGGGGCGGGCCCACGTGGTCACCACGGACGAGGACCGGCTCGCCGAGCTGCTGCCCTCCGCCGACGTGGTGCTGGTGTGGGACTTCACCTCGCCCGCGGTGCGCAGAGCCTGGCCGGGCACCGGCCCGCGGCCGGGGTGGGTGCACACCCCGAGCGCCGGCGTCGACCACGTGCTCTCCCCCGAGTTCGCCGCCTCGGACACGGTGCTGACCAACGCCCGCGGGGTCTTCGACCGGCCCATCGCGGAGTACGTCGCCGGGCTGGTACTGGCCATGGCCAAGGACTTCCCCGGCACCTGGGAGCGGCAGCGGCAGCGCCGCTGGCAGCACCGCGAGACGCTGCGGCTGGCCGGGACCCGGGCGGTGGTGGTGGGCGCGGGGCCGATCGGGCGGGCCATCGCCGAGACGCTGGGCTGCCTGGAGGTGCGTACGGACCTCGTCGGCCGGACGGCGCGCGAGGGCGTACGCGGGCAGTCGGAGCTGCCGGCGCTGCTGGCGCAGGCCGACTGGGTGGTGTGCGCGGCGCCGCTGACGCCGGAGACCCGCGGGATGTTCGGCCGGGACGCGTTCGCGGCGATGCCGGACCGGGCCCGGTTCATCAACGTCGGCCGCGGCCCGCTGGTCGACACCCCGGCGCTGGTCGCGGCGCTGGAGCAGCAGGAGATCGCGGCGGCGGCGCTGGACGTCTTCGAGACCGAGCCGCTGCCGCCCGAGGATCCGCTGTGGCAGGTGCCGGGCCTGTTCGTGTCGCCGCACATGAGCGGCGACACGGTGGGCTGGCGCGGGGCGCTGGCGGACCAGTTCCTGGAGCTGTTCGACCTGTGGGCGGCGGGCCGGCCGCTCTTCAACGTCGTGGACAAGCAGCTGGGGTACGTACGGTGACGGACAACGGAGGCAGTGTGCGGGATACCGCGAAGGCGACGGGGAGCACGGATCCGGCGGATCTCACGGCCGTGGAGCTGCTGCGCGGCTACCGCTCCGGCGAGCTGTCGCCCGTCGAGGCCACCCGCGCGGTGCTCGCGCGGGCGGACCGGGCGCAGGAGCTGACCAACGCCTTCGTCACCCTCGACGACGGCGTACGGGACGCGGCGCTCGGCCGCGCCGAGGCGTCCGCGCGCCGCTGGCAGCGCGGCGAGCCGGCCGGGCTGCTCGACGGCGTGCCGGTGACCGTCAAGGACATGATCCTGCAGCGCGGCACCCCGACGCTGCGCGGCTCCCGGCTCGTCGACCCGGACCGCGAGTGGGACGAGGACGGCCCCTCGGTGGCGCGGCTGCGGGAGCACGGGGCGGTGTTCCTCGGCAAGACCACGACGCCGGAGTTCGGCTGGAAGGGGACCACGGACAGCCCGCTGAACGGGGTGACCACGAACCCGTACGACACCGGGCGCACCACGGGCGGCTCCAGCGGCGGCAGCGCCGCGGCGGTGGCGCTGGGCGCGGGGCCGCTGAGCCTCGGCACGGACGGCGGCGGCTCGGTGCGGATCCCGGCGGCGTTCTGCGGGATCGTCGCGCTGAAGGCCACGTACGGGAGGGTGCCGCTGTATCCGGCGAGCCCGTTCGGCACGCTGGCGCACGTCGGGCCGATGACGCGGGACGTACGGGACACCGCGCTGCTGATGGACGTGGTCAGCGGGGCGGACCCGCGGGACTGGTCGCAGCTGGGCCCGCCCCCGGGCGGCTTCGTCGACGCGCTCGACGGCGCCGCGGAGAGCGTGCGGGGGCTGCGGGTGGCGTACAGCGCGTCGTTCGGCGGCCAGGTCGCCGTCGACCGGCAGGTGGCCGCGGTGGTGCGGGGCGCGGTGGAGCGGCTCTCGGACCTCGGGGCGTACGTGGAGGAGACCGACCCGCGGCTGAGCGACGGACTCGCCGCGTGCCAGGACGCCTTCCACACGCTGTGGTTCAGCGGCGCCGCGCGGGTGGTGCAGCCGTACGGGCGCGAGGCGCGCGACCAGCTGGACCCGGGGCTGCAGGAGATCGTGGAGCTGGGCGAGCGGTACAGCGCGCTGGACTACCTGGCCGCGGTGGACGTGCGGATGGCGCTCGGGCAGGCGATGGGGCGCTTCCACCAGACGTACGACGTGCTGGTCACGCCGACCGTGCCGATCACGGCCTTCGAGGCGGGGGTGGAGGTGCCGAAGGACTCGGGCCACCGGCGGTGGACCGGGTGGACCCCGTTCACGTACCCCTTCAACCTCACCCAGCAGCCGGCCGTCAGCCTGCCGTGCGGGCTGGACGAGGCGGGGCTGCCGGTGGGGCTGCAGCTCGTCGCGGCGCGGCACCGGGACGCGCTGGTGCTGCGCACGGCGCAGGCGCTGTACGAGTCGGGGATCGCGGACGGCGTCCGGCCGCCGGCGACGCACACCGCGGGCGGCTGAGCGTTCACCGGCGGCTGGGCGTTCACGTGCGGCTGAGCGGTAGCGGTACGGGGCCGCGGCCGGCGGCCCCGTACCGCGCCCGGCGTCAGAGCCGGCGGAAGTTGAGCGTCTCGCCGAGCGCGCCGGCCCGCCACAGGTCCTGGCAGGCGGCGGCCATCTCGTCCAGCCCCTCGACCACCGAACCCCAGACGATGCCGGGGACCCAGCCGCTGTCGCCGTTGATGAGCAGGTTGTTCCGCTCGTAGAACAGCGCGAGGTCGACGACGCTCGTCCGGCCCTGGTGCTTGGCCTCGGCCTCGTACCCGTAGCTGGCGGTGCCGAGGACGGTGTCGGTGAAGCTGAAGTAGCACAGGTCCCCGGGGATGGGGGTGACCGTCGGGTTCTCCAGGGGCGGCTCGGCGGGTGCGAAGGCGGGGAGCAGGGCGTAGATCTCGTTGCGGGCGTACTTCGCGTGGTACACGTCGCCGCCGAGCGGCAGCGCGTCCCACACGGCGGCACAGGTCACGGGGGCTCTGTCGTCGAGCAGCTTCGCCGTACAGCGGACGCCCCGCTTGGCCAGAGAGACCTCGACAAATCGCGCAGGCATGCACCACTCCCTCGTTCGGTGTATCCCACGATAACGGGAGGATCACCGGCCGGAACCGACCCGCATAACTTCGGCCGGGGCGGGTAGCCGCGCGCCCATGGTTCTACGTGGTGAGAATAAGACGAGAAGCGGGCCGGGCGGGCTCAGGCGCCGCTCGCTGCTCGCATCGGCCGCCGCCGTCGGCGCGGCCGGCGCGATCGGCGGGGCCGCCGGTTGCAGCCGGACCGCCGAGGCGGACGGCAGCGTCGAAGGGGGTGACCTGCTCGAAAAGCTGCGGGAGCGCGGCGTCGTCAAGGTCGGCATCTCCGGTGAGGTGCCCTTCGGCTATATCAACGAGGACGGCAACGCCGTCGGCGAGGCGCCCGCCATCGCCGAGGTGATCTTCAAGCGGCTGGGCGTCCCGAAGATAGAACCGGTGCCGGTGGAGTTCGGGGCGCTGATCCCGGGGCTGAAGGTGCAGCTGTTCGACGTCGTGTCCGCGGGAATGTACATCACCCCGGACAGATGTGCCCAGGTGCTCTTCTCCGACCCCGACTATCTGATGTTGGACGCCTTCATCGTCGCGAAGGGCAACCCCCACAACATCAGGGATTACAAGGACATCGCCGACAAAGGGCTGAAGCTCGCCAGCGGCACCGCGTACATCGAGATCGACTACGCCAAGGCCAACGGCGTGAAGGAGGTCCTGGTCCTCCCGGACCAGGTGGCCGGCCTGGACGCGGTCCAGCAGGGCCGCGTGGACGCCTTCGCCGGCACCAGCGTCACCGTCACCAACGCGGTCAGGGGCTCCAACCGGGCCGAAGGGTCCACGCCCTTCCAGCCGATGGTCGACGGCGAACCCCAGTTCGGCGCCGGCGGCTTCGCCTTCCGGCTCTCGGAGAAGAACCTGCGCGACGCCTTCAACAAGGAGCTGCACAAGCTCAAGGACAGCGGCGAGCTGCTGCGCATCGTCAAGCCCTTCGGCTTCACCGAGAAGGAAATGACGGACATGACGCTGAAGGAGCTGTGCCCCTGATGATGAGCTGGGAGTTCTTCCGGGAGTGGTTCCTCCCGGGCATCTGGATCACGATCCAGGTGCTCATCTACAGCACGGTGCTGGCCGCCGTCGTGGCGTTCGTCGTCGGTACGCTGCGGACCTCGCGGTTCTGGATCGTGCGCTTCCTCGCCGGCACGTACTTCGAGGTCTTCCGCGGCATGTCCGCGCTGATCCTGATGTTCTGGATGGCCTTCGCGTTGCCGCTGATGCTCGGCTGGCAGTTCGTGCCGCTGTGGACCGGCACCCTGGCGCTCGGCCTGACCTACGGTGCGTACGGCTCCGAGATCGTGCGCGGCGCGCTGGCGGCGGTGCCCCCGGCACAGCGGGAGGCGGGCATCGCGCTCAGCTTCACCCGCTGGCAGCGGCTGCGCCGCATAGAGCTGCCGCAGGCGTGGCCGGAGATGATCCCGCCGTTCAACAACCTGCTGATCGAGTTGCTGAAGGGCACGTCGCTGGTGTCGGTCATCGCCGTCGCCGACATGACGTTCGCCGGCAACCTGCTGCGGCTGGCGACGAACGACAGCCCGCCGATCTACACGCTGCTGCTGGTGCTGTACTTCGTTCTCGCGTTCATCCTCACCCGCCTCATGCGGATGCTGGAGCGCCGGGCCAAAGCGGGGGTGGGCCGGGCTCCGGAGAAGAAGAGCGGTTTCCTCACCCGTAAGCTCTCCGACCGCGGCGAGACCGTGCAGGCGAGCACTCAGGCCGCCGGAGGTGTCGGATGACGTTCGACTGGGATGTCGTCGACGAGTTCATGCCACTGTTCTGGGACGGCGTGCTCGTCACGCTCCAGGCCCTGGCACTCGGCACGCTGATCGCCTTCGCCCTCGGCCTGGTCTGGGCCATGCTGCAGCGCGCGCCGCAGCGGTGGGTCCGCTGGCCGGTGACCGCGGTCACCGAGTTCATCCGGAACACGCCGCTGCTGGTGCAGCTCTTCTTCCTCTTCTACGTGGTCCCCGAGTGGGGTCCGTCCATGTCCCCGCTCACCACCGGCATCGTCGGCCTGGGCCTGCACTACTCGACGTACACCGCCGAGGTGTACCGCGCGGGTATCGACGGCGTGCCGGTCGGCCAGTGGGAGGCGTGCAAGGCGCTCAGCCTGACGCGCGGGCGGACGTGGACGTCCGTGATCCTGCCGCAGGCCATCCGCCGGGTGGTGCCCGCGCTGGGCAACTACGTGGTCGCGATGCTCAAGGACTCGCCGATGATCGCGGTCATCGGTGCGCTGGACATGCTCGGCGAGGCCCGGCAGTTCAGCAACGAGACCTTCACCACCGAGGCCATCACCGTGGTCGGCGTGGCCTTCATCGTGATCGCCTACCCCGCTTCCCTTTTGATCCGAGCCCTGGAGCGTCGTCTTGTCAACACCTGACTCCACCCCCGAGAAGAACCCGCCCGTCGACGGCAGCCGGCTGATCCGCTTCGACAACGTGACCAAGCGGTTCGGCGACAACGTCGTCCTGGACGACCTGTGCTTCGACGTCTCGTCGGGCAAGCACGTGACGCTCATCGGACCGTCCGGGTCGGGCAAGACCACGATTCTGCGCCTGCTGATGACCCTGGTGACGCCGGACAGCGGCACCATCAAGGTCAGCGACGACTACCTCTTCCACGAGGAGCGCAACGGCAAGCTGGAGCCGGCGGGCGAGAACCACATCCGCGAGGTGCGCAAGAACATCGGGATGGTGTTCCAGCAGTTCAACCTCTTCCCCAACATGAAGGTGATGCGCAACATCACCGAGGCCCCCGTGCACGTGCTGGGGCTGCCGAAGGAGGAGGCGGAGACCCGCGCGCGGGAGCTGCTGGAGCTGGTGGGGCTCACCGAGCACATCGACAAGTACCCGACCCAGCTCTCCGGCGGCCAGCAGCAGCGCGTGGCGATCGCCCGCGCGCTGGCGATGCGGCCTCAGATACTGCTGCTGGACGAGGTCACCTCGGCGCTGGACCCGGAGCTGGTTGCGGGCGTGCTGGACCTGCTGCGGGACATCGCCCGGACGACGGACATCACGATGCTGTGCGTCACCCACGAGATGAACTTCGCGCGGGACATCTCCGACGACGTGCTGATGTTCGACGGCGGAAAGATCATCGAGTCCGGGCCGCCGGAGAAGATCTTCAGCGAACCGGAGCACGAGCGTACGCAGCAGTTCCTCAACGCGATTCTCTGAGGCACGGCGGACGCCGTACACCGGCGCCGACCGGCCATCGTGCGGGCGCCCTCCGGCGACGGAGGGCGCCCGCCGGCGCGTCCGCGACCGGGTGTTCGCGGGTGACCGGGCAGGGGGCGGTGGGGCGTCGGGCCGCTATGGTGGGTTACGGCCCGGCTACGGGCAGCGATGACGGCACCGCGGCCCCGGACAGGCCCCGCGGTGCGGGGATCATTCCGAGGAGACCTGTCAGGGAGGCCATGTGGCGGTCCTGCACCCGGCCGAAGGGGGACAGCCCCCGGGCCCGCGACCCGGGCGGACGGGCGAACCCGCGGCGCCCTTCCACTCCGTACGGCACGCCTTCCGCGTACTGGAATCCGCCGCCCGGCACGGCGCGGGGGTGTCCGTGGCCCAGCTCGCCCGCGAGACCGGCCTGCCACCGGGGCACCTGGCGCCCCTGCTGCGGCTGCTGCGCCGGCAGCGGTACCTGGAGCGGCAGGAGGACGGCTCGTACACGATCGGCGAGGCGCTGGTGCTGCTCAGCGCGGGCGGGGACCGAAGCCGCGCGGTCCACGACAAGGTGCAGCGCGGCATCGACGAGCTGCGGAAGGCGACGCGGGCGGCGATCTATCTCGGCCGGTACGAGGACGGGGAGGTCCGCGTCACGCAGGTCGCTGAGGCACCGGGGACGCCGCGGGCGAACGAGTGGGTGGACTTCCGCTCGGCGGCGCACGCGACGGCGATCGGCAAGTGCCTGCTGACGCAGCTGGACCACGACGCCCGCCGCGAGCACCTGTCCCGGCACCGCCCGGCCCGGCTGACGTCGCGGACGATCACCAGCGAGAAGGCGGTACTGGCGGCGCTGGACCGGCAGGCGGCGACGGTCCCGACGCTGGACCTGCAGGAGTACGCGGTCGGCACGGTCTGCGCGGCGGTCCCCCTGACCGCGGGCCGCCAGATCGGCTGCGTGGCCCTGTCCCTCCCGCTCGCCGAGACCTACCGCCTCCGCGCGGCGGCGGACCGCCTGAACAGCGCGGCGGGCGGCTTGCTGCTGGCGCTGTCGCTGTAGGGCGCGGGCGCCGCTCCGCGGCGGGACGGCGGGGTAGGTGGGCGGCGGGTCGAGCGGCGGCGGACCCCGGGGCCGCTCCACGGGATCGCGTCCCGCGACGTGGTGTAGCCGGTTGTGGGGCTACGACTGCGCAGGCAGCAGCACCGGCCCCCGGGTACCGCCCGACCACGAAGTGAGCCCGCCCTGGCGGGCGGCGGCTTCCCCGCCCCCCTGAGCGCGGCGACGGCGCGCGGCGCCGGACAGCCGGCCGCCCCGTGGACGCGCGTCGCCCTACACCACGCCGTGGGACACGACCCTCCGCGGCGGGAGGCGGCGGTGTGGGCCCACCGGCCGCTCCGCGGTGGCGGGGCTGCCCCGCGCGGCGGGCCAGCGCCCACGAACGCCGGCCCCGCGTCGCCGGGCTCGACGGCGGCGCTCACCGCGCCGTGCCCCGCCCCCGCGCAGCGGGTCGAGGCCCGGGCTCCCGGGCCTCACAGTCCGCGCGGCACCACGCCCGCCGGCCACCGGCCTCAGATCCCGCCCCCGCCCCCGCGCAGCGGGCCATGCGGCGCCGGGTCCGACGGCACCGCGCACCCCGCCGCGCCCCGCGCAGCGGATTCGCGTGCGGCGGGAGGGATTCGAACCCTCAAGCCCGGTCAGGGGCCACAGATCCTAAGTCTGCTGCGTCAGCCATTGCGCCACCGCCGCTCGCCCGGAATGTTACCCGGCCGCGGATCGCGGCCCGGTTACGGCGGGTTGGCCCCCCGGGCCCGCCGGAACGCGCGTGCGGGGGCGCGCGGGGGCGTCGTAGGGTGCGGCCATGCGTACCGAACGGCTGGCCGACGACGCGTGGGCGCTCCGCGGTGGCGGGGGGCGGGTGGTGCTGGGGCTCGCCGGGGCGCCGGGGGCGGGGAAGTCGACGCTGGCCCGCGCGCTCGTCGCGGCGCTGCGCGCGCGGCACGGTGCGGGCGCCGCCGCGTACGTGCCGCTCGACGGCTTCCACCTGTCCAACGCCCAGCTGGACCGGCTCGGCCTGCGCGACCGCAAGGGCTCGGAGCCGAGCTTCGACGCCGCCGGCTACGCCGCGCTGCTGCGCCGGCTGGTGACGGAGCCGGACGCGGAGGTGTACGTACCGGACTTCGACCGCGCGCTGGACGAGCCCGTCGCCGCGCGCCACCGCGTCGCGCCGGGCACCCGGCTGATCGTCACCGAGGGCAACTACCTCGCCTGCGACCTGCCGGGCTGGCGCGCGGCACGGGAGCTGATGGCGCAGGTCTGGTACGTGGACGCCCCGGACGAGGTGCGCGACGCACGGCTGATGGAGCGGCACGTGGGCTTCGGGCGTACGGCCGCCGCGTCCCGCGCGTGGATCGACGCGAACGACGCGCCCAACGCGGAGCTGGTGAAGGCGTCGCGGGCGCGGTGCGAACGGGTGGTGGCCGGGGCGGGCGCCCAGGATGCCGCCGACCCGCCGGCCCGGCCTCCCGCGCCGGGCCCGAGGCGCTGACCGGCCCCGAGCCGGTGCCGGCGATGACCGGGAGTTCACCGGGGGCGTACGGGGCGCACGCGCCGGACACCGGCGGCCAGCCGCCGGAGGCGACCGCCGCGGCCGTACGCGACGCCGTCGCGGCCGGTACGTACCGGCTGGGCCAGGACAACGCGAAGAGCCCGGGCCGGCCGGCCCGGGCTCTTCGGGATGCGTGCGCCGCCAGGGACTCGAACCCCGGACCCGCTGATTAAGAGTCAGCTGCTCTAACCAACTGAGCTAGCGGCGCAGGTCGCCTCGACGCCGTCAATCATACCGGCTCCCCGCGGGTGCTCAGGCACCCTCCGCGAGCCGTACGACCCGGCCCTCCCCCGCCGAGCGGCGGGCCGCCGCCAGCACCCGCAGCGTCGCCGCGGCCTCGGCGGCGGTGACGGGCGGTGGCGTGCCGGTGCGCAGGGCCTCGGCGATGCCGGCGTAGTAGGCGGGGTAGTCGCCGGGGAGGGTGGGGACCGGCTCGCCGCCGCCGGTGAGCGGGGACTCCCCGACGCCGAGGCGGCCCCAGGCGGACTCGGGCTCCGCGCCCCAGGGCCCGTCCGCCCCGGTCCCGCCGCCGTCCCCCGGCCGGCGGCCCTCGCGCAGCGCCGCCTCCTGCGGGTCGAGCCCGTACTTCACGTATCCGGCGCGGCTGCCGAGCACCCGGAAGCGCGGCCCGAGCTGCGGGGCCATCGCGGTCATCCACAGGTGCGTACGGACTCCCCCGGCGTGCACCAGCGCGACGAAGTCGTCGTCGTCCACCTCCGAGCCCGACCGTCGGGCGTCGGACTCGGCGTAGACGGAGGTCACCGGGCCGAAGAGGGTCAGTGCCTGGTCGACGAGGTGGCTGCCCAGGTCGTAGAGCAGTCCGCCGACGTCCGCCGGGTCGGCCGAGTCGCGCCAGCCGCCGCGCAGCGCGGGGCGCCAGCGCTCGAAGCGGGACTCGAAGCGGTGGACGTCGCCGAGCGCACCGTCGGCGAGCAGGGCGCGGAGAGTGCGGAAGTCGTTGTCCCAGCGGCGGTTGTGGAAGGCGGAGAGCAGCAGCCCGCGGGCGTCGGCGAGGGTCGCCAGCTCGTCGGCCTCGGCGGCGGTGGCGGCCAGCGGCTTGTCCACGACGACGGGCAGCCCGGCCTCCAGCGCGACGGTGGCGAGCGGCACGTGGGTGCGGTTGGGGGACGCGACGACGGCGAGGTCGAGGCGGTCGGCGCGGGCGAGAAGGTCGTCGGCGGTGGCGACGACGGTCACGTCCGGATACGCGGCGCGCACCTGCCGCTGCCGCTCCGGGTTCCCGGTGACGACGGTGTCGAGGACGAGGCCGTCGGTGGCCGCGACGAGCGGGGCGTGGAAGACGGCGCCGGCGAGTCCGTAACCGAAGAGACCGACGCGCAGGGGGGTGCCAGGGGTGCCATCCATGGCCGTCACTCAACCACACCGCCCGCGGCCGGGCGGGCGGGGGCGAGGGCAGGGGCGGGGCGGGGGCGGGGGCGGGGGCGGGGCGTTCAGGCGGGCGTCCACGGGCCGGGTGCCGGTGCGGTGGCCGCCGCGGTGTCCGTACGGGCCGGGGGGTTGCGCCGGACGGGCGTTATGCGGGCGTGCGTTGAGCCGTTCAGAGTCGCCCGGCCGATCGCCGGTACGGGGTCCGTGACACGGTCGCGATCATGGGACCGCGCTCCGCACTCGCCCTCACGGCCACCGCCGCAGCCCTCCTCCTCTCCCCCGCACCGGCGACCGCCGCGGCGCAGCCGCCCGCGCAGGCACCCGTGCCGGCACCTCCGCGAGCGCCGCTGCCGCAGCCGCCCACCGGCCCGCTCGGCCCGCTCGCGCCGCGCTGCGGCGACCCCGGGGCCGGGGGCTTCCCCGTGGCGACGGCGCTGCGCGGCGACGGCGCCGCGCTGCGGGCCGGGAGCGCGCGGCACAGCCTGACGCTGCGGCTGCACAACACCTCGGACCGGCCCTGCCGAGGGGTGCACCCGGTGGCGGTGTTCAGCCACGAGGACGGCGCGCGCCTCCTGCCGGGCGACATCCGGCTGCGGTTCTACGACGCGGGGGCGCGGCGCTGGCGGTCGGTGGCGTTCGAGCGGACGGGGGCGGACGAGAACGCCGGGGCGTTCGCGAGGGGCTTCCGCGGCTTCGCGCTGCCGGCGGGCGGCGGCCGGGACGTGCCGGTGCGGCTGGGCTTCGCGAAGGACGCCCCCGGGGGGCGGGTGACCGTGAACGTGACCACCGTGCAGCGCCGCGGAGACGACGGCGAGTGGATCGGGCAGTCGGAGGACTACGAGGTCCGGATCGAGCCGGGGACGTCGTGCTGCGGCGGGACGGCGTCGCCGGGGCGTCCGGAGTCGTCGGAGCGCCCCGCGCCGCCGCGCACCACGACGCCGCGGGAGGGGGCGACACCGGAACGCCCGCAGCGGCGCCCGGCGGAACCGGGCACCCCGCCGACCCCGCGGGGCACTGGAGAACGCGGGCGGCCCGGTGCCCCGGACGTCCCGGCGCCGCCGAACGCCCCGACGGGCCCGGCGGCCCCGGACGCCCCGACGGTCCCGGGCAGACCGGACGCCCCCGCGGCGCCGGGGGGCGGCGCCGTACCGCGCTGGCCGGACGACGTACCGCAGCCGCCGCCACGGCTCCCCGGCGCCGCACCGATGCCGGAGAGCCTGGCGGATACGGGCCCCCGCCCGACCGCCGCCGCCACGGCGGGCGCCGCGGCCTCGCTCCTCCTCGGCACCGCCCTCCTCCACGCCTCCCGCCGCCTCCGCCGCGACCACCCCGCACCCCGTACCCCACCGGGCCCGCCGCCCCGCTGACCCCGCCCGTCCGCGGCACGGTGCGCGGGGCGCGGCGGGGTGTGCGGTGCCGTCGGACCCGGCGCCGCGGGGGCCGGCGCCCGCCGGCTTCAGCGCGCGGCGCGGCGCACCCGCGCACACCGCCCCCGCCCCCGCTCTTCCCCTCCGCCCCCGCTGTCCCCCCGCTCCTGCGTCTAGGCTGGTGACCCCGTCCTCGAGCACCGTGGGAGAGAGCAGATGGCGGAGCGCATGCCGGTCGAGTCCTGGCTGACGGACATGGACGGGGTGCTCATGCACGAGGGCATCCCGATCGCCGGCGCCGACGCCTTCATCAAGCGGCTGCGCGATTCCGGCAAGCCCTTCCTCGTGCTCACCAACAACTCCATGTACACGCCCGGCGACCTGCACGCCCGGCTCTTCCGCATCGGCCTGGACGTGCCGGTGAAGAACATCTGGACCTCCGCGCTCGCCACCGCCAAGTTCCTCGACGACCAGCGCCCCGGGGGCACCGCGTACGCCATCGGCGAGGCCGGGCTGACCACCGCGCTGCACGACCAGGGCTACGTGCTCAGCGACCACCGCCCCGACTACGTCGTCCTCGGCGAGACCCGCACGTACAGCTTCGAGGCACTGACGAAGGCCATCCGGCTGATCGAGGACGGCGCCCGCTTCATCGCCACCAACCCGGACGAGACCGGGCCGTCCACCGAGGGCCCGCTGCCCGCGACCGGCGCCGTCGCCGCGCTCATCACCAAGGCGACCGGCAAGGACCCGTACTTCGTCGGCAAGCCCAACCCGCTGATGATGCGCGCCGGGCTCAACCAGATCGGCGCCCACTCCGAGACCACCGCGATGATCGGCGACCGGATGGACACCGACATCCTGGCCGGGCTCGAAGCGGGCATGGAGACGTACCTGGTGCTGACCGGGCTCACCCGGGCGGACCAGGTGGAGCGCTTCCCGTACCGGCCCTCGCACATCGCCGACTCGATCGCCGACCTCGTCGAGCTGATCTGAGCCGGCCGGGACCGCGCTCAAGGCACCACCCCCCGCCCGCCGTTCGGGTGGGCGGCCACCGGACCGGCGTAGTGCTGGCGCCGTGCGGATGCGCGGGCCCGGCGGGTCGCGACCCTGGGAGGGAGAGTTCCCGGAGGTCCCATGCGCCCGGTCCGTGTCTGCCTCGCCGCCCTTCTCCTGCTGACGGGCGGCGCCGCCGTCTCCTGCGCCGACGCGCACGCGCAGGGCGACGTGACCGTGACCCCGCACCGCGTGCAGCGCGGCGATCCCGTCGAGGTCAGCACCGGTGTGTGCCGGGGCGGCCACGCCTCGGCGACCTCGGAGGTGTTCGAGGCGCCGGTGAACCTGCGCCCGGTGAACCACGGCGGGCTGACCGGGCGCGGGAAGATCAAGTGGACCGCGCGGGCCGGTACGTACCCGGTGTGGGTCGACTGCGACGGCGGCCGGCGGGTGGCGCGCGGCGAGGTGGTGGTGGAGGACCCGCACCGGCGGCCGGAGCACTGGAAGAACAACTGGCACCACCAGCCCTGGTCGCCGGTGACGGCCGGCGGCGGCGGCACGGCGCAGACCGCGCGGGCGGCCGGGGACGAGGCGGCCGGGGACGAGAAGGGCCCGCTGACCGGCGCCCTGCCCGGCGCCCCGCCCCTCGCCCTCGTCGGCGGCGCGGCGGTCCTCGCCGTCACCTTCGTACGCCGCCGCACCCGCGGCGCCGCGGCCGGCACGGACGCGGGCACCCCCGATGGCCGCTGAGGCCGCCCGCCGCCGGCCCGGCCTGGTCACCCCCGCCGCCTGGGCCGTGCTGCTGCTCGGCCTGTGGCTCTGGGGCCGCGACCTCGACGAGCGCGAGGGCGGCGGCACGGTCTCCGACGGCGGCGCCGGCGCGCAGGTGCTGCGCTCGGGACCGCCGGCCGCCCGCCCGCTGCCCGGCGCGCCGGCCGACTCGGTGCCCGCGGGCCTCGCGGTGCCGTCGGTGGGGGTGGCGGGCCCGGTCGTCGGCCGCGGTCTGGACGGCGACGGCGCCGTGGCCGCGCCGCCGTTCGGCAACGCGAACGAGATCGGCTGGTACCGCGGCGGCGCGAAGCCCGGCGCCGCCGGCGTCGCGGTCTTCGTCGGGCACATGGACACCCGCGCCAGGCCCGCGGTGTTCTACCGGCTCGGCGACGTGCGCCCCGGCGAGGAGGTCACGGTCACCCGCGCGGACGGGCGCACGGCCGTGTTCACCGTCGAGCGGGTGGAGACCGTCGCCAGGGACGACTTCGACGCCCAGCGCGTCTACGGGCAGCACCAGCGCGGCCGGGCCGAGATCCGCCTGCTCACCTGCGGCGGCGCGTACGAGCCGAGGGAGCGGACCTACACGGGCAACCTGGTGGTCTCCGGCTACCTCACGCGGGCGAACTGACGTCGAGGTCCTTGAGGAGCTTCGCGACGTGACCGGTGGCCTTGACGTTGTACAGCGCCCGCTCGACGGTGCCCTTCTCGTCCACGACGACGGTGGAGCGGATGACGCCGGTCACCGTCTTTCCGTAGAGCTTCTTCTCGCCGAAGGCGCCGTACGCCTCCAGCACCGCCTTGTCGGGGTCGCCCACGAGCGTCACCCGCAGCGACTCCTTCTCCCGGAACTTCGCCAGCTTCGCCGGCTTGTCGGGCGAGACGCCGATGACGTCGTAGCCGGCGGCGGCGAGCACGTCGAGGTTGTCGGTGAAGTCGCACGCCTGCTTGGTGCAACCCGGGGTGAGCGCGGCCGGGTAGAAGTAGACGATGACCTTGCGGCCGCGGTAGCCGGCGAGCGACACGTCCTTGCCGTCCGCGTCGGGGAGGGTGAAGTCGGGGGCGGTGTCGCCGGGCTGCAGTCGCTCGCTCATGGTGCTTTCCCTACTCCAGGGTGCGGGGCGGATGTCGCACCCGAGGGTAACGGCTGACAGACTGTCGACCAGCAGACGGACGGCGAGGACGGAGGCACGGCGGTGTCGGACGGCAGGACTCCCGCGCAGATCGAGGCGGACATCGCACGCCGGCGGCAGGATCTCGCCGCGACGCTCGACGAGATCACGCTGCGGGTGAGCCCCTCGACCCTGGTGGGCGAGGCCAAGGCGCGTACGAAGAGCATGGTGGACCACACCGCCGGGCAGGCGTTCGTGGTCGCGAACCGCGCCGTGACCAGTGCCCGCGGCGTGCTCGTCGCCCCCGACGGCGCCCCCCGGCTGAAGCGGATAGTGCCGGTCGCGGTCGCCGTCGTGGCCGTCGCCGGACTGCTGGCAGCGGGGTCGCGCCGGCCCGGGAAGTCCCGGGGCAGGCGTCGGCGCCGCTAGCGGCGCGGGTACCGTCGGGTACGTGAATACGCCCCACGACAAGCTGCCCATCCGGATGCTCCACGACCGGGTACTCGTCCGCACCGACACCGCGGAGGGCGAGCGCCGGTCCAGCGGTGGCATCGTCATCCCCGCCACCGCGGCCGTGGGCCGCCGGCTGACCTGGGCGGAGGTGGTGGCCACCGGGCAGAACGTACGGACGGTCGAGCCGGGCGACCGGGTGCTGTTCGACCCGGAGGACCGCGGCGAGGTCGAGGTGCGGGGCGTGGGCTACGTGCTGCTGCGCGAGCGCGACCTGCACGCGGTGGCCTCGGAGCGGCTGGAGGGCACCGAGGATTCCACGGGGCTGTACCTGTAGCGGCCCACCCCCGTCGCGGGCTCGCTGCCGCTGGCGTGACCCGGGCTGAAGCGGCGTCCGGTCACTGATCCTGCGCCTCCCGTACCGCCCGCTACTGCGGCGCCGGCGGTGCCGGGACCGCCGCGGGGGCGGCGGGGGCCGGGGGCGGCGTGGCCGGCATCCGCTGCCGGTGGCCGGCCTCCAGGTCGAAGTCGCTCGCCGGTACGTCCCACAGCGCGTCCCTCGTGTATGCGCCCCAGATCTTCGCCGGCACCCCGCTGCCGCTGATCCGGTCCTCCCCCAGCACCCCGTGCAGCGACTTCTGCGCACCCGTCTCCGGGTCCTGCCCCATCACCCCGACCACGGTGGCCAGCTCCGGCGTGTAGCCCGCGAACCACGCCGAGCGGTCGTGCTCGCCGGTGCCGGTCTTGCCGGCCGCCGGCCGCTCGGCGATCTGCGCCTCCCGGCCGGAGCCGTTCTCGACGACGTTCTGCAGCATCGCGGTCGTCGCGTCCGCCGCCGTGCGGGAGACCACGGGGTGCGGGCGCCGCGGCGGCAGTTGGAAGATCTCGCCGTTGCGGCTGAGCTTGTCGACGAGCCGGTAGCCGCCGTGGTCGCCGTGGCCGGCCAGCGTGGCGTACGCCTGCGCGAGGTCGAGCGCGCTGGGGGTGGCGGTGCCGAGGCCGATGGAGGGGTGGTCCTTCAGCTCCGGGGTGGCGGGCGGCAGGCCGAGCCGGACGGCGGTGCCGCGGACCTTCTTCGGGCCGACGTCCTGGGCCATCTGCGCGTAGACGGAGTTGACCGACTCGTTGGTGGCGTCGGCGACGTTGATGCGGCCGTACGAGACGTCGTCCTGGTTGTCCGGCGAGTAGCGCAGCGGCTTGCCCTTCCTGCCGATCACCCGCCGGTCGGTGTCGCCGTCGTACATCGTCCGCGGCGTGATCCGCTTGCCCTCCCAGTTCTTCGCGTTCTCCTGCACGGCGGCGGTGAAGACGAACGGCTTGAAGGTGGAGCCGGCCTGGTAGTCGCGGCGGGTGGCGTTGCTGACGTACTGCTGGGTGTAGTCCGCACCGCCGTACAGCGCGACGACCTTGCCGCTCTCGACGTCGATGGAGGCGCCGCCGACGCGCACGTAGGCGTCGGCGGGGTTGGACTCCGGGTCGAGCTGATAGGTCAGCTGCTCGTCCACGGCGGCGACGAAGGCGTCCTGCTTGTCGGGCTGCAGCGTCGTGACGATGCGGAAGCCGCCCGCGGCGAGGGACTTCTCGTCGATGATGCGGTGCTCGACGAGGTAGCTGTTGATGGCCTCGACGAGGTAGCCGCGCTGCCCCGACAGGCCGGGGTCGAGACGGGACTCCCCGGGCACGGGGAACTCCATGCGCTCGCGCGTGCGCGGCGCCAGCCAGCCCTCCTTGACCATGCCGTCCAGCACGTAGTGCCAGCGGGCCTCGGCGGCGGGCCGGTTGCCGGGGTGCACGGTGACGTCGTACGTGGTCGGGGCCTGCAGCAGCGTCGCGAGGTACGCGCCCTCGGCGACCGTCAGCTCCTCGACGTCCTTGTCGTAGTACGCCTGGGCCGCGGCCTGCACGCCGTAGGCGTTGCGGCCGAAGTAGCTGGTGTTGAGGTAGCCCTCCAGGACGTCGTCCTTGGTGACCTCGCGGTCCAGCTTGATCGCGATGAACGCCTCGCGGAGCTTGCGGCTGATCGTCTGCTCCTGGTCGAGGTAGTAGTTCTTCACGTACTGCTGGGTGATGGTCGAGCCCGACTGGGTGCCCTTGCCGGTCAGGGTGTTGAAGCCGGCGCGGACCATCGCCATGGGGTTGACGGCGGAGTCGGAGTAGAACCTGCGGTCCTCGGCGGCCAGTACGGCCATGCGCACGTGGTCGGGGACGCGCCGCAGCGGCACGCTCTCGCGGTCGACCTCGCCCTTGACGGCGAGTTTGGAGCCGTCGGCGTAGAAGTAGTGGTTGCTCTGGGCGGTCGCCATGTCGTTGGGCCGCGGGATGTCGACGGTCAGGTAGCCGACGGCGAACGCCCCGGAGGCCAGCGCCACCGTCAGCATCGCGGCGCCCAGCAGCATCTTCCACCAGGTCCTGCGGTACGCGCGCCGCCGCCGCGGCGGGGCGGGCGGGGGTGCCGGCTCGTCGTCCGCGCCGCGGTCGTCGCCCGGCTCGTTGTCGGGGCCGAAGCTCCGGACGCCCTGTCGCATGTCCGTGTGGCTCATGTGCAGTCCGTGGGCTCGTTCTGTCGTCTGATATGACCTTTACGCACCAGCTTGTCATTAAGCACGCAGACACCCGGGAGGTGCGAATATCCGGTCGCAGCGCTCAACCCGACTGGACTAAAGTCGGTGGCTTTGTGCCGGGGCCAGGGGGGTGGTGTGAGTGCGCGGCACGGACGCGCTGCGGGACGCGCCCGCCGTGCAGGCCCTGCGGCTGTACGGACTGGTGGCGGCCGGCGGCTTCCGCCGGTTCGCGACGTACCGCGCGGCCACCGCCGCCGGCGTCATCACCAACACCGTCTTCGGCTTCATCCTGGCGTACACCTTCGTCGCGCTCTGGCACGAGCGCCCGCAGCTCGGCGGCTACGACCAGGCGCAGGCGCTCACCTTCGTCTGGGTCGGCCAGGCGCTGCTGGCGCCCGCGGCCCTCCTCGGCTTCGGCTTCCAGGAGGAGCTGCAGGGGCGCATCCGCTCCGGCGACGTGGCCGTGGACCTCTACCGGCCCGCGGACCTGCAGCTCTGGTGGCTCGCCCACGACCTGGGCCGGGCCGCGTTCCAGCTGCTCGGCCGGGGCATCGTCCCGATGGCGGCGGGGGCGCTGGCGTTCGAGCTGGCGCTGCCCGCGGCGGCGCATACCTGGCTGCTGTTCCTGCTCTCCGTGACGCTGGGCTGCCTGGTCAGCTTCGCCGTCCGCTACCTGGTCGGGCTGGCCGCGTTCTGGCTGCTCGACGGCCAGGGGATCAACCTGATGAACTCACTGGTGGCGATGCTCCTGTCCGGCACGCTGCTGCCGCTGACCGTCTTCCCCGGCGCCTTCGGCGACATCGCCGAGTTGCTGCCGTGGGCGGCGATGCTGCAGGTCCCCGCCGACGTGCTGCTGGGCCGGCACACCGGCGCGGGCGTCGCCGGGGCGCTGGCGTTCCAGGCGGCGTGGGCGGCGGCGCTGCTGGCCGCCGGGCGGGCGGTGCAGGCGGTCGCGACCCGCAAGGTGGTGGTGCAGGGTGGCTGAACTGGCCGCGGGGGTGCGGGGGTACGGGCTGATCGTCGCGATGTGGGTGCGTACGACGATGACGTACCGCATGTCGTTCGCGATATCCGTGCTCGGCAATCTGCTCCTGACCGCCGCCGACTTCGCCACGATAGCGATCATGTTCTCGCACACCGACGTGCTCGGCGGCTTCACGCTCGCCGAGGTGGCGCTGCTCTACGGCACCACGTCCAGCTCCCTGGGCCTGGCGGACCTGCTGCTGGGCAACCTGGACCGGATCGGCGGGCGGATCCGCGACGGCACGATGGACACGCTGCTGGTCCGGCCGGTGCCGGTGTTCGCGCAGATCTCCGCCGACCGCTTCGCGCTGCGCCGGGTGGGGCGGGTGCTGCAGGGGCTGATCGTGCTGGGCTGGTCGCTGACGGCGCTGGACGGCGTGGCGTGGACGCCGGTCGCGGTGCTGCTGGTCCCGGTGATGGTGGTGTCGGGGGCGGCGATCTTCGGGGCGGTGTTCGCGTGCGGCGCCGCGTTCCAGTTCTGGGCCACCGATGCGGCGGAGGTGCAGAACTCGTTCACGTACGGCGGCAACTTGCTGACCCAGTACCCGCCGACGATCTTCAGCAAGGAGCTGGTGCGCGGCGTCACGTTCGTCGTGCCGCTGGCGTTCGTGAACTGGCTGCCGGCCCTGCACATACTCGGCCGGGACGACCCGCTGGGCCTGCCCGGCTGGGTGGACTTCGCCTCGCCGCTCGTCGCGGTCGCCTGCTGCGCGCTGGCCGGGCTGGCGTGGCGCACGGGGCTGCGCGGCTACCGCAGCACGGGAAGCTAGGAGGGGATCCGTGATCGAGGTCGAGGACCTGGAGAAGGTCTTCGTCGTACGCCGCCGGGCGGGCCGGCTGCGTCGTACGAAGCACGAGGTGCGCGCCGTCGGCGGCATCGGCTTCTCCGTGCCGCGCGGCGAGATGGTCGGCTACATCGGCCCCAACGGCGCCGGCAAGTCCACCACCATCAAGATGCTCACCGGCATCCTCACCCCCAGCTCCGGCCGGCTGCGCGTCGCCGGCATCGACCCCGCCCGCGAGCGGACGCGGCTGGCCCGGCGCATCGGCGTCGTCTTCGGCCAGCGCACCACCCTGTGGTGGGATCTGCCGCTGATCGACTCGTACCGGCTGATGCGCCGCATGTACCGCATCCCCGACGACCGCTACCGCGAGAACCTGGAGCGCTGCACCGAACTGCTCGACCTCGGCGCGCTGCTGGAGGTGCCGGTCCGGCAGCTGTCCCTCGGCCAGCGGATGCGCGGCGACATCGCGGCGGCCCTGCTGCACGACCCCGAGGTGCTCTACCTGGACGAGCCGACGATCGGGCTCGACGTGCTGAGCAAGGCGAAGGTGCGGGAGTTCCTGCGCGAGCTGAACGCGGACCGCGGCACGACGGTGCTGCTCACCACGCACGACCTGTCCGACATCGAGCAGCTGTGCAGGCGGGTGATGGTCATCGACCACGGCCGGCTGATGTACGACGGCGACCTCGACGGGCTGCACGCGGCCGGCGAGAGCGAGCGGATGCTCGTCGTCGACCTGGAGCGCGAGCTGCCGCCCATCGACGTCGCCGGCTGCCGCACCGTGAAGGTGGAGGGCCCGCGGCAGTGGCTCGCGTTCCCCGCGGGGGCCAGCGCGGCGCCGCTCGTCGCGGAGGTGGCCGAGCGGTGGCCGCTGGTCGACCTCTCGGTGCGGGAGCCCGACATCGAGGACGTCATCGCCCGCATGTACGCATCGGCCCGGTCCCCTGACGAGCGATGAGCACCTGCCGGAGGGTGCGCGGGACAGGAGCGCCGTAAGCGCCCGGAGTAGTCCGGGACTTACGGTGCCGGCGGGTCAGAGCACGGCCTGGGCGCGCGGCCTGAGGTCGGCGAGGTCCAGGGTCATGGCCATCTTGCGGTAGCCCATGTCGTTCAGGTGCAGGTGGTCGCCCGAGTCGTACGGCGCGTGCAGCCGGGCCGGGCGCTCCGGGTCGCGCAGCGCCGCGTCGAAGTCGAGGACCGCGTCGAAGACGTCGCCCGCGCGTATCCGCTCGTTGACCTCCTGCCGTACGCGCTCCGCCCGCGGCGTGTACGACGGGTGCCCGCGGAACGGCATCAGCGTCGCGCCCAGCACCCGCAGGCCCCGGTCGCGGGAGTGCCGGACGGTCTCGCGCAGGCCGGCGACGATGGCGTCCGCGTCGGCGGTCCGGGGGGTCTTGAGGATGTCGTTGACGCCCAGCTCCACGACGACGGCCTGCACGCCGGTGCGGGAGAGCACGTCGCGGTCCAGGCGGCTGAGCCCGGAGGGGCCGTTGTCCGGGTAGCGGGTGCCGCCGTCGGTGAGCACCCGGTTGCCGCTGAGGCCGAGGTTGAGCACCCCGTAGCGCGGGGCGCCGGCCTCCTCGCGCAGGCGCACGGCGAGGTAGTCGGTCCAGCGGCGGTTCGCGCCGGGGGTGGAGGTGGTGCCGTCGGTGAGCGAGTCGCCGAGGACGGCGACGGCGCCGGTGGCGTGCTCGCTCCAGACGTCGACGGCGGTGACGTAGCGCCAGGACCGGAACTCCCGGTCGTACGCGGTGCCTTCGCTGTCCCGGGTGCGGTCGCCGGCGGCCAGGTAGGAGGTCTGCAGCGCGTGCGGGTGGTACGTGACCGGGCCGGACGGCGCCGGCGCGTACGTCGTCACCAGCAGGTCCGTGCCGGCCGGCACCCGCAGCCGCACGGGGTCGCTGGTCGCCGTCCGGCCGGCCGGGATGGTCACCGAGTCGGCACCCGCGAAGGTCAGCGTGCGCATCGTCTCCGGCTGCGCCGCCGGGGCGCCGGCCGCGGCGGCGACGGCGACGCTGGCGCGGGTGAGGGTCAGCGGGGTGTCGCCGTACTCGTTGGACAGCTGTATCCGGGCCCGGGCGCCGCCGATGGAGGTGTGCACGACGTTGCGTATGGACATCCCCGCGAACCCGTCCCGCGTCCCCGGCTCGGCCGCGGCCGGCGCGGCGGCCCAGGTGCCGGCCCAGCCGCCGACGGAGGCGGGGGCGGCGGCGTCGGCGCTGCTGCCGGCGCCGGGGGGCGCGGGTGCGTCCGGGCGGTCGGTGACGGCGTAGACGCCGACGGTGAGCAGCGCCACGACCGCCACGAGGGCGGCGAGCACGGCGTACCCCGGTCTGGTCGTCGTCACGTCAGCCCGCCCCCCGGTGTTTCGATGTTGCGCGCCGCCTCCCCGGCGGTCCGCCATCTTAGCGAGGGGAGGGAGGCGTTCCGATCACGGCCCCGACGGCGCCCGGGCCGTCGCCGGAGGTCTGCTCCGGCGGTGCGGCGGTGGCGGTGCGGCGGCCGAGGAGGACGCGGGCGGCGACACCGCCGGCGGCCAGCGCGGCGGCGGTGATGGCCAGCGTGAGCGCGTAGCCGTTGTCGAAGGCCGCGAAGGCGGTCTCCAGCAGCGGCCCGGACCCGCCCGGCGGCAGTCCGGCGGCGGCGGCGCGGGCCTCGTCGAGGCTGTCCGCCGCCGCGCCGGGGGCGCCGGCGGGGAGGTCGACGGTCGCGGTGTAGACGGCGGTCAGGACGCTGCCCAGGACCGCGACGCCGGTGAGGCTGCCCAGCTCGTACGAGACCTCCTCGACCGACGACGCCATGCCGGCCCGGTGCGGCGGCGCGCCGCCGATGATCGCGGCGGAGGCCGCGGTCATGACCGTACCGAGCCCGAGGCCCGCCAGGACCATGCCGGGGACGACCCAGCCCGCGGCGTGCCCGGCGTCCAGCAGCGGGCCGGCGCCCGGGGTGAGCAGGAGGGTCAGCGCGACGCCGAGGGCGCCGAGGAGCAGCCCGCCGCCGATGAGGTGCCGCGCCGGTATGCGGTAGACCAGGCCGCCGACGATGACGCCGGCCGGGAGCGCGCCGAGGGCGGAGGCGGCGACCAGCAGCCCCGCGCGCAGCGGGCTGAGGCCGAGCACGAGCTGGAGGCGCTGGGCGAGGATCAGCTCCATCCCGGCGGTGGCGAACATCGAGAGCCCGGCGCCGAGCACGCCGGCGAGCAGCTGCCGGTTGCGGAAGAGCGCGAAGTCGATCAGCGGGTACGTGCGGGTGCGCTGGCGGCGTACGAAGGCGGTGAAGCCGGCCGCGGAGACGGCCAGCGCCACCGCGATGTGCAGCGGGTCGGGCTCCGGCCGGGAGGCTTCCTTGATCGCGTAGACGAGGCCGACGAGGCCGGCCATGACCTGCACGGAGGCCACCGGGTCCCACGGCCGGTCCCGGCTGCCGGAGCCGCCGGGCGCGAGCACCGCGGTCGCGACCAGCGCGGCCAGCACGACGGGGACGTTGACGAGGAAGACCGAGCCCCACCAGAAGTGGTCGAGCAGCAGCCCGCCCGCGACGGGCCCGAGCGCGGCGCCGACGACGGCGATCGTGCCCCAGATGCCGATCGCGATGCCGCGCTCGCGCTCGTCGTCGAAGGTGAGCCGGATCAGCGCGAGCGTCGCGGGCATCATCGCCGCAGCGCCGACCGCGAGGAAGGCGCGGGCGCCGATCAGCACGGCCGCCGAGGGGGCGAACGCGGCCACCGTGGACGCGACGCCGAAGACGACGAGCCCGACGAGGAACATGCGCTTGTGGCCCACGCGGTCGCCCAGCGTGCCGGCGCCCAGCAGCAGCCCGGCCATCACCAGCGGGTAGGCGTTGATGATCCACAGCTTCGACGAGGCGTCGGCGTGCAGGTCGGCGGTGAGGGTGGGCAGCGCGGTGTAGAGGATCGTCATGTCGAGCGAGATGAGCAGCAGTCCCGCCGAGACGGTGGCGAGGATCCACCAGCGTCGCGCCTTGATCACGGGGCACCGTCCTTTCTCTGTGGGATGTACGCGTACGGGGCGGGCTCAGGAAGCCGGGTCGGTGAGCGCGGTGAGCCGCCGGCGCACCGCCTCCTCGACCTCGGGGGCGAGCGTGCTGTGCGCGGTGGCGTGGAAGAGCCACAGGCCGTCCGCCGCCAGCCGGGCCAGGAACAGGTCGAGGGCCTCCGGATCCGGTTCCGGCCCCGGCGGCTGGGGCGCCCAGCGGTCCGCCATCTCGTCCCAGATCCGCGCCAGCTCCGGCCGGGTCGCCGACGCGACCATGAAGGCGAAGTCGGCCCTCCCCCCGCTCTGCCCGCAGATCCGCACGTAGGCGGCGGCCCGCTCGCGGGCGGTGGCCTCCTCGAACGGCTTGCCCAGCTCGGCGAGCAGCCACTGGTCCAACGTCTCGGTCAGGTACTGCTGGATGGCCGTCAGCAGGGCGTCGCGGTTGGGGAAGTGGTACATCAGCCCGGGCTTGGTCAGCCCGGCCTCGGCCGCGGCGGCGTCGAGCGTCAGGGCGGTGATCCCCGCCCGCTCGACCACGCGGACGGCGGCTTCGAGGATCTGGGTGCGGGAGCTGGGTCGCATAGTCCGTAACTTTACCATCCGAAAGGTAAAGTTACGACGGGCTCGGGAACCCCTGGCCCGGCCCGGAAGTGAAAGATGGTGACGGGCCCGGGGACAATGGCCGTCGGGGAACGGTGGGACGGCGTGAGCGGACGGAGCGGGATGGATCGGCCGACAGCGGACAGACCGGGTGGCTTCGCCGCCGCGGACGCCTACACGGACGTCGACGCGGAGAAGCGGCGCGGCGTGCGCCAGATGAAGACCATCGCCACCGGCCTGCTGCTGCTGGCCGCCGTGGTCTTCACCCTCGCCCGCTGGGCCCAGCACAACGGCGCCGGCGCCTGGTCGGGATACCTCGCCGCGGCGGCGGAGGCGGGCATGGTGGGCGCGCTGGCGGACTGGTTCGCGGTCACCGCGCTGTTCAAGCGGCCCCTCGGACTGCCCATCCCGCACACCGCGATCATCCCCACCAAGAAGGACCAGCTCGGCCAGAGCCTCGGCGACTTCGTCGGCGAGAACTTCCTCTCCGCCGAGGTGGTACGCAGCCGGCTGCACGCCCTCGGCCTCGGCAGCCGCGTCGGCGGCTGGCTCGCCGAGCCCGCCAACGCCGACCGCGTCACCGCCGAGGCGTCGACCGTGCTGCGCGGCGCGCTCGCCGTGCTGCGCGACAACGACGTGCAGGCCGTCGTCGGCGAGGCCATCAACCGCCGGGCCGCCGCCCTGGAGGTCGGCCCGGGGCTGGGCAAGCTGCTGGAGAAGGTCGTCGCGGACGGCGGCCACCGCCGCGTCGTCGACCTGGTCTGCGAGCGCGCCGAGAGCTGGCTGATCCTCAACGGCCCCTCGGTCGTCGGCGCCGTCGCCGGCGGTGCGCCGGGCTGGACCCCGAAGTTCGTCGACCGCCGGGTCGGCGAGCGGGTCTACAAGGAACTGCTGCGCTTCATCGGCGAGATGCGCGACGCGCCGGAGCACCCGGCGCGCGGCGCGCTCGACCGGTTCCTCTCCGACTTCGCCGCCGACCTCCAGGGCGACACCGCGACCCGGGCGCGCGTCGAGCGGCTCAAGGGCGAGATCCTGGCCCGCGACGAGGTGCAGGACTTCATCGCCTCGGCGTGGACGTCGCTGCGCGGCATGATCGTCGGCGCGGCGGAGGACGAGCGCAGCGAACTGCGGCTGCGGGCGCGGGCCGCGCTGCTGTCGTTCGGGCAGCGGATGGCGGCGGACGCGCGGCTGCAGGCGAAGGTCGACGGCTGGGCGGAGGACGTCGCGACGCACGTGGTGACGACGTACCAGCACCAGATCACGTCGCTCATCTCGGACACGGTGGCGGGCTGGGACGCGGACCACACGTCGCGGAAGATCGAGGCGCACATCGGCCGGGACCTGCAGTTCATCCGCATCAACGGCACGGTGGTGGGCGCGCTCGCGGGCCTGTTCATCTACACCGTGTACCGGGCGATCGCGGGCTGAGGCGCGGCCCGGACGGAACCGGGGGCGGGACCGCGCCGAGCGCGGGCACGCGGGCCTCGCCCCGCGCGGCGCCCGGTCCCGCGGTGCGGGGTCGCGCGGTGCCGGGTCCCGCGTTGCCCGGTCCCGCGTTGCGGGGGGCGCGCGCCATGCGCCCGAGGCGGGCGGTCGCCCTCCCGGGCCGCCCCGGTCCACCGGCGCCGCGTTAGGATGCGCGCAGACGTACGTTCGCCTCGTACGGCCTCGTACGGCCTCGTATGGGACGGCGAAGCGAAGGGAGGACGGCCCCGGTGCTGCGCATCCTCGGTGCCGCCACGCGCTGGCGCACAGTCGCCGTCGCGCTGCTCCTCCTCGTCGCCGACGTCGTCCTCGACGAGACCGGCGTCGCCACCGGCCTCGCCGGTGCAGCCGCCTCCGCCGCGCTGACCCTGCTCGCCGCGCTGGCCTTCGTCGCCGCCGCCGCACCGCCGCCCTCGCCCGCGCAGATCCGTACCGCACTGCGCGAACGCGCACTCCGCACCGCCTTCCTGCCCCAGCGGGACCCCGACGCCGCGGGCCGCCCGCGGCCCCGGGCCCCCGGCCGTCGCCTGCCGACGGCCGTGTAGGCGCCGGGCCGACACCTCTTCGTACGCGTTCGTACGCGTTCGCACGCGTACGCAGCCCGTATGTACCCCACCCGCCGCCCACACGGCTCGTCACGCCGCCCCTCATCCGGCACGACGAGACCTGTGGAGTCCCTCCATGTCCGTATTCGGCGCGCTCAGTTCGCTCCTGTCCACGCTCGCAGACACCCTCGACCCCCTCTTCGGCGCCTCCGCCACCGCCGTCGCGATCATCGTCTTCACCCTGTGCGTACGCCTCGCCCTGCATCCCCTCGCCCGCGCCGCCGCCCGCGGCGACCGCGTGCGCCGGGCTCTCGCGCCGCAGCTGGCGGAGATCCAGCGCAAGCACCGAAGCGACCCCGAGCGGCTGCGTCGGGCGCTCACCGAGACGTACGCGGACGCCGGCGCCTCGCCGCTGGCGGGCTGCGGGCCGATGGTGCTGCAGATCCCGGTGTTCATGGTGATGTACCGCCTCTTCACCGGCCACGACCACGACCTGCTCACCCACACCCTGCTCGGCGCCCCGCTGGGCGGCCGGTGGTCCGACGCGCTCGCGGACGGCGGGGTGTTCGGGGCGCACGGGAGGGTGTACGCGGGGCTGTTCGCGGTGATCGCGGCGGTGGCGGCGTACACGTTCTGGCGGAGCCGGCGGATGCTGGCGGAGCGCAAGGCGGAGGCGGAAGCCGTACAGAAGGCCGCGCGGGCGACGGAAAAGAAGGGAAGGAAGGGGAAGAGCGGGAGGATGGCGAAGGCCGCGCTGCCCGCCGAACCCCCGGGTCCGGCGGCGGGGTTGACCCGCTGGCTGCCCCTGCTGTCCTTCGGCACCCTGGTCACGGCCGCGATCGTGCCGCTCGCCGCGGGCCTCTACCTGGCGACCACGACGGCCTGGACGGCCGCCGAACGCACCCTCCTCTACCGCCACCCCGGTCCACGAGCTGAACAGGGTCTTGCAGACTGAACGGCGGCCACGGATGATCGATCGATCGCGGAGAGGGGAGTCACCACCATGAAGCTGCTGCGTGTCGGACCGTCGGGGAGCGAGCGCCCGGCCCTGCTGGACGACGGAGGGACCCTGCGGGACCTCTCCGGTGTCGTGTCCGACGTGGACGGAGCGCTGCTGTCCGACGACGCGGCGCTCGCCCGCGTACGGGACGCCGCCGCGGCCGGCGAGCTGCCGGCGCTTGACGCCGAGGGCCTGCGGACGGGTCCGCCGGTGGGCCGGATCGGCAAGATCGTGTGCATCGGGCTGAACTACCACGACCACGCCACCGAGACCGGCGCGGCCATCCCCGGCGAGCCGATCCTCTTCATGAAGGCCCCGGACACGGTGGTGGGGCCCGAGGACCCGGTGCTCGTGCCGCGCGGCAGCGAGAAGACGGACTGGGAGGTGGAGCTGGCGGTGGTCATCGGCCGTACGGCCCGCTACCTGGAGTCCGACGCGGACGCGCTGGCCGCAGTCGCCGGCTACGCGGTGGCCCACGACGTCTCCGAGCGCGCGTTCCAGCTGGAGCGCGGCGGACAGTGGGACAAGGGCAAGAACTGCGAGACGTTCAACCCGCTGGGCCCGTGGCTGGTGACGGCCGACGAGGTGCCGGACCCGCAGGCCCTGGGGCTGCGGCTGTGGGTGAACGGTGAGAAGCGGCAGAACGGCACGACGGCGGACCAGATCTTCCCGGTGGCGCATGTGGTGCGGTATCTCAGCCAGTTCATGACCCTGTACCCGGGCGACGTCATCAACACCGGCACGCCGGCGGGCGTCGCGATGGGCATGCCGGAGCCGAAGCCGTACCTGCGGGCGGGCGACGTGGTGGAGCTGGAGATCGACGGCCTGGGGCGGCAGCGCCAGGAGGTCGGGGCCGCGTAGCGGCAGAACGCGCCGCGGGCGCCGCCGGGCGGACTCCGGCGGCGCCCGCGGCGCGTGTGCGCGTGTGCGCGTAGCCGGTCAGTCCTTGAGCAGCTCCCGCACCGCCGGGGCCAGCGCGCGGAACGCCTTGCCCCGGTGGCTGATCGCGTTCTTCTCCGCCGGGGTCAGCTCCGCGCACGTACGGCTCTCGCCGAGCGGCTGCAGGACCGGGTCGTACCCGAAGCCGCCGCTGCCCGCCGGCTCGTACCGCAGCGTGCCCTCCAGCCGCCCCTCCGCGACGCGCTCCGTGCCGTCCGGCAGCGCGAGCGCCGCGGCGCAGGCGAAGTGCGCGGCGCGGTGCTCGGGGCCGACGTCGGCGAGCTGGGCGAGGAGCAGGGCGAGGTTCGCTGCGTCCTGATCGGCGGCGCCGTGCCGGCCGGCCCAGCGGGCGGAGAAGATGCCGGGCGCACCGCCGAGTACGTCGACGCAGAGCCCGGAGTCGTCGGCGACCGCGGGCAGCCCGGTGGCCTGCGCTAGCGCGTGCGCCTTGAGGAGCGCGTTCTCGGCGAAGGTGACGCCGGTCTCGGGCACGTCCGGTACGTCGGGGAAGGCGTCGGCACCGAGCAGTTCGGCGGCGACGCCCGCCTCGCCGAGGATGGCGCGCAGCTCGGTGACCTTGCCCGCGTTGCGGGTGGCGAGGACGAGGCGGTGCGCGGTCACGAGGTGCAGACGTTCGTCAGCTCGCCGGCGGCGTCGCCCACCGGCTGGAAGTCGGGCACCTCGCCGCGGTCGGCGGCCTGCTGGGCGTTGTCGACGGCCTGCTGCAGGTCGTCGACGGCCTTGCCGACGTCGGCGTTGTCGGTCTTGTCGCCGAAGTCGTCGAGGTTCTGCTCGATCTCGTCGAGCGCGTTGGCGGCGGCCTGCGGGTCCTCGCCCGCGCCGGAGACGGCTTCCTGCAGCCGGTCGACGTCGGCCGCGATCTCGGTGGCGAGCTGGGCGCAGTCTATGGCCTTGTTGACCGCGTCACACGCGCCGGTGAGCGTCACGGCGGCGGCCCCCGCCGCGAGCGCGGCGCCCGCGCGGGTCCAGAGCTTCTTCCCCATCACCGGTCTCCCTCCAGTGCCTTGCGCTGCAGCTCGTCGAGCTGCGCGCAGCCGCCGACCGCGAGGTCGAGCAGCGCGTCGAGTTCGGCCCGGGCGAAGGGCTCCCCCTCCGCCGTGCCCTGCACCTCGACGAAACGTCCGTCGCCGGTGCAGACGACGTTCATGTCGGTCTCCGCCCGCACGTCCTCCTCGTAGCAGAGGTCGAGCAGCGACGCGGAGCCGACGATGCCGACGCTGACGGCGGCCACGGTGCCGGTCAGCGGTGTCGCCTTGGACTTGATCAGCTTGTTCCGGCGGCCCCACGCGACGGCGTCGGCGAGGGCCACGTACGCCCCGGTGATGGCGGCGGTACGGGTGCCGCCGTCGGCCTGGAGGACGTCGCAGTCGAGGACGACGGTGTTCTCGCCGAGGGCCTTGAAGTCGATGACGGCGCGCAGCGAGCGCCCGATGAGCCGGGAGATCTCGTGCGTACGCCCCCCGATCTTGCCGCGTACGGACTCGCGGTCGCCGCGGGTGTTCGTGGACCGCGGCAGCATCGCGTACTCCGCGGTGACCCACCCCTCGCCGCTGCCCTTGCGCCACCGCGGCACGCCCTCGGTGAAGCTGGCGGTGCACAGCACGCGGGTGTCCCCGAAGGAGACCAGCACGGACCCCTCGGCGTGCTTGCTCCAGCCGCGTTCCAGCGCCACCGGGCGCAGCTCGGCGGGGGTACGTCCGTCGAAGCGGGGGGAGCCGGCGGAGGGCTCGGGAGTAGGCATGGCCCCGACCCTACCCGGCACACATGAAGGCCAACGCCCCCGTCCGGACCGCTCCGGCGAGAGGGACGAAGTGGGCAGGTTCATATGGGGCAAGAGTGAAGAAAACGGGCCCGCATGTGCGCCAGGACGGGGCGCGCGCGTTACGGGGGCCGGGGCCGGGCCCCGGCCTCAGATCTCGTACACCGCGCCCGCGCGGGCCAGTTCGGCCGGGCCCTCGTACGCCTCCTTGGCGTCCCGCAGGTTCACCTGCGGGTCGGTCCACGGCGGGATGTGCGTGAGCACCAGCCGCCCCACCCCCGCCGCCGCGGCGGCCTCGCCCGCCTCGCGGCCGTTGAGGTGCAGGTCCGGGATCGCCTCGCGGCCGAGTGTGAACGCCGCCTCGCACAGCAGCAGATCGGCGTCCGCGCTCAGCTGGGTCAGCGCCCCGCAGGGGCCGGTGTCGCCGGAGTAGACGAGACTGCGCCCACCGTGCTCGATGCGGAAGGCGTACGCCTCGACCGGGTGGCTCACCCGGTCCGCGGTCACCGTGAACGGGCCGATCTCGAACGCGCCGCGCTCCAGCGCCCGGAAGTCGAAGACCTCGCTCATCGACGTCTCCGACGGGGTGTCCGCGTACGCCGTGGTCAGCCGCTGCTCCGTGCCCTTGGGTCCGTAGACGGGGAGCACCTCGGCGGGGCCGCCGTCGTGGCGGTAGTAGCGCGCGACGAAGTAGGCGCACATGTCGATGCAGTGGTCCGCGTGGAGGTGGCTCAGCACGATGGCGTCGAGGTCGTACAGTCCGCAGTGCTGCTGCAGTGCCCCCAGCGCGCCGTTGCCCATGTCGAGCAGGAGCACGAAGCCCTCCGCCTCGACCAGGTAGCTCGAGCACGCGGAGTCCGCGGACGGGAACGAGCCCGAGCAACCGACGACGGTCAGCTTCATCGGCGAGGGACCTCCGGCACGGTCGGGACGGGGCGACGATGCCCCGCCGGCTCTGCCGAGGGTAAGCCGGGACGGGCCGCGGCGGTCCCCCGGCCAGCCCGGTTGTGGGCGGAATCACCAGTATGGCGACGGGGTACGGCCCGCGCGCCCACCTGCGCGGGGTCGCTCCGCGCGGCGGGGCGCCTCTACGATCGGGCGCATGGACGCCTCATGGTGGCCGGCCGTCGCGGCCGTGGTGGTGCTGGCCGTGGTCGCCGGGCTCGTCGACAGCTTCGGGCGGGTACGGCGCGCGCACCGGCGGCCGGCGGCGGAGCCGCGGCCGGGGGAGGTGTGGTGGGCCCACATCCCGTACGAGGACGAGAACGCGGACGCAGACGCGGACGCCGCGGGCGGCGAGCTGCCGTGCCTGGTGCTCAAGACCGCCGGCGAGACCGTGACGGTGGCCCCCCTCACCACCCGGCAGCGCGACGGCCGCCCCGGCGTGATCCCGCTGCCGCCCGGTTCCGTCGACGACGACGAGGACCGCCCCCGCTTTCTGGACACCGACGAGCTGCGCGACGTCGGCGTCCGGGACCTCCGCCGCAGGTCCGGCCCGGTCGACCCGGCGGTGTGGGACCAGGTCCGCCACCTCGCCGACGGCTGAGCCGCCCCCGCGACCGAACCCGCCCGACATCCGGGCGGATTCGTCTCAGCGTTCGGAACGTACGCCGTACGCCCACCGCGGCCGTGTCATCCTTGCGGCCATGCTGACCATCACGGAGGAGCTGTACGAGCAGATCGTCGCGCACGCCCGCAAGGACTACCCGGACGAGGCGTGCGGCGTGGTGGCGGGCGCGGAGCCGGCCCCCGCGGACGGCCGTCCCGAGCGCTTCATCCCCATGCTCAACGCCGCCCGCTCGCCCACGTTCTACGAGTTCGACTCGATGGACCTGTTCCGGCTCGACCGCGAGCTGCGGGAGCGGGGCGAGGAGCAGGTGGTGATCTACCACTCGCACACCGCGACCGAGGCGTACCCCTCCCGCACGGACATCGAGCTGGCCCAGGAGCCCGGCGCACACTACGTTCTCGTCTCCGTCGCCGAGTCCGGCGCCGGCGAAGGACCCGTGTCCTTCCGCTCGTTCCGCATCGTGAACGGTGTGGTCGCCGAGGAGGACGTGGCCGTGGTGGCGTCGTACGACGAAGCCCCCGCGCACTGAGTCCGTCGCGCTGAGTCCGCATGGTGAAACGGCGATCCGGCCCGCGGACGGGGAATCGATACGATGAATCCATGGTTGACCACGACGTGACCCGGAAACCGCCGAGCCGGCAGGTGCTGCTCGTGGCCCGTCTGCACGTCGACCTCTGCCGTCTCGCCAGCGCCGCCTGTCCGACCGCGCCGCCCCGCGCGCCCGGCCTCGTCTGACGCCGACCCGACTCCGGCGTCCGGGAGCCCCGGCCGCGTACGTCCCCGCCCCCCCTGCGGCGCGTGGCCGACCCGCGCCCGCAGCCCCGACTCCCCGCATCCCACAGGAGCCCCGAAATGGCCATCGAGGTCCGCATCCCGACCATCCTCCGCAGCTACACCGACGGCGAGAAGGCCGTGCAGGGCGACGGCACCACGCTGGCCGAGCTCTTCGACGACCTGGAGTCCCGTCACGCCGGGATCCGCGAGCGCGTGGTCGACGGCGCCGAGCTGCGCCGCTTCGTCAACGTGTACCTCAACGACGAGGACGTCCGCTTCCTCGACGGGATCTCCACCAAGGTTGCCGACGGCGACAGCGTGACGATCCTGCCCGCCGTCGCGGGCGGCTCGGGTCCCGCGGTGAAGCGCAGGGCCGGCGCCTGATGCGCTACGACAGCCCCCTCGCGGCCGTCGGCGACACGCCCCTGGTCCACCTGCCCCGCCTCTCCCCCGCCCCCGAGGTGCGGATCTGGGCGAAGCTGGAGGACCGCAACCCCACCGGCTCGGTCAAGGACCGCCCGGCCCTGTTCATGATCGAGCAGGCCGAGAAGGACGGCCGGCTCACCCCCGGCTGCACGATCCTGGAGCCGACCTCCGGCAACACCGGCATCTCGCTGGCCATGGCGGCCGGGCTCAAGGGCTACCGCATCGTCTGCGTGATGCCGGAGAACACCAGCGAGGAGCGCCGCCAGCTGCTCACGATGTGGGGTGCGGAGATCATCTCCTCCCCGGCCGCCGGCGGCTCCAACACCGCCGTACGGGTCGCCAAGGAGCTGGCCGCGGAGCACCCGGACTGGGTGATGCTCTACCAGTACGGCAACCCCGGCAACGCCGGCGCGCACTACGCCACCACCGGCCCCGAGATCCTCGCCGACCTGCCCTCGATCACCCACTTCGTCGCCGGCCTCGGCACCACGGGCACCCTCATGGGCGCCGGCCGGTTCCTGCGCGAGCAGCGCCCGGACGTGCAGATCGTGGCCGCCGAGCCGCGCTACGACGACCTCGTCTACGGGCTGCGCAACCTCGACGAGGGCTTCGTCCCTGAGCTGTACGACGAGTCGGTGCTCACCACCCGCTACTCCGTCGGCTCTGAGGACGCCGTCATCCGCACCCGCGAGCTGCTGCGCGAGGAGGGCATCTTCGCCGGCATCTCCACCGGGGCCTCCCTGCACGCGGCGATCGGCGTGGGCCGCAAGGCGGTACGGGCCGGGGAGCGCGCCGACATCGCGTTCCTCGTCGCGGACGGCGGCTGGAAGTACCTGTCGACGGGCATCTACACCGCCGCGACCACGGAGGAGGCCGTCGCCGCGCTGCAGGGGCAGCTCTGGGCGTAGCGCGTGCAGGCACGGGCACGGGCACGGGCACACGGGCACGGGCGCCCCCGCCGCGGCGCCTACGGCGTCCCGGCGTACTCCGGCGCCGGCCCGCCGCCGCGCGCTCCGGCGCGCCGGCTGACCGCCCAGCCCGCCGACAGCAGCACCGCCCAGCCGGCGCCCACGTACAGCGAGACGCGGGCGTCCTCGTCCAGCGCGGTGAGCACGGTGACGAGGGCGAGGAACGCCAGCGCGATCCAGCTGCACACCGCCCCGCCGGGCGCCGGGAACGAGGAGGCGGGCAGCCGGCCGGCGGCGACCTGGCGGCGGTAGCGGATGTGGCTGACGAGGATCATCGCCCAGGTCCAGATGCCCGCGGCGGTGGCCACGGACATGACGTAGCCGAACGCCTTCTCCGGCACGAGGTAGTTGAGCACCACGCCGATCGACATGACGACCACCGACACGGCGATGCCCGCGGCCGGCACCCGGCGGGGGCTCAGCCTGCCGAAGCGCTTCGGCGCCTCGGAGTTGGCGGCCAGGTCGCGCAGCATGCGGCCGGTGGAGTACATGCCGGAGTTGCACGACGACAGGGCCGCGGTGAGCACGACGAAGTTGACGATGCCGGCCGCGAGCGGGACCCCGATCTTGCCGAAGGCCGCGACGAACGGGCTGACGCCCTCGCCGAACTCGGTCCACCGGACGACCGACAGGATGACGATCAGCGAACCTACGTAGAAGATGACGATCCGCCAGGGCAGCGTGTTGATGGCCTTGGGCAGGGTCTTCTCGGGGTCCGCGCTCTCGCCCGCGGTGACGCCGACGAGTTCGACGGCGAGGTAGGCGAACATCACGCCCTGCAGGGCCATGAGGCTGTCGCCGATGCCGTGGGGGAAGAAGCCGCCGTGGTCCCAGAGGTTGGCGGGGGTGGCGGTGGCACCGGCGGCGGAGAAGCCGAAGGTGAGCACGCCGACGCCGATGACGATCATGCCGATGATCGCGGTGACCTTGACCATCGAGAACCAGAACTCCAGCTCGCCGAAGATCTTCACCGAGATCAGGTTGACGCCGAAGAGGAGCACCAGGAAGCCCAGCGCGCTGATCCACTGCGGGACGCCGGGCCACCAGTAGTTGATGTAGATGGCGGCGGCGGTCAGTTCGGTCATGCCGGTGACGGCCCACACCAGCCAGTACGTCCAGCCCGTGACGTAGCCGAAGAACGGGCCGAGGAACTCGCGCGCGTACTCGGCGAAGCTGCCCGAGACCGGGCGGTAGAGCAGTAGTTCGCCGAGCGCCCGCATGATGAAGAAGACGACGACGCCCGCCACCGCGTACATGAGGACGAGGCTGGGGCCGGCCCTCTCGATGATCTTGCCGGCGCCGAGGAAGAGGCCGACTCCGATGGCGCCGCCGATGGCGATCATCTGGACCTGGCGGCTGCCGAGCCCGCGCTCGTAGCCCTCGTCGGAGGTGACGGCCGCGCCGCCGCCCCGACGGACCTTGGCAGTGGTCATGTGGAGTTGTGCCCTTTCCCGTGCAGTCCCCGACTGCAGCTTTACCACGTGAAAAGGGCGGCTATGTGCACATTACTGCAGCAGTGTCTCGATCAGGGTCTCCTGGAGCCCGCCCAGCCAGAGGTACGCCATCACCATCGGCTTGCGCTCGTCCTCGTCCGGCAGCCGGAACAGCACCTCGCCGTCGTCGTCGTCCCGGATGTCGAGCCGCGCGCCTATGGCCAGCCGCAGGTCGTTGAGCGTCCCGAGCCACTGCCGCGACTCCTCCGGGCCGACCTTGAGCACCGCGCCGCCCTCGCCCTGCACGGTCAGCGAGTCCAGCCCGCGGACGACGGCCAGGGCGTTCTCCCGCTTGCTCTCCCGCAGGTCCGGCTCGGTGTAGCGGCGGAACTCCGCCGAGCGGGCCCGCTCCTCGTCGTCCGGGCCCTTGCCCGGTTCGCCGTACGCGTCCGGGAAGAGCCGTGCCAGCGCCGGGTCGGACGGCGGCTTGCTGGGGCCCTCGGCGAAGAGCGCGTCCAGCGGGTCGGCGGCCGGCGGGGCGTCCGCGGGGGCGTCGCCGGGGCCGATCAGCTCCAGCAGCTGCACGGTCAGGGTGCGCAGGATGGAGATCTCCAGCTCGTCCAGCGCGACGGCCGCGCCGCCGCCCGGCACCGCCTCGAACTGCCCCGCCATCAGCGGTCCTGCTGGAGGGTGGCCCACAGGCCGTAGCCGTGCATCGCCTGCACGTCCCGCTCCATCTCCTCGCGGCTGCCGCTGGAGACGATGGCCCTCCCCTTGGTGTGTACGTCCATCATGAGCTTGCGTGCCTTCTCCCTGGGATATCCGAAGTACGCCTGAAAGACGTACGTCACGTAGCTCATGAGGTTCACCGGGTCGTTGTGGACGATCGTCACCCAGGGGACGTCCGGTTCAGGCACCGCCGCGGGTGACTGGGACTCGACGGTCTCCGGGCGCTCGATCTCCGTGGGTGCGACGCTCACGGTTGGCGGCAACTCCTCGTTAGCTCCGGCTGCGACCGCAGCCCTGACGCTCCCCATGCTGCCACCCGAGACCGTTCCGCAGCCATTCGGACACCAGAAATCGTCAGAGTGACGAGTATTGGCGTAGGATCAACAGCATGTCGGAACTGAAGCTGCCGGTCACCGTTCCCTCGACGGCCCTCTTCACCGATCACTACGAGCTGACCATGGTCCAGGCCGCGCTGCACGCCGGCACCGCGGAGCGACGCTCGGTCTTCGAGACCTTCACCCGCCGGCTGCCCGAGGGCCGCCGCTACGGCGTCGTCGCCGGCACCGGCCGGGTGCTGGACGCGCTGGAGAGCTTCCGCTTCGAGCCCGAGGTGCTCGCCTTCCTGCGCGCGCACGACGTGGTCGACGCCCCGACCGCGGACTGGCTGGCGGACTTCCGCTTCACCGGCGACATCTGGGGCTACCCCGAGGGCGAGGTCTACTTCCCCGGCTCCCCGGTGCTGCGGGTCGAGGGCACCTTCGCCGAGTGCGTGCTGCTGGAGACGGTGGTGCTGTCGATCCTCAACCACGACTCCGCCATCGCCGCCGCGGCCTCCCGGATGGCCGTCGCGGCCGGCGGCCGGCCGCTGATCGAGATGGGCGCCCGGCGCACCCACGAGCTGGCCGCGGTGGCCGCCGCCCGGGCCGCGTACGTCGGCGGCTTCACCTCCACCTCCGACCTGGCCGCCGGGTTCCGCTACGCCATCCCCACGGTCGGCACCGCCGCGCACGCCTTCACGCTGCTGCACGACAGCGAGCGGGACGCCTTCACCGCCCAGGTGGAGTCCATGGGGGCGGGGACGACGCTGCTGGTCGACACGTACGACGTGGCCGCCGCGGTCCGTACCGCCGTGGAGGTCGCGGGGCCGGAGCTGGGCGCCGTGCGCATCGACTCCGGCGACCTGCTGCTGGTCGCGCACCGGGTGCGCCAGCAGCTTGACGAGCTGGGCGCGGACCGGACCCGGATCATCGTCACCAGCGACCTCGACGAGTACGCCATCGCCTCGCTCGCCGCCGCGCCGGTGGACGCGTACGGGGTGGGCACCCGGCTGGTCACCGGCAGCGGGCACCCGACGTGCTCGATGGTCTACAAGCTGGTGGCCCGGGCCGCCTCCGACGACCCGGGCGCGCCGCTCACGCCGGTGGCGAAGAAGTCCACGGGCGGAAAGACGTCGATCGGCGGGCGGAAGTGGGCGGCCCGGCGGCTCGACGCGGACGGCGTGGCGGAGGCGGAGGTCGTCGGCACCGGGGAGGTGCCGGCGGAGCTGGCGGGGCGGGAGCTGCTGGTGCCGCTGGTGCGGGGCGGGAAGGTCGTGGGGCGGGAACCGATGGACGACGCCCGGGCCCGGCACATCGTGGCGCGGGACGGGCTCCCGCTGTCCGCCACCCAGCTCTCCAGCGGCGAGCCGGTTCTGCCGACGGAGTACGTAGCGGAACACGTATGAGGCCCGGTCCAGCGGGCAGAGAACCGGGATGCGCAGCGCTTCGTTCCCCAGCGCTCCGTCCTTCCGACGCCGACTCACGAAGGGCATCGCACCATGCATCGGGCACTGATCGTCGTTGACGTGCAGAACGACTTCTGCGAGGGCGGCAGCATGGGGGTGACCGGCGGTGCGGACGTCGCCGCCGCGATCACCGACCTGATCGGCCGCTCCACCGCCGGCTACCAGCACGTCGTCGCCACCCGCGACCACCACATCGAGCCGGGCGACCACTTCTCCGCGCACCCGGACTTCGTCCGCTCCTGGCCGCGGCACTGCGTGGCGGGCACGGAGGGCGTCGGATTCCACCCCAATTTCGCCCCGACCGTCGCCTCCGGCGCGATCTCGGCGGTCTTCGACAAGGGCGCGTACGCGGCGGCGTACAGCGGCTTCCAGGGGGCGGACGAGAACGGGACGCCGCTGGCGGACTGGCTGCGCGCCCGGGAGGTCACGGAGGTCGACGTCGTGGGCATCGCCACCGACCACTGCGTGAAGGCGACGGCGCTGGACGCGGCGGCGGCGGGCTTCCGCACACAGGTGCTGCTGGACCTGACGGCCGGGGTGGCCGAGGACACCACGCACCGGGCGCTGGGGGAGCTGGCGGAGGCGGGCGTGGAGCTGACGGGCAAGCCGGTCGTCGGCTGACGCCACGGTGCCCGCCGCGCCTGTCGGATCTGCCGGGTCTGCCGGGTACGCGACCCCGCGGCTGCGGGGGCTGCGGGCCCGCGGGGCCGGCGCCTGCGTGGCCCGCGGCTGCGCCTGCGTGCGCCTTCTACGTCGCCAGCCGGAACAGGGCCCCGATCGGGCGCCAGGACTCCGTCTCGCCGGCGGGCGAGCCGCGCCAGACCAGGCCGTCGGGGTGGCACAGCACGGCCGTCACCTCGTCGGGCGTGGGCGGGTGCGCGTTGCCGCGGAGGTAGACGGAGCGCAGGCCGAGGTTGCGCAGCCGGGTGAGGGCGCGGGCGCGGTTCACGGCGTGGACGAGCACACGTATCCGCCGGCCTCCCGCGGGGGCCGGCAGTGAGACGGCGACGACCATGCTGCCGTCCGGCAGCCTGGTGAATCCTCCTCCGCCCATAGCGCTCCTCGCGTGACGTCTCGTCGGCCAGATACCCACGCCATCTTTACGCGATCGGCCGCCGCCCCGCCAGGGGCAGCGGCCGATACGTCTTTGACCTGCAGTTTTACCGAATCACTGAGCGGAGGGGCCCACCTGGATTGTCATGGTCCGGCCATCGGCGGGCTCCTTGACGATGGCGATCTCCGTGTTGGTGTCGGGCACCTTCACGCTGCCGCCGGGGTTCGCCTCGTTCCAGTACGTCCCCTCGTGGTCGTCGAAGACCGAGACGCCCTCCTTCGACGCGATCTCCGCCGGCACCCCGTCCTGGTGCAGGGTGACACCGTCGGTCGGCCGGGTGCTGAAGGTGATGTCGTACGCCTGGATGCGGTTGCGCATCATCGAGCCGTCCGCCCACTTCTCCGGCTCCGGGTGGGCGTCGACCGGCAGCAGCAGGCCCTCGCCCGGGTGCACGCTGGTGTTGTTGTCCAGCTGCGAGGTGTCCCACAGCCACACCGCCAGGCCGTTCTGGTAGGGGAAGTGCTCGACCCAGTCCGGCTTGTCGGTCACCCAGCCGAAGTTGTACGGGCCGGTCTCCAGCGTCTTGTCGTACGACACGTACTGCCGGTTCTCGGCGATGTAGTACTGCGGGTAGTCCTTGGTGAAGGACTCCTCGACGCGCGAGAAGCCGTCCGCCGTCCATCCCGCGTCGTCGCCCTCGGCGCCGTCCGCGAAGACCTCCTCGCCGTCCGCCGTGATCGTCAACGCGTCGGCGGCGAAGCCCTTCTGCGCCACCCCGCCGTCGGTCTGGTAGCGGAAGCGCAGCTGGATCTCCTGGCCGGCGTACGCGTCCAGCGGGTACACGAGGTCGCGGTACTCGCCGGAGACGCCGGTCAGCGCCGGGCGGTCGCCGCCGTCGCGCGGGATCTGCGCGCCGTTCGCGGTGCCGTCGAGCGGGGTGAAGGTGGCGCCGCCGTCCGTGGAGACCTCGGCGTAGAGGTAGTCGTAGTTCTCCTCGATGTCCCACCAGCCCTTGAGGGCCAGGGACGCGGCGGACCTGCCGGTCAGGTCGACCGTACGGGTCACGGTGTTGGACAGGTCGTCGCCCATGCCGCTCCACCACTGCTTGGTGCCCTCGGCGGGCGCGGTGATGGTGGTGGTGACGGACTTCTCCGGCAACTCGACGACGAGCGCCTGCGGCTTGCCGCCCTTCTGCTCCTCGGCGCGGCCGAGGGTGTGCTTCGAGGGCGTCGCCGCCTTGGCCGTGTCGTAGTCCAGCCAGCCGAGTTGCAGTTTGTCCCAGGCGGTCATGTCGCCGGGCAGGTCGCCGATGGCCTCCTCGCCGCGGCCGAGCCAGGAGCCGGAGGACATGAGCGTCCAGAAGGCGGTGGAGTTCTCGCCGCCGGCGGTGTCGTAGTGGTCGGGCAGGCCGAGGTCGTGGCCGTACTCGTGGGCGAAGACGCCGAGTCCGCCGTTCTCCGGCTGGATGGTGTAGTCGCCGACCCACACGCCGGTGTCGCCGATCTGGGCGCCGCCGGCCTTGTTCTCGCCGGGGCCGGACTGTCCGGCGTCGGTGCCGTAGGCGTACCAGCGGTGCGCCCAGATGGCGTCCTCGCCCTGTACGCCGCCACCGGCGGACTCGTCCTCGCCGGCGTGCACGAGCTGGAAGTGGTCGATGTAGCCGTCGGACTCGTCGAAGTCGCCGTCGCCGTCGAAGTCGTAGCGGTCCCAGAGGTCGTACTGGGCGAGCTGCTCCTTGATCTCGGCGTCGGTCTTGCCGGCGGCCTTCTGGTCCTCGGCCCACTTGGCGGTCGCGTCGCGCACCAGGTCCCAGACGGAGGAGCAGGTGGAGTCGCCGCAGTAGTTGGAGCCGTAGCGGGCCTCGTTCCACTTCACCGAGACCCAGTCGGTGACCTCGCCGTCCACCGTGTACTGCCCGGAGGACTGCTTCTCGTAGTACTTCGCCATGGACTGCTTGTCCGCGTCCTTGGAGAAGTAGAGGTCCTGGTAGTGCTGGCGGTCGAAGTCGGCCTTCCAGTCCGTGGAGTTGTCCGTCTCCCGGTCCGGCTCGGCTATCTCGTTGTGCGCGGGGCCGGGGTCGCCGCCGTACTTCACGACGGGCGGCTCGGGGCCTTCGGGGCCGTCCGGGTCGTGCATGGTCTCGTTGTCGACGTCGTCGCCGAACTCGACCAGCACGGTGAATATCTTGTCGGTCTTCGCCGCACGGCCCAGCTCGGCGTACTTGCCGTTGTCGAGCTTGACGACCGTGGAGCCGTTCTCCCCGGCCCGCGGCTGCGCCTCGGTCTCGCCGGACAGCAGCTGCTGCAGCGCGGCCTGCTCGCGCGCCTCCTGCTGCTTGCTGAACGGGCCGTCGAGGTCGTGCCGCTGGTGCTTCGGCGCGCGCGCCGGATCACGGCGCTCGATCTGGGCCGCGCCGTCGTCGGTGTCGGCCGCCGCCTGCCCCAGAGGCAGCAGAGCCGCGCCGAGCGCGGCTGCGATCGCCGTGGTGACGACCGTTTTTGACAACTTTCTGCGCCTGGTATTCACGTTTGCGCTGCCCCTCCCGCATCACGCACGAATAGGTGTGCCAGCATTCGACCGGAGTGAACAGAGAAATGACAGTCTTGACTTGGACACTTCAGGGGGCTACGGCGCTCGGGCCCTGGTGACGCCGTTGCTCACCCCGGCATGACACCGTGCGCCCCCTCGTGCTCCCCCCGAGTGGGTAAGGTCACGCTTACTTGCGTTCCCGGGCGGGCACCGCCTTGGGTAGTGGGGGGCGGCTGCACGCACGGAGCCGCCCTTCGGCACGTTCACCCGTCCGTACCGATGCTGAGCCCACCAGGGGGCCGCCATGCCGCGTCCGACTCTCTCCCAAATCCTGTACGGGTCGGCCACAGTCATCGCCTCAGCGGCAGCAATGCTGTTGCTCTCGCAGGCCGGCGCAGCCCTCGCCCTCGTGGCGATCTGCGTCACCGCCCTGGCGCTCGGTGTGCTCGTCGCACTGACCGCTCCCCCGCCGCGCTCCCGCCGCGCCTCCTCCGCCGTCCAGGCGGAGCAGCCGGTCGTGGTGCCGCGGCCGGAGGGGATCGCCGCACCCGCGGCGGACCGGCGGCCGGTCGGCGCGCAGCCCGCGCGACACTGAGACGGTGCGACGGCGCCCGCGAGGGCGCCGACGGGGGACGGCCGAGGCACGACGTGAGGCGGCCGGCGACCAGAGGGTCGCCGGCCGCTTCCGTGCGCCGGGGGGGTTGCCCGTTCGACGACCGCGTTACGGCGTGAAGCGCTGGCCCTCGGTGGAGACCACTACGGTCTTGGCCGCCTTGTCGTGCACGCACTGGCGATACGGCTTGTCCCAGGTGCAGGACAGCACGTTGTAGAGCCAGAACAGGACGCCGAGGCAGGGCACGATGCCGGGCAGCGAGTAGACGGCGGCGCGGATCCAGCCCGGGTTTCCGGCGGGGACTGCGCCGTTCTCCAGCATGCCGACGCGGATGCCCATGAGCTTCTTGCCGACGGTCTGGCCGCTGCGGGTGAGCATCAGGCCCTCGTACACCAGGTAGACGACGATGCCGAAGAGGCCCCAGCCGTACTGAGGGCCGGTGTTGTCGGAGTCGCCGAAGTCGTCGATACGGCCGATGAGGGTGAGGAAGAGCGACACCGGGATGTAGACGATCAGGCCGTCGATGACGCGCGCCAGCAGCCGGCGGCCGAGGCCGGCGAGCGGGGGCATCCCGGCGAGCCGCGGATCGGGCGCGCCGTACGCGGCACCGCCGTAGCCGGCGCCGCCCGTGTCGTCGACGCCGTACGTCGGCGGGGGCGGGGGCATGGCGCCGGGGGGCTGGTCGTACGGGGAACCGGCGCCGGGGGGCGGGGTGGCGCCGGAGCCGGGGGGCGGGGTGGCGCCGGAGCCGGGGGGCGGGGTCGCACCGGAACCAGAGGACGAGGTAGCGCCAGGGCCGGGGGGCGGGGTCGCACCGGGACCCGACGACGAGGTGGCCCCGGGCCCGGTGGGAGGAGTAGCGCCGGGACCTGAAGGAGAGGTTGCGTCGGGACCGGCGGGCGGAGTTGCGCCGGGACCGGACGACGAGGTGGCCCCGGGCCCGGTGGGCGGGGTGACGCCGGGGCCGGGTGCGGCGCCCTGCGACGGACCGCCGTCGGCGGACTCCCCGCCCCCGTGCGCCGGGCCCGGGCCCGGGCCCGTGTCACTGCCGGACGGCGGCCCGGGGGCGGGTGACGGCGCCGGGGCCCCCGCGCCCGGTCTCTCGGACCTCGTCGGGCCGCCCACCGGCCGCGTCGTACCGCTGCCGCCGGACGGCACCCCGCGCGCCTCCTGCTCGCCACCGGGCGACGGCTCCGCCTCCGCCTCCCCCTCCGGCCACTGCGTGCCGTCGGCGGGCGGGCCGGGCTGTCGCTGCTGCTGCGCGCGCGTGGGCCTGCCGCGGTGCGGGTCGGCGCCCTCGCCGTGGTCGTCGGAGCTCATGCACCGAGTCGACCCCGGGCGCCGCCGCCCCGCATCCCGGGCGGGGCCGAACGGCTTGCGGCGGGACCGTCAGCCGCGGGCCACGTACGTGCGCCCCGCCTTGTCGTGCCAGCACTGCCGCCACGGCTTGTCGAAGGCGCACCAGAGCACGTTCAGCAACCCGACCAGCGGCAGCAGCACGAACACGGCGTACGTCAGCCACCGCCGCAGCGCCGAGCCGGTCGCCGGCGGGTCCTGCGACTCGATGTCCAGCACCCGCACGCCGAACAGCCGCTTGCCGGGCGTACGCCCCCACTTCGCCGTCGGCAGCGCCTCCACGATCAGGCCGAGGACGAGGAAGAGGCCGAGGACGACAGCCAGATACGGACCGGTGGTGCCGTCGACGAGCCAGACCGTGACTGTCTTGCCGGACGCCTCGGCGGCGTCGATCTTGTCCTGGACGTGGTCCACGGACTTGCTCACCAGCGGCGTCGCGACCGCGCCGACGACCCCGCCGACCAGCAGCGCGTCCACCAGCCGGGCGCCGAGCCGGCGGCCCAGACCGGCTGGCGGGGCGGTGCCCTGTGCGGCGCTGAGGAAGGGGTCGCTGGCCGGCGGGCGCCACGGCACGACGGGCGGCTCCCCGGCCCCGGCGCCGGCACCGCCGCCCTGCGGCAGCTCGGCGCGGGCGGCCCGCCCGGGGAGCCGCCCGGCGGACTGCCGCGGCGGCGAGGGCGTCGGCGGGGCCGTCGGCGGGGCCGTCCGCGCGGCCGGGGTCAGCGGCGGCGCCGTGGGGCCGGCCTGCGGCGCGAGCTGCGGCTGCGCGGGGCGGGGCTGCGGCAGGTCCGGCGTGGTCGGCGACGGGGTCGCCGGCCGCACGGCGGGCAGGTCCGGGGTCGTCGGCGAGGGCTGTGCCCGCGGCAGGTCGGGGGTGGTCGGCGCGGGGAGGGCGGGCGGTGCGTCCGGGGCGGTCGGCGACGGCGCGTAGCCGCCGGCGGCCTGCCGCGGGTCCGCGCCGCCGATCCTGCCGCCCGTCCCGCTCCCGCTCCCCGTCCCGCTCCCGGCGCCGGCCTCCGGCTCGGGCGGCGTCGCGGGCGCCGGTACGGGCGCGGGCCCGGCCAGCCGCCGCACCTGCTCGCCCCACGAGCCGCCGCCGACGCGCGGGTCGCGGCCGAGCGGCCCGCCCGGCCGGTCCTGCTCGTACGCCCCGGCCGCGGCCTGCCCGCCCGCCGACCCGGCACCGGCGGCACCCACGCTCCCGGCACCCGCGCTCCCGGCCCCGGCGTCCGCCTCCGCACCGTCCTCCGCCCGCCGGGCGCCCGGCAGCCGGGGCTCGTCCTCGGCACGGCCCGGCCCGGGTGCGCCCCTGCCCAGCTCGGCCGGCACCGTGAGCGCGGGCGGGTCCTGCCGGTCCTGCGCGCCCCAGGCGACGCGGCCGTCGGCCCGCTCCGCGACGTCCACGACGTCGACCGCCTGCCACCCGCCCTGCGCGTCCGAGGGGGCCTCGACGGACGCCGCCGCCTCGGCGGCGTCCCGTACGTCGTCCGCCTCGCCGCCCGCGCGCGCGTGCCGCCCGCGGGAGGCGGGCACGGCGGGCGGGGCGTCCTGCGGCTCCTCCTCGTCGAGGAAGACCGGGCCGGTCTCGCTCACGGCCGGAGCGGCCGGGGCGGCGGGCTCCGCGGACAGGGCGTCCGCGGGCACGGCGTCCGCAGACACGGCGTCCGCGGACAGGGCGTCCACGGGTACGGCATCGGCAGGCACGGCGTCCGCCGGGCTCTCCGGCGTCTCCGCGCCGCCCGCGCCCGCGCCCGCGTGCTCCGCCGACGCGAACAGGTCCTCTTCGCCCTCCTGCGTGCGGCGGCTGGTGCCGGGGACCCACGCCGCACCGTTCCAGTACCGGACGTAGCCCGGAATGGAGGGGTCGGGGTAGTAACCGGGGCCGGGGATCCCGCCGCCGGAGGGTGGTGTCGGGGCGCTCATGGGTCCACATCTACCAGAACCCGCGGACAGCCGGGTCCGCCTCGCCCCCGTTCCGCCTTATGAGACTTGTCAAACGATCGGGGGAACTCTGCGGAAGTCGTGGCTACGCCGCCGCCCCCGCCGGCAGCTGCCCCGGGCCGCGGAACGTCCCGCGGTACGCGGTCGGCGACACGCCCAGCGCCGCCTGCATGTGCTGCCGCAGCGACGCCGCCGTGCCGAACCCCGCGTCCGCCGCGACCCGGTCGACGCTGCGGTCCGTCTCCTCCAGCAGCTGCCGGGCCCGCTCCACCCGCTGCCGGGTGAGCCACTGCAGCGGCGTCACGCCCGTCTCCTCGCGGAACCGGCGGCTGAAGGTCCGTACGCTCATCGACTCCCGCGCGGCCAGCTCCCGCAGGGCGAGGGGCCGGTCGAGGTGCGTCAGCGCCCAGGCGCGGGCCCGCCCGGTGGTGGACAGCTCCGGCTCGGCCACCGGCCGGGGCACGTACTGGGCCTGCCCGCCGTCGCGGTACGGGGGCACGACGGTGCGCCGGGCCACGTCGCCCGCGACGGCGGCGCCGTGGTCGGTGCGGATCATGTGCAGGCACAGGTCGATGCCGGCGGCCTCGCCCGCGGAGGTGAGGACGCCGCCGTCCTCGGTGTAGAGCACGTCGGGCCGGAGCCGGACGGCGGGGAAGCGGCGGCGGAACAGCTCGGCGGACTTCCAGTGCGTCGTGGCCCGCCGCCCGTCGAGCAGGCCGACGGCGGCGAGCACGAACGCGCCGGTGCAGACGGACGCGACGCGCGCTTCGGGGCGTACGCGCGCGAGGGCCGCCCGCAGCGCCGCCGACGGCCTGCCGTGCCCGGTGCCGTCCGCGGCGCCCTCCAGGGCGTCCGCGGCGTGCGACGCGGGCACCACCACGGTCCCGGCGTCGTCCAGCGCCTCCGGGCCGCGCTCGACGACCACCGGGAAGTCGGCGTTCGTACGCACCGGGCCGGGCCGCAGCGCGCAGGTGACGACCTCGTACAAAGGCCGCCCGGCGGCCTCGGCGGAGCCGAACATCTGGTGGACGAGGCCGAGTTCGAGCGGCATGACCCCGTCCCGCACGAGGACGGCGACGCGGTGCGGCGAGGCGGTGGTGGTGACGTTCTTCGCGAAGCCGGTCATGGCACGATTCTTTCATGTGAGATTAATCCGGCCATTCGAGGGCATTGCGCCCCGCGCAATGATCACGGATGGTGACCGGCGTGGAAGATCCTGACCGGATTCTGGACGGGGTCTTCCGCTGAGCGGTGCTGCTCGCTAGCTTTTCGCACACCCCCGCCGAGCAGGCGGAGGCGGGCTGAAGAGATCCGCGGCGGACCCGCCGTGGAACTGACAGCCGGTGCCACCTGGGACCGGCGGCTCTCACGCCGGTGCTGCACGGGACAGGTGCACCGGCGCGGGAAGGGCCGCACATCACTTGAGGAGGCGGCGTGCCCGCAGAGACCTCCCAGACCCTCGACCGTGGACTCCGCGTGCTGAAGCTGCTCGCCGACACCGACCACGGCCTCACCGTCACCGAGCTGTCGCACAAGCTCGGCGTCAACCGCACCGTCGTGTACCGCCTGCTCGCGACCCTGGAACAGCACGCCCTCGTCCGCCGCGACCTCGGGGGCCGCGCGCGGGTCGGGCTCGGCGTGCTGCGGCTGGGCCGGCAGGTGCACCCCCTGGTACGGGAGGCGGCGCTGCCGGCGCTGCGCTCGCTCGCCGAGGACGTCGGCGCCACGGCGCACCTCACGCTGGTCGACGGCAGCGAGGCGCTGGCCGTCGCGGTCGTCGAACCCAGCTGGACCGACTACCACGTCGCCTACCGCGCCGGCTTCCGGCACGCGCTGGACCAGGGCGCGGCGGGCCGGGCGATACTCAAAGGCCGCGGCCTCGGCCCGGGCGCAGCCGAGAACGACGCGGAGCTGGCGCTGGCCCTGACCCACGGCGAGCTGGAGGCGGGCGCGAGCGGGGCGGCGGCGCCGCTGCTGGGGGTGTCGGGGATCGAGGGCAGCGTGGGGGTGGTGATGCTGCACGAGATCGTGCCGGGCGAGGTGGGCCCGCGGGTGGTCTCGGCGGCACGCGAGGTCGCCCAGGCCTTGCGCTGAGCCCGCGCGGGCGCGGCGTGACCGGTGCCCGCACATGCGGCGTGACGTGGTGGCGGCCGGCCGGGCACGGGCCCGCAGCCCGTCCCGTACGGCCTGCCCCGGCCGATCCGGCGGCGCCCGCCCGGCGAGGGCACCGTAGATTGGAGCCGTGCTAGCCGTGCTCTCTCGTCGTGTGATCCTCGCGCTCGCCGCGGTGCCCGTGGCCGGGCTGCTCGCCGCCGCGGCGTTCGCCCCGCTGCCGTTCTCCCGCGCCCAGCCCGGGATGACCGCCGACGTGCTCGGCGAGCACCGGGGCGATCCCGTCATCCTCGTCTCCGGGGCGGAACAGCACCCGACCGAGGGCGAGTTGCGGATGACGACGATCGCCGCGACCGGCCCGGAGGTCTCCCTGCGGATCGCGGACATCGCCTCGGGCTGGTTCGCCACCGACGAGGCCGTGATGCCCAAGGAGGCGGTGTACCCCGTGGGCGACTCCAAGAAGGAGATCCGGGAGTACAACGCCGAACAGATGCGGGAGTCCCAGAACACCGCCGTCACCGCCGCCCTGCGCCACCTCGGCCGCGACCCCGGCAGCGTCGACGTCGAGCTGCGCCTCGCCGACGTCGGCGGGCCCAGCGCCGGGCTGTTCTTCGCCCTGGGGATCGTCGACAAGCTCGGCCCCGGCGACCTGACGGGCGGCGAGGTCATCGCCGGTACGGGCACGATCGAGCCGGACGGCACCGTCGGCGCGGTCGGCGGCGTGCCGCTGAAGACGCAGGCGGCGAAGCGCGACGGCGCGACGGTGTTCCTGGTGCCCGAGGAGGAGTGCGCCGACGCGGAGTCGGAGCTGCCGGAGGGGCTGCGGCTGGTGCCGGTGGCGAAGCTGTCGGACGCGGTGGCGTCGCTGGAGGCGCTGGCGTCGGGCGACGGCGACGTACCCGGCTGCTGATCCGCTGCCGCTCCCCGTACGGCCGGCGCGGAATTCGCGTGCGGTCCGTACGCGAGCTCCGTAACGTCTGCCGACGTGGAACCGCTCAGCGAGAAACAGATCCGTGCATCCTTCGTGAACGGCACCAAAGGCGACGCCGCCCGGCTCAGGCTGCCGCTCGACTTCGCCGAGCTGCCCTGGGCGGACCTGGACTTCCTCGGCTGGGTGGACCCCGGCGCCCCGCTCCGCGCCCATCTCGTCGTCCCCCGCCCGGACGGCCCGCTCGGCATCGCCCTGCGCGTCCCGGCGGCGGGCCGCGCCAGCGCCGTGCGCTCCCGCATGTGCCAGCTCTGCCTCACCGCGCACTCCGCCTCCGGCGTCCGCCTCCTCGCCGCCCCGCTGGCGGGCGCGCGCGGGCGGCAGGGGAACACGGTCGGCGTGTACGTGTGCGCCGACCTGGCCTGCTCCCTCTATCTGCGCGGCAGGCGGCAGCCGAAGCTGCGTACCGTGCCGCAGGAGGAGTCGCTGACGGAGGCCGAGCGGGTCGCGCGGATGTGGGGCAACCTGGAGGACTTCATCACAAAGGTCACGGCCGCCGCGTAGGACTGTCCCCCGGGCCGCCGCCCGGGCTCCCGCCCGCACTGCCGTCCGGGCCGCCGGCCGCGCTACCGCCCGCCGCCTGCCGCACCAGCGGCACGATCCGCAGCGGCACCGGGTTCTCCATCACGATCGCCGTCGACGCCCGCACGATGCCGTCGAACCCCACGACGAGGTCGATCACCCGCTGCAGGTCCGCGTTCGACCGCGCCACCAGCCGGCACAGCATGTCGCCGTGCCCCGTGATCGTGTGCAGCTCCAGCACCTCCGGCACCCGCGCGAGGTGGCCGCGTACGTCCGCGCCCTGGCCCTGCTTGATCTCCAGGGTGGCGAACGCGGTCACCGGGTAGCCGAGGGCCGCCGGGTCGACGTCGGGGCCGAAGCCGCGGATGACGCCGCCGGACCGCAGCCGGTCCAGCCGGGCCTGGGTGGTGCCGCGGGCGACGCCGAGGCGGCGGCTGGCCTCCAGGACGCCTATGCGCGGCTCGTTCGCGAGCAGCTCCAGCAGCCGGCCGTCGAGCTGATCGATCATCTCGCGGACTCCTCATTGGTCAGCTTGTACAGATAGCCAGGCAAGCGCGAGGTATCACCGGTCAATCTGCCCAGCAATTTCGGCAACTATTGCACACCTTGCCAACCAGAGAGACCCTTTTGACCATGACCGAGATCATTGATCAGCCCGCTCCGCAGACCCGGCAGGACGACCCCTTCCCGGTGCAGGGGATGGACGCCGTGGTGTTCGCAGTCGGCAACGCCAAGCAGGCCGCCCACTACTACTCCACGGCGTTCGGCATGAAGCTGGTCGCGTACTCCGGACCGGAGAACGGCAGCCGCGAGACGGCCGGTTACGTCCTGGAGAACGGCTCCGCCCGGTTCGTCTTCACCTCCGTCATCAAGGCCGCCACCGACCGCGGCCGGTCCCTCGCCGCGCACGTCGCCGAGCACGGCGACGGCGTCGTCGACCTCGCCCTCGAAGTCCCCGACGCCCGCGCCGCGTACGCGCACGCGGTGGCCCGGGGCGCCACCGGCCTGGAAGAGCCGTACGAGCTGAAGGACGAGCACGGCACGGTGGTGCTCGCGGCCATCGCGACGTACGGCCAGACCCGCCACACCCTCGTCGAGCGCACCGGCTACGACGGCCCGTACCTGCCGGGCTACGCGCCCGCCGAGCCCCTGGTCACCCCGCCCGCGCGGCGGACGTTCCAGGCCGTCGACCACTGCGTCGGCAACGTCGAGCTGGGGAAGATGGACGAGTGGGTGGCCTTCTACAACAAGGTCATGGGCTTCACGAACATGAAGGAGTTCGTGGGCGACGACATCGCCACCGAGTACTCCGCGCTCATGTCGAAGGTCGTCGCCGACGGCACGCTGAAGGTCAAGTTCCCGATCAACGAGCCGGCGCCGGGCAAGAAGAAGTCCCAGATCGACGAGTACCTGGAGTTCTACAACTCCCCCGGCGTGCAGCACATCGCGCTGGCCACGAACGACATCGTGAGCACGGTACGGACCATGCGCGCGGCCGGCGTCGCCTTCCTCGCAGTGCCGGACGCGTACTACGACACCCTCGGCGAGTGGGTCGGCGACACCCGCGTACCGATCGACGAGCTGCGGGAGTTGAAGATCCTCGCCGACCGCGACGAGGACGGGTACCTGCTGCAGATCTTCACCAAGCCGGTGCAGGACCGGCCGACGGTGTTCTTCGAGATCATCGAGCGGCACGGCTCGATGGGCTTCGGAAAGGGCAACTTCAAGGCGCTCTTCGAGGCCATCGAGCGCGAGCAGGACAAGCGCGGCAACCTCTGACTGCGCAGTTGCCGCAGGTCACCCGATGGTGGGGTTCCGTCCGGCACGACGGCATTGCACGCTGGAGGGTATGAGCGATCTCACCGAGGACCGGAGTGCGGGCGGGAGTGCGGGCCGGAGTGCGGCGGGGGCTTCCCCGTACGAAGCGCTGCACGCCGCACTCCGCGCCGGGCTCCCCGCCGCGGCGGTGCTGACCGACCCGGACGTCACCGCTTCGTACGCGGGCGACATGGCGGGGTTCTGCCCCTCCGGCACGCCCGCGGCCGTGGTGCTGCCGCAGACGGTCGAGCAGGTGCGGCACGTCCTGCGCACGGCCACCGAGATGCGCGTCCCCGTCGTCCCGCAGGGCGCCCGCACCGGCCTGTCCGGCGGGGCCAACGCGGACGACGGGGCCGTCGTGCTGTCCTTCGTGAAGATGGACCGCATCCTGGAGATCGACCCCGTCAACCGGATCGCCGTCGTCGAACCCGGCGTCGTCAACGCCGCGCTGTCGCGCGCGGTGGCCGCCGAGGGCCTGTTCTACCCGCCGGACCCGTCGAGCTGGGAGGAGTGCACGATCGGCGGCAACATCGGCACCGGCTCGGGCGGCCTGTGCTGCGTGAAGTACGGCGTGACCGCCGAGTACGTCCTCGGCCTCGACGTCGTCCTGGCGGACGGCCGGCTGCTGACCACCGGCCGCCGCACGGCGAAGGGCGTCGCCGGCTACGACCTGACCCGGCTGTTCGTCGGCTCCGAGGGCACCCTCGGCGCCGTCGTCGGCGCCACGTTGGCCCTGAAGCCGGCGCCGGGGCCGCAGTTGGCGCTGGCGGCGGAGTTCCCGTCCGCGGCGGCGGCGTGCGACGCGATCTGCCGGATCATGGCAGGCGGGCACGTGCCGTCGCTGCTGGAGCTGATGGACCGTACGACGGTACGAGCCGTCAACGCCCTGACGAAGATGGGCCTCCCCGAGTCCACCGAGGCCCTCCTCCTCGCCGCCTTCGACACCCCCGACCCGAGCGCCGACCTCGCCGCCCTCGGCGCCCTCTGCACGGCGGCCGGCGCCACGGACGTCGTCCCGGCGGCGGACACCGCGGAGTCCGAACTCCTCCTCGCCGCCCGCCGCGCGGCCCTCCCGGCCCTGGAGGCGACGACCGGCACCACGATGATCGACGACGTCTGCGTCCCCCGCAGCCGCCTCGGCGCCTTCCTCGACGGCGTCGCCGGGATCGCCACCACGTACGACCTGACCATCGGCACCTGCGTCCACGCGGGCGACGGCAACACCCACCCCAACGTCTGCTTCGACCCCCGGGATCCGGACGAGTCGGCGCGGGCGCGGAAGTCCTTCGACGCCATCATGGCCCTGGGCCTGGAGCTGGGCGGCACCATCACGGGCGAGCACGGGGTGGGGCTGCTGAAGAAGGAGTGGCTGGCGAAGGAGCTGGGGCCGGTGGGTCTGGAGCTGCAGCGGGACATCAAGCGGGTCTTCGACCCGCTGGGCATCATGAACCCGGGCAAGCTGTTCTGACGCGATCACATATACAACGTCATTGCTCGACCCACCTCCGCGGCGGTCTGGTAGCAATCACGCAGCCACTCGAATTCCCTCATCGCCTTGTCAACGTCATAATTCTGTGCGCTGTAGCAGTCGGTCAAATCAGCCATGGTGAACAGCTGCTTGAAGCGTTCGTGGTCGATCGATTCAAGCGACTCGGCGATAGCGGCGACCTCTTCTGCATTGAACGTCCGCGACGGCCCGAACCCCTGGTCCTCGCCGAATGGCGTGCCACCGAGGATCGCGCGTCCAGCACAGCCAGAGCCACCTCGGTCGTCGGCACTCAGCACACGTGTCAGCACATCCCAGGCCTGGTCCAAATCCACTTCGGGGTAATCCCAGAAGTCCTGAGGCAGGTTCGGCAGTGTACGCAACTCCGCAAGATCGGCTTCGGGCACAGAACGGAGGCGAGCGGTCATCGACATGGCGCCAATGCTAGGAAGATTTCCTCGAACTCGCCAGCTGTGACCGGCAGGCAAACGCGGTCCTTGCCCGGACCGTACGATCCGGGCACCGGGCCCGCGCATGCCAGACGGCGGCGTCACCCGATGCGGGCCAGCAACCGGCGTACGCCATCTGCCCGCAGGCCACCGGCGAGATCGCCTGCAGACCTGCCGTCATTGTCCTTCGCCGTCGCGTCGGCTCCCGCGTCGAGCAGACGCTTCATGACGGTGGGGAAGCCACTCACGGCGGCGAGCAGGAGGGGCGTGCGCCCTTCGCTGTTGCGAGCGTCCACCGGTGCCCCCCGGTGCAGCAGCATCTCGACCAGGTCCAGATGGTTCATCTCGCACGCAAGCGCAAGGGGAGAATTATAGGAACCGTCGTCGTTTTGGACGCCGTTGATGTCCCAGCCCATGCTCAGCAGATACTCGACCACGGCTGTGCGGCCGTGACGGGCGGCCACGAGCAGAGGCGCTTCGTGTAGTTCGAGCGGGGCTCCGGCGTCGAGCAGCCGCTGGATGACGTCCAGGTGTCCCCGCTCCACAGCGTTGATGAGGGGAGTCCCGCCGTCACGATCAGCAGCCGCCGGCTCGGCGCCGCGCTCCAGCAGGGCATCGACTACCGGCAACCAGCCGTACCACGCGGCGTACCAAAGCGCCGTCCTCCCTTGGCCGTCACCGGGCGCGGTCACATCTGCCCCGCGCTCGATGAGAGCCTCGACCAGCGGACGGTGTCCCTTGAGAGCGGCAAGGGTCAGGGGGGAAAGGCTGCCGTCGGAGTGCTTGCCCGCTGGCAACCGCGCAAGGATAAAGACAGGCACGCCGTTTGCCCAGGATCTGCGGTCGCTGATGGGGCAGTCGACATCGAGGCCGGCATCGAGCAGTGCCTGAACAGCAGGCAAGTCCCCGTTTTCGACGGCGTGCTCCAAGACGGCGACCGGATCACCCGCGGGCGGGGCTTCATCGGATACGGGCCGCGGTGGGGGCGGCGGCTCGACGGTGACACCATGCTGGCCCAGCAATTCGTCCACGGTGCGATGGAGCAGCTCGCGGTCGTCGTAGAAGCGCTGCATGGTGTCGTAGCGCTCCGCAAGATGGGCAAGGGCGCTCATCTTGGTGAAGTCGACTTGGTCGTCACCTTCTTCCGGCACCGGGGCACGCAGCACATCGAACCAGAGGATCCCAGGATCGATCTCGTAGTCACGATAGACTGTCTGCGCTTGCAGCAGGTAAGCCAGAATAAGGCGTTGGGGCCATTCCTTGAGGTTCCAGTAGTCCTGGACCAGATACTCCGCCTGGTCGTCGTACCCGATGTCTGAGAACAACTGGTTCGCGAGGTCCCAGTCCTCTTTCCGTACGACCTGATCCATTAGGTCGTCCGCATCCCACATGTTGTGGTTCCTCACTAGTTGGACATGTGATTGGTCTACCACGGATTCCGCGTCGCACGCCTTTTCCGGAAAGTGCCCCGCGGATGCTAACGGCGCATGCTGTACAAAACCTTGACGAAATCTCATGTGGCCGTCGACGGAACATCGGGGTGCGCGCGCTGGCATACTCCTCCACCATGAGCGGTGGAATGGTGCAGGTGATATGGGCCAAATCCGATGGCAACACGGAATACTGGTCCATGAAGTACGGCTCGGAAGCGGTGCCGTCGATCGTCGGAAGGGGCCCGGATGATGTTCTGCACGGCGTGTGGGACGGCCCGGACAGTCCCCTCGACGAGGTCTTCATCGAGGGGTGGGTCGCCATCGACGAGCCTCGACGCGTCCTCCTGATCGGGTACGACCACTGGTCGCACTACACACCCGAGATCATGGACGACGACAATGCCGTACTTCGCCAGGTGTCCGACGGCGGCGACCCGGACGGGCGGCGGTGGCTGCTCGCCTGGCTGCGCGCCGCATGGCCCGGGTATTCGGTGGCCGTGGGACTCGACCTGCGCGAGACCAGCACCGGTCTCCTCAGAGGACAGCCGCTGAGTACCATCCCCGTTTGCCCGGATCCAACCGACCTCCCGGCCACCGGCGACGCCGCGACCGATGCGTTCCGCAGCCTGGCCGACGCATTCGCCAACCCGTTCTTCAGCTGGGACGGGGGCTTCGTCGCCGAGCCGATACGGCCCATCAGGGAGATCGCCCGCCGCCTGGGCGTACCGGACTGGGAGCCCCGCGCCTGCTACTGACCTCTGACCGCCGGATCTACCGCGAGTCCCGGCGGTGGACCTCGGCCCAGACGGTCTTGACGGCCGCGTTGGGCTGGAAGCAACCCCACCGCTCGGCGAAAGCGGCGACGAGAACCAGCCCGCGCCCGCGGTCGGCCTCGCCGGCCGCGGCGTGGGGCGGGGCGGTGGGCACGGGGCGTTCCGGGCGAGCGTCGGAGACCTCGATCCGTACGACGTGCTCCTCCAGGTACAGCCGCAGCCGGAAGTACCGCCCCCGATGCCGCGCGTGCACGGCGGCGTTGGCGGCCAGCTCGGCGGTCACGGCGGCGACGGCCTCGGCCGTGGGGGTGGCGCGGGGGATGCCCCACTCGCCGAGCTGGTGCACGGCGAGGAGCCGGGCGCGTCGGGCGCCGCGGGGGGTGGGGCTGAGGAGTACGGAGAGGGCGGGGTCGGCGGGGGGTGCGTGCATGGGGCAACGGTGGCGGGGGGCGGGGAGGGGTCGGCAGGGTCGCCGAGAGGCAGGAGCGTTACGTACGAGCGGTGGCGTGCTTTGTACGAGCCGATGACCATAACCCTTGCCGATGCGTGTCGTTGTACCCGGGTAGCACGCGCGTGCGACGAACGAGGCAGGGGTGTGAGTCAGATGGGGAACAACCGCCGCCGGGGAAAGCGCATCAACGACGACGACAGGCCGGGGAGTTGGGTCGCGTACGGCAAGCTGCTCAAGTTCTTCCGCACGAAGGCGGGGCTGACGCAGGAGGAGTTGGCCGACCGGATGGGCTACTCGGTGGACCACTGCGCGTCGGTGGAGCAGGGACGACGCCCGGCGAAGGCGGAGTTCACGGGGAGGGCGGAGGAAGTGGTGGAGGCGGGGGGTGTGTTGTGGGAGTTGCAGGATGAGGTGGATTTCGCCCAGTTGCCGACGTTCTTCCACGACCTGGCGGTGCTGGAGAAGGAGGCAGTGGTCCGGTTCTCGTACGACCCCCTTGTGATCCCGGGGTTACTTCAGACGGAAGACTACGCACGAACCTTACTCAGCGCCGCCTACCCGCCCATCGATGACGAGACGGTCGAAGAGTGGTTGACGGCACGCCTCGCCCGACAGTTGTTGCTCACCCGCAAGAAGCCCCTGGTGGCGTTCGTCTTCATCATCGAGGAGGCGACGCTGCGTCGCATGGTGGGGGGCCGCGAGGTGATGCGAGCGCAGCTCCACCGACTGCTGGAGTGTGCCAAGCTGCGCAATGTCGACATCCAGATCATGCCCTCTGCACGAGCGGTGCACGGCGGCTTGAACGGGCACATGGTGCTGCTGGAAACCGCCGACGGAAAGCAGTACATCTACGTCGAGGCACAAGGCTGCGTGATGTCTCGGGTTGGCCGGGACCAGACGAGCGCCTTCTGGCTCCGTTACGGTTCAATGCGCGCATTCGCCCTCAGCACTGAGGAGTCGATCCGCCTGATCGAGCAAGTGGCAGGAGAGCTATGAGCATCACCAAGACCGAGGACCAGGATTCAGGGTTGTCCTGGTTCAAGTCGAGCTACAGCAGCCAGGACGGCGGCGACTGCATCGAGGTAGCCCCCACGCCCCACACCATCCACGTCCGCGACTCCAAGGACACTGACGGCCCCATACTCCACTTCACCCCCGACGCCTGGGCCGCCTTCGTCGCGTACGCCCGCGCGCTTTAGCCTAGAGGACCACCGTCACGCGGTGGTCGGACGTGCGGCCGTGTACCGGGCAGGGCTCACCGGATGCCTGTGGGCAGAGCATGGAATGTTCGGTCACCGATGCCCGGTACGCCCGGTACCGGCCGGGTGGCCGGAACGCCTCCGGGCCCTTGCCGAACGGTGCCGCGCCCAGGTAGATGTCCAGGCCCCGGTCCAGTTCGGCTCCGGTCAGCTCGCACGCGGTGGCGGCCATGTAGACCGCCTCGCCGGAGCCCGGTTTCTGCTGCGAGTTGAACACCACGATGCCGACCCGGGGCCGCACCGCGATGTTGCGGACCTGCGTCGCCTCGGGTGAGGAGATCCAGTAGAACGTCGAGTACCCGTCGGCCACGTAGAAGACCGGCGACGCCCAGGGCTCGCCGTCCGCGTTCGCGGTCGCCAGCGTCATGAAGCGGTTGCCGTCGATGATCGCCCGCCCCATGGCGTCAAGATTCCCGGTGTCCATGGCGTAGACCGTACACACGAAGGCTAGAGACCGGGAACGCTGTAGTCGTTCAGCACCCACAGCGCCGCCGAGTACCACAGCAGCCCCACCGCGACGAACAGCGCACCGCCCGCTACGGGAAGCAGCCAGCCGGGTGCGTGGCGGCTGCGTACGACCAGGACCTTCGCGACGAAGGCTCCGTACAGGGCGCAGCCGGCGATCGAGTGCAGGTGGACGCGGGTGTCGGTGGTTTCGACGCCGTAGGTGCGGACGCAGTGGACGGCGATGGGCACCGACAGCAGGAAGGCGGCCCATCCCACTGCGCGGTGCGTGATGCGGACGGGGCGGGACCCGGCGCCGTACATCCAGGCGGCCAGCAGGACCTGGATGACCGCGAGGCCCAACAGGGCTGTGGCCAGGCGGGCCTTGAGGGTGACCGCGTCGGTGCCCTCTTCGCCGAAGAGGTCCGTCGTGTACTGAGGGGTATGGTTCTGGCCGATCACCCAGATCGCCACCGCCGTGGCCACCGGCAGCGCGGCGCCGAGGACAAGGGCGGCTCCGCGTACGGTCTTCGAGGTCACGTCGATCGCCCGTTCGCCAGGCCGTGACTAGTATCCCGGCCCGCCCGTCTCGTCCGTCCCGTCCGTCTCACCCTTCTCGACCTTGTCGCCGTCCGCGTCGAGGACGAACCACTCGGCGCCGAACTGGTCGAGGGCCTGGCCGTTGGTGTCGCCCGGCTTGGAGTCTTCCTCGTACCGGTAGAGCGGGTGGTCGTTGTACGTGACCTGCGTCTTGCCGTCGGATCGCTTCGACGTGTCCAGCAGCTTGGACTGCGCCTCGCCGTCGGCCTTCGGCTCCCCGGTCGTGAGCAGCGGCGGCCAGGCTTCGGCGCACTCGTCGTCGCAGGTCGAGGTCGTCGACTCGTCGGCCTCGAACAGGTACAGGGTGCGGCCCTTTTCGTCGACGAGGATGGTGCCGAGGTCGCCGGCCGAGTCGGTCTTCACCGTGGCCCGTTCGTCGGCCTGCGAGACGTTCGAAGCCTTGCTCGACGCCTTGCTCGACGGCGGCGCCGCCGTCGAGGCCGAGGAGCCACCGTCATCGCTGGCACATCCGCTTACAGCGGTAATCGTCATGAACGCGGCCGTCCCCACGACGGCCAGGCGGAATCGCCTCATCACAGCTCCACAACTCATGAGGCCCGAGGTCTCAGGGGCCGGTGGGTGCATATTCCCTGATCGTGGGATTTCTGCCGCGCACGGTTTCCGTGGCCGCCCCGAGATTCACCGGGATGGCGGCACGGCCGCGCTCGTCACATCCGGGCCCGCAGCACGTCGACCTCGCAGCCCGGCGTGAACGGGTCGAAGCCGTGCTCGATCAGCCAGCGGACTGCCAGCAGGCTGCGCAGCGACCACCACGCGCGGATCACGTCGAGGTCGACGTCGGGGTCGGCGCCGTAGCCGGCGAAGACGTCGCCGAGGTGCTCCTCGTGTCCGAGGGTGAAGGTGGCGAGGTCGTAAAGGGGGTCGCCCCGGCCCGCCTCGGACCAGTCGATGATGCCCGTGATCTCGTCACCGTCGTGGAACACGTGGGCGACATGCAGGTCGCCGTGGGTGAACGCCGGGGTCCACGGCCGTAGCGCGGCCTCGGCGACTTCGCGGTTGCGGGTGACGAGGTCGGCGGGCAGGACGTCGTTCGCGACGAGCCACGCGCACTCGACGTCGAGCTCCGCCACCAGCACGTCGGGACCGCGGCCGGCCCGGCCGGGCCGGGGCGGCAGCGGCGCGTCGTGCAGCTTCCGGATGGCGGCGCCCGCCGCGGCCCACGCCGTCGGCGGCGCGGTCGACGGCTCGCCGAGGCGGCCGAGGGTCGTCCCCGGGACGGCGGCGATCGCGAGCACGGGCGGCTTGCGCCACAGGACCTCCGGGGTCGGGACCGGCGCCAGGTCCATCGCCTCGACCTCGATGTCGGTGCGCGCCTGATCGGCGTCCACCTTCAGAAAGACGTCGCCGACGCGGAGGGTCGCGCACTCGGAGTGGGCGACGACGACCTGTACCTCGTCCATGGCGACCAGTATCCCGGGGGTGATCGGCGGCGTCGCCGGGTTTTCGCGGGTGGGCGATGGCGTAGCGCCGACCGTGTAGCGCTGCGTCGGGGGCGGTCGGGGGCGACCCGGGGAGGGGTCGGGCCGGGGGCGAGTCCGGGACGGGCCGGGGGCGACAGGATGCCGACCCGCCCATCGGCCGACCGCGGCCCCGGGCAGGCATCCCCGGTCAGGCATCCTCCGTACTGCCTTGGCTCTCCCGGTGACCGCCGGCGGCGGCCCCGGTTGCGTACGCCAGCGGCGGGGCTATCGCCTGCACGTCCGCGGCCTCGCCGACCCAGAGGGCGATGAACAGCGCGGCGGTCGCTTCCAGGAGCCCGGCGCGTTCGAGCCCGCCGCCGGCGACGGGTTCGCAGCCTACGGCCCGTACCAGCTCGTGGGCGCGAGCGAGGGCCGTCTCGTCGTCTCCGCAGACGGGCACGGCAAGGGGGCGGCCGTCGAAGACGGGCGGGCGCATGCGCCATACGTCCTCGTGGCAGAGGTTGAAGACCTTGACCACGTGGGCTCCGGGCGCCGCCGCGGCGAGCCGCTGCGCGGCCGAGGGGCCGCCTTCCGTCAGCAGGCGGAAGGCCGGGCCGACGGGGTTGGAGCAGTCGAGCAGCACCTTGCCGTCCAGGGCGGCGCGCAGGTCCCGTACGACGTGTGCGCCCGCCCCGAAGGGCAGCGCGGCCAGCACCGCGTCCTGGCCGGCCTCGGCGGCGGTGCGCAGGCCGGCGGCCGTTGCGCCGGTGCCGATGCGGGAGGCGAGGCGGCGGGCCTTGGCGAGGTCCCGGCCGCCGATGGTCACCCGGTGCCCGGCCCGTACCCAGTGGGTGGCGAGTGCGTCGGCCATGTTGCCCGTGCCCAGTACGCCGATTCTCATCGAGTGTGCCTCTTCCATTGCCGATTCCCCTTTCCTCTCGGCTGTTGCCGTCCACACCGACGCTAGGAGGCTGTTCGGGCACCATTTGGTACGTGACCACTGATGTATTCCTCGCCGACTGCCGCGCCCGCCTCGCCTTCGACCTGCTCTCCCACACCTGGAACGCCGTGGTGCTGTGGGCGCTGCGCGACGGCCCCAGCCGGCCGGTGGAACTGCGGGAGCGGATCGGGGGGATCAGCTCCAAGGTCCTTACCGAGACGCTGCGGCGCCTGCAGTTCAACGGGCTGGTCGAGCGGCGGGCGCGCCCCGGTGCGCCCGCACGGGTCGACTACCGGCTGACGGATCTGGGGCAGACCTTGCTGGCGCCCATCGACGCCTTCGGCGCCTGGGCCTTCGCGCATGGCGATGAGGTCATGGCAGCCCAGGAGGCGGCCTGCGCGTCCGACCCGGACCCGGAGTCCCGCCTGTCGGGCTAGGTGTCCGACGCCGACACGCCACGGCCGGAGTCTCAGCGTCTCTGATTGGCTTAGTGATCCCCAGTGTTGCTCAGAGATGTAGGCCAATCGCCTTCGTGCCCTGGTGCCGATGGACGAGTCCGTCGGCCCGCGTGGCACGTCCCTCCGGGCGCTGACCGACCAGACACCCAGGTGCTGACCGGGGAGGGTGCCCGACGTCGCCTGGGCGCCGGGCGTGCGTGTCACACTCTGCCACAGGACTGCTACGGTTGGCTCATCCGATTGGTGAGCCTGACGGCCCGCCGCCCTCACCGACGGCGGGCCGTCCCACGCAGCGACGTCAGGGCTTCGCGCGAGTCGCCCCGGACACCGACGCCCACCCGACCCACGCGTCCCCCGCACACCCGCCCAAGGGTATGCCGCCCCTCCGACAACGCCAGCTCACCAGCTTCAGCCGCCCGTTCCGCGCTCCCGGTGTGCCGGGGTGGGTGCGGTAACGAGGTGCGGGAGAGCCCGGTTCGGGGGGTGCGGTGTGGGGGTGGGGCGGTGGCAGTCCGCACTTGGGCGCGAATGTGGGCCGGATATGAGGGCTTTGGCGTATATCGTCCCGCCGCATTCGCGTCAACGCCGGCGCCGGGATCCTCTACGGAGCCGTCCGACCGCCGACTCACGACCCACGACCGGCCGCCCCCGGCCCGAGACCCGCAGCCCGAGACCCGCAACCCCGCCTGGATACTGGTCCCGCCACCCGCACCGAATCAGGGGCCCCTCCATGACCAGCGACCAACGCCCAGAACCACCCCTTTCCGGAACCGAACGCGACACATTGCGGGCCTACCTCGACTACCACCGCGCGACCCTCGCCATGAAGTGCGAGGGCCTCACCGACGACCAACTGCGGCAGCAGTCGATGCCGCCGTCCACGCTGTCGCTGCTCGGACTCGTGCGGCACATGGCGGAGGTGGAGCGTGCCTGGTTCCGTCGGGTGTTCGAGGACGACGAAGCGCCCATGGTCTGGTCCGACGAGATCGACTTCCAGGCCGCGTACGACGCCCGCGCCTCGACCAGAGACGAGGCGTTCACCGCCTGGGAGGCGGAGGTGGAGAACTCCCGCCGTATCGAGCGAGAGGCGGCCTCCCTGGACCAGCCCGGGTTTCAGCCGAGGTGGCGCCAGGAGGTGTCGTTGCGGATGGTGATGGTGCACGTCCTCCTGGAGTACGGCCGGCACAACGGGCACGCGGACTTCCTGCGCGAGGGTGTCGACGGAACCGTGGGCGCCTGAGTACGCAGGTCACCGGTCCCCGCCCGGGGAACAACGTGCTGATGAAGCGACCTTTGGTGCTCGTTACCCGATATTCCGCTGTCGGGGGTGAGTTCACCTCATCTTTATACAAGGGCACCCCGGGCAGATCGCGCCCGCGCCGTGCCGTTAATCTCCGCGACTATGACCGAGCTTGAGATCCATCAGCCGGACGCGGACGGCACCGGCGGCGAACCCGCCGAATCCGCGTCCACGACCGAGGCTGCCGCCGAACCCGCCGAACCCGCCGGAGACGACGAAAGCGCCAGCACGCTCGCCGAAGCCGCCGAAGGCGTCCCCCCGGCCGCCCTGCCCGAGCCCAAACCCGAACCCGGGACCTCCGCCACGCGCCCGCCCGGCGGCGGTACGCGCTGGGTGCTCTGGGGCGCCGGTGGCATCACCCTCGCGGTCCTCGCCGCCGACCTCGTATCGCGCGGCATCAACGCGTACGTGGACATACCCAGCGTCCGCCGGATGCTCAACGTCGACCTCGAAGCCAACCTCGCCACCTGGTGGAACAGCACCCTCCTGCTCGCCGTCGCCGGCGTCGCGCTGGCCGCCGCGCTGCTCAGCGGGCGGGCCACCCGCCCCGGGCGGCTGTCGTGGCTCGGCTTCGCCGCCGCCACCGCCCTCCTCAGCATCGACGAGACCGTCTCGCTCCACGAGCGCCTCGGCGAGGTCGGCAAGTCGTGGAAGGAGACGGCCGGGGTGGCGCTCCCGTCGCACGCCTGGGTGCTGCCCGGTGCGATCCTCGCGGCGGCGGGCATCGTGTGCGCGGTGCTGTGGGCCAGAGGGCTGCCGCGGGACCTGCGGTGGGGGCTGCTGGTGGCCCTGGGCGTGTACCTGGGGGGTGCGCTGGTGGTCGAGGCGTTCAACGGCTGGGCGCACAAGAACGACCACAGCCTCACCCTCATGCTCGGCACCCTCGTGGAGGAGGGTCTGGAGATGGGCGCCTGCGTCGTGGCCCTCGCGGTCCTCGGCCGTTACGTCGTCCTGGAGCGCGACCCGGTCACAGGCCGCGCGACGGCCCTCCTCCGCTCTCAGGGGGTCGCCTGATCGGGGTCTCTTTGGTCTTCGGGCCTTGGGCGAGCTGAGGCGTTGCGCAAGAACACTCGGTTGCCGCACCCCAGCAACTGGAATATCACATTCCGGATGTGAGTGAATACGCAGCGTCCCGGCTCGTTCATCTCCCTCGTGGGCCTCATGGAAAGGGCAAAGCCATGCCTTCGGCCATGCGCAAGACGACGAAATCACCGATGGCACGGCGGCTGACCGCCGCAGCCGTAGCCTTGGGCAGCTGCCTGGCGCTCGCCGGCTCGGTGGCAAGTGCCGACACGGCGCCCGCCGACCCGGTACCGACCGTCTTCTTCGGCGACTCGTACACCGCCAACTTCGGCATCGCCCCCTGGCACCAGGGGAGTGGCGAGACGAGCCTCTGCTTCCAGTCGGAGGAGAACTATCCCGCCGTCGCCACCCGGCGCCTCGCGGACAAGAGCATCACGCTCGACGTCCAGTCGGACGTCTCCTGCGGAGGCACCCTCGTCCACCACTTCTGGGAAGACCAGGAGCTGCTGCCCGGCAGCGGCATGACGGTCCCGCCCCAGCAGAATGCGCTCAAGGCCGACACCCAGCTGGCCGTGGGAAGCATCGGCGGCAACACGGTGGGCTTCAGCAGCATCCTGAAGCAGTGCTCCGACAAGCTCCGGGGCTCGGACCACGGTCTGCTGCCGGGGGAGGCGGTGAACGGGAACGAGCCGGCCGCGAACTGCGCTGAGTTCTTCGCGTCCGGGGACGGAAAGCAGTGGCTGGACGGCCAGTTCGAGCGCGTCCGATGGGACCTGCAGGAGATGCTCGACCGCATCGGCTACTTCGCCCCCGACGCCATGCCGGTCCTGGTCGGCTACCCCAGGCTCGTGCCCGAGGACACCGCCAAGTGCCTGACCCCGGCGCCCGGTCAGACGGAGCTGCCGTTCGCCGACATCCCGCAGGACGCCCTGCCGGTCCTGGACCAGATCCAGAAGCGGCTGAACGACGTCACGAAGCAGGCCGTCGCTGACGTCGAAGGCGGCGCCGACTTCGTCGACCTCTACGCCCACACCGGCGGCAACACGGCGTGCGACGGCGCCGACCGGGCCATCGGCGGCCTGCTGGAGGACTCCCAGGTCGTGATCGGCGACTACCCGCTCCCCTGGTACGCGCACCCCAACGAGAAGGGCCGCGACATCCAGGCCGAGCAGGTGGCCGACAAGGCCGAAGAGGTCCTCAACCGGTAAGGGGGCACGCGCCCCCTCCGGCCGTCCCGGTCCCGGTCCCTCATCTGCACGCGGACGACGTGCAGATGAGGGACCGCGTCCGGAACCTCGGCGGTCGAGTCCCCGGGCTTCGGGGCGCCTCCGTCTGCCGGGCCCGCCTCGCGGAGCGAGGAGACGCGGCGGGGCGGACGGGCGGCCGGGCGCCCCGCCGCCCGTCAGCGCGCCGGGGCGACCGGCTGCCTGAGTACGGTCTTCAGCCTCTCCGGCCGGGCACGCCGCGGGTCGCTGAGGTAGATCTCGTGGTGATACCCGGTCATACGGAGGCCGTTCGCGGCCAGGTACTCGTCGTGCAGCCTGGCCAGCGCCGGCCCCTCGTCGTCGTACGGGCCGACGTGCAGGAGCTGGGCGCTGGTGCCCTCGTGCAGGGCCTCGGGGCGGAGGTCGGCCAGCGCGGGAAGGGCGGCGAGGCCCTTCTTGGCCAGCGCCGCCTGCCTGGCCTCCGCCACGAAGTCGTCGGTGATCCACTCGGGCAGGCTGATGAGCATGCGCCACTGCCACGCGGCCTTGTCCCGCGCGACGAACACCTCCGGGCGGTCCGCCCACCACAGCCCTTCGAGCGGTCCGACGACGAAGTCCCGCCCCAGGGTGCGCTTGCTGCCGAACTTGATCGTGTACGCGACCGCGTACAGCGCCTCGACCGCGTGGGTGTAGTCGGCGCTGGTGTTGGGATCGCCGTGGCCGTCGACGGCGATGAAGCGCTGGGCAGGGACGTCGACGAGGGCCCAGTCGGTGTTCGTGGGCGCGTAGAACTGCTTGAGCGCGCGCTTGACGTCGAACTTGCTGTCCGGTGGAGGCATCCCGATCAGCGTAGACCGCCGGGGTGTCAGGCCGCGTCCGCCGCCGTGCCGAAGGGGTTGTCGATCACGTAGCGCCAGACCCCGTCCACGCCCCGGCGCGCGACGTCGGTGGCGGTGCCCTCGATGTGGAGGTGCTCGCCGTCCGGCCCTCGGCCGTCGATGACCCAGTCGACAAGGAGCAGGGCGGTGTCTCCGGTGCCGTTGACGTACACATGCCGCGGCTGGACGCGGATGGGCACGCCCAGCGACTGGAACGCGGTGTTGGCGGCGACGAGCCGTTCGCCCGAGACGCACGTGCCCGGGCGAGGAACGAAGACGGCGTCGTCGGCGTAGATCCGGGAGAAGGTGTCGGGGCTGCCGGAGTTGAACGCGGCGGCGAAGGCGTGCGGGAGCTGCTCCGCCTCGTACGGGAGAAGGGACTGCGGGTGGCTGGTCATGGATGCAGCCAAGCCGAGCGCGACGTGGCTCACCAAACGGAAACCCACGCGCCCGGCGGAGAATGCGAGACCTGGGACGAGGAGCTGGTCCCGACGCTCGCCGGGCGCACCGCCCGGCCCGATCCGGGCTGCCCGGTGGAGGTCGCGCTGGCCGCGGTCACCGGGCGCTGGACGACCCTGGTGCTGCGGGAACTGATGTGCGGCCCGCACTCGTTCGGCGCGCTGCGCGTCCGGTTGCCGGAGATCAGCCCGAAGGTGCTCGCCGAGCGGCTGTACGCGCTGCGCGACCGCGGGCTGCTGACGCAGGAGCGGCTCCCGGGGTTTCCGGTCCGTACGCGCTACACCCTCACCCAGGCCGGCGAGGCGCTGCGGCCGCTGCTCCTGGAGCTGTACCGCACCGGGGCCGAGCTGTCCCGGCTGAGCACGTCGTACGCGCCAGACGCCTCCTACGCCTCCCACACATCACACACATCACACACATCACACACATAGACGATTCCCGCACGCCCTCGGCCGGATGACTACGGCCCCGCCTCCCGAGCCGGCAGCCCGCGCAGCAGCACACCGAGGAAGAGGTCGAAGCGCGGCGCGTCCGGGCCGAGGTCGTGGCCCCTCTGCTGGGCGCCCAGCCACTGCACGACGCCCAGGCCGAAGACGTACCAGCTCTGCTCGGCGAGGCTGTCGGAAGCGCCGGCGAGTTTGAACGCCGAGACGACGCGGTCACGCAGCCGGCCGAGCGCCTGCGCGTTGTGGCGGTGCGGCATCGCCACGTGCGCCGCGTACCCGGGCACGGCCAGGAACTGGTCGTGCATCCGCCAGGCGAGGTCCGCAAGCCACTGCCGCCAGGTGTCGGCCGTCGGCTCGGCCGTCGGCAGGATGCGCTCGACGATGACCTCGCCCACGAGGTCGAGGAGTTCGTCGCGGTTGCCGACCCACCGGTAGAGCGCCGAGTGGGAGACGCCGAGCCGCTCCGCGATGTCGCGCATGGTCACGGTCCGCAGGTCGCAGCCGAGCGCGGTCTCGACGATCTGGTCCCGGCTCAGCCGCGCCGGGCGGCCCGGCTTGGGTGTCTTCGCCTTCACGGACGCACCGCGGTCGCGCTCGCCGCCGCGTTCGGGCTCGCCGAGCGGCGCGTCGTGGCACCGCTGGTCGACCTGCGCCTGCTCGTCGGGCCGCGGCTGCTCGTCACGAACGTCGCCACCCTGGTGGTGAGCGTGGGGATGTTCGCCGCGGTCACGCTTCTCCCGCTGTACGTCCAGACACCCGCCGCCCTCGGCTACGGCTTCGGTTACTCCCCCGCCCGGACGGGGCTGTTGATGGCCCCGATCGCCGTCGGCATGCTGCTCGCGGCGCCGCTCGCGGCACGGATGTCGCGCGCCCGGGGGCCGAAGACCGCCTTCCGGTCGGGCGCCGTCCTCGCGGCTCTCGCGCTGGGCGGGCTCGGCCTGCTCCACGAGCACATCCCTGAGGTGCTGGTCTGGTGCGCTCTTCTGGGTCTGGCCTACGGCCTGGCCTTCGCCTCGCTCGGCGGCCTGGTCGTCGGCGCCGTCGGCCGGGAGCACACGGGCACGGCCACGGGCATCAACACCATCCTGCGTACCGTCGGCGGCGCTCTCGGCTCCGTGCTCGCCGCCGTGATCGTGGCGTCATCGGCAGCCGCGCCCGGCCAGCCGCCCCTGCGAATCGGGCTACACGACGGCGTTCGTCGTCGCCGGCGTCATCGCCCTCTGCGCCGCGGCCGTGACCGCGCACCGGGGCGCCGTCACGGCACGGCCTGCCCCCGAAGCCGTCACCACGGAACTCGGCGAAGGCCGTTGACTCCGCGTCGGGTACGCACTCGGCCGGCAGCCGCCGCGGGCGGTCCCCCGTGCTCACTTCATCCGGGTCGCCCACTCCCGCACCTTCGCTATCCGCTGCCGGATCTGCCCCGGCGTCGCCTCCGCGCTCGGCGGCCCGCCGCAGACGCGGCGCAGCTCCGTGTGGATCACGCCGTGCGGCTTGCCGCTCTGGTGGACGTACGCCCCGACCAGGGAGTTCAGCTCCTTGCGCAGCTCCATCAGCTCCCGGTGCGTGACCACCGGCCGCCGGTCGGCGGGCAGCTCCAGCAGGTCCGCGTCCTCCGCCGGCTTCTTCCGGCTGTGCGCGATCTGCCGCGCCTGCCGCTTCTGCAGCAGCGTCTGCACCTGGTCCGGCTCCAGCAGCCCGGGGATGCCGAGGTAGTCCTGCTCCTCCTCGCTGCCCGGGTGGGCCTGCATGCCGAACTCAGCGCCCTCGTAGACGACCCGGTCGAAGACCGCGTCCGACTCCAACGCCTCGAAGGGCAGTTCGTCCTGGTCGCCGGTGTCCTCGTCCTGCTGCTTCTCCGCCTCCGCGAGCTCCTTCTCGCTCTCGGCGTACGGATCCTCTTCGCCGTCCGGCTTCGGCTTGTCGAGGACGTGGTCGCGCTCGACCTCCATCTCGTGCGCGAAGCCGAGCAGCGCGGGGATCGTCGGCAGGAACACGGACGCGGTCTCACCGCGCCGCCGTGACCGTACGAACCGGCCCACCGCCTGCGCGAAGAACAGCGGCGTCGAGATCGTCGTCGCGTACACCCCGACCGCCAGCCGCGGCACGTCCACGCCCTCCGACACCATCCGCACCGCGACCATCCACCGGTCCTCCGACCCCGTGAACTCCTCGATGCGCTTCGAGGAACCCGCGTCGTCGGAGAGGACGACGGTGGCGCGATGGCCGGTGATCTCCTTGAGGAGCTTGGCGTAGGCGCGGGCGGAGTCCTGGTCGGCGGCGATGACGAGGCCGCCGGCGTCGGGGATGCCGTGGCGGATCTCGGTGAGGCGGCGGTCGGCGGACTTGAGGACGTTGGGCATCCAGTCGCCGCGGGGGTCGAGCGCGGTGCGCCACGCCTGGGCGGTGGCGTCCTTGGTCATCGGCTCGCCGAGGCGGGCGGCGACCTCGTCGCCGGCCTTGGTGCGCCAGCGCATGTTGCCGCTGTAGGAGAGGAAGATGACGGGTCGGACGACGCCGTCGCCGAGGGCGTTGCCGTAGCCGTACGTGTAGTCGGCGGAGGAGCGGCGGATGCCGTCGTTGCCCTCTTCGTAGACGACGAAGGGGATGGGGTTGGTGTCGGAGCGGAACGGGGTGCCGGTGAGCGCGAGCCGCCGGGTCGCGGGCTCGAACGCCTCCAGGCACGCCTCGCCCCAGGAGCGGGAGTCGCCGGCGTGGTGGATCTCGTCGAGGATGACGAGCGTCTTGCGCTGCTCGCAGCGGTTGCGGTGCAGCATGGGCCGTACGCCGACGCCGGCGTAGGTGACGGCGACGCCGTGGTAGCTCCGGCTGACCGGGCCGGCGCTGTACTCGGGGTCGAGGCGGATGCCGATGCGGGCGGCGGCCTCGGCCCACTGGGTCTTGAGGTGCTCGGTGGGCGCGACGACGGTGATCTGCTGGACGACGTGGTGGTGCAGCAGCCAGGAGGCGAGGGTGAGCGCGAAGGTCGTCTTGCCGGCGCCGGGGGTGGCGACGGCGAGGAAGTCCCGGGGCTGGGACTGCAGATAGCGGTTCATGGCCGCTTCCTGCCAGGCGCGCAGCTTGCCGGCCGTGCCCCAGGGGGCACGGCCGGGGAAGGCCGGTGAGAGGTGATGAGAGGTGGTGCTCACGGTCTCCGGGGGTCGTTCTCGGTCGGGCGGTGGGCCGGTCAGGCGGTAGGGCCGGGCGGTCGGGCCGTCGCCGACGCGCACGCCGGCGGCGGCAACCGCGTCAGCCTACCGGTGCCCGCCGTGCCACTCCCGGGGCGACCGGACGAGATTCGGCTCACACGAAGCCCGGGCGGGTGGCGTCCGGTTCGCCCAAGTCGCCCCGCCGCAGGGCCCGGAGCGCCCTGGGGCAGCCCGAGATCGCGTACGGCCACACGCTGTCCGGCACTGGCATGCTCCGCCAGGTCCAGGGCTCGCATTTCCGTTGTCCCTTTCTCACGTTCTCACGGACGGTGGCCTCTGCCCGGCCATGTGGGACAGGAGAATGAGTTGACCGCCCGACCTGCGGCCACTTCGTGCCAGGTCAGCCGGTTGTCGGGGCCTGCTCGGGCGGCTGGGCATCGTAGTTGGCCACGCCCCCGAGGAAGGTTTCGGCGGACATCGCCCAGGAGCCGTCCGCGATCATCTGGCCGATCGCCTTGTCGATGTCGTCGCGCAGCTCCGTCTCGCCCTTGGGTACCCCGACGCCGTAGAAGTTCTCGGCGCTGAGTTCCAGTCCGGCCAGCCGGTAGTCACTGGAATTCCCGCTCTGGGCGGCGTATCCGACGAGGCGGGAATCGTCGGTGGTCAGGGCATCGACCTCGCCTCTGTCCAGGGCGGTGAGGCATTCCGCGTAGGAGGCGCGCTCCGTGAGGTCCGCGCCCGGTGCGCGTCCCTCCTTCACGACCTGCGCGGAGGTGGAGCCGGTGACCGAGCACAGCTTCATGCCGTTGAGGTCCGTCACATCGGAGGCTCGGTCGTCGGCGCGCATCAGCAGGTCCTGGCGGGCGGAGAGGTAAGGGCCGGCGAAGTCGACCTCTTCTTTCCGCATGTCGGTGATCTGATAGCTCGCGACGACGAAGTCGACCTCGCCGCGCACAAGGACGTCCGTACGCTCGGTGGCAGACACTTCCCGCCACGTGATGTCCTCGACTTCGACGCCGAGTTCGCCGGCAATGTATCTGGCGACGTCGACCTCGAATCCGGCGTAGTCCCCGTCCCGGTCGCAGTAGCTCATGGTCGACCGGTCGGGCATGATGCCGATCGTCAGGCTCTCCCGCCCCCTGACACCACCGGAGCCGGACTCGGACCGGGAGTCGGTGGCGCACTCGGTCGGCGAGCCGCCCGCTGTCGCGCCGTCACCGCCCGACGGCAGCAGCCATACCGTCGTCGCCACCGCGAGCGCTCCGACGGCCAGGGCGGCCGTGGCCATCAACGAGCCCCGGCGTCGCGGCGGCGGTGCCGGGAGCGCCGGCGGCGCCACCCCGGTCAGCCGCCGGTACTCCGGTAACTCCGCCAGCGCGTACGTCACGCCGCACCGCCGGACGATATCCAGCGGGTCAGGCCGCCGCGCCGGGTCCCGGGCGACGCACTGCCGGATGAGCGCGGCCAGCCCGGATTCCACCCCGTCGACATCGATCTCGCCGTGCACGACACGGTAGCTCACAGCCGGCCACTCCCCGCCGCCGTACGGCGGCCGGCCGGTCGCGGCGGCGGCCATCGTCGCGCCAAGCGCGAACACATCCGCCGCCGGGCCCGCCTCGCCGCCCAGCAGCACCTCGGGCGCGGTATAACCGGGGGTACCCGGCATCTGCCCCGTGCGGGTGAGCTGCGTGTGCTCCGCCGCCCGGGCGATACCGAAGTCGATCAACTGCGGCCCTCCCGGGGCCAGGATGACGTTGTGCGGCTTCACGTCCCGATGCACCACCCCGTGCCCGTGCACCGCCGCCAGCGCCTCCGCCAGCGCCGCGAACAACCCCATGCACAGGGTGGGTTCGAGGGACGTGCCGCGTGATGCCTTCAGCAGCGTCGGGCCCGGCACGTACTCCGTCGCCAGCCAATACGGCGGCACGTCCAGGGAAGCACCGACGAGACGAGCGGTGTACGGGCTGCGCACCACCCGCACCGTCGCCACCTCACGCCGGAACCGGACCAGGACATCGGCATCCTCCGCGAAATCCTCGCGGATCACCTTGATCGCCACCTGCATCCCACCCGGCGACCGTCCCAGATACACCCGCCCCATGCCGCCACTACCCAGCCTGGCCAGCAGCCTGAACTCGCCCAGACGCCTGGGATCCTGGCTTCTCAACTTCTCCACGCCCACCACTCTTGCAGAGCGGCGTGCACGAGGCAGAGCAGAAGATCGGCCTGCCAACGTCAACGCGGCACCGGCGCCGCCCCCGTCGTGCGCAGCCGTCCCGCGACCGCCGCGCCGACCAGCGCCACCGCCGCCATCGGCAGCATCACCGCCACGAACGCCCCCGGCCGGGCGTCGCCGCCCGCGTCCAGTGCGCCGTGGCCGACCGCCGCGCCGCCGAGGGCGGCGAAGACGACGCCGGCGACGGCCAGCAGGACGACGTTGGCGAGGCTGTCGGAGAGCTGCAGGGCCGCGGAGTTGGTGCCCGCCTCCTCGGGGGCGGAGAGCTTCAGGAGCAGCACGCTCGTACCGGAGATGACCATCCCCATCCCGTAGCAGCCGAAGGCCCACTCGACGGCGACGATCCACACCGGCAGCGACTCCACCAGCACCAGCGGCGCGGTCGCGATGGCCGTGGCCGCCAGCACCATGCCGATCCGGACGAGCCGCGTTCGGTACGGATCCAGCCGGGGCCGGGCCTGCGTCCAAGAGCCCAGCGCCCACGTCGCGCCGCCGACGGCCAGACACATGCCGGCCTCGGTCACGGCCAGCCCGCGCTGGGTGACCAGCATCAGCGGCACGAAGCTCTCCGCGGCGATGAACGACCCCGCCGCGATGCCGCGCATCAGCACGACGGTGGGCAGCCCGCGGGCGGCGACGTACGTGCCGCGCGGCAGCAGCACGCGCACCGCGGGGACGAGCAGCGCGGCGCCGGCCAGCGCGGGCAGCAGCGAGAGCCAGCGCACGTCCTGCCCCGCGTACTGCAGCAGCCCGCCGCCGGCGGCGATGGTCAGCGCCAGCCGGATGCGGCGCCGGTCGAGGGCGGGGGGCGCGGCGGGGTCGACGGGGCCGCGGGCGCGCCGGCGGATGGCGGGGAGGGCGACGGCCAGCGGCACGACGACCAGCGGCGGTATGCCGAGGAACACCCAGCGCCACCCCAGGTGCTCGGTGACGCCCCCGGCCGCGAGCGGCCCCACGACGGACGGCACCACCCACGACGCGGCGAACGCGGCGAGGATCGACGGCCGCAGCCGCTCCGGATAGGCCCGGCTGACGGTCACGTACAACGCGACGATGACCAGCCCGCCCCCGAGCCCCTGCACGGCCCGCCCGGCGACGAACGCCCACATGGCCTGCGCGGTCCCCGATATGAGCAGCCCGACGGCGAACGCGCCGATCCCGGCGGTCAGCGGATGCAGCGGCCCGCTGCGGTCGCACCACTGACCGGAGAAGACCATGGCGAAGAGCGCGGTGGTGTAGAACGCGGAGAAGGCGTAGGCGTAGAGCCCGATGCCGTCCAGGTCGTGCGCGGCGGCGGGCATCGCGGTGCCCACGGCGGTGGCCTCGAAGGCGATGAGCAGGACGACGGTGACGATCCCGATGCTGAGCGCCCGGTACGGCCGCCGCAGCACGCCCTCGGGGGCGGCCGGGGCGCCGGTGGGGGCGACGTCGGTGTCGCGCGATTCGAGGCTGGCCATGAGCAGCAGGGTAAGGCCCGACACCGACAAGTGCCCCTGTCGATGGACGGGCACCGCCTGGTCATTTGGTCCTAGGCAGACGCCGGCGGCCTCGCCTGCGGTTGCGGCTGCCGGGGGAAGGCGCGGCGGTGGTCGGTCGGGGCGACGCCGACGTGCTTGAGGAAGTGGTGGCGGAGGTTGTTCGCCGTGCCGAGTCCGCTCAGCTCCGCGATCCGTTCGATCGGCAGGTCCGTGGACTCCAGCAGGCTCTGGGCCCGGCCGAGACGCTGGTTGAGCAGCCACCGCAGCGGCGTCGTCCCGGTGGCCTGCTGCAGCCGGCGGTAGAGGGTGCGCGGGCTCACCGCCGCCTGCCGGGCCAGGTCCTCGACCGTCAGCGGCTGGTCGAGGCGCGCCTGCGCCCACTCCAGCACGGGCGCCAGCCCTTCGTCGTCGGTGAGGGGCACCGATAGGTCGATGAACTGCGCCTGGCCGCCGGGCCGGTGGGCGGGCACCACCATGCGGCGGGCGAGCTGGTTGGCGACGTGGGCGCCGAGGTCGCGGCGGACCAGGTGCAGGCACAGGTCGAGCCCGGCGGTCATGCCCGCGCTGGTGAGCACGTCGCCGTCGTCCACGTAGAGCACCGAGTCGTCCACCCGCACCTTCGGGTAGCGCTCGGCGAGCTGGGCGGTGTGCATCCAGTGAGCGGTGGCGCGGCGGCCGTCGAGCAGCCCCGCCTCGGCCAGCGCGAACGCACCGGTGCACAGGGACACCATCCGGGCGCCCGCCTCGTACGCCCCACGCAACGCCTCGATCAGCCGCGGCGACTGCGGGACGACGTCCTCGACGCAGGCGTCCGGCACCGACGACACGATCACCGTGTCGGCGCCGGCCAGATCGTCCAGCCCGTACCGGGTACGCAGCCCGAAGCCCGCCGCGGCGGGTGGCACCGCCGACCGGTCGCCCGTGCCGCACAACCGCAGGTCGTACCACGGGTCGGCGAGATCGGGCTGCGGCATCCCGAAGACGGTGGCGGGGATGCTCACCTCGTACAGGTCCCAGAACGCGACGCCGATCTCCTCGGGCACGATCAGGGCAACGGAACCGGCGCTCACGCCCACCATCGTAATGGCAGGAATTTGGTGGTGCCGGTCACCAGTGTCACTGGCCGCGTCGGCCGCGGTGTCGCAAGCATGGACGCATGAGCACCACACCAGAACCCGTCACCGTCATCGGACTTGGCAACCTGGGCCGCGCGCTGGCCGAGACGTTCCTGAGCAACGGCCATCCCACCACCGTCTGGAACCGTTCCGCCGCTAAGACCGAGACGTTGGTCGCGGGCGGCGCGAAGGCGGCGGCCACCGCGGCCGACGCGATCGCAGCCAGCGAGCTGGTGGTCGTCGCCCTGCTGGACCCTGCGGTCGCCCGGGAGGTACTGACCGGCGCGGCTGCCGAGGCGATTCGCGGACGTGCACTGGTGAACCTCACCTCCGGCGGCCCGCAGGACGCGCGGGAGCTGGCCGGCTGGGCGGTCGAGCACGGTGCCGAGTACCTCCACGGAGCCGTCTACGCGGTGCCGCAAACGATCGGCACCACCGAGTCCTCGATCAACTACAGCGGTTCGGCCGCCCTCCACCAGCGCTGGCAGACCCGACTGGAGATCCTGGGCAAGGCCACCTTCCTCGGCGCCGACCCCGGTCGCGCCTCGGGCTACGACGTGGCCATCCTCGCTGGGATGTACGGCATGCTCGGCGGCTTCCTGCACGCCACCGCGCTGGCGCGGGCAGCCGGCGTCGGCGCAACCGAGCTCACCCCGATGCTGGTGTCCTGGCTGACGGATGTCTTTCCGGCCCTCGCCACCTTCGCCGACGAGATCGACGGCGGGGACTACACCACCGAGGAGTCCAGCCTGGCCATGAACCAGTCCGGCCTGGCCACGGTCATCGCGGCCAGTACGTCGCTGGGCATCCCGGCGTCGCTCCTCTTCCCGCTCAGGGAGCTGATCGACCAGCAGGTCGCCGCCGGCCACGGCGCCGCCAGCCTCGCACGAGCCGTCGAATCGCTCAGGAGCGATGTATGAGCACGACCGTGCGGTATTTCACCGACGTCGAAACCGAGTTCAACGCGTACGTCGGAGCCATCAACTACGCCACCATGGTCACGGTCGACGCCGGGAACCGCCCGCGGACCCGAGTACTCATCCCGGTATGGGAGAAGATCGACGGTCAACCACGCGGCTGGCTGGCCACCTACAAGACCCCGGTCAAAACAGCACACATAGCTGGTAACCCACACACCAACTTCTCCTACCGGGCTCCGGGAAACAACTCGGTCGCCATCGACGCCCTTGCCGAGTGGGACAACACCTTGCCGACCAAGAAACTCGTGTGGGACCTCTACCGCAGGACGAGCCCCCGCGGCGCCGGCTACCCCCTCGGCAACTTCTGGACCACGCCAGCAGACCCGCAGCTGCACGTACTCCGCCTGACGCCGTGGCGCATCAAGGTCATCCGGGGCAGCGACCTGCGCAGCCGAATCTGGCGCACGGCGGACTGAACACCGACGCAAGAAGCCATCAGCCTGGCGCCGCCGGGCCAGGTGGCCCCGTTGTACGGGGCGAGCACCCCTCCCGTCTCCGAATCGATCCGCTCACCAGTGCTCTCAGCGATGCTGCTCTCCCGCACGTCCGCCTGCGCCGGCGCCGGAACTCCGATGCGTGCCTGCACGCCCCCGGCCCCACACCCCACCCGTGTGCACACCCTGTTGCCACCGTGTGACATCCCCCCGCTCCGCATTGAGCCGTGCCCCTCCCCCACTTACGCTCGATCCGGAAGCAAGGCCGTGTGCCCGAGTGGCTGAGGGGCTCGCCTGCAAAGCGAGTTACGTGGGTTCGAATCCCGCCACGGCCTCAGCGCCGGTGCCCAGGTAGACGAAGGTGCGGCTTTCTCTGCGGCGTACTGCCGCGACGCGAACATCTCCCCGTACGCACTGACCCCGCAGATTCAGCAGCTGGAACGAGACCTCCAGGGGCAGCTCCTGATCCGCGGGCAGCGCGGACACTGGATGCGGCTGACTGACTTCGGCAAGAACGTCCTGGCCGTGGCCCGCCCGTACGCCGGCCAGTTCGTCGCACGCCGGCCCGGCGGACAGCCCTACGGTGCCGAACGCGGGGACCGCCTCGGACAAGCACGATCTCAGAGCTCGCCCAGCGTCAGCAGCGCCATGGTGGAGGCGATCACGACGCCGTTGCCGAGCAGCGCGATCGTCAGCGCCTGCCGCAGCACCTGCGGCGCCAGCGCCGCGCACGACGCACCGGGCCGAGCGTTCGATGGCGGTGACGCGGTGGTCGCTTGCCCGATTCTGACGGATCAGGTGGAGGAGCCGCTGCCGGTGAGCCATTCGGCCAGTACGGCCGCTTGGCTGTGGTCCACGTCCTTGCTGGCGGTCAGCAGGGTGAGCCTGTCGTGGCTTGCCAGGTCACTCAGATGCTCGGCTGCCTGCCGGTGTCCGGGGTCGCGTAGTTCGGCCATGTAGCGGCGGCGGAACTCGGGGTAGCGGCTGGGTTCGTGGCTGTACCACTTGCGGAGTTCTGTCGAGGGCGCGACATCGCGCAGCCATTCGTCCAGGTGGGCGTCTTCTTTGCGCATGCCCCGTGGCCAGACGCGGTCGACGAGTATCCGCTTGCCGTCCTTGGCGGAGGTCTCCTCATAGACTCTGCGGTAGGTGATCTTCTTGGTCATCATCCGCACCTTTCCGGGGCAGGCCGCCCTGCCCTGTGAGCTGGGAGCGCCGTGCTATCCGGTGAGTTCGCGCGAGCGGCGGCCGGCGTGAGCGGGCCACCGGTCGGCGTGACTTCGACACATGTCCAGTTCGTCCATTTTATGGGTGATTGACCCAGCTGGCAGGTCGTCGGCTGACGACGGCCGTCCGGCGAGGCACAGCGAGGAGAGGACCGAGCGTATGCGGAGCGGCCGACCCGGTAGCGGTGGGCAGAGGCCGTACACGTCACCCACGCCGGAGGAGCGTAGCTTTCCGGCCGTGACCGCGCCGCGGATGGATGCCGTCTCGGGGCTGGACGCGGCGGTCGCCACCTGCCGGGCGTGCCCACGGCTGGTGGCCTGGCGCGAGGAGGTCGGCCGGGTCAAGCGCAGGGCGTTCCAGGACTGGGACTACTGGGCCCGCCCGGTGTCCGGCTTCGGCCCTCCGGACGCGCCACTGGTGATCATCGGGCTGGCTCCGGCCGCGCACGGCGGCAACCGCACCGGACGCATCTTCACCGGGGACCCCCTCCGGTGACGTGCTCTATCCCGCTCTGCACGCGGTGGGGCTTGCGTCCCAGCCCACGGCCACACACCGCGGTGACGGGATGGAACTGCTCGGTGTGCGGATCACGGTCCCGGTGCACTGCGCACCGCCCGCCAACCGCCCTACCACCACGGAGCGCGACACCTGCCGCCCCTGGCTCGCACGCGAGCTGCGATTGCTGCGGCCGGCCCTGCGGGCGATCATCGTGCTCGGCGGGTTCGCCTGGCAGGCGCTGCTGCCGGTGCTCCAGGCAGCCGGGTTCCAGCTGCCGCGTCCGCGGCCGGCCTTCGGGCACAGGGCCCACGTCGTGCTCGGCGACGCTCACGGAGACCGGCGGGTGCACCTGTTGGGTTGCTACCACCCCAGTCAGCGCAACATCTCCACCGGCAGACTGACCTCTGCCATGCTGCGCGATGTGCTGCGGCGCGGCGCCGCGATCGCCGGGCTACCGGATGGGCAGGGCCGGGGCGGGAGGGCCGGGTGATCCACCGGCCGGAGCGACGTGTCACCCTGCGGTGAGCTGGTCCAGGGGGATGTCCGGGTCGGTGAGCCTGTCCCGGTCGATGCGGTCACCCGAGCGGACCAGGCGCTGGATCGCGTCGTTGACGTCCCAGATGTTGACGTTCATGCCGGCCAGCACACGGCCGTCGGACAGCCAGAAGGCGATGAACTCCCGCCCGGTCAGGTCCCCGCGCACGGCCACGTCGTCGTAGTGGCCGGGCTCGGTGTAGCCCGCGTATTCCATGCCCAGGTCGTACTGGTCGGTGAAGAAGTACGGGACGCGGTCGTACGACGCGGGCTCGCCGAGCATGGACCGCGCGGCCGTCCCGGGCTGGTGGAGGGCGTTGGCCCAGTGCTCGACGCGGATGTGCTTGCCCAGCATGGGGTGGAGGGCGTTGGCCACGTCACCGGCCGCGTAGATGTCGGGGTCCGAGGTGCGCAGGGATGCGTCGGCTACCACGCCGTTGTCGATGCGCAGACCGGCTTCGGCGGCCAGCCGGGTGTGGGGAACGGCGCCGATGCCGACCACGACCGCGTCGGCGTCGATGCGGGTGCCGTCCGAAAGCCGCACCCCGGCGACCCTTCCGCCTGCGCCCACGATCTCGGTGAGCCGCGCGCGCAGCCGCAGGTTCACGCCGTTCTCGCGGTGCAACTCGGCGAAGACGGGTGCGATCCGCGGCCCCAGGACGCGCAGCAGCGGCAGTTCGTCCGCCTCCAAGACCGTCACCTCGACGCCGGCCTCCCGGGCAGCCGCGGCCACCTCCAGACCGATCCAGCCTCCGCCGATGAAGACGACGCGGGAGGCGGTGCGGAAGGTGTCCTTGATGCGTTCGCAGTCGCCGACGCGGCGCAGGTACAGGACGCCGTCCAGATCGGCGCCCGGCACCGGCAGGCGGCGCGGTGAGGCGCCGGTGGCCAGCAGCAGCTTGTCGTAGGCGAACCTCTCGCCACCGGAGACGGTGACCGCACGCCGGTCCCGGTAGATCGCGGTGACCGTGGTGTCCAAGCGCAGATCGATGTCCTGGTCGGTGTACCACCGAGGCGGGTGAACGAAGATCGTCTCGCGGTCCTGCTTGCCCCGCAGGTAGCCCTTGGACAGCGGCGGCCTCTCATACGGGGGGTCCGGCTCGTCGCCGATGAGCAGGAGCTGACCGTCGAACCCGTGGCCGCGCAGCGCCTCGGCGGCCTTGGCCCCGGCCAGGCTCGCCCCGGCGATCACGAACGTGCGTTGCTTGGCCCTCATGTGTGCTGCTCCCTGCTGCCGTGGGACTGAGAGGGGCCGGGAGCACGCAGGCTCTCCGCGAGCTTGCCGGCCAACTCGTCCCAGCTGGCCTCGAACTTCTCCACGCCCTCGTCCTCCAGAACCCGCACGACGTCGGCGTAGTCGATGCCGAGTGCGGACAGTTCCGCCAGCGCCTGGTGCGCCTGGCCGTAGCCCTCGCGGATGCCGCTGGCCGGCACCTCGCCGTGGTCGGCGACCGCGTTCAGCGTCGCCTCCGGCATGGTGCTGACCACATCAGGGGCGACCAGGTCCACGACATAGTGAGTGTCGTCGTACGCCGGATCCTTCACGCCCGTGGACGCCCACAGCAGGCGCTGCGGCCTGGCACCGGCCCGCTCCAGCCGCTGCCACCGCTCGGTGGCAAGCATCCGTTCGTAGTGCTCGTAGGCGATCCGGGCGTTGGCGATGGCAGCCTGCCCGCGCAGCGCGGCGGCCTGGTCGCCGCCCAGCCGGTCGAGCCGCCGGTCGATCTCGGTGTCCACCCGTGAGACGAAGAACGACGCCACCGACGCGATGCCGGACAGGTCACGCCCGGCCTCCCGGGCGCGTTCCATGCCGGTCAGGAACGCCTCCCTCACCTGGTCGTAGCGATCCAGCGAGAACAGCAGCGTGACGTTGATGCTGATGCCCTCGGCCAGACATGCGCTGATCGCTCCCAGGCCCTGCTTGGCCGCGGGAATCTTCACGAACAGATTCGGCCGGTCCACCAGCCACCACAGCGCCCGCGCCTCGGCGACAGTACGTGACTCGTCGTGCGCCAGCCGCGGATCGACCTCGATCGACACCCGCCCGTCCACACCCCCGGTGGCCTCGCACACCGGCCGCAGCACATCGCAGGCCCACCGCACATCGAACGTGGTCATGGCGCGCAACGCCTCCCCCACCCCGACCTCGCGCAGGGAGAGATCGGTGAGCTGCTCGTCGTAGGAGCCGCTGCCCTCGATGGCGCGCGCGAAGATCGTCGGGTTGGTCGTCACACCCACCACGTGCCGGTCGCGCACCAGCCTGGCCAGGCTGCCGTCCGCCAGCCGCTGCCGGCTCAGGTCGTCCAGCCAGACCGACACCCCGGAGGCGGCAAGCCGCGCAAGAGTGCCGGTCACCATCCGCTCCTCATCTCGCCGCACCTCGCCTCAGTCGCCCGCGGACGTCACCAACCCGCGAAACGCCGCATCGGATCAAGACTCGCCCATCAGCCGGGGCCACGCACCTCGGACGGTGCGGGACCAGGTGAGACCCCCTGGTCCACCGCGCGGCGGCCCCCGGGTGCGCCATCTCGATCGCCGCTGCATGCTCAAGGCGTCGAGAGATGCGGACACGAGCACTGGAGGCCGATCCCATCGATCACTGCCCCGGGGCATGCGCGAAAGCGGCGCCGGCGCTCGCAGTCCCGGGCCCGGACGGCCATGCGACAGGGAAACGGACCCGCAGGAAAGCGGTGGCATGTGACTCATCAGCAACATCACCCCATCGACACGCCCACCGTGGGCGGCCTGGCCGGCGACGACATCGGCTACGACAGCGGGGAATGGGCCGCCGTCCGCCCCCGGCAGATCACCCCCGAGCAATGGCAGCGATTCGAGGGATACATGCAGGAGATCCTCACCGCACTGGGAATGCCCGACGGATCACCAGCGACGGCCGACACCCCCCGCCGCTACCTGCGCGCGATCTTCGAAGCCACCAGCGGATACGAGGGCGATGAGAAACTCGTCACCGCCTTCCCGACCGAATGCCGCGGCGGCCCGGACTGCCGCATCAGCCAGGTGGTAGAAGGACCGATCCCCTTCTTCTCCCTGTGCGAGCACCACACCCTGCCCTTCTTCGGCACCGCGTACGTCGGCTACGTCGCCCACGAACACATCCTGGGCCTGTCGAAACTGACCCGCCTGCTCCGGCTGTTCGCCCGCCGCTTCTCCGTACAGGAACGCATCGGCCAGCAACTCGCCGACGCACTGGAACGCATCCTGCTCCCCCACGGCGTCGCAGTGCACCTGGAGGCGGTCCACCTGTGCACACAGATGCGCGGCGTCCGCGAGATCGAGTCCACCACCCGCACCACCTACTGGCGCGGCACCTACGACACCGAAAGCCAGCTGAGGATGGAGTTCTTCGAACTCGCCGGGCCAAGGAGCGCGGGACATGGCCGGGCCTGACACCGGCGCCGACTCCGCGCGCACGCAGGCACAGCACCTGATGCCGCTGTACGAGGAACCCCAGCTACCGCGCTGGAGCCTGCCACCAGTGCTCACCGCCCTCTACGGAAGCGACCTGGGCTTCGCCGAACCCGTCATCTACGCCAACTTCGTCGCCTCCCTCGACGGAGTGGTCGCCCTCGGCCCCGAACACCCCTCCTCCGGCTCGGTCATCAGCGGAGGCGAGGCAGCGGACCGCTTCGTCATGGGGCTGCTGCGGGCCTGCGCCGACGCGGTCGTCATCGGAGCAGGCACACTGCGCGCCTCACCACACCACCTGTGGACGCCCCAGCACGTCTACCCGGCCGCCACAGCCGACTTCGCCGAACTCCGCCACCGCCGACGCCGCGAACCCGACCCGGAACTCGTCGTGGTCACCGCGAGCGGCGACCTACCGACCGGGCACCCCGCCCTCCCAGCCGGCGCCGTCATCATCACCACCGCGGAAAACGCCGGAAACCTTCGTCAACGCCTCCCGGCAACCTGCACCGTCCTGGCAGCCGGGCACGGCCCCCGCCTGCCCATCACCAACGTGATCGACGCCGTCCGCGCCCGCGGACACGGCGTGGTCCTCACAGAGGGCGGCCCACACCTGATCGGGCAGCTCATCCGCGAGAGGCTGCTGGACGAGCTGTTCCTGACCACCGCCCCCGTGCTGGCCGGCCGCGCGAACACGACCCGACCCGGCCTGATCGCCGGTCTCGAACTGCTACCCGCCCACCGCCAGACAGCCGACCTCGTCAGCGCCCGGCGACGAGAGTCGTACCTGTTCCTGCGCTACCAACTCCCCCACCCCCCCCTTCCGCCGAGGTGAGTACTCCGCTTCTTCCGACGTCACACGTAGTAACGGGAGATGATTTCGAGCCGCGCCACGCGCCGACGTGGCCTACCGGGTAGAGGGCGTTCGGTGACAGGCACTTGAGCGGTGTCGGCCGGGGGGTTGTCAGCCCGGCCAGGCGAGGAACCCTCCGATGATGGTGCCGTAGGCGAGGTGCGCGGCAAGACTGATGGTCGGTGTGCCAGGGCCGTAGCTGAGCATGAGGAAGCCGGGTGGTTCGAGCAGCGCGACATCGGGGGCGCTGGTCTGCGGTGTGCCCATGCGCGGGTGGACGAGGGGCAGCAGGATGTCGACCAGCCCGGTGACGGCGAACAGGCCGTGGACGAGTCGGTCAGCCGGGCGGTGCCGACCGCGGTGGTGAACGTGGTCTCCAGCACGTTGGTGCCGGGAAGGTAGCGGCGGGCGGGTGTATAGGGCACCTCGGGCTACCCGTCCCCACGTGACGGGGCGGCCGTGACGTCAGACATTCGTCTGCTCGCGGCGGCGACTGTCCGGCACCGGCGACGAGGGGCGCGGGTGGCACGGGTGGGCGTCGAACGCGGTCACGCCGTCGTCTTCGCCGTCGTCTTCCGGCGGGTCCGTCGCATCGGCCTTCCAGATCAGTCCGTCAACCTGCCGCGGGACGCCGGCCCAGGGATGCGGCAGGGCTGTGCGGTGCTCGACGTCTCATCCGTAGGTGTCACCGATGGCGTGGTCGGTAGGGTCGGGTCGTCGAAGTTTGTGGCCCGGCGGGGGTGCATAGTGCGTGTACGTGTCCCGGCGATGGTGATGCTGGCCAGTATCGCTGTACTGGTGGGTGCGTTGGGGTCGTTGGCGGCGAATGCCGCCACGGGTGCGGAGTCCTGGCCGGGGGCGCTGGATCTGCTGCGCCGGTATCCGTGGTGGTCGGTGGGGGGTCTGACGGCACTCGCTGTCGGGACGGCGGCGGTGGCCGCATACCTGCAGGAGCGACCTGCTGCCGTGGCGGGGGATCCGCCGCCGCCGGCCGCGCCGGTGGTGCCGCCGTGGGTGGTGGACCGGGCGCAGGCACGCGAGGCGGTGGCCGCGGTATGCGGCGATCGGCGTGCGGTGGGGGTCACCACGTCCTTATGGGGTGCCGGGGGTTTCGGGAAGACGACGCTGGCGATGCAGGTGTGCGCGCATCCTCGGGTGCGGCGGCGGTTTCGCGGCCGGGTGTATGTGGTGACCATCGGTCGGGATGTGCGGGGGCGGGCGGCGATCGCGGCAAAAGTCGCGCAGGCCACCCGGTTCATCACCGGCGACACCCAGGAGTTCGACGACCCAGACCACGCCGGTGCCCACCTGGGCCGGCTACTGGACGAACGGCCCCGCACGCTGCTGGTGCTCGACGACGTGTGGGAAAGCGAGCAACTCGCGCCGTTCCTGCACGGTGGCCGCTCCTGCGTACGGCTGATCACGACACGCATCCCCGGCCTGCTGCCGGCCGGCGCGCAGCCGATCCAGGTCGACGAGATGTCCCACGCCCAGGCGATGAAGGTGCTGACCTGGGAGCTGCCGTCGCCTCTGCCGCAGGACATTGCTGAGGACCTGCTGCGGGCGACCGGCAGGTGGGCGCTGCTGCTGCGGCTGGCCAACCGCGTCATCGCCGATCAGGCAGCCACCGGCGCCGACACCACCCACGCCGCGACCACACTGCTGCAGCAACTGCGAGCCGACGGGCCAGCCGGCGTGGACTCCCCGACCGGCGTGTTGGATCTGGACGACCCCGCCGGCCGCAGCCAGGCAGTACGCGCCACTGTGGAAGCGGCCACCACCCGACTGCCTTCGGGCGGTGCCAGCCGCTACGCGGAGTTGGCCGTCTTCGCAGAGGACGAGGCAGTACCGGTGGCGTTGGTGGCACGGCTGTGGCGGGCCACCAACGGTCTGACCGAAGAACAAACCCGCACTCTGTGCCGGGATCTTCAGGCGCTCTCCCTCCTCACCCTGGCCCCGGAAAACGGCGGGCTGATCAGCCTGCACGACGTGCTTCGCGACTACCTGCGCGCCGAACTCGGCGAGAGCGAGCTGACCGCCCTGAACGCCACCTTCGTCGACACAGTCGCCACCGGCCTGCCCGCCGCCGGACCGCTGGCCGCATCGGCGCCGGACCCCGGCTACGCCTGGTGGGAGTTGAGCGACGGCTACCTACTGGACCACCTCATCGAGCACCTCCTGGCGGCCGGACGCACAGATCTGGCCGAGACGGTGGCTGCAGACCTCCGCTGGGTCGAAACCCGCCTCACCCAGCGCGGTCCCACCGCCCCCTGGAGCGACCTCACCCACATCCCCACCCCCACCGCCGCCGCCCGCGCCCGTACCCTTGCCCAAGCCGCCCACCTGCTCACACCCATCACCCCCGCCCATGCTCTGATCAACACTCTCCACAACCGCCTCGCACCCCTCCCCGCATGGCACGATCAGGTCGCCGCCCGACAACAAGATCCCGACCTGCGCCCGCGACTGACCAATGAATGGCGGCCACCCGACATCCCTCACCCCGCCCTCCAACGCACTTTCGCGGCCCACGCCGACCCTGTGGAGTCGGTGGCGGTGGCGCCTGATGGCACCTGGCTCGCCACCGGCGGCACCGACGGGATGGTACGGATCTGGGACCCGACCACCGGCACCTGCACCACCACCCTCGAAGGCCACACCGATTGGGTGTCGTCGGTGGCGATCGCACCCGACGGCACCTGGCTCGCCACCGGCGGCACCGACGGGATGGTACGGATCTGGGACCCGACCACCAGCACCTGCACCACCACCCTCGAAGGCCACACCGATTGGGTGCGGTCGGTGGCGATCGCACCCGACAGCACCTGGCTCGCCACCGGCAGCCGCGACAGGACGGTACGGATCTGGGACCCGACCACCAGCACCTGCACCACCACCCTCGAAGGCCACACCGGTTGGGTGCAGTCGGTGGCGATCGCACCCGACAGCACCTGGCTCGCCACCACGGGCCACGACGACACGGTACGGATCTGGGACATCGGCACGGAGAGTGTCATCGCCGCCGTACGATTCGACGGGTCTCTGGACCAGTGCACCTGGGCGCCCGATGGCCGCCGCCTTGCAGTGGCGGGGAATCGCGGACTGTATCTCTGCCGCTTCCACCCCTGACCGCACGCAACGGCCAGCAGGTGAAAACTCAGGCTAGCTGCGCGGATGCCAGGCGCCGCGACGCAGCCATGCGCAGCCGCCGGCATCACCTACGAGTCGTGCGACTGCCCATGTCACCGCGCCAGCGCCAAGAGGTCGACGCCCCATGAAAAGCCCAAGCATGGCGCGAAGTGAGAAGCAGGTCGCCATTGAGGTCGACGCGGGTTCGATTCCCGCCACGGCCTCCACCTTCTGACCAGCCGCTGGTGGACCTGCGCACCATCGCACGCCCCGGGTCCTCTTCACCAATGTCGCCGGCCACGCCGACGCGGCGCTCGTCGGGACGGCCGCCCGGAAGGCATAGGCCGAGGCCCCGGATCGCCCAGGCGGGCGGTGCCTAGGCCAGGCCCAGCGACCTGACCAGGTCGAGCATTTCGGCGCGGTGCAGGGCGGCCGGATTGCCCGCGACGGGGTGGATGTGGCCGTCGACCTCCAGGGCCACCAGGCCGTGCATCCGGCCCCAGACACGCAGCGCGAGCGCCGCCGCAGCGGGTGGCACGTCCGGGAGATCCGTCTGGATCTTTGCGACGTAGTCCGGGTGGAGGTCGGACCAGGAGGTCTCCTCGGGCTGCCGGTGCCGGGCCTGGGGCCAGGCCGCGGCCACCAGGCGGGTGAGTTCGCGGCACACGCGGCGTGCCGTCTGGTCCACCGGACCTTCCTCAGGGGGTTGGTAGCCGGGGACGGGGTGGCCGTAGAAGAGCCGGAAGCTCTCCGGGTGAGCCAGCGCCCACTCTCTCAGCGCCTGGCCCCAGGCCAGCAGCCTGCCGCCGGGATCGGTCTCGGGCACGGCGTTGGCGGCCGTTTCCACCGCCTCCGCGAGCGAGGCGGCGACTCCGCTGATCAGCTCGGTGATCAGGTCGTCCCGGGTGGGGAAGTAGCTGTAGATCGCGCGAGCGGTCATCCCCATCTCGCGGGCGATGCCGCGCAGGGAGATCGCTCCGGGCCCCCCTTCCGTCATCTGCCGCAGCGCGATGGCCCTGATCTCCCGGGTCGTCTCGGCCCGCAGCCGCTCCCGGCGGCTCATCACGGCCGGGACGGATCCGCCCTTGTCGATGCTCACCCGGGAAAGGCTACAGGGGTGCGATAGTCTCTGCCGTGACATTAGTACACGCCGTGTCCAAAGAGTCGGAGAATTCGCATGCCTGCTTACGTCGTCGTCAACGTCGAGGTGCTCGATGAGGAGGCCGGCTGGGCCTACGCCCCCGTGGCCCAGCAGTCCGTCCTCAGCCACGGCGGCCGTTACCTGGTCGCGGGCCCCACGCCCGAGCCTGTCGAAGGCACCTGGGACTCCCTCCGGTTCCTGCTCATCGAGTTTCCCGACATGGCCCGGATCCGGGAGTGGTACGACTCTCCCGAGTACCGGCGGGCCCGGGAGATACGCGAGGACAAGGTCCGGGTGGGCATGCTGTTCGCCGAAGGCTCGCCGCCCGAGGGCTTCTCCCTCCCGGCCTAGCCGTGCCGCGGGTGCGGTGGCAGGGAAGGCTTCCCAGATGCCGCGAGCGGTCAGTCGCCGTAGGTGAACTCGTCGTACGGGTCCGTCGGGGACGGGGCGAAGCCGGTGGCGATCACGGTGTCCACCGTCGCCGGGTCGGTGGGGAGGTGGCGGGTGCCCTGGGCCGTCAGGGGTGGTAGGCGGCGAGTGCGGTCTGGGTGAAGGCGGCGACACGGGGGTTGGTGGTGGCGGCGGGCCAGGCGAGGATCGCCGGGCTTGGGGGCATGTCCGTGAGGGGGATCACCGTCAGGCCCGGGGGTGGCTCGTGGTCGAGGAGGGTCATGCCGACCGTGCCGTTCCAGAGGACGGCTTGGCGGCATTCCTGGACGGCGCGGACCACCGGGCCCTCGCGGGGCTCGCCGCCGTGCCAGTAGGACTGCCAGCGGGGGTCGGTGCCCGGCGGGAAGCGGAACCAGCGGCGGTCGGCGAGGTCGGCCAGCGTGAGGGTGGGGCGGTGGGCCAGCGGGTCGTCGGTGCGGAGGAGGGCGCCGACCGGGTCGGTGCGCAGTTCGCGGACGGTCAGCCCGGTCTGGTCGAACGGGCCGCGGGTCAGCGCCACGTCGACCGTGCCGGCGTGCAGTCCGCAGGTGGGGTCGGTCAGGTCGGTCTCGCGGACGCGGATCTCGGTGTGCGGGTGCCGGCGGCGGTGGGCGGCGGCCAGGCGGGTGAGGCGCGGGTCGGTGCTGTCGCCCAGGATGCCGACGGTGAGGACCGCGGCGCCGGCCGCGGTGGCCACGCGGGCGCGTGCCCGGTCGGCGTGGTCGAGCAGGGCACGGGCCTCGCGCAGCAGCACCGCGCCCGCCGGGGTGAGCGCGACGCCGGCGGGCGAGCGGTCGAGGAGCGCGGCCCCGAGGTCGTGCTCCAGCTGCTTGATCGCCCGGCTCAGCGGCGGCTGGCTCATGTGCAGCCGGGCGGCTGCCCGGCCGAAGTGGAGTTCCTCGGCGACCGCCACGAAGTAGCGCAGCGTGCGTAGCTCCATGGTGCGACGATACCCGTACGGTATCGGCGTCGCGCAACGGGTCTTGGACAGCCGCGGCGCCCCGGTCGTGCAATCGGAGCATGAACGTCGCCTACTGGATCGTCGCCTCCCTGCTCGCCCTCTTCTACGTCTACGCGGGCGGCCTGAAAGTCGTCCGCAGCCGTGCGCAGCTCCGGCCGATGATGGCCTGGGTGGACAGCATGCCGATGCCGGCCGTCCGGGCGATCGGCGCGGTCGAACTGCTCGGCACGCTCGGCCTGGTCCTGCCGCCGTTGACCGGGATCGCCCCCGGGCTGGCGCTGGCCGCGGCCGTCGGCTACGTGGTCTCGCAGCTCGGCGCGGCCGGTGTGCACCTGAGCCGTGGAGAGCGGCAGATCGCGCTGAACCTCGTGCTCATCGCCACCGCGGCCGTGACCGCCTGGCTGGCGACCACCTGGCTGTGACGCCGCCCCGCGAGGGCCCCGGGGGCGGCAGCCGTAGGTGAACTCGGGCCCGTCGGGGCAGCGCCCGCCCCTACTGCACCGCCGCCGACTGCGGCCTGATCGGCAGCCGGCTCACCGGCCGCCCCGTCGCCGCCCGCACCGCCGCCGCGATCGCCGCCGGCGACGTGACCACCGGCGCCGCACTCGCCGCCTTCGCGCCGAACGGCGCCACCACGTCCCGCTCCTCGACCAGCTTCACGATCCGCACGTCGGGCGCGTCGAGCGCCGTGGGCAGCGGGTAGCCGGTGAGGTCGGGGCGGCGGACGATGCCCTTGTTCGTGCGCAGGTTCTCCATCAGCGCCGCGCCCACGCCCTGGGTGACGCCCGCCTCGATACGGGCCGCCAGCTGCCGCGGGTTGAGGACCTTGCCGACGTCCTGCGCGACGGCCATCTCCACCACCCGCACCGCGCCCAGCTCCACGTCCACGTCCACCACCGCGCGCACCGCGCAGAACGCCAGGCCCACGAACGCGTCGCCCTGCCCGTTGCCGTCCAGCGGCTCCGTCGGGTGCGGGCGGCACTGCGCCGTGGCCCACAGCTCCTTGCCCTCCAGCGCCTCCGCGACCGTCGTCGACAGCACGCCGTCATACGACGTGATCTTGCCGTCGGCGATCGTCAGCAGCTCCGCGGACATCCCGAACTTCTGCGCCAGCGGCTGCAGCAGCTGCGTACGGACCATCTTCGCGGCCCGCTCCACCGCCCCGCCCGAGACCCAGGTGTGCCGCCCGTGGCAGGCGGGTCCCGCGGTGGGCTGGTCGGTGTCGACGGGCGCGGTGTGCACCTCGTCGACGCCGAGCACCTCCTGCACGATCTGCCGGGCCAGGGTGGTGAAGCCCTGGCCGGTCTCGACCGCCGCGCAGATGACGGTGGCGACGCCGCCGCTGACGCGCACGGTCGCGGTGGCCACCTCGTCGGCGCCCTCGGCGCCGAGCATGTGCACCATGCCCAGCCCGTAGCCCACGCCCCGGCGCACGACGCCCGGCTCGCCCGCGCCCTCGGGGCCGCCGGGCAGCAGCTCGCCGGAAGAGCCGGCAGGCGCCTCGGCGGGCAGCGGCGTCTCCCGTACGGCGGTGAGCAGTTCGGCGACGGGCGCCGGGCAGGTGACGGTCTGACCGGTGGGCAGCAGGTCGCCGGTGGCCATGGCGTTGCGCGCGCGCAGCTCGGCCGGGTCCATGCCCAGCGCGGCGGCGAGCCTGTCCATCTGCCCCTCGTACGCGGCGCAGACCTGCAGCGCGCCCTCGCCGCGGACGTGGCCCGACGGCGGGTTGTTCGTACGGACCACCCAGCCGTCGACGAAGGCGTGCGGGACGACGTACGGGCCGCAGGAGAAGGACACCGCGGCGGCGAGGGCCTCGGCGGAGGTGTCGGCGTAGGCGCCGCCGTCCATGAGGATCTGCGCCTCGACCTTGACGAGCTTGCCGCGGGCGTCGGCGTGGTGGCGGTAGCGCAGGAGGGTGGGGTGGCGGTGGGCGTGGCCGAGGAAGGACTCCTCGCGGGTGGCGAGGAGCTTCACGGGCGACCCGGTGCGCAGCGCGAGCAGCCCGAGGGGCAGCTGCATGGAGCCGTCCTCGCGGTCGCCGGTGGCGCCGGGGACGCCGGTGACGACGACCTTGACCCGGTCCTGGGCGAGGCCCAGGCAGGCGGAGACCTGGTCGCGTACGGAGTGCGGGTCGGTGGCGGCGGCGTAGATCTCCACGCCGCCGTCGGGGCGCGGCACGGCGAGGCCCGCCTCGGCGCCGATGGGGGCGGGGTCCTGGCGGCCGATGCGGTACATGCCCTCGACGACGACCTCGCCGGCGGCCTGCGGGTCGCCGAAGCGCAGGGGGATGTGCCGGATCAGGTTGCCGTCGGGGTGCAGGGGCTCGGCCTCGAAGGCGGCCTGGGGGTCGGTGACGGGGTCGAGCAGCTCGTACTCGACGGCGATGGCGGCGGCGGCGAGCCGCGCGGTGTCGGGGTGGTCGGCGGCGACGGCGGCGACGGGCTCGCCGTGGTGCCGTACGACGTCGTGGGCGAAGACCGGCCGGTCGCGGACGCCGCGGCCGTGGGCGGCGGCGTCGGGCAGGTCGCGGTGGGTGACGACGACGCGGACGCCGGGCATGGCCTCGGCGGCGGAGGTGTCGACGGAGACGATGCGGGCGTGGGCGTGCGGGGAGCGGTGCAAGGCGGCCCACAGGAGGCCCTCGGCCCACAGGTCGGCGGCGTACGGGAAGGTGCCCTCGGACTTGGCGGCGAGGTCGGTGGGGGTGAGGGAGGCCCCGATGCCGCGTCCCTCCGGGTCGCCGGGGGGGACGGCGGTCGTGGCGGCGGGTGTGGCGGTGCCGGGCTCCTGCGGAACGGTCACGACAGACGCTCCCTCGTGCGCGGTGCGCGGGGGCCGCACGGCCGGGGCGCGGAGCGGTGCGGGCGGGTGCCTCTCGGCGCACGTCCTGCGGGCTGCACTCCTGCGGGTTGCACGGGGCGCGGAGCGCGACAGGACGGGCTGCCTTCGGCGGCGGGGTGCCGCGCGGATGCGGCGGAAGGCACGTAACGGGCACGCGGCGTTCCGGGCGCGAAGCACCCCGGAAGCCCCGGAAGCGGGTGCGCGGAGGCACCCGGCGCCCGCGGCTCCGCCGCCGGGGTGTGCGCCGCAGGCGGCAGGGCGCGTCGGGCGGAGGCGACCACGACGGCACGCACGCGCGGCTGCGCCGCGGCGCGCCGCGAACCGCGGGGCACGGCCGGCGTTGCCCCTGCGCCCTGCGGGCCTCGGGGTGCGGGGAGGTGGGTCACCGGGGGCCTCCCTCGTCGGGGTTCGGGGGGCGGGGCGGGGGCATGCGAAGGCCCTCGGCGACGGGGCGCGCGCCGCCTTCGCCGGGGCCCGCCTGCTGCGGGATGCGGGCGCGTCCGGTGTCGTCCGCGCCGTGCGCGTCGCTCGCGCCGTCCGCGCCGTTCGGGGCGCGCTCGCCGTCCGGGGCGCGGCGGCCCGCGATGACCTCCTGGACGGCGTCGAGGACGGCGCGGTAGCCCGTGCAGCGGCACAGGTTGCCGCTGAGCGCCCGGCGGGCCTCCAGCTCGCTCGGCGTGTGGTTGCCCTCCAGCAGGTCGTGCACGGTCATCGCCAGGCCCGGCACGCAGAACCCGCACTGCACCGCGCCCGACGCCGCCAGCGCCCGCTGCACGTCGGAGTGCACGCCCTGGTCCGCCAGGCCCTCGACCGTGCGGACCTCCGCGCCCGCGACCGTCGCCGCCGGCACCAGGCACGCGGCCACGAGCCGGCCGTCGACCTTCACCGAGCACGCGCCGCACTCGCCCTGCGAGCATCCGTCCTTCGCGCCCGCGAGCCCGAGCCGCTCGCGCAGCACGTACAGCAGGGACTCCCCGATCCACGCGCCGGTCACCGGGCGGTCAGCGCCGTTCACGCGCAGGACGTACGAGGCCAGGGGGTGTTCGTCCGGCGGCGGGGCCGGTGCGGGCGGCGGCGCCGGGGCCGTCTCCGGCTCGCCGGCGCCGTCGGGGGCGGCGGAGCCCGTGCCGGCCGCGGCATCCGTCCCGGCGTCCGTTCCGGCGTCCGTCCCGGCGTCTGTCTCCACGTGCGGGCCGCCGTCCCCGGCCCGCCCGGGTACGTACCCGGTCTCCGTGTCGCCGCCCGGCGGCCCGGCGGCCGTGGAGCGGTCGTGCAGCGCGTACTCGCCGGAGTCCTCCGGCAGGTCGTCGGGGGCGGTCGGGATCGCCCAGGACGGCGCCGTGCGCTCGCCCGGCTGCACCGGGCGCCAGGCGCTGATCTGCCCCTCGGTGGGCGGCCCTTCGCGGTCGGCGGGGTGCTGGGCGGGACCCGGGGGCACGTCGCCGTACGGGCCGGCGTCGTACGGGCCGGCGCCGGGGTCCGCGTGGCCGGCGGCGCCGGGCCATGTGCCCGCACCCTGGGCGTGCTCGGCGGGGTGGTCCGCCGGGCCCGCGCTCCACCGGGGAGCGCCGTGGTCCTCCGCCGCACCGGCCGGCGCCGCCGCGGCCGGCGGTCCGTACGCACCGGCATCCGGCACCGTCCCGGCGCCGGCGTCGCCCTGCGCGTACCCCTCGGCCCGCGTCGCGCGCCGGCTCTCCGCCACCGCGCGCCTACCCGCCTGCCCGAAGCCGCCCGCCCCGGACCGGCCGCCCTGCCCCGCGGCCGTCCCCTGCCCGTATCCGTACGCCGCGCCCTGCCCGTACTCCCCCGCGCCGGGACCGGTCGCACCCCCGGGTTCGGCCGGGTCGGCCGGACCCGCCGGGCCGCCCGCCTGCGCACTGAGACCCTCGGGGATCTGGAACTGCCCCGTCTCCCCCGGGTCCGTCGCCGGAACCGCTATCGGCGGCGGCACGTACCCGTGCCCCGGCGCCGCCAGCGGCACACCCGCGTCGCCCTCGGCGAACACCTCCGGCGGCAGCTGCACGAACGCCGTGGCGTCCGGGTCGCCGTCCGCGCCCTGCGGCATCGGCTGCCAGCCCCCGCTGCCGTACTGCTGCTGTTGCTGGTCGTCCGGCTGCTGTCCGCCCGTCTGGTCCCGGCTCACGACAGTGCCCTCCCCAGTGCCCGGCGCGCCAGCGCCGCCACCGTACGCCGCAGGTGCAGCGCCGTCGCCGGCAGCCGCGGCGGCGCTGCACCTGCGGCCCCGCCGCCGTCCGCCGTGGGCGGCGGGTCGGGGATGCACGCGGCGGCGACGTACTCGCCGAAGGCGGCCAGCGCCTCCGGGGGCAGCCCGCGGTGGCCGTCCCAGTCCATCAGCCCGGCGACCCACTGCTCGGCCTCCATCGGCCGCAGCGGCGCCGGCGCCACCGCGCCGACGGCGCACCGCACCGAGCGGCGCGCCGGGTCGAGCACCAACGCGACCGAGGCGACGGCGCGCCCCGGCCCGGTGCGCCCCGTGGCCTTCAGGAACACCTGCGGGGCGTGCAGCAGCGGCGCCCGTACGAACGCGATCAACTCGCCGGCACGCATCATCTCCACGCCCGCGAGCAGGTGGCTGACGGGGATCTCGCGGTGCCCGCCGGCGGGCTCGGCGATCAGCACGGTGGCGTCGAGCGCGGCGAGCACCGGCAGCGCGTCACCGGTGCGGTCGGCGGAGGCGATGTTGCCGCCGAGCGTCCCGGCGTTGCGCACCTGCGGCGGGCCCGCGGCGCGGGCGGCGGCGGCGAGCGCCGGGATGAGCGCGGCGAAGTCGGGCCGGCCCATGCGCGCGTGGGTCAGGCCGCTGCCGAGGAGGGCGGCGCCGTCCTGGTAGTGCCAGCCGCGCAGCTCGCTGATCCGGCCGAGGCCGACGAGCGCGGAGGGGCGCAGCAGGCCGGCGTTGACGGCGGCCATGAGGTCGGTCCCGCCGGCGACGGGCACGGCGGCGGGCATGGCGGTGAGCGCCGCGACCGCTTCGTCGAGCGAGTCCGGCAGCACCACCGTCTGCGCCGCCTGCGGTGCATGAGTGGTCAACCCTGCTGCCCCTTCCGCAGTGTCCCCCTGGAGTTCCGGCCGTTCCGCCGTACGGTACGGGCTCCCGGCCGGGACGAGGCAACTCTGGCACATTTGTCACGGTCGGGGGCCGCCTGAAGGCGGCGCGGAAGAACACGAGCGTACCCCGCTCGACACCCAACTCGGGGGCCCGGATTGGGACCTGGTCGGCGCCGAGTGGGGATTGTCACCCTTCGGGGAGTCTTGTATGACTTCTCGGGGTGGCTGACCGGCTCACACGATCGGGGGCGGCCCTTCGATCGGGCGTCCGAGCACTCCCGGGCGCTGCTGCCACGGCCGCGGGCCGCCGGGCGGGCGGTAGTCGACGCCGAGGGCGTCGAGGCGCCCGTAGTGCTCCGCCATGCGAGCCGTAAAGCCGACGAAGTCCCGCTCCGCGGGCGACGGCAGGGCGGACCAGGCGACCTCGGCGAAGGCGGCGAGCCGCGGATAGACCTGGTAGTCGAAGCGCTGCGGGCTTTCGAGCACCTCGCTCCAGACGTTGGCCTGGGTGCCGATGACGTGCTTCGCCGCCTCGCCTTCGAGTTGCGGCGGTACGGGCTCGAAGCGGTAGACGTCCTCCAGCGTGCGCACCTGCGCGATGGGGATCGGCTCGTCCGGGGCGCCCGATTCGCGGTAGTTGAGGTAGACCTGCTGCTCGGGGCACATGACGACGTCGTGGCCCGCGCGGGCGGCGGCTACGCCGCCGGCGTAGCCGCGCCAGGAGGAGACGGTGGCGCCCTCGGCGAGGCCGCCCTCCAGGATCTCGTCCCAGCCGATGAGGCGCCGGCCGCGGTCGGCGAGCCAGCGGTCGAAGTGCCGGATGAACCACGACTGCAGCTCGTCCTCGTCGGCCAGGCCCAGCTCGCGGATACGGGCCTGGGCGGCCGGCGAGGACTTCCACTGGTGCTTGGGGCACTCGTCGCCGCCGACGTGCACGAAGGCCGCGTGCTCGGCGATGTCGGCGGGGAAGAGGTCGAGCACCTCCTCGAAGACACCCTCGTAGAAGCGCAGCACCTCCTCGGTGGGCGCGAGGACGTTCTCCGAGACGCCCCACTCGCACCACACACCGAGCGCCTCGGTGTCGACGACGTCGGTGTTGCCGAGCCAGGGGTAGGCGTGGATGGCGGCCTGCGAGTGGCCGGGGATGTCGATCTCCGGGACGACGGTGATGTGCCGGGCGGCGGCGTACGCGACGATCTCGCGGATGTCGTCCTGGGTGTAGAAGCCGCCGTGCGGGCGCTCGTCCCACACGTCGGAGGCGCCGTGCCCGACCCGGGTACGCGGGCGCCAGCCGGCGTCCTCGGTGAGCCTGGGGTGGCGCTTGATCTCGATGCGCCAGCCCTGGTCGTCGGTGAGGTGGAAGTGCAGCACGTTGAGCTTGTGCGCGGCCATCAGGTCGAGGTGGCGCAGCACCTCGCGCTTGGTGAGGAAGTGCCGGGAGACGTCGAGCATGAAGCCGCGCCAGCCGAACCGCGGGGCGTCCTCGATCCTGCCGTGCGGCAGCTCCCAGGTGCGCTCGCCGAGGGGGGCGGTGCGGTACGCCGCGGGGCCGAGCAGCTGGCGCAGGGTCTGCGCGCCCCAGAAGAGCCCGGCGGGGCCGCCGCCGATGATCCGCACGCCGTCGGCGCCGACGGTCAGCCGGTACGCCTCGGGGCCGGCAGCGCCCGCGGGGGCGCCGGCGAGGGCGAGCGCGGGGTCGACGTCGAGGCGTACGGCACCGGCGGCGGCGTCGGTGTCCGGGTTCCCCGGGGCGAGCGGCAGCCCGGTGGCCGCGCCGAGCTCGGCGCGCAGCCACCGGGCGACGCCTTCCGCCCCGTCGCCTGCGGCGAGGACGGTGCCCTGGCCCAGGGCGAAGGTCGCGGTGTCGCTGGAGCGGGCGGCGCTGCGGGGCGCGGGGATGAGGTCCATGAATTCATCCTGCCCCAGGAAAGCGATTTGGACTAGACCATTCCGGCCGTGGCCCGTGGCCGTGGCCCGGCACCGGGGGCCGCGGCCCGTTGGCCGCGGCCGGGGTGCGGCTACTTCTTCTTGCCGCTGTCCTTACCGTTGCCCTTACCGCTGTCCCTGCCGCCACCGGCGCCCATGGACTCGTAGATCTCCTTGCACATGGGGCAGACGGGGTACTTCTTCGGATCGCGACCCGGGACCCACACCTTGCCGCAGAGCGCCACGACGGGCGTGCCGTCGAGCGCGCTGGCCATGATCTTGTCCTTCTGGACGTAGTGGGCGAAGCGCTCGTGGTCGCCGTCGCCATGCGACACCTCCGGCGTCGGTTCGACGAGGGTGCCGGTGCCGGTTCCGCGATCGGGCTCGGGGAGAGGAGTGCTCATGTTGGCCAAGGGTACCGACGGCACCGCGGATTAGTTGAGGCTCGGGTCGTCCGGATATGTCGCGACCATGGCAAGCTCGCTGCGCTGCCGCCGCAACACCGCGCGCCACAGCCCCTCCGGCGCAGGCGAGGACACGTCGCCGGGCTCGGACTCCACGACGTACCACGCGCCGTCGTCCAGCTCCTCCTCCAACTGCCCGGGGCCCCACCCCGCGTACCCCGCGAAGATCCGCAGCGTGCCCAGCTCCGCCGCCAACAGCTCCGGCGGCGCGTCCAGGTCGACCAGCCCGATGGCGCCGTGCACCCGGCGCCAGCCGAGCGGCCCCTCCCCGCCGCCCTGCCCGCCGCCGAGCCCGTCGCCCTGCTCGCCGGGCACCACCGCGAGGCCGAGCGCCGAGTCGAGGGAGACCGGGCCGCCCTGGAAGACCACGCCGGGGTCGCCGGCGAGGTCGGCCCAGTCCCGCAGCACATCGCCGACGCCGACGGGCGTCGGGCGGTTGAGCACAACGCCGAGCGACCCCTCCTCGTCGTGATCGAGCAGGAGCACCACGGTCCGGGTGAAGTTCGGATCGGTGAGCGCCGGCGTCGCGACGAGCAGCCGGCCCGTCAGGGATGACACCTCCGTCATGCGGACATGATCCCGCAGTTACGGGCGCGTGGGGAGCGGACGGCCGAGGAATACGGCAATGCGCGCACCGCGCGCCGCCGCACGCCGCGCGCGGCGGCCCCGGGCGCCTCTCCAGGCCCACGGGGTCCGTACGCGGCGCCGGCGGGGCGTGCGGGCGCGTGCGTCGGGGGCTGGGCGCGCCCCCGGGCCCCCAGGCGGTGCGGCGGGGTGCGCAAGCGCGGGGCCCCGGGGCGGGGGTCTGTCCCCGATCCCGCCCCTTCCCGAAACCGGGGGCTCCGCCCCCAGGCCCCCCCTCGCGCGCGTCCGCGCACCAACCTCAGGGGCTCCGCCCCCCGGGGCCCCCGGGCGGTGCGGCGGGGTGCGCAAGCGCGGGGCCCCGGGGCGGGGGTCTGTCCCCGATCCCGCCCCTTCCCGAAACCGGGGGCTCCGCCCCCAGGCCCCCCCTTGGCGCGCGTCCGCGCACCAACCTCAGGGGCTCCGCCCCCCGGGCCCCTCGCGCGTCCGCGCACCAACCTCGGGGGCTCCGCCCCGAGGCCCCCGGGCCCTTGGGGCCGCCGCTACCCGCCCCCGGCGCGGGTGAGGGGTGCCCGCGGGGCATTAGCATTTCTGTCTGTCCCAGCCCGTCTCCAGGATCGCGAGCCTCATGACAGCTCCTGACAGCGCCGATGTCCTTCTCGTCGACGGCGGTACGCCCCTCCGTGGCGAGATCCACGTCCGCGGGGCCAAGAACCTCGTGCCCAAGGCGATGGTGGCCGCGCTGCTCGGCAGCTCCCCCAGCCGGCTGCGCAACGTCCCGGACATCCGCGACGTGCGGGTGGTACGCGGCCTGCTGCAGCTGCACGGCGTGACGGTCGGCCCCGGCGAGGAGCCGGGCGAGCTGGTGCTCGACCCGACGCACGTCGAGAGCGCGCACGTCGCGGACATCGACGCGCACGCCGGCTCGTCCCGTATCCCGATCCTCTTCTGCGGCCCGCTGCTGCACCGCCTCGGCCACGCCTTCATCCCCGGCCTCGGCGGCTGCGACATCGGCGGCCGGCCCATCGACTTCCACTTCGACGTGCTGCGGCAGTTCGGCGCCCGGATCGACAAGCGCGCGGACGGGCAGTACCTGGAGGCGCCGCAGCGGCTGCGCGGTACGAAGATCCGGCTGCCGTACCCGTCGGTCGGCGCCACCGAGCAGGTGCTGCTGACGGCCGTGCTGGCCGAGGGCGTCACCGAGCTGTCCAACGCGGCCGTGGAGCCGGAGATCGAGGACCTCATCTGCGTGCTGCAGAAGATGGGCGCGATCATCGCGATGGACACCGACCGGGCCATCCGCATCACCGGCGTCGACAAGCTCGGCGGCTACACCCACCGCGCCCTGCCGGACCGCCTGGAGGCCGCCTCCTGGGCGTCCGCGGCGCTGGCCACCGAGGGCGACGTCTTCGTACGCGGCGCGCTGCAGCGCTCGATGATGACGTTCCTCAACACCTTCCGGAAGGTCGGCGGCGCCTTCGAGATCGGCGACGACGGCATCCGCTTCTGGCACCCCGGCGGCCCGCTGAACGCCATCGCGCTGGAGACCGACGTCCACCCCGGCTTCCAGACCGACTGGCAGCAGCCGCTGGTCGTCGCCCTCACGCAGGCGTCGGGGCTGTCGATCGTGCACGAGACGGTGTACGAGTCGCGCCTCGGCTTCACCTCCGCGCTCAACCAGATGGGCGCGCACATCCAGCTCTACCGCGAGTGCCTGGGCGGCACGCCCTGCCGCTTCGGGCAGCGCAACTTCCTGCACTCCGCGGTCGTCTCCGGGCCGACGAAACTGGAGGGCGCCGACCTGGTCATCCCGGACCTGCGCGGCGGCTTCTCGTACCTCATCGCGGCGCTGGCGGCGCAGGGCACCTCGCGGGTGCACGGCATCGACCTGATCAACCGCGGCTACGAGAACTTCCTGCAGAAGCTCGCGGACCTCGGTGCCCGCGCCGAGCTGCCGAACGTCCCCGCCGGCGCCGCCGTGGCGGCCGGGTGACGTAAGGCCGGAACGGGCGTCGGGCAGGCAGAGACGTTCGTCACACAGGCACAGGCACAGGCACAGAGAGCAGAGAAGGGCGAAGGGCGGCCGCCCCCGCTGGGTCCGGCCGCCCTTCCTCGGTCTGCGGGCTTACTTGCCCTTCGCCGCTTCCTTCAGCTTCGAGCCGGCCGTGACCTTCACGCTGTAGCCAGCGGGAATCTGGATCGGCTCGCCGGTCTGCGGGTTCCGGGCGGAGCGCGCCTTGCGGTGCGTGCGCTCGAAGGTCAGGAAGCCGGGGATAGTGATCCTCTCGTCGCCCTTGCTGACGACCTCCCCGGCGACCTCGGCGAGGGCGGCCACCACGGCGTCGGCGTCCTTGCGGGTCACCTCGGCGCGCTCTGCGATCGCGGCCACCAGCTCACTGCGGTTCATATCTGTCTCCCGTGTTTTCTTGCCATTGAGGCGTGAGATCAATGCCGATGCTGCCAGGACCCGCTGACAGTCCCCGTAACCGGGTCCCGTTGACAGCGTCTCGCGCCCGACTACGCATCCTGCCCTCACCTGCGGCGGAAACGCCAATCCGGCGCCCTGGCGCGTCGTACACCGCAGCCCGTCCATCCGCACACTTATGACGTACGCACGGCCCGAAAGCCAGCCGACGCGCCGGGGCCCGGCCCGTTCCCACGCGGGGTGAAGGGGCGGTTACGCACCGCTGGTGGGCGGCTCCGTCACACCGGCGGTCTGCGCGGCGTCGCGGACGGCGTCGGCGACGGTGGGGGCGACCCGGTCGTTGAAGACGCTGGGGATGATGTAGTTCGGGTTGAGCTCGTCTTCGTGCACGACGTCGGCGATGGCGCGGGCCGCGGCGATCATCATCTCCGAATTGACGGTCTGCGAGTGCGCGTCGAGCAGGCCGCGGAAGACGCCCGGGAAGACGAGCACGTTGTTGATCTGGTTCGGGAAGTCGCTGCGCCCGGTGGCGACGACGGCGGCGTGCTCGCGGGCGGCGGCCGGGTCCACCTCGGGGTCGGGGTTGGCCAGCGCGAAGACGATCGCGTCGGACGCCATGGCGGCGACGTCGGCGCCGTCGATGACGTCGGGGGCGGAGACGCCGATGAACACGTCCGCGCCGTGTACCGCGTCCTTCAGCGTGCCGGTGAGGCCGTCGCGGTTGGTGTTCTCGGCGATCCAGCGCAGCGCGCTGCCGGGCGCCGCGTCGACGAGGTCGGCGCGGTCGGAGTGGACCACGCCGTTGATGTCGGCGACGACGGCGTGCTTGACGCCGGCGTCGGTCAGCAGCTTGAGGATCGCGGTGCCGGCCGCGCCCGCGCCGGACATCACCACGCGCACCTCGCCCAGCTCCTTGCCGACCACCCGCAGCGCGTTGGTCAGCGCGGCGAGCACGACGATGGCGGTGCCGTGCTGGTCGTCGTGGAAGACCGGGATGTCCAGCGCCTCGCGCAGCCGCGCCTCGATCTCGAAGCAGCGGGGCGCGGAGATGTCCTCCAGGTTGATGCCGGCGAAGCCGGGGGCGATGGCTTTGACGATCTCCACGATGGCGTCGGTGTCCTGGGTGTCCAGGCACAGCGGCCAGGCGTCGATGCCGGCGAAGCGCTTGAACAGGGCCGCCTTGCCCTCCATCACCGGCAGCGCGGCCTTGGGGCCGATGTTGCCCAGGCCCAAAACGGCGGAGCCGTCGGTGACCACGGCGACGCTGTTGCGCTTGATGGTCAGCCGGCGGGCGTCCTCGGGGTTCTCGGCGATCTGCAGGCAGACGCGGGCGACGCCGGGGGTGTAGATCATCGACAGGTCGTCGCGGTTGCGGATCGGGTGCTTGGACTGCATCTCAATCTTGCCGCCGAGGTGCATGAGGAACGTACGGTCGGAGACCTTGCCGACGGTGACGCCCTCGATGCCGCGGAGCCTCTCGACGATGGAGCGCGCGTGGTCGGTGGAGGCGGCGGCGATGGTGACGTCGATGCGCAGCCGCTCGTGGCCGGAGGCGGTGACGTCGAGGCCGGTGACGCTGCCGCCGGAGGACTCCACGGCGGAGGTGAGCTGGCTGACGGCGTTGCCGCCGGCGGGGACCTCCAGCCGGACCGTGTTCGAGTAGGAGACGCTTGGCGCCGTTGCCATGACCGTGTGTTCCCTCGCGTGTGCTGGGTGGTGAACCGGATCGATCGTCGCACCTACTGTGCGGTATCCGGTAACCGGTCCGGAGCGCGAAATCACTTTTCCACAGGACGTGACCGGCGGCAATGCAGGCTTGGGCGAAGGAAGACGACGGGCCGGGTGCGGCGTTCCCGCCGCTCCCGGCCGTGCCGAAGCTGGTGGCACCGACCCGCCAGCTCGCCTCGCGGCAAGTGGGCGCTCGAAGCGCCGATGGTTGGGCCCGGGGGCATGGATCGGGCCGGTGCCACTGCCAGGCTAACAAACCGTCCCCGTAAGGCCATTCCCGTAACGGCGGCCCCCGGGGCCGCGCGCTACGGCCGCAGCAGGTCCGGTACGCCGTCGGCGTCCGGGAGGTCCGGGGTGGTGGCGACGACCGTCAGCCGCTGCGTCGCGCGGGTCAGGGCCACGTACAGCACCCGCAGGCCCGCCGGGGACTCGTCCGCCATCTCCGCCGGCGAGAGCACCACCGTCGCGTCGTACTCCAGCCCCTTGGCCTCCAGGCTGCCCAGCACCACCACGCGCTCCCCCAGCTCCGCCAGCCGCCGGCGGGCCTCGTCGCGGCGGCCCATCGGCACCACCACGCCCACCGTGCCGTCCACGTCCGCCAGCAGCCGCCCGACCTCCGCCCGCACCGTGTCGTACGGATCCGCCCCCGCGACCGCGAACGCCGGGACCACGCCCGTCGACCGCACCGCCGCCGGCGGCTCGGTGCTGGGCATGGCCAGCGCCAGGACCCGGGACGCGACCTCGGCGATCTCCGCCGGGTTGCGGTAGTTGACGGTGAGGGTGAAGCGGCGCCGCGGGCGGGTGCCCAGCGCCTCCGTACGGGCCGCGGCGGCCTCCTCCGGGTCCGGCCACGAACTCTGCGCCGGGTCGCCGACGACCGTCCACGTCGCGTGCCGCCCGCGGCGGCCCACCATCCGCCACTGCATCGGCGTGAGGTCCTGCGCCTCGTCGACGATGACGTGCGCGTACTCCTGCCGCTCCGCGTCCCGCGGGCGCGCGGCGGGCGCGGTGCGCTCCGCGTACGTCGTCAGCTCCGCCAGGCCCGTCAGCTGGTCCAGCGGGTCCAGCTCCCGCTGCCGGGCCGGCTTCGCGGGCGCCCCGAGCAGCACCTGCAGCTCGTCCAGCAGCGCCACGTCGTGCACGGTCAGCCCGTCCCGGGCCAGCGAGCGGGCCAGGCCGCGGATCTCCGCGGGGGTCAGCACGCGCCGCGCGAAGCCCGCCAGCCGCCGCTCGTCGGCGAGCGCCGCGAGCACCCCGCGCGGCGTCAACTCCGGCCACCAGGCGTCGAGGAAGGCGGTGAAGTCGTCCTCGGTGGCGATGTCCTCGTCGAACGCCGCGCGCGCCTCCGCGGCCAGCTCCGGGTCGTCGTAGCGCGGCCGGGCGCCGGACTTCTGCCACAGCGCGTCGAGCAGGAAGCGGCGGGCCCGCGCCCGCAGCAGGTTCACCGGTGCCGTGCCGCCGAGCACCGCCTGCCGTACGTGCCGCAACTCCCGCGCGTCCAGCTCCACCCGGGCGCCGAACGCGACCACCCGCAGCCGCTGCGGCACGTCGCCCACCGTCAGCGCCCCGCGGGCCGCCCGGCGCAGCACCCGCACCATGCGCGCCGAGCCCTTGACCCGGGCCGTCTTCGGCTCGTCGTACAGCGCCACTGCCCCGTCGTCGATCCCCTCGACCAGCGACCCCACCGCCCGGATCGCGACCTGCCCCTCCTCGCCCAGCGACGGCAGCACGCCCTCGGTGTACGCCACGAGCAGCGGCGTCGGGCTGACGACGAGGATCCCGCCCGCGTACCGCCGCCGGTCCTGGTACAGCAGGTACGCGGCGCGGTGCAGGGCCACCGCCGTCTTGCCGGTGCCGGGGCCGCCCTCGACCTCCGTGACGGAGGCGGCGGGGGCCCGGATGACGGTGTCCTGCTCGGCCTGGATGGAGGAGACGATGTCGCGCATCGCGTGCGTACGGGCCCGGCCCAGCGCCGCCATCAGCGCGCCGTCGCCGACGACCGGCAGCGCGTCGCCGGCGAGGGTCACCGACAGCTCCGGGCGCAGCAGGTCGTCCTCGACGCCGAGCACCCGGCGGCCCTGGGAGCGGATCACGCGCCGGCGCACGACCCGGCCGGGGGCGACGGGGGTGGCGCGGTAGAACGGCGCGGCGGCGGGGGCACGCCAGTCGATGACCAGCGGGGCGTAGTCGGCGTCGAGGACGCCGAGGCGGCCGATGTGCAGGGTCTCGGCGATCCGGGCGCGCTGCTCGCCGCCGCCGGCGGCGTCAGGGGCGTCCACGGCGTCGTCGGCGGGTTCGACGGAGGTGTACGCGCCGTCGGGGCCGCGGACGCCGTCCTTGCCGGGGAGCAGATCGATGCGGCCGAAGAGGAAGTCCTCGAACTCGCTGTTCAGCCGGTTGAGGTGGACGCCGGCGCGGAAGACCTGCGCGTCACGCTCGGCGAGCGCGCCGGGGGTGCCGACCTGGCCGCGCTTGGCGGCGTCGCTCATGAGGAACTCCGCCTCGTGGATCTTCTCCTCCAGGCGGTCGTACACGCGGTCCAGATGGTCCTGCTCGGCCTGGATCTCGCGATCCCGGACGGAGTCCGGGGCGGTGATGTGCGCGGTCACCCGCGGCCCCCTTCGTGCGGACAAGGCAGCCGTTCATCTTACCCTCTCGCGGCCGGGTGGGCGGATGTCGGCCCAGGTCGGCAGGGGTGGGGTGGGGTGACGGGCGGCAGGCGGGGAGGCTGTCCGGAGCCGGCGGGCGCGCGACGGCACCGGCCCGGTGGCCGGGTGCGGTTGGAGGCCGGGCGGGTGGGCGTGTGGGCGTGTGGGCGAAGGTCGGCTCGGGCCTCGCCCAGGTCGGTACGGGTGCGGGGGGTGCCCCCCGCCCCGCCGGGGTCAGCCGGCCTCCGCCGGGACCCTCACCAGCCGGTCCCCCTCCGACGTGACCACGTCGAAGTGGTCGATGTCGTCCGGCGACATGCTCGTCCCCCCGGAGGTCCGCAGGCCGCCCCCGCCGCCCTGGCCGTAGGCCCCGGCGTTCCCGCCGGCCCCCACGCCGTAGCCGTCCGCGGGCACCCCCCAGCTGGTCACCGTCTCGCGCGTCCCGTCCTTGCCGACCGCCCGCAGGTCGCAGCGGAGCGGCCCGGTCACCCCGCGCAGGTCCAGGTCCACGCTCGTCCCCCAGGTCACCGGCCGCATGCTGATCCGGGCCGCCACGCCCGTCTCCGGGTCTACTGCCCTGACCTCCTGCCCCGGCCCATGCCCCGGCCCCGCGACGTCCTCGCTCCGCTGCCCCGGCGCCGCCTCGTCCCCGGCCATGACCACGGCCGTCACCACCGGCGCCGCGACGGCCACCACGGCCGCCGCCGCCACCGCGACGACCAGCCGCCGGCGCACCAGCCGCTGCCGCGCCCGTACCGCCGACAGCTCCGCCAGCAGCCGGTCCAGCGCACCCGGCGGCGGCTCCTCCGGCGGCGGCACGTCCGCCAGCAGGTCCGCGACCGGCACCAGCTCCGCCAGCGCGTCGGCGCACCGCGCGCACCCGGCCAGATGCTCCTCGAACCGCTCTGCCTCGTCCTGCTCCAGCGCGCCGATCGCGTACGCGCCGACGTCCGGATGCCGTTGTCCGGTCACGGCACCACACCCCGTTCCTCCAGGGACAACCGCAGCGAGCGCAGCGCGTAGTACACCCGTGAGCGCACGGTCCCCGCCGGGACGCCCAGCACCTCGGCCGCCTCGTTCGCCGTCCGGCCCTTGAAGTACGTCTCCACCAGCGCGGCGCGGTGGGCGGGGGTCAGGTCGGCGAGCGCGTCGGAGAGGGTCATCAGCCGCAGCACCCGGTCGGTGTCGTCGGCTGCCGGGACGCTCTCCAGCGGCGCGGGGTCGGTCTCACGCGGGCGCGCCTGCCGGCTGCGGTGCCCGTCGATCACTATGCGGCGGGCCACGGTGACCAGCCACGGCCGTACGGAACCGTCGGCCGCCGCCAGTTCGTCGGCGTGCCGCCAGGCGCGCAGCAGGGTCTCCTGTACGACGTCCTCCGCCCGGTGCCGGTCACCGGCGACCAGGCGCAGCACGAAGCCGAAGAGCGGGCCCGCGTGCTCGCGGTAGAGGACCCGCATCAACTCCTCGTCGGGAGTCGGCTCCGAGCGCTGCGCTGCCATCACGGCATCGTCCCGCATCCCTCACCTCCGGGTCGAGGTATACGGAGACCGCCGCCGGAGCGTTCAAACGTACCGCCCCGGAAACACCGAGGGGCTGCCCCTCGAACCACCGGCCCCTTACATCGCGGCGTACTTGGTGGCCGCGGAGGGGTCCAGGGACAGCCGGTAGCCGCGCTTGACGACGGTCTGGATGAGCTTCGGCGCGCCCAGCGCCGTGCGCAGCCGCGTCATCGCCGTCTCCACCGCGTGCTCGTCGCTGCCCGCGCCCGGCAGCGCGCGCAGCAGGTCGGCGCGGGAGACGACCCAGCCGGGGCGGTGGGCGAGGGCGCGCAGCAGCGCCATGCCGGCCGGCGGTACGGGGCGCAGCCCGCCGTCGATGACGACGGCGTGGCCGCGGATCTCCATGCGGTGGCCGGCGACCGGCAGCGGCCGTACACGGCCGGGGAGTTCGAGGGCGACGAGCTGGACGAGCGGCCCGAGGCGGTAGCGCTCCGGCTGGAACGTCGGCACGTCGTGGCGCTCCAGCGGCAGTGCCGTGAGCGGCCCGACGCAGGCGGGCAGCACGGTGTGGCGCAGGGCGTCCAGGACCTCGTCGAGGCGGTGCCGCGCCGCCGCCCGGTCCAGGAAGCTCGCGGCGGCCGGGGCGCTGGTGAACGTCACCGCGTCCACCCCGCGGCTGAGGACCGCGTCCAGCATCCGGTCCAGCGGCGCCGGGTCCTCCGGCGGCATCCACCGGTACACCGGCACCACGACGACGACCGCCCCCGCGGCCCGTAGCGACTCCACGAACCCCGGCAGCGGCTCGCCGTGCTGCTGCAGCGCCACCCGCCGCCCCTCGGCGCCCTCGGCGAGCATCCGGTCCAGCACCTCCGCCATCGACTCCGAGGCCGGCGACCACGCCTCGGTCAGCCCCGCCGCCCGGATCGCGCCCCGCACCTTCGGCCCGCGCGCGAGCAGCTCCACCCCCGACAGCCGGCGGAGCAGTGCGTCGCCGAGGCCCCACCCGTCGGCGGCCTCGACCCAGCCGCGGAAGCCGATGGCGGTGGTGGCGACGACGACGTCCGGCGGGTCGCCGATGAGCTGCTTGGTGGTGTTCAGCAGCTCGTCGTCGTCGTGCAGGGGCACGATCCGCAGCGCGGGCGCGCGGTGCACGACCGCGCCGCGCCGCTCCAGCAGGGTGCTCAGCTCGTCCGCGCGGCGGGCGGCCGTGACTCCGACAGAGAAGCCCTCCAGGGGTTTGACCTCGGCGGGTACGGTCATGTCTCGCTGCTCCCCGGTCGGTGCCGTCTGTGCCGTTCTGCGCTGTCTGTGCCGCCTGTGTCGTCTGTGGTGCTCCGCTCACACTCCCACGTACGCGGGCTGCCGCGGCTCGGGGCCGTCCGCGCCGTCGGCGGTCGGTGCGGACGTGCGCGGGCCGCGCAGGTACACGGCCCACGTCACCACGAAACACACAGCGTAGAAGACGAGGAAGGCCACGCAGGCGGCCGTGCCGTTGCCGTTGGCGAGGAAGGACTGCCGGAACGCGAGGTTGATGCCGAGGCCGCCGAGGGCGCCGACCGCGCCGATGAGCCCGATCGCGGCGCCGGACAGCCGGCGCGCGTAGGTGTTCGCCTGCTCGCCCCGCAGCCCCATGGCCAGGGCCTTGGCCTGGTAGATGCCGGGGATCATCTTGTACGTGGAGCCGTTGCCGAGCCCGGAGAAGAGGAACAGGGCGACGAAGCCGACGAGGTAGACGGGCAGCGACTCGCGTACGGAGGCGAAGACGACGACGGCCGTCGCCACGGCCATCGCGGCGAAGTTCCACAGCGTGATGCGCGCCCCGCCGTACCGGTCGGCCAGCCACCCGCCGACCGGCCGGATCACCGAGCCGAGCAGCGGCCCGATGAACGTCACGGCCGCGGCCTGCAGCGGGGTGCGGTCGAACTGGGTCTGCAGCACAAGACCGAAGGCGAAGCTGTAGCCGATGAACGAGCCGAAGGTGCCGATGTACAGGAAGGACATGATCCACGTGTGCGCGTCCCGGACGGACTCCTTCGCCGCCCCGGTGTCGTTCCGTACCGGCGCCAGGTTGTCCATCCGCAGCCACGCGAGCGTGGCGGCGACGACGATCAGCGGCATGTACAACGCCAGCAGCACCCGCGGCCGGCCGTCGCCGGCGATGGCGATGACGAGCAGCGCGACGAGCTGGATGACGGGCACGCCGATGTTGCCGCCGCCGGCGTTGAGGCCGAGGGCCCAGCCCTTGCGGTGCAGCGGGAAGAAGGCGTTGATGTTCGTCATCGACGAGGCGAAGTTGCCGCCGCCGACACCGGCGAGCGCGGCGACAAGCAAGAAAGTGCCATACGACGTCCCCGGCTCCATCACGGCGAACGCGGCGGTCGTGGGCAGCAGGAGCATCAGCGCGCTGAACACCGTCCAGTTGCGCCCGCCGAAGCGGGCGACGGCGAAGGTGTACGGCACGCGCACGCAGGCGCCGACGAGGGTGGCGACGGAGACCAGGAAGAACTTCCCGGCGGGGTCGATGCCGTACTCGTCGCCCATGAAGAGGACGAGGACGGAGAAGAGAGTCCAGATGGAGAAGCCGATGTGTTCGGAGAAGACGGAGTAGAGGAGGTTGCGGTTGGCGGTCTTCTCACCCTTCTCCGCCCAGAACGCCTCGTCCTCGGGATCCCACTCCTCGATCCAGCGCTTCCCCCTGCGCGCGGTCTGCCCGGAGCCGGTCATCGCAGCCGTCCCTGCCCTTCGTCAGCGGGCCGCCGCCCGCGGGCGGGCGGCGGATCTGGTTCAGGGTGACCGTAGGGACGGCGGGTTTCCACCCTGTGCCGACAGGTGACGCACGCGCAACCTTGCCCTCACGGGAGGAGGGGTTGACAGGTGAGGGAAGCGGTGTCAGGGGTGGGCGGAGGGCGGTGGGCGGGGGGTGTGCGAGGGCTGGGCCAGGTGTTTTGCCGGACTTCACATGGATGTAACAGGGGAGGTGGCGGCGAGGGTGTGGTACTTCGCCGCGGTCATCCGGTGGCCGCCGCGAGGGCTGCCGCGAGGAGCGCAGGGGGCCGTGCAGGGCGTTGCCGTGCAGGATCTCCGTGAGCCGCCCCGGGTTGGTTGGAGGCCCGGCTACCGGCTCACGGCCTGTCTCCCGGCGACCACCGGCCCGAGTGCCCGGGCCCGAGCGCCACATCCCGGCGAGCCGCCGCGTAGTACGCCTCGCGTGCCGCCCGCTGGTCCCCGACCAGAGCCGACCACGCACCCGGTTCGCGGGTCTCGTCCCGTACGAACCGCTCCATCGCCGCGGCCGTCTCCGCCCACGCCCGGCCCGCCTCCACCACCTCCGGCGAGCCGAGCAACAGCATCTCCTCCCACGCCAGGTCGCGGGCCTGCGAGGCATCGCCCAGCCGAGGACCGGCTTCCCGCGGCGGCAGCGGGTGGGGGTTGCCGTCGTTGCCGAAGTGGGCACCGACTCTGAACAGCAGGCTGACGGTCGACTTCACCGCGAGCGCGTAAGCCCGGTAGGCGGCAAGGCGCCGGTCCTCCCACCTGACGACGCGCTCACGCCGGAACCGCACCCGCTCGCCGTGCACGACCGCCACGTACGAACCGAGGGCCCCGATCACCACGCCGATCAAGGCGGGCAACTGCCTCGCGAACTCCGCCATGTGCGCACCGTATCGGCTGGGCCGGCGCCGCGAGCCGTGTCCGGAAAGAGGCCGGAGCCGCCCCGACTGCCGTCCGTCAACCTCCCGCGTAAAACCTGTTGTTGCAGGGTTGTTGCCCTCCGTGGCGAGGACATCGAAGAAAAGTCGATACGCTCCCGCTTGACTTCGGGGACGGCGGGATCTGAACCGCCGTGGACAGGGGGACGATCATCATGGCGAGTGCACCTTCGGCCGGCCTTTTCAAGCCGCTTGAGCAGAGCGACCCGACCGTGGTCGGTGGCTACCGGCTCGCCGCCGTGCTCGGCACGGGCGGTATGGGCAAGGTGTATCTCTCCTACACGCCCGGCGGCCGGCCCATCGCGATCAAGGTGATCCGGGCCGAGTTCAGCGAGGACCCCGAGTTCCGGCGGCGCTTCCAGCGGGAGGTCCAGGCCGCGCAGCGGGTGCAGGGCCTGTACACCGCGCCGGTCATCGACTCCGACACCGAGGGCCCGCAGCCCTGGCTGGCCACCGCGTACGTGCCGGGCCCCTCGCTCGCGCACGCCGTGGCGCAGCACGGCGCGCTGCCGCTGGGCAGTGTGCTGCTGCTGTCCGTCGGGGTCGCCGAGGCCCTGCACGTCATCCACGGCGCGGGCATCGTCCACCGCGACCTCAAGCCCGCCAACGTACTGCTCGCGTCCGACGGCCCCCGCGTGATCGACTTCGGTATCGCCCGCGCCGCGGAGAGCACCGCGCTGACCGGCACCGGAGTCAGCGTGGGCACCCCGTCGTTCATGGCGCCGGAACAGGCGGCGGCCGGCACGATCACCCCCGCCACCGACATCTTCGCCCTCGGCCAGATCGCGGCCTTCGCGGCGATCGGTTCACCGGCCTACGGCGAAGGGTCCTCGCACGCCGTGCTCTACCGGATCGTGCACGAGGACCCCGATCTCAGCCGGGTGCCGGCGGAGCTGCTGCCCCTGGTGACCCGCTGTCTGACCCGCGACCCCGACGGCCGGCCGAGCCTCACGGAGGTCATCGAGCTGTGCCACGAGATCTCGCCCGAACCGCTGCGCCAGGGCGAGGACTGGCTGCCGCGGTCGGTCGCCGGATCGATCACCGAGCGGCTGCAGCTGCCCGAGCCGGCGAAGACCCCGCCGCCGCAGCCGACCGTCGCGCCGACACCGACGCCGACCGCGTTCTCGCCGCAGCCGCCGCCCCAGCAGCCACCGGCCCAGCACCCGCCGCCCCCGCAGCCACCGGCCCAGCACCCGCCGACCCAGTACGCGCCGCACCAGCCGGCCCCGGGCCCGGCGCACCCGCAGCCGCCGACAGGGTTCCCCCCGGCCGCCGCGGCCCCGACGCAGAGCACGCCGGGTGTCCCCGGCGCGGTGCCGCCCCCGCCCGGCCACCCGGGGCGACCCATACCCCCGCCCGGCTACGGCACTCCGCCGCCGGCCGCCCACCGTCCGTACGCGGCCCCGCCGCCGCCCAAGCCGAAGCGGACCGGGCTGATCGTCGCCGCCTCGGTGGTGGGCGTCCTCGTGGTCCTCGGGATCATCGGCGCCCTGCTGCCGGACGACTCCGGCAAGGACGACGAGAGCAAGTCGCCCGGCACCAGCACCGGGAGCACCACCGGTGGTGGCACCGGTGGTGACGGCGACGGTTCGGGCGACGGCGAGGCCGCGGAGGCGGACAAGCAGCGGCCCGACCCGAAGCCGGTCTCGTACGAGGGCATCGACATCACGCAGAACTACGGGGTCATGCTCGCCGAGGACCCGCCGCGGCCGCAGGAGGGGGACGTGCTCTACGGCGGCCATGACCTGTACTACTACGTCGACACCCTCTGGGAGGACACCTGGATCGGCACCGACAACGGCAAGTTCGTCCTGCTGAACAACGCGCAGGAGGGCTCCCTGGAGACCTGCCGTACGGAGACCCGCTACACCGAGAAGATCACCCTCGACCAGATCAGCGAGGGATCGCAGTTCTGCGTGCTCAGCGACGCGGGCCATATCGCGGTGGCGACGTACGGCGGCAAGGCCGAGTCGGGCGACGCGACGTACGCCACCTTCGACCTCACGATCTGGCGCAACGCGGAGGAACCCGTAACGGAGGACTAGCCGGACGACAAACGTGATCACGAGGGCCCCGCGGGCTACTTGCCCGCCGCACCCCATCAGGATCGAAGACCCGGCTTCCCTACTCGAAGTAAGAGGCCGTCGTGCAGTGCCCTCCCTCGGGATTGATGCCGGGGCTTTCGGTCAGGTCGATGTCCCAGGGGTTGCTGGCGTGCCCGGAGGTGTTCGTGCACCGGCCGTACGGGCTGTCGCCGCCGAGCGGGTTGGTGAAGGCGTAGTAGTCACCGCGCCGGACGGGCGCCGCGGAGTTGGAGGGGCGGCCGTCCGTGCCCGCCGCGCGGTCGTTGACGTACAGGTACTGGTCGGGCATGTAGCTGGAGCGGAGCAGTTCGTGGTCGCCGGGCTTGCGGACGCTGCCGTCGGCGCAGGACCAGAAGTGCAGCTCCTGCCAGATCGGTGGCGCGTGGCTGAACAGCGCGCCGATGGTGTCCTTGAAGAAGTAGTTGGTGATGTCGGATGCCACCAGCCAGACCTCCGGCGCCACGTTGGGGTGGAACTGCAGCTCGGAAGCCCAGTTGCCGACAGACTGGTGGAGAAGCGCCTCGTCGCTCACCGCCACCCGGTAGCCGATCGATCCGCCGGAGGTGTACTGAACGGCCACGCAGTCAGCCGGCACGGTGTCTGAGGCCGGCTGTCCCGTGTCGGTGATCGGCGTGGGTCCGCTGGCGGCGGGCTCGTACGCACGGCCGGGGATAACGCCGGTGCGGTTGGTGTCGGTGGGGGTGGTCGTGCCGGTGTGCTCATTGAGGTCGGTCGCGCTGAAGTTGAGGTTCGGGGCCGCGATTCCGTAGTCCTCCTCGACGGCGGCGAAGGTGTCCCGGACGAACTGCGGCAGGTGGGTGTCTCCCGTGCGGTCGTCGAACTCGGCACGTTCCGTGCCCTGGAGGATTTCCCCGGTATCGAGCACGATGTAGGACACCGTCACGCTGGATTTGACCTTGTACGATCCGTCGTCCAGGTCGAACCAGCCGGGTTTGTCGGCGCTGTCCGGCCGCTGGGTGTGGGGGTTGGAGAAGTTCAGCCAGGCCGGTATGGAGTTGCCCGGTGGATGGTCGACCGGGTCGGTGCCGGCTACCTCGGCCTGGTTGCGCCAGGACTGCATGGCCTGCTTCATGGCCGGGCCCACGCAACTGCTGGTGGGGTCGCCGGAGCAGGCGTCGGCGTCGATGGCGTCGCCGCTGCGCTCCATTGCCCAGTTGTGCAGTTCGCCGCGGTCGGCGAAGGGCGTGGCCAGGACCTCGGCGAACGGATATGCGTCCAGGTTCTGGTTCTCGTCGAAATAGGCTGCCGCGTCGACTCGGTTCTCCACGAATTCGCCGGCGACGGGGATCACCATGGCTGCGTCGAAGGCGACGTTGTCGTCGCCCTGGCCGCCGGGTACGTGGTTGTCCAGCCGGACGATGGGCTTGTTGTCGAACGGGAAGGCGCCGAGCAGCACCCAGCGGTTGCCCTCGCCGTGCTGCTGGATGATCCGTTCCTCGGTGCCGTTCGCCGTCTCGATCTCGTACCGGGCGTACTCCGTTCGGGCGCCGTGGTCGGGCAGGTGGACGGCGACCAGGCCGGGTCCGGTCACCCCCCTGTCGAAGGCCCAGGTGCCCTCGACTCGCAGGCGCCAGCCCTCTTCGTCGGGGGCCCGGCCGTGCGCGAAGTAGAACCCGGCGCCGAAGCCCGCGCCGATCTGGTGGAAGTCCGTCTTGGCGGGCCAGACCTGGGTGCCGTTCTGGGTCTCACCGGGCCCGAAGTCGACGGTGAATTCGCCCGCGTTGGTCCACCGTTTCTCGCACCCCGGCCGGATAGACGGCGTGTTCTCGCCGAGGTTGTCGATGAGGAGCGCGTTGACGGGAATGTCGTCGAGCGCGCAGTTGGGCGGGTAGGAGGTCCCGTCGGCCTCCTCGGGATAGCTGGAGTCGAACCGTACGAACTCGTTGCCGCATGTGTCGGCGCAGTCGTCCTTCCAGGTCGCGTCCCCGTTCCACCAGCACTTGGAGTCCGAGCGCTCGCAGGGCCCGGCGGACGAGGTGACGGCCGCGGGATCGCAGTCGTTGGCGCTGGTGCAGAACAGTGTCATCGGCGGCTTGACGCCGGCCCGGTGGTACTTGGCGGAGCCCGGGGTCAGCGCGTCGCCTTCGGTCCCGTTCCAAGTGGCCGGGCGGAAGGCCGGGACCGTGGTGCTGGGCGCCTCCAGTGCCTCCGGCGGCTGGGCGGCGAAGCCGAGCACCTTCTCCGGGTACGGCCAGTCCTGCGGGTGGGCGGCGTCCGAGTGCTGCGGGTTGCCGTAGACGTCCTCCATGAAGTTGTCACGGGCCGGGTCCCACTCGGGGTTGGCAGGGTTGTTGAACCAACCGACGCCCCAGGCACCGTCGTTCGCCCCGGCCTCGGACTCCGGATAGAAGCCGGAGTTGTAGGCCCACAGTGCGAAGAACCAGTTCTCCAGCTTCGCCGGATCGCCGTTGTTCAGGGTCATTCCGGCGTTGCGGGTCTGGTTCCACTTCTCGGCCAGAATGGTCAGGCCGGCGGCGATGTTGGCGGTGTAGTCCAGGGCCACCGCACGCTGCTTCTGGTACGGCCAGGCCGTCGGCGTGCCGTCCTCCTTCCCGGAGCGCCGCATGTGGTCGGTGATCTGCATGATGCCGTAGCCGCAGTCGGCCTCCGCCCAGTTGACGTCCCAGTCGTTCGCGGAGTCGCCGTCGTACAGGTCGATGCCGTAGTAGTTGCCGATCAGCGGGTTGCCGGTGACACCGGGGACGGTGTAGCGGGACGCCTGCCACATGTTGGACTCCTGCATGGCCACCCCGAGCGCGATCTGCGCGGGGATCTGGCCGCCGCCGGAGAGCGTGGGCCTGGGGAACATGTCGGCCGACTGCGGCTGGTAGGCGGGCATGTCCAGGTTCTTCCAGTTGGCCGGACGCGAGATGTGGCTGTTCAGCGTGCCCTTGACCGCCTGGTCGATCGCCCACTCCACCTGCCGCGGTTTGGGCTGCATCGCCTGGTTGCGGGGGGCGTTGCGCGGCACGGAACAGGTCCGCTCACTCTCGATCAGCTCGGTGCGGGAGGCCATGGTGCGGGGCTGCTCTTCGGCCGCCGCGGCGTCGGCGGCGTCGGCGGCCTCGCCGGAGGCGGCCGTCTCGGGGGCGACGTTGAAGGAGACGTCCTTGCCGGTGGCGAGCGCGGTCATGTCGATACGCACCGGACGCGGCGCGGCGGCATCGGCCACCGCACCGTCGGTCTGCCCGCCGTCCGCACCGGTCACGGCGGTCACCACCGCCGCGCCGCGGGTGGACGCCTCGGCGTCCCGCGGGATGCCGACCCGCACCCTGACGCCGTCCGGCAGACCGGCCGCCACCTGCTTGATCTCGCCGGTCAGCCAGACCTCGCCGGCGGCGGTCCGGGTCAGGCCGGCGCCGTTCAGCGGGCCTTCGGCGAGCGTACGCGGCGTGGCCGGGCCGTCCGCGAGCTGCCCGGCGGTCAGGTGCGCCGCGCGCGCCGTCTCCCGGCCGCCGTGGTCCAGGAAGGTTAGGCCGCCGTCGGCGTCCGGAGTCAGCCGGTACGGAACGCCGGCGGTACGGGCGACGGCGTCCATCCGCCCGGACTCCGCCACCCGTACGACGCGGCCCGCGGCAGCGGCGTACACCTCGCCCTCGACGAGCACCGCCGAGGTGACCTGTCCCGCCACCTCCACCGGCTCGGCCGGGGCCGCACGCGGCACGTCCACGAGCGTCAGCCGGGTGGCGTCGCGGTCCCCGCCCGACTGGGTCAGCACGGCCGAGTCACCCGTTCCGCAGCCGGGGTTGTAGTACGACAGCGAACTCTTCACGGGCAGCTTGCGTACCTTGCCCGTCTGCAGGTCGACCACGGCCGTGAACCCGCCACGCCCCATCAGCACGGGGTCGTTGGTGAACGTCCGCGGCGCGTACACCACCACGGCCCGGTCGCCGGAACCGGTCACGCACGCGTTGCCGATCCAGGTGTCGGTGTCGAAGCCGGGCTCGGAGAGTGTGGCCGCCGTGCGCCAGGCGTAGCCGTCGCGCGAGTCGGCGACGAGGACGTGGAAGCCCGTGGCGTCACCGGACGTGGTCCAGGCCCGGTCACCGGAGGACTTCCAGTTCTCACCCAGCACCTCGGCCCGCTCGCCGGGGGCCACCGCGTCGGCGGCCGGGGGTGCGGAGACGGGCTCGCCGGCCGGCACGGCCGGCCGGAGCTGGTCCCACACCTCCTCGACCGACGAGGGCGGGGGCGCCTCCGCCCGCGAAGCCGGCGCCTGGATGAGACCGGCGCCGAGCGCCAGCGCGAGCACGCCGGTTGCCCACAAGCGGCGCCTGCGCGATCCGCGCCGGAGTGTCATGTCGCCCCTTTCCCGGCAGCACCGACCTGTTCTCCGGGGGATGGGCCGCCGGAGGGCAGGGTGGAGGTGATACGAGCTTCCCGTGTTCTAGCTGAGCCGCCAGGAACTGGCGCGGTTGTTCCAGTTGTGATCGGCGGGACAGTCCCCCTCGCCGCTCCCGTCCAGGTCGGAGCAGGAGTCGATCCAGCTGGAGCGACCGCCGTCGGCGTTGTTGTTGACCCAGTCGGCGAGTTTGATGTCGCACCCGTTGAACGTTTGTATCGAGCTGTATGCGTTGTTCTCGGATACGCCGTCGGGATTGCTCGAGAGGAACTGCTTGCCGTAGAGGGATTTCCGCACCGCGTCGGTGTCTCCGGTGCCCCCCGTGCACACCTCGAAGTCGTCCGCGACGACCGCGGTGGTAGGGCCCGAGTCATTGAAGTTGACCCGGTCATAGAGAGTCACCCAGTTCCGCAATTGCTTGACGGATCTGTAGACGGTCGACTCCTGCGCCGTAGCGAAGCACACCGTTTCCTCGCTCGACTCGCTGAGGACGAGGACACAGTGCTCGCCGTCCGGATCCGGCGTCGGCGTTGCCGCGGCGGTCCCCGGCATCGAGAGGGTCAGTGCGAGGGCGGCGCAGGACGCCGCGGCTATTCCGGGGAGCGAGAAATTCCTGACGGTTGCCACGACATTCTCCTTGATGAGGGGCGTTCGACTGATCTCGGATACGAGGTCGAGGGCTCGCCGCGAAGTGACTTGAAATCGGTGAGGATCGAACAGTTCATTCGTCGGGTTGATCGACAGACGACATTCGTGGGACGGCCGCCATCGTTCACCGTCCAACAGATGGGCCGTCGTCAAGGACCGTAGGAGACGCTTCACACCCGGGGCAATGTGCACGGTGCTCAACTTCGGCTCCTGGTTGTGCACGGTGCTCAGCTGGCCGGGGCGCTAAGGACGTGGAGAGCGTGGACGACATCGTGGATGCCGGCGCCGGCGGTCAGCAGGTCGCGGCAGAGATGGGCTTCGGCGGTTCGCAGGTGGGCGCGGACGGTGTTGCGGCTGATGCCGAGGCGGCGGGCCGCCTGCTGGCCGTCGGTGTTGGCGTCGATCCACGCCTGAAGGGTGCGGCGCTGCGGGGGTCGCACAGGCTTCAGGAACGTTCGGGCCCAGGCGGCGGCGCGTTCGGTGTGCAGCAAGTCGTCCAGGCTGGGCGGTGGTTGGAGCTCGTCGGGTTCGTGTGTGGTGCCGCCGGAGGTGAGAGCGAGGGCGAGGTGGACGGCGGCGCGGGAGCGGACATCGGCGAGATCCAGGCCGAGGGCCTGTTCCGCACGTCTGATGTGGGCGGTGACGGTGTTGCGGCTGAGGTCGAGCAGGCGGGCGACGGCCCCCCGGGGCATGCTCGTCAGGAGGCGGGTGATGTCGACGGTGGTCTTCGGTAAGGAGTCGAGCGGGCGCAGGACGGCACGAGCCCAGGCGAGAGCGGGCCGACGGGGCAGTACACCGGCCAACGACGTCTGCCCGTGGTAGGAGGCCAGGCGGCCCGGTGTGGTGCGGGCAGCCGCCAGTGCGTGGGCGGCCTGTCCGTACGCCTCAGCCGTCGCGCCGAGCGAATGCGCACCGCTGACACCCAGCGCATAGCCGGCGTTGTCCCGCACCAGGCGGCGCAGCGCCTCGCCGAGGCCACCGGTGTGGTCGCCGGAGCCGTGTCCGCCCCGGGCACCGGTGTCGTCGGCGACGAGACAGATCACGTGCTCCTTGAAGACGGGGCAGTGCACCATCAGATCCGAGCCGTGGTAGCCGGAGGGATCCTGGTGGGTCCGCACGACCCGGTCGCGGTCCGCGGGCGGGCAATGCAGCAGATGGACCCGCAGCATGCCGGCCTCCAGCAACGGCGGAACGGCGCCGGTCGTCATGCGGCGGGCCAGCAGCGGCTCTCCGACCAGCAGCGCCGAGAACACGCCGAACCGCACCTGGCGCGCCTTGTAGTGGAAGCCACGCCACGTCCGCTCGCCGTCCCTGGCGCGGCGCAGCAGAGTGATGACGCTCCCGGTGTGCGAGATCAGCGCGACCGCCTCCGGACGCAGCACCGACCTGGCGGCAGCCACCAGCACCGGGCGCGCCCCGTGCACACCGAGAACCTCACAGCGCACGTTCCACGCGTCGACCCGCGTCACGGCAGCGGCCAACTGCCCGCCTGACAATCGCGCGAGCAGCGGAGCGAGCGAACGCAGAAGCTCCCGGGGAAAGCCTGCGGTGGACGATTCCACCGCGCCCCCGGTCCTCCGCGACCAGCGCGAAGTCCGCGCCGGTGTGTCCGTGCAGCCAGTCCAGGACCTCCCGCTCGTCCAGCTCGGCTCCGCGGGACACCTGACGTCTCACCTCATGCAGCAGCCCGTCGAGTCCTGCGGTGTCCCCGCGCCCCCCGGCCGCGTCCACTACGGCCCCGCTGCCTCCGCCGGCGCCCCGTGTCTTCACCTTCACCCATACACCCCGGTGTCCGGACCTCTGTCCACGGCTCCCACCCTTCCCCGGCATTCTGGCGGCAGCTTCTTGACGAAAGCTCAACAAAACCTGATCCGGCGGGCGAGACGGCAGAAGGACGGAGAGATCCGCGACGGCGCCTGGGTCGCGGGGCTGTTCGGACGGTAACCGCGGGGTCGCTCGGGGGTACCGTTCTGGTGTCACCTCAGAACGGGAGTCAGCATGCCCGACCACCCCGAAGAGCACATCGGCGACCGGCTGAAGACGGTGCGGAAGCGGCGCGGACTCAGCCAGCGTGAGCTGTCCAGAGCGTCCGGCGTCTCCCTCTCGCTCATCAGCAAGCTGGAGCAAGGACAGGTAACGGGCACCCGCGCCGAGACCGCACACCTGCTCGCCCGCGCGCTGCGAGTGCCGACGACGCGCCTCCTGAGCGGTGACGCGCCGACTCCGGACGAGGAGACCACCGACCGGTGGGCAGCCGTACGGAGCGCGCTGAACGCCCCGCCCGACGACCTCGCCGAAGAGCCGACAACGGCCGGTGTCGCCGCCGCGCTGCGCGCCACCGAGGAACCGTTCGGCACGGTCCGCCTGGCCGACCTCGCGGCACTGCTGCCGCCGCTGCTGCGAGACGCCGACGCCCTCGACGGCACCGACCGGCAGACGCGCGCGGTCAAGGTGCGGGCGCTGCAGCTCGCGGGCTGGCTGCTGACGCAGACGCACCAGTACGCGGCGGCCTCGGATGCGCTGGACCGGGCGCTCGACACGGCCACGGACCGACTGGACGCCACCGCCACCGTCAACACGAGGTGCTGGCTCCTCCTCCGGCAGGGCGGCTTCGACGAGTCGCGGGAGCTGGCGACCCGTTGGGCGGACGACATCGAGCCCCGGTGGTCGCGCGCGACGCCGGCTGAGCTGTCCGCGTGGGGGTGGATGCTTCTGCGCGTCTCGGGCGCGGCCGTCCGCGACAACCGGCCGGGCGAGGCGGCGTACGCGCTGCGGATGGCTCGCTCCGCCGCGGTGGCGATCGGCCGGGAAGACGTTGCCGGCGTCGACAAACTGCGCACCTTCGGGCCCGCAACGGTCACCCAGCACATGGTCGAGCACGCCACCGTCACCCGTCGGCCGGACAAGGTGCTGGCCCTGGCAGAGGGCCTGCCGGTGGCCTCGCTCACCGCCAGCAACCAGGGCAGACACCGCCTCAACGTGGCCGACGCGCACGCCCGGCTACGGGAGCACGGCAAGGCCATGTCCATCATGCGCGACTTGTCGAAGACGCGGCCGGAGTGGCTGGCTCACCAGCGGTACGCCCGGGACATCGTGGGCCGCGTCGTCGGTCGGCGCCGGAGCCTCACCCGGGAGATGCGGGAGGTCGCCGACGCCGTTCGACTGCCGCTCTGACCAGGCGATTTGCCAGTCTAGGCCGGGTACGGGCAATTCTGGCATGGTGACCACGCTCACCTGGGAGCTACGGTCGGTGACGACCTGATCACCGAAGACGAGCGAGCGTCATGGAGACCCCCACCCCCGGCAACGCCACCACCACCCGGCCCACACTCGCATTCCTCTACGACCGGCACGCCACGCTGGCGACCCCCGCTCTGGACGAGCGCATAACGCGATGCCGGCGGTACGCCGTCGAGCGGGGCTGGGTGGTTGCCGGGGAGTGGGTGGACCGCGGGGACGCGGCACTGGCGAACTGGCCTCGGCCGCGGTGGGACGCGATGACGTACGCCATGCGGCAGGCCGCCGCCCGCGCGGTGTGCCTGGTCGACTCGTGGGACCGGATCAGCCGGGACCGGGAGGGCAGCGCGATCCTGCGGCTCGCGGTTCACCAGGCCGGTGCGTACTGCGTGACCGCCACCGGCGAGAACGACCTCGAACCGGGCCACGGGCGGATCTCCGTAACAGCACCGCTGTCGCTGAGGGCGCGACCGTGACCACCGACGAGCACCGCGAGGTGCGGCCCGGCTGGGAGGAGCTGGGCCGTCTCCTCATCGACTCCCGCGACATGACCTCCGGCTGGCGACCGGCCTGGGCGGCGGTCGACCGCGCGCGCTTCCTCCCCGATCTCATCTGGCCGTTCGACCACGTCACCGGCGCGCCCCGCAGCGCTGTCTCGCGTACCACCGACCCCACGACGTGGAGCCACTACGCGGACGGCAACTGCGCGCTGGTCACCCAGTGGGACGACGGCGCGCACACCGGCAAGGACCCCGGCACCTTACCGACCAGTTCGTCGTCGCAGCCCTCGCTGGTCATGGCGATGCTCCGCGACCTCGAAGTGGAGCCGGGGATGAGGGTCCTGGAAATCGGCACGGGAACCGGCTGGAACGCCGGACTGCTCACCCACCGCCTCGGCGCCGGCAACGTCGTCACCGTCGACGTCGACGAGAACGTGGCGGACGCCGCCCGGACCAGGCTGTACGAAGCCGGACTGCGCCCCACCGTCGTGGCCCGCGACGGGCTCGACGGCGACCCGCCGGGCGCACCGTACGACCGCCTCGTCGCCACCTGCGGGCTACGGACCATCCCCGCCGCGTGGATCGAGCAGGTGCGGCCCGGGGGCACCATCCTGGCCCCCTGGGGCACTGCGTTCAGCAACCGGGACGCCCTGGTGAGGCTGATCGTCGATGACGACGGCAAGAGCGCGAGCGGCGACTTCCTGCGCGAGGTGGAGTTCATGAAGGCCCGCGGGCAGCGCGACCGGTGGCCCCGGCACGCGGAGTACGTGCCGGACCCCTGGCCCGCGGCCGTACGGGAGTCGCGTACGGACCTGAGACCCGACGACCTGACCGCCGGAGCGTTCGTGCTCGGGCTGGTCGTGCCGAAGGCGACGCACACCCTGACCCGCGGGGCCGACGGCGGCACGACCGCCTGGGTCTACGGCCTGGCCGAGGGCGACCGCTCCTGGGCCGCGGTGTCGTGGGGGCCGGGAGGCGAGCCGGGCAGGGTCTGCCAGGACGGCGGACGCGAGCTGTGGACGGAGATCGAGAACGCTGTCGACTGGTGGACCGGCGAGGAGCGCCCGCCCGCCGACTGCTTCGGCCTGACCGTCGACGCCGCGGACGGCGCACACCACCCCTGGCTCGACGGCCCCCACCACCCCGTACCCCGCATGGGGTGAACCTTCGCCTACGGCGCGCGGACGGCAGAGAAAGGACATGCCGACCGGCACAACTTGGCCGACACCCAGCCGCCGCAAGTGTGAACTCTGCTGGGCACGAATGAGCCGAACCTTCCGCGGTCGATCCCGCCGGGAGCACCACGTCTGTCAGTGCCGCTCCCTAGGATTCGCAGCGGACACTCTTCCAGGGACCACGGCAGACGGGGGGCACGCTCAGTGAGTGCAACAGGCCGCAGGCGCCAGTCCGCCAGCCCGGAACCGACGATCGTGCCGGTGTCCCGGCTCGCCGACCGGGTGCTGACCGGCGAGATCGTGCTGCCGAAGTACCAGCGGGCGTTCGTGTGGGGGCCGCACCAGGTCCTCCACCTCCTGGATTCGGTGCTGCGCAACTACCCGATCGGCAGTCTGCTGCTGTGGGACACCACCGAGCAACTCGCCAGCGAGGAGACCGTCGCAGGCTTGGAGGTGGACCCACCGCGTCCTGGTCGCCCGGTCAAGTACATCCTCGACGGCCAGCAAAGGCTCGCCAGTGTCATTGGGGCGCTGCACGGCGGCACCGGCCCGTGGGACATCGCCTACGACCTGGAAGAGGAGCGCTTCTTCCAGCGCACCCTGGAGAGCCCGACCGGACCGCACATCATCCCCATGCGGCAGGTGAGCTCGGCGGGGTCCCTCTTCGGGCAGGTCGCCGAGTTGTCCCCTGAGCTGAGGGACCGCGCGGCCGAACTGTACGAGCAGTTCGCCCACTACCTTGTGCCGGTGGTGACCTTGGACCACATGTCGGCGGAGGAGTCGGCGGAGGTCTTCGTACGGATCAACAGCACGGGCACGACGATGAACATCGTCGACGTGGCGCGGGCCGGCACATGGAGCCCCGACTTCGACCTCAAGGAGCAGATCGAATCACTGCTCCAGGTCCTCGACGCGAAGCACTACGGCCGGGTCGACACCAAGACCATGCTCCGCACGATCGCGGTCGCCGCCGGGTTCGGGTTCTCCACCAAAGACATCAACCGCCTGAGGGAACTCGACAGGGAGCGGTTGCGGGAGGCAGTCGCCGAGGCGGCGCAAGCAGCCGAGCGGGCAGTGGACTTCCTCAGCACCCAGATCCGCACGCCGAAGGCCGACGCTCTGCCCTACTACAACCAGTTCGCGGTGCTGGTCGAAGTGTTCCGGCAGCTACCGAAGCCTTCGTCCGCGCAGTACGACGCGTTGCGCCGCTGGTTCTGGCTGACCGCAAGCGGTGAGTACTTCAAGGGCTGGAGCGAAGCCCAGATGGGTCCCGACCTCCAGGCGATCACCGCCTTCGCCGAGGGTGAGGCCCCGGAGATCGAGACAGGAGCGGCGCTCCCGCGGAGTGCCTTGTGGCGGCGGAGCGCCTTCTCCAAACGGAACGCACCGAGCAAGCTCCTCGCTCTCCTCCTCTCGTACGAGCATCCGCTGGATCTGCTCACCGGACAACGGATCGACGTGGGCAAGGCCTTGTCGTGGCAGAACGACAAGGAGTTCCATCACTTCTTCCCCAGGGCGTTTCTACGCTCGCGCGGAGTGAGCAGTGCTGGGGCGAACGTCTGCGGCAATCTGGTCATGCTGACCTCCCACAGCAACATCTGGGTGAGCGACCGACCGCCCTCGCAGTATCTGCGGGACCTGGCCGACATCGAGGGCGAAGGGCCGCTGCGCGAGCGGTTGAGTACCTGCCTGGTAGAGGAAGACGCCTACCAGGCGGCGCTGAGGGACGACTACGACACGTTTCTGCGCGTGAGGTCGGAGACTTTGCACCGGCGGTTGATGCAGTTGATCGGTGGAGCGGCGGGAGCGGTGAGCCCTGCCGCGAGGGGTGCAGCGCAGTCGTTGCCCGATGACGAGGGGCCGGAGGAGGAAGAGGACTCCGATGCCCTCCTGGACGAACCGATGGACCGCGATTCTGCGGACTGATGGGCGGGGTGGGCAGACATGCGGATGGCGGATGTGCCGGTCACTGACCGGCCCCGAGAGCGGCTGCTGAACCGAGGAGCGGAAGCGCTCTCCGACCGCGAACTCCTCGCCCTGCTCATCGGCTCGGGCACGGGCGGCTGCGGTGCGGTGGAGTTGGCAGGACAGCTCATTGCGCGACAGGGCGGACTGTACGAACTCTCCCGGACCCCGGCACATGAGCTGGTGGCGGGGCTACCGGGGGTGGGGCCGGCAAAGGCGGCACGCATTGCGGCTGCCTTTCAACTGGGGCGCCGGGCAGCACCGGTGGAGGTCGGGAGTCGGCAACGCGTCCGCGGATCCGCGGACCTGGCGAGGATCGCGGCACCGCTGCTGAAGGGCTTGAGACACGAGCGGGTCGTAGTCGTCGTATGCGACGCGGCGGGCGCGGTGATGCGGAAGGCGGTGCTGACCGAGGGCGCGGTCGACCGCTCCCTGCTGCCGGTACGTGATGTGCTAGCCCTGGTCCTGGCCACGGGCGGCACAGCATTCGGCGTGGCGCACAACCACCCCACGGGCCGCCCGGAGCCCAGCGAGCCCGACCGCCTCGCGACAGTCCGCCTGGCGGCGGGGGCGGAGGCGGTCGGGCTCCGGTTCCTGGACCACGTGGTGGTCACGGACCGGGGGTGGCGGCGGGTCGAACCGCGGGGTTGAGCCGAGAGAGGCTCCGGAGCCGACTACAACTGCCCGGAGAAGGCGGCGTGGAGAAGGGCAGGGCGAAAGGCGGCTACTTGTGCAGTCTGTTCTGCTCCGGCTTCGGTTGCCCGCCTAACCATGGTGAGCTGCAGCGCGATGCGCCGTTGCTCGGCGAGATTGGGAAGCGGGACCTCTGTAGCCAGAAGGGTCGCAGGAGTGGTCCGCTTACGTCTGACCATGGAACCGCGTGGTGTAAGCGACGACCAAAGGCCCGGCCAACCTAGCAAGTGTTCGATGTAGGAGGGATCCACATCTGTCTCGTTGATGTCAAAGCTGGGGTACTCAGGAGATACATAGGTATCGTCGAACGCATTACCAACAACAGCGAGGGCCCCCTCCCAGGCATTTAGTTTGCTCATGACCACCTGCCCTGCGTGCAGGCGTGTGAGCCGCACGTAGGAAGTATCACTGCCTAGGATTGTGGGACGCTTAATCAGTCCGCGCCCAAAGCTATAAATGCCAGTGATCGCATATCGCGATTCGGGTTCCACATCGACGATATCGCGACTTTGCCGCAGCGCAACGGAAAGCGGAGCCATGGTTTTGATGGACCGAAGCAGCGACTCCATGTACTGCTGGGTGAGCTGTCGGGAATACTTACGCAAGGTAGCGAACTGCGTGATTCGCAACATTACCGCATCGATCTTATCCGCGATACGGCGCTGCTCGCCCCGGTCCGGCACCCGGACGATCTGACGCTCAAAGTTCTTGATTCCCAGCGTCCTGTTACGGCCCGCCGAACCAGGAGAAGCTTCGCGAATCGCCTGCTGGCCGGGGCCACCGTAGAAGTAGTGCAGAAGGTACCGGGGATCCACTCTTTTCGTGTCAACCTTGTAGGTCATGAATCTATGCGAACCGATTTTTCCGGCCTCATGCTCTGAGGCGAGCGCTACGGCCCCTTCCCAGGCGAATACGTTACTGAAGAGAAGATCCCCCGGTCTAATGTGAAAAACCTTCTTGGCCCCGAGTTCTTCACCAGGCACGGGTGACTTATGGAAGACTCCATTACCGAATGAGCGGAGGCCGATTTCGTGGTAAGTCTCCCCTACGCGGACATTGACCGGCCTTCGAACCAGCTCCATGATGTCGCCAACGCGGTACTCGGTGAACTTCATGCAGCACCGCCCAGCTCTTCACGCAACTCTTCCAGCAGTCCCAGAATCTCGTTCTCCGTCTTGACCAGTTCGTTCACAAGCTCCGCCGGAGAGCGGAGGCCCATCGCCTCCCCAACATGCGGATTAGGGACGTCGAGGTTGAACCCAGCCTTCTCGACCTCGACCGCCGACACTCTCCATGCGTTGCCGCCCTCTTCGCGGCCCTCGCGACTCTCGCCACCCCACCACTCCACACACGGCTCGAACTCCTCGAACCGCATCGGCTTCGTCTTGGTATACCCACGGCGGCCGTCCGGCAGCGAGACCTCGTAGAACCAGACTTCCTCCGTCGGCCGCCCCTTCTCAAAGAACAGCAGGTTCGACGGAATCTGGGTGTACGGCGCGAACACCCCCTGCGGCAGGCGGACGATGGTGTGCAGGTTGCAATCCTTCATCAGCTTCTGCTTGATGCGGGCACCCATGCTGTTCTCCCCGCTGGCGAAGAGACTGCCGTTCGGCAGGACGATCGCGCAGCGACCACCCTTCCTCAACTGGTCAAGGATGGCATGCAGGAAGAGCCACGACGTCTCCTGGGTCTGGTAGCCCTTCGGGAACTTCTCCACCACCGACCGCTCTTCCTCACCCCCGAACGGCGGGTTCGTCAGCACCACGTCCACGCGATCCGCTGCTGTCGCGTCCCGCATCTGTAGCAGGGCGTTCTCCCGGACCAGCCGCGGCGCCCCGATACCGTGCAGAAGCAGGTTCATACTGGCCAGCAAGTACGGGAGAGACTTCTTCTCGATGCCGCGGACGTCGGCGTGCAGCCGCCTGCGCTGGGTGTCGGTCTCCACCTGCTGCACCAGATCCTCGTATGCCTGGACCAGGAAACCTCCGGTACCGCAGGCGGGGTCGAGGATCGACTCCCCCAGTTTGAGGAAGGACTGCTGCACCATGAAGCGGTTGACGGGGCGCGGGGTGTAGAACTCGCCGGAGTCGCCGGCGGCGTCTCGCATCTCCTTGAGGATCGACTCGTAGAGGAACGCCATCGTGTGGATGTCGTCCGAGGAGTCGAAGTGGATCTCGTCCACCAGGTTCACCAGGTCCCGGAGGAGGGTCCCGGACTGCATGCGGTTGTTGACGTCCTTGAAGATGGTCGACAGAACGTTCCTCGGGTCCTCGGCGTCGCCGTCGGCACCCTCCAGTTCGGCGAGATGCGGGATGAGCTTGTCGTTGACGAACGTCTTCAGGTCGGTGCCGCTGAAGTCAGGATCCGTCGCCCAGTCCTCCCACCGGTACGGCTTCTCGATCGCCGGACGGTAGTCGGCGTCAAACAGCGGCCCCACCCGCTCGACACGCTGGTCGAACGCCTTGAGGAACAGCAGCCAGGAGAGCTGCGGAAGGCGGTCGAGGTCGCCGTTGAGGCCGGCGTCCTTACGCATGGTGTCGCGGGCCGACTTGATGACGGACGCGAGCCGCGCCCTTGAGGTGGTGGCCGCAGCCGCCTTCTTCTTGGTGGACGCCATCTCACTCTTTCTGCTTCGGTTCGGCTTCGCCGATACTGCATGCCTCGCGCCAGAATCCGCGCACCAGGTCGAGCGCGGCGTCGAGTCGAGGGGGAGCCTGTGTGAGGCCCGTGGCCAGCTCGGGGTAAACACCGGCCCAGTTCGGCGGTGGTTCGGGGAGTATCGCCGGCACGTCATGGGTCGCCCGTGCGGCGAACACATGCCGTACGGCATCGATCACCGACGTGTCCGCGGCCAGGCCACTCTCGATGAGCAGCACCAAGTCCACGAGGTCCTTGACCCTGGTGTTGGGACGGTCACCGTAGTCACGGGTGAGGGCATGCAGTTTCTCGGCGAAGTGCTGGCGGCGGTCTACAGCCTCAACGTGTCGGGTCGGAGTTCCGGCGAAGCCCAGGGTGTTGGGCAGTGCCAGCCTCTCGGTCAGGGCGATCTCCTCTCCCCGTACGACGACATCGATGCGTACGGTCGCGAAGATCCTGCCCGCCAGCCGGGACTCGACGGAGAAGCGCCATCCGCCCCGGCCTGCCGTGTCCGCCTTCAGCTCGACGGGAGGGGACACCTGGAACAGGAAGCCATCCTTATCCTCGTCCACTCCGAGCACGTCGATGAGAAGATCACGCACTGCCGGGCCGTCGACTGCCGGTTCGCCGTCAGGGCAGGCAGCAAGGTCCATGTCCTTTGTTGTGCGCGCTCTGCCACGCAGACGGAACTCCATCACCGCCCCGCCCTTGAGAACCCAGCCGCCCGCCGGATCAGCGGAGAGGCGTGCCGCGACTCGATCGAAGACGACGAGACGGCGCCGCCTGGCCAGGTCTGTACCGGTATCGGCTGCCTGCTGCTTGAGCCGGACTTCAAGGGCGCGCCTGAGCGCGGTGGCGTCACGGTAGCGACCGGTCACCGCGCCTCCTGGAGCGCCCGCTCGACGCCGAGTTCCGCTCGCGGCCCCAGCCGCTGGGCCGCGTGCAGGAGACTTCGCCGGGTGGCCAGCCCTCCCACGAGAGCCTCGGCGACGGCGGAGTCCACCACGTCCTGGTCCATCTGCGCGGCCGCACACTCGATGATCGCTCGTACCGGTGTCGTCACACGGTAGCCGTCGCGCTCCTCGATCTCGTCCTGGGCGAGTTCGGCCCGATGGAGGATCACGGCATCGTCCTTCTGTCGAAAGCCGGGAGGGACCGTGAGGTGGATCTGTGAGGGGTTGGCCGTCCCCAGGTCGTGGACTGACAGGGCGGTGATGTGGGAGACGACCGCGCGGCTCTTGCTCCACAGGGACCAGCGGACCAGATGGTCGTCCTCACCTCCGGGGAGGGCGTCGAACTCGCGAAAGCGGTAGATACCGCGGTCGACGGCCGTCCAGTTGCCGCGCTGAGCGTGATACCGCTGGGCTTGGTACGAATACCCCACCTCAAGCGCCTGAGCTGCGGTGAAGTAACCCCGCTGCCCCCCGGCGACACGCCAGAGCGCAGCCCTGGTGTCCGTACGGTCCCTGAGCACCCTCCCAGCCTACCAGAAGCGAATACCTAACAGTCGACTGTAGTTTTCTGGCACCCATCAACATCAAACTAAAGTTTTATTTTACTTATGAGGCTTCCAAAAGCCGTTTGCTCAGCTCATCAATGGCCTCGTGAAGAGGCTGCGCGCCACCGAAGCGGTTCGCCAGCTCGACCACCGAACCCATCTCGGTGAAGGGGCGCACCCCGAGAGTCTCGGGCTTGAGCTGGGGCGAGCCATACTCGGCGAACTTCAGCAGCATCTCCTCCAGCACCTGCCGGGCTTGAGGCTGGAAGGACTCCAGGAAGTCCCGGTGCTCGTGCAGGAACCGGTACAGGCGTTCCTCCCGGCTGACCAGCGGCAGTCCCCATGCGACGTTGAGGAGCAGGTCGACAGGGTCGACATCCGGGCTGCCGAACTCCGCGGGCAGTTCCTCTGCCTCGACATCGGCGGCCTCCAGCATGGTCATGAGCTCTCGCCGGCTCCTGGCAGCGGCCCACCGGGAGCGCAGCATGTCCGGGGCCAGGTCGAGTTCGAGGACGCGGTCGTGTACCCACTGCTGGACGGTCACCAGCTTCATCGTCCGGCCGTCCGTGTCGAGTTGGTAGCGCCGCTCGCCCCACTTGTAGACATGGACTCCGTTGACCACGTAGCGCTTGCCGCGGGACCGGATGCGGTCCACCTCATCAGGGTCGTCCACCCTGTCCTCGGCGTGATGCGCGTCGAAGCTGCCGCCGTCCGTCTGGTCGTACTCGGCCTCGGGCTCTGCCACCGCCTCCGGGTCGATCTCGTCGCCCTCCGGGGTCTCCGGGGCGCTCCCGACCACGTGCCCCTGCTCGTCGGCGGTATCGCGCACGACGCGGAGCGGAGGACCGTCGAACCCGGGGTCGTTGAAGAGCCGGGTGGCCTCGACGAAGTCGATGATGTCGAAGGACCCCTTGCCGATCTCCGGGCACAGACGGGTGCCCCGGCCGATGGTCTGCTTGAACTCGGGCATCGAGCCGATACGCCGGAACAGCACGATGTTGCGTACGGCGGGCAGGTCGATGCCGGTGTTGAGCAGCTTCGACGTTACGGCGATCACCGGCTCGTCTGAGTCGTCCTTGCGGAAGTCATCCAGCAGCGCGCGGCCGTGAGGGCCGTCGGCGTCGGTGATCCGCACGACATAGTTGTTGTGCGCCTGCACCTCCGCCGAAGCCGCGTTGAAGAGAGCCGTGCGCATGCGGGCGGCATGATCGTTGTTCTCGCAGAACACGATGGTCTTGCCGTGCTTGCCGTCCTCCGCGGTGGAGCGCAGGTAGTCGATGACGTACTGCGCCGCCGCCTCCGTACGCTCCAGGATGACCATGACCCGCTCGAAGTCCTTCGGGCCGTAGACACCCTCCGGGATCTCGTTGCCGTACGTGTCCCGCTGCCCGGGCTCGGTCTGGTAGCCCTCCATGTCCACGTTGAGCCGGACCCGGCGCACCCGGTACGGGGCCAGGAAGCCGTCCTCGATGCCGTCGGCCAGCGAGTAGGTGTAGACGGGCTCGCCGAAGTAGTCGAAGGTGTCGGCCTCCTTCTTGCTGATCGGGGTGGCGGTCAGTCCAAGCTGAGTCGCGGGGGAGAAGTGCTCCAGCACGCGACGCCACTGCGAGTTGTCCCGTGCGCTGCCCCGATGGCACTCGTCCACGATGACAAGGTCGAAGTAGTCGGGTTTGTACCGACGGAAAAGTTCCTCCTCATCACCCTTCTCCAGTGCCTGGTAAAGGGCGAAGTAGATCTTCCTGCCCCGCACGGGGTCGCCGCTGATCTTGTGGACGTCGTCCTGGCCGAAGACGGGGAGGAAGTACTTGTCCTTGGGGTCGTCGACAAGCATCGAGCGGTCCGACAGATACAGAACCCTGGGCTTGCGGCCTGAGATCCACTGAGACCTGTAGAGCTTGGCGACCGTCTGAAGAGCCACCATGGTCTTCCCCGTACCGGTGGCCAGCACGAGAAGGACCCGCTTCTGCCCTGCGGCGATGGCCGCGAGGGTGCGGGCTACCGCGACGCGCTGGTAGTAGCGGGGCCGCTTGGCGGTGTTGTCCGAATTTCGCAGCGTGTGGTCGTAGGGAGCGGCCAGGAGTTCGCGCCCCACATGGGAGTCCGCCTGCTGCTCGGCCAGGTACCGGGTCCACAGTTCCTCGGGAGTGGGAAAGCGGTCGATCTCCCGGATTGCGGGGGCGGTGTCGCTGTAGTCGATCTCCACGATCTGCCGGCCGTTGGTCGCGTAGGCGAAGGACAGCCCGAGCTTCCCGGCGTACCGACGAGCCTGCTCCACACCGTCGTTGACATCGACGCGGTAGCGCTTGGCCTCGACGACAGCGATGGGAACGTCCGGCGCGTACTCCAGCACATAGTCGGCAACCAGAGGGTCGCCATAGACGTGCCGCTTCGGCGTGGCTGTAAGCCGCCCGTCGTTGATGCGGAACTGCGGGCGAACCTGATCGTCGGCCCACCCGGAATCCGCGAGGGCAGGTATGACCAGTGCCCGGCACGTCTCGTCTTCTGTCATCCCGTGCGCATCCGTCACCACACGGACAGTAGTGCCGCTCATCGCGGCTGTCCTCACCATCGGGGAGATCCAGCCTCTCTCCGACGTACACCGGAAGGTGTGACCCCCGACGACACACTCAGATCGTCGAGCCCTCGGCCCCGCTGCCCGGGCTCAAGCCGCATCACTCCCCGGCCGCAGCGCCGGCCCTTGGCCGCTCGACCGGCTGCGATGCCCTCGCGGGTGTGCTGTCGGCCTGGCGCCGGGGCGCAAGGCGCGCGGGCCCGGTGGTCAGGAGTACAGGGTGCGGTCGGCTTTCGGGAGCCAGGCGCCTGCCGGGTGGTGCTGCCAGTCGTGGGCCCGGGCCAGTTTCCGCGCCGCCGTGCGCAGGGTGTGCAGGCCCGGGTGGGTCAGGCCGCGGCGCCAGGTCAGGGAGACCGGGGACAGCGGGACCGGGTCGGTCAGGGGGCGCAGGGTCATGCCGGGGATGTCCGCGAACTCCGTCGTCGCCAGCACCGACCAGCCGTGCCGGTGCACCAGCCGTACGAACTCCGCCTCGCCGTCGATCTCCGGGAACGGCGCCGCGAGGCGGATGCCGTGGCCGGCGAGGAGTTCGCGGGCCAGGTCCGTCCACTCCGCCGTCGCCGCGTTGCCGTCGGCCGCGTACAGCGTCTCGCCCGCCAGCGCCGCCAGCGGCACCGCCGCCCGGGCCGCCAGCGGGTGCGCCGACGGCAGCAGCACCGCCATCGGCTCCAGCCGGACGAGTTCGTACCGCAGCCCCTCCCACGTCCCGGGTGCCAGCCCCGCCACCCGGCCGAACGACACGTCCAGCCGCCCCGCGGCGATCTCCGCCGCCGCGCCGGTCAGCCCGCTGTGGAACCGCGCCACCAGCTCCAGGTCCGGCGCCGCCGCGCGGGCGGCGTCCAGGACCCGCTGCCCGGTGCTGTAGCGGGCGCCGACGTCGACGAGCAGGGGCCGGGACCGCGGGTCCGCCGCGCCGGCGAGTTCGTCGTAGGCGGCGAGCACCCGGCGGGCGTACGGCAGCAGCCGCTCGCCCTCCGGGGTCAGCCGCACCTGGCGCGTGGTGCGGACGAACAGCTCCGCGCCCAGCTCCCGTTCGAGCCGGCGGATGTCGCGGCTCAGGGCCTGCTGCGCGACGTACAGCCGGCCGGCGGCACGGGTGAAGTGCAGGGTCTCGGCCACGGCCGCGAAGGCGCGCAGCAGCCGCGGCTCGACATCGCGGGGCAGGTTCGACATCCGGCCATTTCACAACGTACGCGCGTGAATGGCCAGCGATCAGGTGTTGGACCGCCGCGACCGGCTGCGGCCAACCTTTGCCGCATGGCTCCCCCGCGCCCGCTCGCCGCCGCCCTCGGCACCCTCGGCCCCTACCGCCGGCTCTTCGCCGTCCCCGGCGCCCGCGCCTTCACCGCGGGCAACCTCGTCGCCCGGCTGCCCATGGGCATGTTCTCCGTCAGCGCCGTCATCATGATCGCCGAGCGCTACGGCTCGTACGCCCTCGCCGGCGCCGTCCCCGCCGCCGGGCTCGCCGCCACCGCCGTCGTCGGCCCGCTCACCGCCCGCCTCGTCGACCGGCACGGCCAGGCCCGTGTCGCCGTCCCCGCGGCGGCGATCGCCGCGCTCGGCTCGCTCACGCTCGCGCTCTGCGTCCATCTGCGCGCGCCCGCGTGGACGCTCTTCGCCGCGTACGTCCTCACCGCCACCACCCCCAACACGGGCGGCATGTCCCGCGCCCGCTGGGCCCACGCCTTCCGCGGCCCCGGCCCCGAGAGCGCCGCCGCGCTGCACACCGCCAACTCCTTCGAGCAGGCCGCGGACGAACTCTGCTTCATGACCGGCCCCGTCCTCGCCGCGCTGCTCTGCACCGCCGCCTTCCCCGAGGCGGGCACGGTGACCGGCGCCTTGCTGCTCACCGGCGGCATCCTCCTCTTCGCCGCGCAGCGCGCCACCGAGCCCCCGCCCCGGCCGCGCGCGCCGGGCGAACGGACGCGGTCGCCGCTGCGGCGGCGCGGGTTCCCGCCGCTGCTGGCGGCGTTCGGCTGCGCGGGGGCGGTGTTCGGGTCGATGGAGGTGGTCACGATCGCGTACGCGGACCGCCTCGGCCGGCCGGCGGCGGCGGGCGGGATCCTGGCGCTGCTGGCCGCGGGGTCGTGCGTGGCGGGCCTGGTCTACGGCACGCGGCGCCCGGCGGGGGCGGCGGGTGCCGCGGAGGCGGCGGAAGCGGCGGGTGCCGCGGAGGGCCCGGGCGCCGCGGGGACCGCGGGGGCCCTGCGGGCCGCGGAGACGGCAGCGGGCGGCACGGCACCCGCGGGCACGGCAGCCCCGCTCACCGCGACACCGCCGGCCACCGAGACCGCGGAGGTCGCGGAGACGCCTCGCGTGGAAGTCGCACCTCCGGCACCCACGGCGACTCCGGCGGAAGCCACCGACCCGGCCGTCCCCGCCGCCGCGTCCCCGAACGCCTCCGAGCCCGGCCCGGAACAGCACTTCCTCCGCTGCGTCGCCGCCATGGCCGCCCTCATGCTCCTCCCCCTCCTCGCCGCCGCCACCGGCAGCCTCGCCCTCCTCACCCTCGCCCTCCTCCTCGCCGGCATGGCCACCGCACCGACGATGATCACCGGCATGTCCCTCGTGCAGTCCCGCACCCCCGCCGGCCGCCTCAACGAGGGCATGACCCTCGCCGTCACCGCCCTCCTCGCCGGCATCGCCGCCGGCTCCGCCACCGGCGGCTGGGCGGCGGGCGGCTGGGCGGACCAGCACCCCGCCGCCGGCTACGCCGTCCCCCTCGCCGCGGCCATGGCGGCGGCCCTCGCCGCCACCGCCCAACGCCGCCCGGCGTAGCGGCGAGTACCGCCGCCGTCACCCGCCCGCCGCAGGTGCGGGCAGCGTCGTGTCAGACCTGCCTGGGACGCTCCGCGCATGAAGATGACGCTGCAGCTGACAATCGACTGCTCCGATCCCCAGAAGCTGGTGACCTCCTGGACCGAGGCCCTCGGGTACGTACCCGAGCCTCCGCCGGGCGGGCACGCCACCTGGCGCGCTCACTGGGTGGAGATGGGCGTGCCCGAAGCGGAGTTGCCCGCAGGCGCCGGGGAGACGCCGGAATCGATCGTCGATCCCGCGGGGCGGGGACCGCGGGTGTGGTTCCAGCAGGTTCCGGAGCCGAAGGTCGTAAAGAACCGGCTGCACCTCGATCTGAAGGTCGGTGGTGGTCACGACGTGCCGCTAGAGGTCCGCAGACAACGAGTCACGGCCAAGGTGGCACGGCTGGCCGACGCCGGTGCCACCGTGCTGCGGACCACCGACGAGCCGGACGCCGGGGCTTACGCCGTCGTGCTCCGGGACCCTGAGGGCAACGAGTTCTGCGTAGCGTGACAGCGGCCGCAAGGCAGATTCTCGTGTCAGAATTCGCCAAGGTTCTTCACCAGACGCGTGTGGCAGGGTCGTTCCCCTGCCGATCACCATGCCAGGAACGGGAGAGGCATCATGTCCGCGCAACCAGCCACCTCTCCGGCGTCGACGTACGCGTTCCGGCTTCCCCGCACCCTTCTCCGTCGTGCGGGGCGGCATTCGTTTCCGAAAGAACGGACAGAACAGTGATCATCTTTGGCACCCGGACCACCGCGGCCCAGCTCGCCATGATCAACCTCCTGTGTGGCATGTGCGGGAACCCTGCGGCACACAGCCTGCTCAAGCGGGTCACGAAGTTCACGCTGTTCTTCATCCCGCTGTTCCCCGTCTCGACGAAGCACTTCACCCAGTGCACGTTCTGTGGGGCGTCGGGCCAGATAACCAAGGAGCAGTCCGAGCAGTTCCAGCTGCACGGTGCACCCCAGCCGGCGCCGCAGCAGGGCACCGGCAACCCGTTCGCCCAGGAGCCCGCACCTGAGCAGCAGCAGCCGCAGCCTGGCGGCCAGCACCCGTACAGCCGGAACCCCTACGGCTCCTGAGAACGACGCCACCGGCCCCGGGTTCGCCGCCGTCGCGGATAGCATTCGTCGAATGCCCCTCCGCCAGTACGTCTACTTCGCGTTGTTCAGCCAACGCACCAGCGCGGCGGAGATGACCGCGCTGCTGGGCGTTGAACCTGACGAAGTGTCCGTCCGCGGCAGCCGCTTCACCAAACCCGTGGTGAGACCGGTGAGCCACTGCTGGAAGATCGTGTGCCGGGAGCCGGGCTTGCGTGTCGACGAGCAGATCACCCGCGTTCTGGACATGCTTCGCCCGCACACGGACCGCATCGCCGAACTCGCCGGTCGTCTGGCTGCCGGGGAACAAGAACGCGGCGGCGCGGTCCTGGAGGTCGTGCGCTACTTCAACGAATCCGACGAGAAGCAGCGGCCCGTCCGGCCGGGGGCACCGGAAGGTCCCAACCTGTTCGGCTGGCATCTGGACCGCGACATGCTGGACTTCCTCACCGCTACCGGGGCCGTGCTCGATATCGACGAGTACGACATGGCCTGACCTTGGCGTCTGACCCCCTCGCCTCCCCGGCCCATCAGCCACGCCCCCCGCCGGATCAAACGGGCAGGTCGAGGCGGTACAGCCGGTGCCGCTCCCTGTGCTTGTGCCGGGAGAGCAGCCACAGCGCCCCGCCGCCCAGGGCGAGCGACCGGGCGAAGTTCTCGCCCACGCCGTCGAACGAGGCGACGGGTTTGCCCTCCGTCGTCCACACGTGGACCCGCTTGGTGTGGATGTCCACGCCGGCGACCAGCCCGCGTGCCGGATCCACACAGGTGGTCCCGAGCGTGACCTCGATGTCGTCGACGACGGCGACGGGCTGCTCGGGGGCGTCGAGGTCGAACAACTGCCACCCGCGCAGGCTGGTTTTCACCGCGTGCCGTTCGTCGGGGAGTATCCGGGTCTCCTCCGGGAAGCGGGCGTCCAGCTCTCCGCTCGGCAGCACCTCGGACCAGAGCAGGCTGCCCGGCCCGTTCTGGATGTGGACGAAGAAGCGGCCGGTACGGCGGCTCCGTGCGACCTCCCCCCACCCGCTCGCGGAGTCGAGCCGGACGGTCGGCCCGGGGGCGTGGGCGCCGCTGCGGGGCCGGTATCGGTGGATCCGGCGTACGAGACCGTCCGATCGGTCGATCGCGACGAGTTCGGAGCCGTAGTAGCCGAGAGCCCCGCAGTCGGGCAACGGGGTGTCGGCCCGCCACGTGGGCGCCAGCGTACGGCGGTCGTACGCGCGCGCGTTCTGCCCGCTGGTCAGTACCAGCTCGTCTCCGTCGACGTGCAGGTGAAGTCGGTGGTCGGTCAGGCCGTCGAGGTCCACCGAGCCCGGCGAGTGCGCCTGCGCGGTGGCGAGGTCGACCACGGTGACCGTGCCGTCGGCGGATATGCCGATCCACTCGGTGGCGGTGGACGTCCAGTGCTCGATGTCGTCGAGCGACACCTCTGCCGACAGACAGGCCGGCTGCCGGAGCCAGCCGTCGTTCTGCTCGATCCGCCGGGTCCAGCGGTGCACCACCGTCAGCACCCCGTGCCGGTCCCCGGTGGCCGCGTACGTGGCCCCGGGGGACACGGCGACGGCGGTCGCCTCGCCGTCCTGTCCCGGGAGGGTCCGCCACCGCTTGACCGTGACGGCGCCCGGGCCCAGCGGCTTGACGACGGCAGGCTCCTGCCGCATCCGCTTGGCGAACTTCTGCTGCGTCGAGGCGTCGTCAAGCTCGGCGAAGAGGACCTGCGCGGGTCCCTGCCGGTCCCCTCCCCACAGGTCCCACACCAGCACCCCGACGCCGCTCTGCCGGGACGCCACGTAACGCCCGTCGGGGCTTGAGGCCAGCGGCGTGCACCAGGTGCTCGGCTGCCCGAGGTGGTGCTTCCAGCCCAGGCTGCGGCCGGACTTTCCCAGCTTCGCCAGCTTCTCCAGATGATGGGCCCGTGACGACGCCCTGTACAGATGGTCGGTGACCGGGGAGAAGCGGGCGTAGGACTCCGTGACGGTCTTGCTCTCACTGGCCCGCCGGTTGCAGTTGCCGACCACCGCGCCGGTCTCCAGCTCGACGACCGAGCCGAGACCCGGGCGCTGGCACACCACCACGTGCCGGCCGCGGCGGTCGACGTCGATGTCGTGGCAGTCCGACAGCGGAACCGGCGTCCGGTACACCCGCGCCCAACCGGGGCCCCGCTCGCCGCCGTCGGGCTCGAAGACGTGCACCGTGTCCCCGGCCACCGCGTAGATCCGCCCGCGGCGGGCCGTCAGCGCACCGACCGGCGCGTCCAGCTCCAGCGCCGCCAGCGCCATACCGTCCGGCCGCACCCGCGCCAGCCGGCTGCCGGACGCGGCGATGACCTGCCCGCCGCAGAACACCATCCCCACCGCCGGATCATCGAGCCGGTGCAGCTCCGAGGGCGCGCCCAGGACCGGCTCCGCGTCGATGCGTACCGGATACACCACGATCCGGCCGTCCGCATGAGCGGCGAGCAGCGCATCCGTCAACGCCAGCAACGACAGCACGGGACTTTCCGGCCGCTCCGCCGGCTCCGGCCCGGGGCCGGCGGGCCAGCGGAACATATGGGGGATATCGACCACGTCCGTGTCACCGGACCGCTGCGTTTTCATCGCCTGCCCCTGCGCTCCTTGCGGAGATCGTGATCTCCCGTGGTTCATGGCGGGTACGGCCGGAGGATCGATCGCGGCCCGTTGCCCGGGCGGATTCCGGAACGTGCGCCCGCCGCCCGGCGAGTGTCCGCCGGGGAGGTCCCTGCCGTTCCCGAACCGCACCCGGGACGCTAACGGAGCTTTCTGCACAGGACCTTGACGGAAGCTGACCTACCCGTTTGACGGCCGGTCGCCGACCCCGGCCGCACCCGGGTCGAGCCGGCCCACGGGCAGGCCCACGGGCCCGGCCGGCAGGGCGTCTCGTACGGCCGCCGAGCGGCGGTCGCCTCTTTCTCGACGCCTTTTGTCATCTCCATTGACATACCTCCGGGCCCTCCCTACGTTCCTCCGTCGAAGCGCTTCGACACTTCTCATCGAAACGATTCGACGAGGACGACGACGAGGACGACGACGCACTCTCCCGGAGGCAGTGGATGTTGAAGGCACGGAGAAGGGCGCGCCTGCTGGCCGCCGCCCTGGCGGGAGCCCTGTCGCTGAGCACGCTCGCGGCGTGCGGCGACTCCGGCGACGGCGGTTCGGGCGACGGCAAGACCCTGCGGCTCTGGCACTACGAGAATCCCGAAAGCGCCATGGGCAAGGCGTGGGCGGAGGCCATCAAGGAGTTCGAGGACAGCCACCCGGGGGTGAAGGTCGAGTTCGAGGAGAAGGGCTTCGAGCAGATCCAGAAGACCGCCCCGCAGGTGCTCAACTCCGACGAGGCGCCCGACCTCCTGGAGTACAACAAGGGCAACGCCACCACCGGCCAGCTCTCCCGGCAGGGGCTCCTCACCGATCTCAGCGAGGAGGCGGACAAGCGCGGCTGGGCCGACGCCATCCCGCCGACCGTCGCCACCACCAGCCAGTACGACGAGAGCGGCGTCATGGGCTCCGGCGCCTGGTACGGCATCCCCAACTACGCCGAGTACACGATGGTCTACTTCAACAAGGACCTCTTCAAGAAGCACGGGGTCGAGGTCCCGACGACGTTCGCGGAGCTGGAGGACGCGCTCGCGACGTTCGCGGACGCCGGGATCACCCCGTTCGCCAACGCCGGCGCCGAGTACATGGCGCACCAGTACCTCTACCAGCTCGCCCTCACCCAGGCCGACAAGGCGTGGGTCGACTCCTTCCAGATGGAGGGCAAGACCGACTTCTCCGACGCCGCCTGGACCTACGCCGCGGAGAAGTTCGCCGACTGGGTCGACAAGGGCTACATCGCCGAGAACTCCTCCGGCACCAAGGCCGAGGACGCCGGCGTCTCCTTCATCCAGGGCGATCACCCGATGCTCTTCTCCGGAAGCTGGTGGTTCGGCCGCTTCCAGGCGGAGATACAGAAGTTCGACTGGGACACCTTCCTGTGGCCCGAGAGCGACCTGACGCTCGGCTCCGGCGGCAACCTGTGGGTGGTCCCGGAGGGAGCCGAGAACAAGGAGCTGGCGTACGACTTCATCGACATCACGATGAAGAAGGGCATCCAGAACATCCTCGGCGACAACGGCGGCGTCCCGATCGCGGCCGACCCCGCCGCGATCACCGACGCCAAGTCGAAGGCCCTCATCGAGGACTACACGACACTCACCGAGAGCGACGGCCTCGCCTACTACCCGGACTGGCCGGCCAACGGCTTCTACGACTCGATGACCTCCGAGACGCAGAAGCTCCTCACCGACAGCGCGGAGCCGGCGGACGTGCTGGAGTCGCTGCAGGCGGAGTACGACGAGAACGTGCTGCAGGAATGACGGCCGTCGTCTCCAAGGACGCGGCTCGCCCCGCCGGCGGGAGCGGAACCCCCTCCCGCCGGCGGTGGCGCAAGGGCCGTCCCGGCCGTGCGCGCCGGACGTCCACCGAGGGCTCGTACGCGCTCTATCTGCTGCCCGGCGCGCTGGCGTTCCTCGTCGTCATCGTCGTGCCGTTCGTGATGAACACCGGGATCAGCTTCACCGAGTGGAGCGGCGTCGGCACCCCGGAGTTCACCGGGCTGGAGAACTACGACCGGCTCGTCGGCGACGAGGACTTCTGGGAGTCGTTCCGGCACAGCCTGGCGATGGTCGCGGCGATGGCGCTGATACCGACCGCACTGGGGCTGGTGCTGGCCTCGGCGCTGTTCGACTTCGTCGGCCGGCACGCCGGCAGCCGCTGGGTGGCGGCGCTGCGCGCCTGCTTCTACCTGCCGCAGGTGCTGCCGATCGCGGTCGCCGGCATCGTGTGGAGCTGGATCCTGGCGCCGGAGAGCGGCTCGCTGAACGAACTCCTGGGCGCCGTCGGGCTCGACTCGCTGCAGCAGGACTGGCTGGGCGACCCGGACCTGGCGCTGTACAGCGTGATGGCCGTGATGGTGTGGGTGCAGATCGGCTTCCCGCTGGTGATCTTCATGTCCGGGCTGCAGCGCGTCGACCCGGCGCTGCACGAGGCGGCGGAGCTGGACGGCGCGGGCTGGTGGCGGCGGTTCTGGCACGTGACGCTGCCGCAGCTGCGGCCGGAGATCGCGGTGGTGCTGCTGTGGTGCACGATCGCGGCGCTGAAGGTCTTCGGCATGGTGTACGTCCTCACCGGCGGCGGGCCGGGCGGGGCGACGAACGTCCCGTCGTACTTCGCGTACCAGAACTTCTTCGAGAACTTCCAGGCCGGCTACGGCGCCGCGATCTCCACCGTCCTCACGGTGCTGATCCTGGTGCTGGCGGTCGTCGCCCTGAAGCTGCAGACGAGGGCGGAGGACGAGAACGGATGACCGCGGTCAGGAAGTACCCCGTGCTCGTGGCACTGGTGCTCGGCGCGGCGTTCATGGTGCTGCCGTTCGTCGTGGTGCTGATGAACGCGGTCAAGACGCCGGAGGAGTACTCCAGCGACGGGCCGCTGAGCATGCCCGACGGCGTGTATCTCGACGGTCTCTCGGACTTCTGGGAGCGCGTCGACTTCGGGCAGAAGCTGTGGAACTCGGTGCTGATCTCCGGCTCGGTGGCGGTGCTCGCGGTGGTGCTGTCGGTGCTCAGCGCGTACGCCATCGGCATCGGGCGGATCCGGGGGCGGCCGTACGTGCTGGCGTTCTTCGTGCTGGCGAACATGCTGCCGCAGGAGGCGCTGGTCTACCCGCTCTACTACCTGTCGAAGGAGGTCGGCCTCTACGACACCCGGCTGAGCGTGGTGATCGTCTTCACCGTCGTGCAGTCCGCCTTCGGCACATACCTGCTGTCCTCGGTGCTCGGCGGCTTCCCGCGCGAGGTGATCGAGGCGGCGCGGATCGACGGGGCGAGCAAGTGGCAGGTGCTGTGGCGGGTGGTGGTGCCGGTCAGCCGGCCCACGATCGGCGTGCTGATGGTGCTGTTCTTCATCTGGACGTGGAACGAGTTCCTGCTGCCGCTGGTCATGCTCGTCTCGGACGACAACCAGACCGTGTCCGTCGCCCTCGGCGTGCTGCAGGGCCAGCGGGACATGGACGCCACGATGACCAACGCCGCGGCCCTGCTGGGCGTGCTGCCGGCGATCGCGTTCTTCCTCCTCTTCCAGCGGACCCTGACCCGCGGCATCGCCGTGGGCGCGGTCAAGTGACCCCGAAAGGCTGCGCATGAAGTTCACCGACGGCTACTGGATGCTGCGCGTGGCGGCGGGGAGCCGCCGGTACCGGGACTCGGGCCGGTCAGCGGATCCGCACGACGTCAGCCCGCCCCGCCTTGCCCACCACCGCGTTTCGACCGCTCGCCCACGGCCCTGCCGTGGACACCGCGCGGTCAAATGATCTCCCCCTTGACCCCGAGAGGCTGCGCATGAAGTTCACCGACGGTTACTGGATGCTGCGCGAAGGCGTGCGTGCCGCGTACCCCGTCGAGGTGCTCGACGTCACCGCCGGGGACGGCACGCTGGACGTCCACGCACCGACCCAGCCCATCCGGCACCGCGGCGATCTGCTGAAGGGCCCGGTCATGACGGTCTCCTGCCACTCCCCCATGCCCGACGTGATCGGGGTGACGCTCACCCACTTCGACGGCGGCGCCGACGCCGGGCCCCGCTTCCAGCTCGCGGAGTCCGGCCCGCACGCGGACGTCGCCTACGACGACGAGCACGCCCTGCTCACCGCCGGCAGCCTCGCCCTGCGGGTGGCGCGCGGCGGCCCGTGGCGGCTGGACTTCCTCACCGCCGACGGGCTGAAGCCGCTCACGTCGTCCGGGCCCAAGGGCATGGGGATCATGGAGACCGACACCCCCGGCGGCCCGGCCCGGCACTACCTGCGCGAGCAGCTCGGGCTCACCGTCGGCACCCACGTCTACGGGCTCGGCGAGCGCTTCGGGCCGCTGGTGAAGAACGGCCAGGTCGTCGACATCTGGAACGCGGACGGCGGCACGGCCACCGAGCAGGCGTACAAGAACGTGCCGTTCTACCTCACCGACGCCGGCTACGGCGTCTTCGTCGACCACCCCGGGCGGGTGTCGCTGGAGGTCGGCTCGGAGGCGGTGTCGCGGGTGCAGTTCAGCGTCGAGGGGCAGGAGCTGACGTACTACGTCATCCACGGGCCGACTCCTAAGGAGATCCTGCGCAAGTACACGGCGCTCACCGGCCGGCCCGCGCTGCCGCCCGCGTGGTCGTTCGGGCTGTGGCTGTCGACGTCGTTCACGACCTCGTACGACGAGGAGACCGTCACCTCCTTCATCGACGGGATGGCCGAGCGCGACCTGCCGCTGTCCGTCTTCCACTTCGACTGCTTCTGGATGCGCGAGTTCAACTGGTGCGATTTCGAGTGGGATCCGCGGGTCTTCCCCGACCCGGCGGGCATGCTGCGCCGGCTGAAGGAGCGGGGCCTGAAGATCTGCGTGTGGATCAACCCGTACATCGCGCAGCGCTCGCCGCTGTTCGCCGAGGGCCGCGAGGCGGGCTATCTGCTGCGCAAGCCGGACGGCGGGGTGTGGCAGTGGGACCTGTGGCAGCCGGGGATGGCGCTGGTGGACTTCACCAACCCCGACGCGCGCGCCTGGTACGCGGGCAAGCTGGCGGCGCTGCTGGACATGGGCGTGGACTGCTTCAAGACCGACTTCGGCGAGCGGGTGCCCACGGACGTCGCGTACTTCGACGGCTCCGACCCGGAGCGGATGCACAACTACTACACCTACCTCTACAACGAGACGGTCTTCGACGTGCTGAAGAAGCACCGCGGCGAGGGCGAGGCGGTGGTCTTCGCGCGCTCGGCGACGGCCGGCAGCCAGCAGTTCCCGGTGCACTGGGGCGGCGACTGCGAGTCGACGTACGAGGCGATGGCCGAGTCGCTGCGCGGCGGTCTGTCGCTGGGGATGTCGGGCTTCGGCTACTGGAGCCACGACATCGGCGGCTTCGAGGGCACGCCGTCGGCGGCGCTGTTCAAGCGGTGGATCGCCTTCGGGCTGCTGTCGTCGCACAGCCGGCTGCACGGCTCGTCGTCGTACCGGGTGCCGTGGCTGTTCGACGAGGAAGCCGTGGACGTGCTGCGGGTGTTCACGAAGCTGAAGCTGCGGCTGATGCCGTACCTGGACGCGGTGGCGCGCGAGGCGCACGAGCAGGGCGTGCCGATGATGCGGCCGATGGCGCTGGAGTTCCCGGACGACCGGGCGTGCACGCATCTGGAGCGGCAGTACATGCTCGGCCCCGACCTGCTGGTGGCGCCGGTGTTCAGCGACGAGGGCGAGGTGTCGTACTACGTCCCGGAGGGTACGTGGACGCACCTGCTGAGCGGCGCGGAGGTGCAGGGGCCGCGGTGGGTGCGGGAGCGGCACGGGTTCGCGAGCGCGCCGGTGCTGGTGCGGCCGGGCGCGGTGCTGCCGGTGGGTGCGGTGGACGACCGGCCGGACTACGACTACGCGGACGGGGTGACGCTGCGGGCGTACGGCCTGCGGCCCGGGCAGCGGGTGGAAGTGCCGGTCGCGGGGACGACGTTCACGGTCGTCAGCGAGGGCGGCACGGTACGGGCGTCGGCCGGCGGCGGTCCGGCGGGCGCGGGCGGGCCGTGGGCGCTGGAGGTCGTGGGCGGGCCCACGGTGCACGCGGAGGCGGGCCGCGCGGTCCTCGTCGCGGAGCTGGGCTAGGGTCCCGCAGTCCGGCATGTCGAACGGCCGGTCGGCCGAGGGAGGGGGAGCTGATGGTCAAGATCACCGATGTGGCCCGGCACGCCGGGGTGTCGCCGAGCACCGTCTCGTACGCGCTCAGCGGCAAGCGCCCGATCTCCGAGGACACCCGGCAGCGCATCGAGGCCAGCATCCGCGAACTCGGCTACCGGCCGCACGCCGGCGCCCGCGCGCTGGCCAGCAGCCGGTCCAACGTGCTGGCGCTGGTCATCCCGTTCCGCAGCGGGATCCACGTGCCGGTCGTCATGCAGTTCGCGGTGTCGGTGGTGACGACGGCCCGGCAGCACGACCACGACGTGCTGCTGCTCACCCAGGAGGAGGGCGAGGAGGGGCTCTCGCGGGTGGCGGACACGGCGCTGGTCGACGCGCTCATCGTCATGGACGTGCAGCTGCACGACGCCCGGCTGTCGCTGCTGCGCGCTCTGGACCGGCCCTCGGTGCTCATCGGCTTCCCCGCCGAGGCCGCCGGACTGACCTGCATCGACCTGGACTTCGCGGCGGCCGGCGGCGCCTGCGTGACGCATCTGGCGGAGCTGGGCCACCGCTGCGTGGCCCTCGTCGGCTCGCCACCAGCCGTCTACCTGCGCCAGACGGGCTTCGCCCAGCGCGTCACGCAGGGCTTCACCGCGGCGGCCGACGAGCGCGGGCTGACGTCGACCGTGCACCCCTGCGAGGCCACCCCGGCGGCGGCGCAGGCGATGGCGGAGCGGCTGCTGCGCGAACACCCGGAGCTGACCGGGGTCGTGGTGCACAACGAGCCGGTGGTGCAGCCGCTGATCGAGGCGTTCCGGCGGCTCGGGCTGCGGGTGCCGGAGGACCTGTCGGTGGTGGCGATCTGCCCGGACGAGTTGGCGGAGCAGGCGCCGACGCCGATCTCGTCGGTCGCCGTGCCGTCCGCGGAGATCGGCGCGCGGGCGGTGGAACTGCTGACGCGCAAGCTGGACCGGCTGGACGTGCCGGAGGCGACGCTGCTGCCGCCGCGGCTGACCCGGCGGGCGACGACGGCGCCGCGCACCGGCTAGCCCTCCCCCGGCCGGGCGTTACGGAACGGAGCAACTCATCACGTAGTCGAAGCGATTCGACTAGATCAAAAGGAGTCGCGCACGTGAAACGCAGATCAATTCTCGCCGTCCCCCTGGCCGTCCCGCTCGTGGCCACCCTCACCGGCAAGGCCACGGCCGCCACCCCGGCAGCAGCTCCGGCCGCCGCCGGCAAGGCCCGCGACCTGCTGGGCAAGCTCACCCTGGACGAGAAGATATCCCTGCTCCACCAGTGGCAACCCGCCATCCCCCGGCTGGAGATGAAGGCGTTCCGCACCGGCACCGAGGCGCTCCACGGCCTCGCCTGGCTCGGCCCCGCCACCGTCTTCCCGCAGGCCGTCGGCCTCGGTGCCACCTGGAACCCCGAGCTGGTCCGCGAGGTCGGCGACGCCGTCGGCGACGAGGTACGCGGCCTGCAGCACGAACGCCCGGCCGGCTGGGGCCTGAACGTCTGGGCGCCGGTGGTGAACCTGCTGCGCGACCCGCGCTGGGGCCGCAACGAGGAGGGCTACTCCGAGGACCCGTACCTGACCGGCGTGATCTCCACGGCCTACGCGGGCGGGCTCACCGGCGGCGACCCCGCCAACCTCAAGACGGCCCCGCTGGTCAAGCACTACCTGGCCAACAACAACGAGATCCGGCGCGACCAGACCTCCTCGGACCTGCGCCCGCGGGTCCTGAAGGAGTACGAGGAGCCGGCGTACCGGGCGGCGATCGCCGCGGACGCCGCGTGCGGCGTCATGACCGCGTACAACCTCGTCAACGGCCGCCCCTGCACGGTTACCGACCTCAACGCCTCGGTACGCACCTGGACCGACCGCGCCCTGCTCAACGTCACCGACGCCTGGGCGCCCAACAACCTCCCGGCCACCGGCTCCCAGAAGTACTTCGACACCCTCGCCGAGGCCGACGCCGCCATCCTCAAGGCCGGCGTCGACAGCTTCACCACCGACGACACCAACGGCGAGCCGACCGCCGCCGCGGTCAAGGAGGCGCTGGCGCAGGGCCTGCTCACCGAGGCGGACATCGACACCGCCGTCGGGCACATCCTCGACGTCCGCGAGCGCCTCGGCGACTTCGCCGCGGACGGCGGCCCGTACGGGCACCTCGACAAGTCCGTCATCGACAGCCCCGCCCACCGCAAGCTGGCCCGCCGCACCGCCGCCGAGGCGGTCGTGCTGCTGAAGAACGACGGCGGCGCGCTGCCGCTCGACGCCGGGGAGCTGCGCAAGGTCGCGGTCGTCGGGCCGCTGGCCGACACCCTGTACACCGACTGGTACTCGGGCAGCCTGCCGTACGCGATCACGCCGCTGAAGGGCATCGCCGACCACCTCGGCGCGGGCGCCGAGGTGACCACGAGCGAGGGCGTCGACCGCGTGGCGCTGAAGAACGCCGCGACCGGCCGCTACGTCACCGCGGGCAGCGGCGCGGAGGGCGCGGCGCTGGCCGAGAAGGCGACGGCGGCGGGCGAGACCGAGCAGTTCGACGTCTTCGGCTGGGGCGAGGGCATCGTCACGCTGCGGGCCGTCGCCAACGGCAAGGTCGTCGGCATGCGCGACCCGGACGGCGACGGGCCGGAGGGCAACCAGTTCTTCAACGACCAGGACCAGCCCAACGGCTGGTTCGTCTCCCAGCTCTTCCGGCCGGAGGAGCAGGACGACGGCACGGTGGTGCTGCGGTACTCGGGCTACGAGAACTGGCTCGGCGACGCCGTCTACCTCCGCGCGCGCGAGGAGGACGGCGTGCTCGTCCTCGGCACCGCCGCGGAAGCCTCCCGCTACACGCGGGAAACGGTGCGCAACGGCGTCGACGAGGCCGTGGCGGCGGCGCGGGCGGCGGACGTCGCGGTGGTCGTCGTCGGCTCGATGCCGTTCATCACCGCGCGCGAGACCGACGACCGCGAGGACATGGGCCTGGCGGAGCCCCAGGCGGAGCTGGTGCGGGCGGTGCTCGCCGCCAACCCGAAGACCGTGGTCGTGGTCGAGAACAGCTACCCCACGACGCTGACCTGGGAGCAGGAGAACGTCCCGGCGCTGGTGTGGACGACGCACGCGGGCCAGGAGACGGGCCGCGCGCTCGCCGACGTGCTGTTCGGGGACGTGAACCCGTCGGGCAAGCTCACCCAGACCTGGTACCGCTCGACGGACGACCTGCCCGACATCCTGGAGTACGACAACATCAAGTACGACCGCACGTACCAGTACTTCACCGGCGACGTGCTCTACCCCTTCGGCCACGGCCTGTCGTACACCACCTTCCGCTACGGCCGCCCGCAGCTGCGGCGCGACGCCGTGGCGGTGTCGGTCACCAACACCGGCCGGCGGGCGGGCGCGGAGGTCGTGCAGCTGTACACGCGGCAGCGCAGCTCGCGGGTGAAGCAGCCGCTGAAGAAGCTGCAGGCGTTCGCGAAGGTGTCGCTGAAGCCGGGCGAGACGCGGACGGTGACGCTGCCGCTGAAGCGGGACGCGCTGGCGCACTGGGACGTGACCCGGGAGCGCTGGGTGGTCGAGCGCAGCACGTACGACGTGCTGGTCGGCGCCTCGGCGGAGGACATCCGGGGGCAGGCGGAGCTGGCGGTGGACGGCGAGACGGTGCCGCCGCGGGACCTGCGCCGTGCGACGCGGGCGGAGAACTTCGACGACTACGCGGGCGTGCGGCTGGTCGACGAGTCGAAGCCGCGGGGCACGGCGGTCGGCGCGGAGTCGGCGGGCGCGTGGCTGCTGTTCGCGGACGCGGACCTGCGCGGCGGCGCGGGCCAGCTGACCGCCCAGGTGGCGAAGGAGTCGCCGGGCGAGGGCACGCTGGAGGTCCGCCTGGGCGCCCCGGACGGCCCCCTGGCGGGCACGGCGCCGGTGCCGAGCACGGGTTCGCGGTATACGTACACGGAGGTCACCGCGGCACTGAAGGGCGCCGCCAAGCGGCAGGACGTGTACCTGGTCCTGACCGAGGACGTCCGCCTGGCCACGTTCTCGCTGCGCTGAGCGCTTACGGACGCGGGCCGCGGAGTCCGGGGGTCGCGGGGGCCCGGCCGCCGCCACACCCGGCCCGCGGCCCCGCCGACCCGCCGGGCCGCCGTTCGCCCTTCTCACGGAAGGAAGCGTCATGCACCCACGCCTCGCCCGCCGCCGCGCGCGGCCACGCCGCGTGCTCGCGGTGCTGCTCGCGCTCGCCGCGGCGGCCTGCCTCGGGCTGGCCTCCGGCGCCCCGGAGCCGGAGCGCGCACCGGAGCCCGCGCCGGAGGCACAGCCGCGACCCGCCGCCCGCGCGGATGCGCGCACCGCTCACACCATTTCCTACGACCGCCACTCGCTGCTCATCGACGGCGAGCGGACCCTCCTCCAGGGCGCCGAGTTCCACTACTTCCGGCTGCCGTCGCCGGACACCTGGCGGGACGTGCTGGAGAAGTACAAGGCCGCCGGCTTCAACACCGTGTCCCTGTACTTCCACTGGGGCTACCACTCGCCCAAGCGCGGCGTCTACGACTTCTCCGGCGTCCGCGACGTCGACCGGCTGCTCGACGTCGTCGAGGACGTCGGGTTGTACGCCGTCGTACGGCCCGGGCCGTACATCAACGCCGAGACCAGCGGCGGCGGGCTGCCCGCGTGGCTGAAGAACGTCGAGGGGCGGGCCCGGTCGTCGGACGCCGGGTACACCGCCGCGTACCGGGAGTGGCTGACCGAGATCAACCGGATCATCGTGCCGCACCAGATCACCCGGGGCGGCCCGGTCGTCCTCTACAACGTCGAGAACGAGTACGCACAGAACACCGACGCGCAGTACATGCAGGACCTCCAGGACCTCGCGCACGCGCAGGGCGTCGACGTGCCCATCACGCACAACCAGTGCTGCCAGGCGTCCTGGACCCCGACCTGGGCGGAGGGCCTCGGCGCCGTCGACATCCCCGGCCTGGACGACTACCCGCAGTCCTTCGAGTGCCAGGACGCAGACACGGTCTGGGGCCCGTGGGGTGACGGCATCACCCGGCGGCTGAAGGACGACGCGCCCGTGTACGCCGCCGAGTACCAGGGCGGGGCGATCGACCTCAACAACGCGGGCTACGAGGCGTGCCGGAAGCTGACCGGCCCCGCGTACATGAAGTACTTCTACAAATCCAACCTGATCAAGAGCGGCGCCACCCTCTTCAGTTACTACATGGGCTTCGGCGGCACCAACTGGGGCTATCTGGCGCAGCCGAACGACGTCTACACCTCGTACGACTACGGGGCGATGATCACCGAGGACCGCCAGCTGACGGAGAAGTACGACGAGTTCAAGCTCCAGTCGCACTTCCTGCGGGCGGCCTCCGGCGAGCTGACGAAGACCGACGAGGCGGCGCCCGCCGACGTGCCGGCCTCCGACAACCCGGCCGTCCAGACGGCGGCCCGCGTCAACCCCGACAGCGGGGCGGCGTTCACGCTCGTACGGCACAGCGAGCCCGCCGCGACCACCGACGACACGGCCGTCCTCGACTACGGCGACGGGCGGACGCTGCCCGTGCGCGTCGACGGGCGGGACGCCAAGGTGCTGCTCTCGGACTACGACTTCGGCGGGCAGCGGCTCGCGGTGTCCAGCTCCGAGCTGATGACGCACACCGACGACGGCGGCGGCGGGGACGTCGCGCTGTTCTACGGGCGCGCGGGTGAAGACGGGCGCACGGTGCTGGAGTACGGCTCCCGGCCGCGGGTCGAGGTGCTGTCCGGGGAGGCGTCCGCCGCGTACGAGGGAGGCGAGCTGACCCTCGACTACGTCCACGAGGGCCTGACCCGGGTCCGGATCACCGGCGGCGACCGGCCGCCGCTGCTGCTCCTCCTCGGCACCGACGCGACCGCGGCGGAGTTCTGGCAGGACGCGGAGAGCGGGCTGCTGGTACGCGGCACCGCGCTGCTGCGCGACGGGGCGGTCCACGGCGGCACGGCACGGCTGCGGGCCGACACCGAACGGGCCGGCGAGGTCGAGGTGTTCACCGGCGCCGGCGCCGGCCGGCTCGCGGTGAACGGCGAGCGGGTGCCCGTACGGCGGACCGCGAGCGGTTCGCTGCTCGGCGCGCTGCCCGGGCCGCGGGCGGTCGAGCCGCCGGAGCTGACGGGCTGGCGGGCCGCGGCGGAGGCGCCGGAGGCGCAGCCGGGCTTCGACGACTCCCGCTGGCGGTCGGCGGACAAGACGCTGCACGCCGACGACCACGGCTTCCACCACGGCAGCCTGTGGTACCGGGGGCGGTTCACCGCCACCGGCGGCGAGACGACGCTGAAGCTGAACGCGCTCACCGGCCGGCGCGGCATCTACCAGGTGTGGGCGGACGGCCGCTACCTCGGCTCGGCGAAGGGCGGCGTCCAGGCGGACTCCGACCCGCCGGTCAACGAGGACCCGGGGCCGGGCACGTTCACGCTGCCGGAGGCGGCGGCGGGCGAGGAGGTGGTCGTCGCGGTGCTCGTACAGAACATGGGGCACAACGACGACTGGATCGCCGACGACACCCGCTTCAAGCAGCCCCGCGGCCTCGTACGCGCGGAACTGGAAGGGTCGGACGCCGCCCTGTCCTGGAAGCTCCAGGGCGCCCGCGGCGGCGAGGACCTGACGGACGTCGTACGCGGGCCGCTCAACACCGGCGGCCTGTACGGCGAGCGGCACGGCTGGCACCTGCCGGGCGAGCCGCACTCCGGCGCGTGGCGGGCGGCACCGCCGGACGTCGGGGCGGGCACCGTCACCTGGTACCGCACGTCGTTCCGCCTCGACCTGCCCCGGGGCCAGGACACCGCCCTCGCGCTGCGGTTCGGCGAGCCGCCCGCCGGGCACCGGCTGCTGATGTACCTCAACGGCTGGAACGTCGGCCAGTACGGCGCGGGCATCGGCCCGCAGCGGGACTTCACCCTCCCGGCCGGGCTGCTCCGCGACGACGGGCGCAACACCCTGGCGCTCGCCGTGATCGCCGAGGACGACTCGGCGGTGCGGCTGCCGTCGCTGGCGGTGAAGGGCAACCACCTCACGGGCCCGGGCCCGCGGGGCGGCTGAGGGGGAAGGTGGTGGGTCCGCGGCGGGCGGGAGGACAGCCGCCCGCCGCGGACGCTCGGGACCGACGCCGCCGGCGCGGGGGCAAGGCGCCCGGCGGCGTCGGGGTTCTGCGGGGCCTGCCCGGGTGCTCGGTCCCCGGAGACCGGCCCTGTCTCCGTCATACGGCGGGAAGGCCGTAGATGTTGTCCGTGTGGACGGCGATGAGCCGTCTGCCCGCTGCCGCCACTTGCCACTGGCCGCTGTCGTTCACGCCGTCGTTGTACCGCCAGCGCAGCTCGCCGGAGTCGGCGTCGAACGCGTAGATGCCGCCGCCGTCGAAGTACGAGGCGCCGTACACGGAGTCCCCGGCCCGGACGAAGCTGATCGGCATTTCCATCGGCGTCACGTCTTTGTTGCGCCACAGCACGTCGCCGCTGTCGGCGTCGACGGCGAAGACGGCGTGCCGGGTGACGGAGGTGTACACCACCCCGTCGGCGACGGTCACCGAGGGGTTGAAGCCGTTGCTCTGGTGCTCCGAGGGGACCGCCCAGAGTTCGTCCCCGCTGTCCAGCGCGTAGGCGACGAGCGTCCGCTCGCTCTGGTTGGCGAAGATGACCTTGTCGCGGTGGAGGGCGGGGCGCTGGGCTATCTCGTCGCCGACCTCCTTGGTCCACACCTGGTTGCCGGCCGCGGTGGAGCGGACGGTGAGGTTGTAGTTGTCGTCCGCGTAGACGAGGTAGGTCCCGTCGGTGGTCGCGGCCACGCTCCACTCGCCCGCCCCCGGGTCACGCTGCTTGCGCCAGGCGACCTTGCGGGAATCCAGGTCCACGGCGGCGACGACGGTGCCGCCTTCCCCGGCGCCTTCCACGCCCTCGATTTCGGCGATCACGTAGACGTGTCTGTCGTCGGCGGCGACGGGCCGCGGGTTGGTGTAGCCGGCGCCGAGGCGACTGCGCCACGCCTCCTTGCCGGTCTTGACGTCGAGGCCGACGAAGTCGCCGTCGTAGTCGGCGCTGAGCAGGAACAGCAGTCCGCCGCTGTGCACGATCTCGGAGCCGGGTGTGATGCCCGCAACCGGCCACTTCTTGTCGCCGGTCACCGGGTCGCACGCGAGGAGCGGGTCGCCCATGACGATGGCCTGGCCGTCGACGACCTGTGGCGCGACGCCGTACGCCAGGCTCAGCGGCTTGGCGCGCTGCCGCCACAGCGGCTCCGGGCTCGTGCCGGCGGGCGGGGTGGTGAAGTTGTCCGCGTCCAGCGCCTCGGGCAGCTTGTCCTTGTCGCCGTCCGTCTTCCCGCCGCCGTCCGCGCCGGTGAGCAGCCACGCGGCCAGCCCGCCGCCGCCGAGCGCGAGCACACCGGTGCCGAGCCCGGCGGTCAGGAACGTCCGCCGGGAGGACCGCCTGCGCCCGGCGGGACCCGGCCGGGGCGCGGCGAAGGCGGTCGGGGTGTAGCCGGCACCGGCACCGGCACCGGCACCGGGCGCCGGGGTGCCGCCGCCGGACCTCGTCACGTCGTAGGCCCCGTCCGGGACCGGCCCGAACGCCGCCGGCGGCCCCGCGGCGCCGGCGGGGGCGCCTTCCCGCAGCGGCTCCTCCAGGTCGAGGATCCGCGCCGCGTGCTGCGCGATCGTGGAGGCGACCGGGCCTGGCAGCCACGACTGCGGCAGCCCCGCCGCGCCGCCGGCCGCGAAGCCCGCGCCGATCTGCTCCGGACGGGGCCGGGTCGCCGGATCCTTGGCGAGCAGCGGCGCGATGTGGCCGCGCAGGCCGTCCGGCACCCCGCTCAGGTCGGGCTCCGCGTGCACCACCTGATACAGCAGCGCGGGCGCGCTGCCCGCACCGAACGGCTGCCGCCCGGTCGCCGCGTACGCCAGCACCACGCCCAGCGAGAAGACATCGCCCCCCGGGCCGGCGTGCTGCCCGGTCGCCTGCTCCGGCGGGATGAAGCCGGGCGAGCCGACGATGACGCCGGTGCTCGTCAGGTGGTCGCCGTCGACGGCGCGGGCGATACCGAAGTCGATGACGCGCGGGCCGTCGGCGGCCAGCAGCACGTTCGACGGCTTGAGGTCCCGGTGCACCAGCCCGGCGCCGTGGACCGCCACCAGCGCCTCCGCGAGCCCGGCACCCAGGGCGCGCACAGTGGTCTCCGGCAGCGGCCCGTGCCGCCCCACGACCTCGGAGAGCGAGGGCCCCAGGACGTACGCCGTCGCCAGCCACGGCAACACCCCCTCGGTGTCGGCGTCCACGACGGGCGCGGTGTACGTCCCCGACACCGCCCGTGCGACCTCCACCTCCTGCCGAAACCGCTGCCGGAACCCGGCGTCCTCGGCCAGCTCCGGTCGCACGACCTTGACCGCGACGGTCCGCCCGCCCGCCGACCGCGCAAGGTACACCCGCCCCATGCCCCCCGCCCCAAGCCGCGCCAGCAGCCGGTACGGACCGAAGGCAACCGGATCCTCGACCTGCAACGGCTCCATCGGCAACCACCCCAAACTCTCGTACGTGTGCATGAAACGGTCGGGCGCTCCGGCAGCCGCCGCACGTATGCCTTCGCGGGCGGCGTAGCGGGACCAGGATGCGGACGTGGCCACGGGCCGGTTCTGCCCGGCGTCCGCTCGGCGGCGACGGCTGCATCGTCGCAGGCAGTCTGGAGGTGGTGGAGCAGTACCGACAGGCGAGGTTGTCACAGCTGTTGACCCTGCCGATGAATTGTGCCTGCCAGACCTTGACGAAACCTGTCAGGGACCTCGCTGAGCCCCGGCCGGCTTGCCTAGCCGAAGTGCCCCGCCCTGGACGGAGCCTCTGGCTGGTAATTCGTCTGGCAAGCTTGCGCTCACGCGCCTTGACACGGAACGCACATCCAGGAGGTCTCCACCGGGCATGACTCACCTTCGTCTCCTGGGAGCGGTCGAGCTGCGCGGCGAGACGGGCGCGTGCATCGACCTCGGCCCGCAGCAGCAGCGCTGTGTGCTGGCAGTGCTCGCCATGTCCCCCGGTCGGCCGGTGGCGGTGGAGACCGTCATCGACAACGTCTGGGGCCCGCACCCGCCAGAGAACGTCCGCGATCTCGTCTACAACTACGTCTACCGGCTGCGGCGCCTCCTCCGTCGGACGGACGCCTCCGTCGCGCTGCCCCACAGTGCCGAGGGATACGTCCTGGACCTCAGGCCCGACGAGGTGGACGTGCACCGTGTCCGCACGCTGGCCCGCCGCGCCCGGCAGGAACGGGCGCAGGCCGTGGAGTTGTTTCGCGAGGCCACCGGGCTGTGGCGCGGCACCCCGTTGGGCGACCTGCGCGGCGATTGGGCGGCTCGGGTACGGGCAGGGCTGGTGCGCGAGCGCGTCACCCTGTTGACCGAGCGCTTCGACACCGAACTCGAACGGGGCAGGCACGCCGAGATCGTGGTGGAGCTTTCCAGTGCCGTCGCCGAGCACCCCTCGGCCGAACCTCTGACAGCCCAGTTCATGCTGGCCCTGTACCGCACCGGCCGCACAGTCGACGCCCGAGCGGCGTACGACGACCTCCGGAACCACCTCGTCGAGGAACTCGGCCAGGACCCGGGCCGGGCCCTGCGCGAGCTGCACCAGCGCATCCTGCGCCACGATCCCGGACTGCACGACCGCCCCACGTCCACGCCGCCCTCGTCCCGCCTCGCCCCCGCTCCCGTGGTACGGCCCGCCCAGCTTCCGCCGGATGTCCCCGGATTCGTCGGCCGGGACGACTACCTCGACCGCCTCTACCCCTTGCTGCCCGGCGCCACCGGCACGGCGGCGGTCTGTGCCGTCGTCGGGACCGCGGGAATCGGCAAGACGACCTTGGCGGTGCACTGGGCGCACCAAGTGGCCGGACACTTCCCCGACGGTCAGCTCTACGTCAACCTGCGCGGCTTCGACGGCACACACACGGCACTCGCCCCGGCTCAGGTGCTACGGGGCTTCCTGACGGCGCTCGGCTTGCGGAAGGAGGAGTTCCCCCCGAGTACGGAGGCGCTGTCCGCCCTCTTCCGCACCACGCTGGCCGGGCGACGGGTACTTCTCATCCTGGACAACGCCCGCGACCTCGACCAGATCCGGTCGCTGCTGCCCGCCGCACCGGGCTGCCTGACCCTGATCACCAGCCGATCCGCACCCCCCGGCCTGCCGACCGTCGGCGCCACCCGGCTCGGCCTGGAGTTGTTCACCCCCGGCGAGGCCCGGCAGATGCTGGTCCACCGCCTCGGCGCAAGCCGCCTGAACGGCCAGTCGGAGGCGGTCGAGACCATCGTCGAGCGCTGCGCCGGCCTGCCGCTGGCGCTGGCCGTCGTCGCCGCGATCGCCGCCGCCCACCCCACGTTCCCCCTGGGCACGCTGGCCGAACAGCTACGCGAGGAAGGCCGCGGCCTGGCGCCGGCGTTCTCCGACAGCGGCATGAATCCCGACATCCGCGCCGTCTTCTCCTGGTCCTACCGCGGCCTCAGCCCCGCGGCGGCCCGGCTGTTCCGGCTGACCGGCCTGCCCGCCGGCCCCGACCTGAGCTGCGCCGCGGCAGCCCACCTGACCGGGTTCCCGCTCCAGCGCACCCGAACGCTGCTGTCCGAACTCACCCGCGCCCACCTGCTCACCGAGCGCACTCCGGGCCGCTACACCAGCCACGACCTGCTGCGCGCCTACGCCACCGAGCTGACCCACCGCCTCGACCCCGAGCCGGAGCGGCACGCCGCCCTGTCCCGGCTGCTGGACTACTACCTCCACTCCGCGCACGCCGCCTGCCTGGCCACCGGGATCCACCTCTACCTGGAACCGCCCGGTCCGCCACTGCCCACCATCACCCCGGAAAGCTTCACCGACGCCGCCCAGGCGATGGACTGGTTCGCCGCCGAACACCGCACCCTGGCCGCGGCGGTACGGCTCGCCGCGCGGACCGAACTCGACGGCTACGCCACCCAGTTGAGCCGGTGGCTGACCACCTTCCTCGATCGGCAGGGTTACTGGCACGAGCAGGAAGAGCTTCAGCACACCGCCCTTCAGGCGGCGCTGCGCCTCGACGACCCCGTCGAGCAGGCTCGCTCGCTCACCGACCTCGCCCGTGCGCACATCAGGGCCAAACACTTCGAGCAGGCCCTGGCCCACCTGAAGAAGGCCCTCGCCCTCTTCCACGCCTGCGGCGACACTCGTGGCCAGACCCGCGCACACCACCTCCTCAGTTACGTGCAGGAGTTGCGGGGAGACTACGACGAGGCACTGGACCACTCGCTGCGGATGCTCGACCTCGAACGCTCCACCGGCTGCGAGGACGGCCTGGGCCGGGCGCTGAACTCCGTCGGCTGGCTGCACACACTGCGCGGCGACCACGAGCAGGCGCTGGCTCACCTCGGCGAGGCGCTGGCGCTCCAGGAGCGCCTCGGCGATCAGTACGGCGCCGGCATGACCTTGGACAGCCTGGCCCTCGCCCACCAGAAACGGGGCGACTGGCCCCAGGCGATCGCCTGCTACCAGCAGGCACTCGACCTGCTTCAGTCGCCGGTGGCGTCCCACCGCCTGATGGCGGCCCACACGCTCGCCCGGCTCGGCGACACCCGGCACAGCGCGGGAGACCCCGCCGAAGCACACGACGCCTGGCGGCGTGCCCTCGGCATCTACGAGGAGTTGCAGCACCCGCGGGCAGAAGACCTCCGCGCCCGGTTGGACGGGATGAGCACCGGCGCTCGTCGATAGCCGCATGCGGACGGTGGTCAGCGCCGGGGGGCTTGCGCGGTCACCTCCCGCAGCGCGGTCCGGGGGCGAAGATGCGATTCATCCCGGGCGCGGTATCGGCCGACCGGACGAGACCGCGAACCCTCTTCGCCGACAGCGCAATTGACAGCACACGGCCGTGTGTGCTGGGGCCGCCGCGAGGACACGCGCTAGATGCCGTCAAGGTCCCCCACGGGAAACGTGCGGCATGATCGCGATGAGATCCGGCACCCGCCGAGTGGGCCCTGACCAGGCCGGCGGTCTCGTGACGTGCCATAAGGGGGACAACGTGCTACGAGTCGGTGTCATCGCCGAAGACCAGCTTGAGTGCAGCGGCATCCGCGCCACGCTTGCGGACCAGGCAGGCGTCAGCGTCGTCGCCGAGGGGAAGCCCGGCGGAGAGCTACGGCTGGTGCGCCACACGCCGCTGGACGTGCTCGTGAACTGCCAGCCCAGCGCGGACGCGGCGCTGCACTCGCTGCGGCGCGTCACCGCCGGATCACCCCGGCGGCCCTGCACCCTCATCCTGCTCAACTGCCCCACCGCCGAGGACATCCGCCGGCTACTCGCGTGCCACTCGGTCGGCATCCTGCGGCGTGGCACGGCCGCGACGCACCTGCCGTGGGCGGTGCCCGCCGCCGCACACGGCGGCCTGGTCCTCGACCCGGGGCTGACCCGCTCCGTCGTCGCCGCCTACACGGAGCCGGAGCGGCTCACCACCGCGCGGAAGGCCGCGCAGATGCTGATCGGCACGCTCAGCCCGCGCGAGCGGGAAGTGCTGGATCTCGCCGCCGAAGGGCTCACCAGTGCCGGCATCGCGGCATCCCTCTCCGTTGCCGAGGTCACCGTCAAAGCCCACCTGCGGAACATCTACACCAGGCTCGGCGTGTCCAACCGCATGCAGGCCGTGCGCGTAGCCTGGGAAGCGGGCCAGCCGGCCGTTGCCCCCGCGCGGCGGCACGTGCGGGTCTCGGCGGCCACCTCGCCCAGGCTCATGACCGAGGGCATCCAGCCGGCCACGTAGGTGACCGGTCCGCGCGCAGACGCTTCGGAGTTGCCGCCGCGCAGCACGGGCGGCACCGCAGCCTTCGGAGCCCCGTCCCGCCTCTTGCGTTGGAGCGCGCTGTAAGTCGTACGTTTCCCGCGTCGGAACTCCGAAGCCTGTCCAGCGAGGTGATCATGCGTTGCAGCCGGGGGCATCGGCTCACGTCGCGAGTACGCCGCCGAGGAAGACCCGGGTGACCGCGGTGCTCGCCTCCTCGACGCCGAGGCGCCCGTGGACGACGTGCCCCGAGATGCCCCTCAGCAGGGACGCGTAGACGATCAGCAGGTGCGCGGTGGGCAGGTCGGTGCGCAGGGCGCCGTCCCGCTCGGCGCGTTCGAGCAGCGCCTGCACCGCCTCCAGTACCGGTGTCGCCGGTCCGCCCTTCCGCTGCGGGATGTTGTCGAACAGCGCGAGCGCCCGGTACTTCCCGACCAGCGCCATCACCGCCCGGGTCAGCCTGGCGACGGCGTCCTCCAGGGGTACGGAGTCGGGCTTGGCGTCGGCGATACGCGTGGACAGCTCCTCAAGCGCGGCCTCCCGCAGTGCTTCGAGGAGGGCTTCCCGGTTGGGGAAGTAGCGGTAGAGCGTCGCCCGCGCGACGCCGGCGGCCTTGGCGATGTCGGTCATGCTCGTCGCCTCGCCGCGCTCGGCGAGGACGCCGCTCGCGACCTCCAGGATGCCGGCGGCGACGTGATCGCGGAGCGCGGGGCTTCTGACCATCGGCGCCATCGTACACAGCCGATCAGCAGCTTGACAGGCGTGACTCACGAGAGAGACAGTCTGTCTCATCATTGAACGAGAATGACTTCACCCGAGGGAACCGCCCATGCCCCCTTCGACCAAAAGTCCCGCAGACTCAACAGACCCGGCAGAACCGGCAGAACCGCCGGCGTCCCGCAGTGGACTGCCCCGGCGCGGTTTCCTAGCCCGCTCCGCCGCGGTGTCCACGGCCGTGGTCGCGGCGGGCACGGGCGCCGTGGCGTTGCAGGAAGCCGCGACCCCCGCGACGGCTGCCGGCCAGGAACTGGTGGACGTGACGCTGCGGGTGAACGGGCACGCCGACGCACTGCGGCTCGACCCGCGGTCGACGCTGCTGGACACGCTGCGGGACCGGCTCGGGCTCACCGGCACGAAGAAAGGCTGCGATCGCGGCCAGTGCGGGGCCTGCACCGTGCACGTCGACGGCCGCCGGGTGCTGGCGTGCCTGACGCTGGCGGCGAGCGTGCACGAGCGGCCGGTCACCACGGTCGAGGGCCTCGCGGACGGTGACCGGCTGCATCCCATGCAGCAGTCGTTCCTCGACCGCGACGCGCTGCAGTGCGGGTACTGCACACCGGGTCAGATCATGTCGGCGGTCGCGCTCGTCGACGAGGGGCACGCCCGCTCCGACGGCGAGATCCGCGAGTTCATGTCCGGCAACATCTGCCGCTGCGCGGCGTATCCGAGCATCGTCGAGGCGGTCAAGGGCGGTGCCGCCTGATGCGGCCGTTCGCCTACGCCGCCCCGGCCAGCGTCGACGAGGCGATCTCGGCGGCCTCCGCCCACAACGGCGCCTACCTCGCCGGCGGCACCACGCTGGTCGACCTGCTGAAGCTTGAGGTCATGGCGCCCCGCCTGGTCCTGGACATCCGCCGGCTGCCGCTGGACCGCATCACGCTCGGCCGGGACGGCCTGTTCATCGGCGCGGGCGCGAGGATGAGCGAGACCGCCGCGCACGAGGCGGTCGTCTCCCTCTTCCCGGTGATCGCCGAGGCGCTGCGGCAGAGCGCGTCGCCGCAGCTGCGGAACATGGCGAGCATCGGCGGCAACCTGCTGCAGCGCACCCGGTGCGGCTACTTCCGCGACACCGGCATGCCGTGCAACAAGCGCGAGCCCGGCAGCGGCTGCCCGGCGATCGAGGGCGCCAACCGCTCGCACGCCGTCCTCGGCACCAGCGACGACTGCGCCGCCACCCACGCCAGCGACCTGGCCGTGGCCCTGGTCGCGCTGGACGCCTCGGTCCACCTGCGCGGCGGCGACGGCGAACGCCGCGTCCGGCTGGAGGACTTCTACCGGCTGCCGGGCAGTACGCCGCACCGGGAGAACCAGCTGCAGCCGGGTGAGCTCGTCACCGGCGTGTCGGTCCCCCCGCTGCACTGGGCACGGCGGTCGACGTACGTAAAGGTCCGCGACCGTGCCGCCTACGAGTTCGCGCTCACCTCCGCGGCGGTCGCGGTCGACCTGCGCGGCGGCACGATCCGCGCGGCCCGGGTCGCGGCCGGCGGGGTCGGCACCAGGCCATGGCGGCTGCCGCACGTGGAACGGGCGCTGCGGGACAGGCCGTTGCGGCAGGACGCGATCGAGGCCGCCGTCGCCGGTGCCGCCGACGGCGCCCGCACGCTGGCGCACAACAAGTTCAAGCCGGCGCTGCTGCGCCGCACTCTCGTCCGTGCTCTGCTCAGCCTGGGGGATTGATCATGGCCACCTCACCCATAGGCACCGCGGTCGAGCGCGTGGACGGCCGCGCCAAGGTGACCGGCACCGCCCGCTACGCCGCCGACCACCACCCGCGCGGCCTCGCGTACGGCCACCTCGTGCTCAGCACCGTCGCAAAGGGCACGGTGCGTGCGATGCGCGTCGACGCCGCCCGCGAGGCCCCCGGCGTGGTCGCGGTCTACACACCCTTCAACCCGCTGCCCTACGCGGGTCCGTGGCTGGAAGGACCGCTGAACAGCACCGGGCCGAACTACTTCCCGCTGCAGCCCGGCGACCGCAGAGTCCGCCACCACGGGCAGGTCGTCGCCATGGTGGTCGCCGAGACCTTCGAGCAGGCACGCGACGCGGCGGCGCTCATCGAGACCTCGTACGACGTCGAGCAGGCGCGCACCTCGTTCACCAACGGCCTCCCCGACGCCGTCACGCCGCCGCCCCGGCCGCCGGCCCAGGGGCTGCCGCCGGTGCCGGCGGTCGAGGAGCACCTGCAGTCCGGGTACGAGTCGATCGACCAGGCCCTGGCGGCGAGTGAGGTCACCGTCAGCGCCACCTTCAGCCAGCGGCCCGAGCACCACAATCCGATGGAGCCGCACGCCGCCGTCGCGGCCTGGGGGCGCGACGGCAGGCTGACGATCCACAGCGGCAACCAGGGCCCGCTGATGCACGCGGCGGAGATCGCGTACGCGATGGACATCGACGTCGAGCGCGTACACGTGGTCAGCCCCCACGTGGGCGGTGGCTTCGGCGCCAAGGTGGCCACCTGGGCGCCGACCGTGCTGGCGGCAGCCGCCGCCCGGGAGACCGGACGCCCGGTGAAGCTGACGCTGACCCGCGAGCAGCTCTACACCGTGACCGGCCACCGGCTGGCGACCCACCAGAGGATCGACCTCGGCGCCGCGCGGGACGGCACGCTGCACGCGATCAGGCACGACTGCGTGACGGCCAAGCCGGCCACCAGCAACGCCGACGGCGGCTTCGCCCGCTACTCACAGCACGTCTACGCCTCGCCCAACATCTACACGGCCAACCGCACCGTCACCCTCGACGTCCCACCGGGGACGATCATGCGCGCGCCCGGCGAGGAACCCAGCTCGTTCGCGCTGGAGTGCGCGATGGACGAGCTGGCGTACCGACTCGGCATCGACCCGGTCGAGCTGCGGCGCCTCAACAACGCCGCCACGCACCCGATCTCCGGGCTGCCGTACTCCAGCAAGCACCTCGACGAGTGCATGACCGTCGGCGCCGCACGCTTCGACTGGTCGCGCCGGCCGCGCACGCCGGGCACGCTCGTCGACGGCGAGTGGTCCACCGGCATGGGGATGGCGATCGGCGTCTTCGGCGCGATGCGCTACCCGATCTCGACGCACGTCGCGTTCCGGCGCGACGGCACGGTGGCCGTCGAGGCCGCCACCTCCGATCCCGGCACCGGCATGACGACGGTCGTGGCCCTCATGGCCGCCGACAGCCTGGGCGTCCCGGTCGCGCGCGTCGAGTCCGTGGTCGGGGACAACGCCGTGAGGTCGCAGTCACCGCAGGGCTGGGGACTCGCCGCCGGTTCCGCGGGCACCGCCAGCGTCGCGCCGGCCGTGCAGGACGCGAGCAAGGCGGCGGTGGACGCGCTGATCCAGCACGCGGTCACCCGGAGGCGTTCGCCGTTCCGCGGCCTCGACCCGGAAGACGTGCGCTACCGCGACGGCAGGCTGAGCGCGGCCGGGCGCAGCGTCGGCTTCGGCGAGCTGCTGGCCGCGACACGCACCGACGCCGTCGGGGCGGAGAAGTCCAGCGGCCCCGGCGAGGAGTTCGGGCAGTACGCCCTGAGCACCTTCGCCGCGCACTTCGCCGAGGTCAGGGTCAACCGCTTCACCGGAGAGACCCGGCTGGCGCGGATGACGACGGTGGTGGACGCCGGCACCATCCTCAACACCGCCGCCGCCCGCAACCAGATCGTCGGCAGCGTCACCTTCGGCCTGGGCCAGGCGCTGCTGGAGGGCGCCGAGGTGGAGCCCGCCACCGGCCGGATCGCCAACGCCAACTTCGCCGACTACCTGGTGCCGGTCAACGCCGACATCCCCGACATCGACGTGCACTTCCTCGACCACCCCGACACCGTCATCAGCCCGCTGGGCAGCCGCGGCGTCGGCGAGATCGGCACGATCGGCTCGGCCGCGGCGATCGCCAACGCGGTTTCTCACGCCACCGGCAAGCGCATCCGCGACCTGCCCATCACGCCGGACAAGCTGATCGGCTGACGACCCATGCTGGACATCGCCACCGAACTGTCCGACTGGCTCAAGCAGGGCCGCGACTTCGCCGTCGCCACCGTCACCGGCGTCAGCGGCAGCGCGCCGCGCCCGCCGGGCGCGGCGCTCGCCGTGGATCGCGCGGGAAGAGTGATCGGCAGCGTCTCCGGCGGCTGCGTGGAGGCCGCCGTCTACGAGCTGTGTCAAGACGCGCTGCACAGTGGCCGCCCCGGCACCGAGCGCTTCGGCTTCTCCGACGAGGACGCCTTCGCCGCCGGACTGACCTGCGGCGGCGTCATCGACGTCCTCGTCACCCCGGTACGCGCGGACACCCCCGACCGGGCCGTGTTCGCCGCCGCACTGGCTGCCGCCGCCGGCGGGCAGGCGGCGGCGCTCGCGCAGATCGCGAGCGGGCCACCAGAGCTGCTGGGCCGCGCCCTCCTCGTACATCCCGACGGCACGTACGAGGGCACGTACGGCGACGGCGCCGCATTCGACGCCATCGCAGCGGCCGAGGCGCGGGCGCTGCTGGACGCGGGCCGCACCGGCACCGTGGAGATCGGCGCCGAACAGGCACGCTGCGGCGAGCCGTCCACCCTCCTCGTGCACTCCTCCGGGCCGCCGCCGCGCATGGTCGTCTTCGGCGCGATCGACTTCGCCGCCGCACTGGTACGGATCGGCGCGTTCCTCGGCTACCACGTCACGGTCTGCGACGCCCGGCCCGTCTTCGTCACCCGGGCGCGCTTCCCGGAGGCCGACGAACTCGTCGTCGACTGGCCGCACCGCTACCTTGACACCATCGAGACGGACTCCCGCACGGTGCTGTGCGTCCTCACGCACGACGCCAAGTTCGACGTACCGCTGCTGCGGCGGGCGCTGACGGGGCCGGCCGCCTACATCGGCGCGATGGGCTCGCGCCGCACCCATGCGGACCGTCTCGACAGGCTGCGCGACGCCGGCGTAGACGAGGCCGGGCTCGCCCGCCTCCGCGCGCCGATCGGACTCGACCTCGGCGGGCGCACCCCCGAGGAGACCGCGCTCTCGATCGCCGCCGAGATCGTCGCCGACCGCAGGGGCGGCTCCGGCCTGCCGTACACCGGCGCGCACGGCCCCCTCCACCACGAACCCCTCCACCACGACCAGCTACGTGAGCCGGCTGAGCCCGGCCGCGGGCCCGGCGCCTAGGCGCCTAGGAGGCCGCCCCGCCGTCCGCCGCGGGAACGCGCCCGAGCGCGCTCACCGCGAGGGCGCCCAGCGCCAGCGCGCCGCCCAGCCACAGCACCGACCGGGTACCGAAGCCGTCCACCATCCGGCCGCCCGCGAAGGCACCCAGGGCGATGGCCCCGTTGAACACCGCCACGAACAGGGAGGTCGCGCCCTCCCGGGCCCGCGGTGCGGCCAGGCCCAGCCAGGTCTGGGTGCTGACCGACACACCGCCGTAGGCCAGACCCCAGACGATCAGCAGGACCGCCGCGCCCGTCACCGACAGCCCGAGCAGCGGTACGAGCAGCAGGGAGGCGGCCAGCGTGCCGCTGATCACCAGCACGGTCCCGCGCAGCGACCGGCCCACCCGGGCGCCGACCGCGAAGTTGCCGGCGATGCCGGCGATGCCGTACGCCAGCAGCAGGGTGCCGATCATCGACGCCCCGACGCCCGAGACGTCCTCCAGGATGGGGCGTACATAGGTGTACGCGGCGAAGTGGCCCGTCACCAGCAGGAACACCACGGCGAGCCCGGTGGCCACCCGGGCGTTGCCGATCAGCCGCAGCACGCCGCCGAGCGCGACCGCCTCCTCGGCGGGCAGCGGCGGCAGCAGCATGGCCATGGCCGCGGTCACGAGCAGCGCCAGCCCGCCGACGACGAGGAACGCGGCACGCCAGCCGACGAGTTCACCGATGTACGCACCGGCCGGCACGCCCAGCACGGAGGCGAGGGCGATGCCGCTGAAGATCAGGGAGGTCGCGGGCCCCACGGCCGCGGCCGGAACCAGCCGCACCCCCAGCCCGCCGGCGAGCGACCAGACACCGCCCAGCCCGATACCGACCAGCACCCGGGCCGCCATCATGACCGCGAAGTTCGGCGACCAGGCGGCCAGCACGTTGGCCGCCGCCAGGAGCATGATCAGCGAGCAGAGGGCCACGCGCCGGTCGATCCGGCCCACGGCGGCGGTGATCAGCGGGGCGGAGAGGGCGGCGATCAGGCCGGTGACGGTGAGGGTCAGGCCGGCCGTACCTTCGCTGACGTACAGCGAACCGCTGAGGGGCGTGAGCAGACCCACCGGCAGCATCTCGGACGTGACCACGGTGAAGGTGCCGGCCGCCACGGTCGCCACCGCGGGCCACCCGCCGCGGGGGGAGGGGTGCGGGGCGGCCGTGGGTACGGACAGCTCGTCGACTTTTGCCATGGCCTCAGCCAAGCCCGGCGGGAGGGAGGGGAACAAGCGCGAAGTTCTCATGCTTCCATGAGGTGAGCTCATCGACGCGCGAGAGGAATGCGGCACATGGCGGTGGACGGGGAGCCGACACCGGCGAGCAGGGTGGAGATACGCGAGCTGGAGTGCTTCATGATCCTCGCGGAGGAACTGCACTTCGGACGTACCGGCGAGCGGCTGTACGTGTCCCAGGGCCGGGTCAGCCAGCTCCTCCGCTCGCTGGAGCAGCGCATCGGCGCCCGCCTGGTGGAGCGCACCAGCCGCCGGGTCAGGCTCACCCCGCTCGGCGAGGACTTCCTCGGCACCCTCCGCCCGGCTTACGCGGCACTGCGCGACGCCGTCGAAGGCGCCCGGGCGGCGGCGCTCGGGGTCGGCGGGCCGCTGCGCATCGGGTTCCAGGGGGTCGTGGGGTACGGATTCATGGACGTCGTGGGGGAGTTCGAGGACCGCTACCCGGGCTGTACCACCCGGATCACCGAACTCCCGCTCTCCGACCCCTTCGGACCGCTGCACCGCGACGAGGTGGACACCGCCGTGGTGCTGCTGCCGGTGGCGGAACCGACGCTGGTACTCGGCCCGGTCTTCTCCCGCCAACCGCAGTACGCGGCGGCCTCCCGCCGGCACCCCTTCGCCACGCGCCCCGAGGTGCACGCCGAGGACCTGGCCACGACCCCGCTGATCGGCGTGACCGCCCCGGCCCCGCCCTACTGGCGCGAGGCCCAGGCCCCCGCGCGTACCCCGTCGGGCAGTCCGGTCCCGCAGGGCCCGGAGGTGGGCACGTTGCAGGAGGGCTTGTCGCTGGTGGCGGCGAACCGGGGCGTGATGCTGCTGTGCCGCCCGACGTCGGAGTACCACCCGCGGGGGGATGTGACGTACGTACCGGTGAGGGGGCTGCCGGAGTCGGCGCTGGGGCTGGTGTGGCGGGGGGACCGGGAGAACGCGAGGGTGAGGGCGTTCGCGGAGGCGGTGACGGAGGCGATGGCAGGGGCGGACTGAGGGGTACGGGGGCGCGATGCCGGGGTGGGCCGGTGTCCGGGGGCACCTCCCCGGCCACCCGTCTCTTCAGCGCGCGGGCCTGCGGCAGGGCCTGCTTTGACAGTCGGAGGCTGCCGTCAGCCAGTGGTCGGGGGCGGCGACGCGGTGCGGGGGCGATGGGCCCGCACGTCGACAGGGCGTCCGTCGGGATCGCGAGCCGTCATCGTCCATTGCGTGGGCAGTGTCTCGATCTCGCCGACCGTCCACCCGGCACTCAGGATTCGCTCGCGAACCTCACACAGCTGCGCGTGAGTTCCCACGCGAAGCCCCCATCCCGCGTTGCCCAGGGGGTCGAGACCGGTGGTAGGGGCGTGAGCGGATTCGACGATCATCAGGTGGTCGTCCCCGCCCACGTCGATGACTGCGATGCGAGGATCAGAAGGGGTCGCGGCGCGCTCGAACGCGAGTGCCGCCCCGAGCAGTTCCGTGTAGTACGCGACGAGCCGGTCGAGGCCGGTCGTGGACAGGGTCACATGGTTGATTCCGAGGAGATCGGGCATGGTGAGGCGACTGTAGTCCAGCCGCTGGACACCACCCCCGGGTCGGGTTCGTCAGCGGGCTCGAAGGCCCTCGGGAAAGGGTACGGCGCCGTCCTGTAGCCCCCACTCCTCCAGGATCGAGCGGTACTCGCCGTTCTCGATCAACGTGCTAAGCGCGTTCGTGATGGCCGGCCGCGTCCGCCGACGCCGCCGCTTCCGTACGAGCCCGCCCCCGCCCCCGCGACACCAGCCACACCCCCGCGCCCGCCACCGCCACCCCCACCGTCGCCGCCCCCGACCCCGCCAGCACCGCCCGCGGCCCGAACGCCGCCACCAGCGGCCCCCCGAGCGCCGCCCCGACCGGCGTCGACGTGAGCAGCACGGCGCCGCGCGCGGCGAGCACCGTGGTCAGCCAGCCCTCGGGGGTGCGGTTCTGGAAGAGGGTGAACGACAGCGCCGGGTACGGGCCGTACACCGCGCCGCCCAGCGCGAAGCAGGCCATCGCCGTGGCGGCCCCGGCCCCGATCCCGTACGGCAGCAGCAGCGTCGCGCCCCAGCCCGCGACGATGCCGAGCGTCACCGGCCACAGCGGCAGCCGCCGCAGCGCGCCGACCGTCAGCCCGCCGACGACCGCGCCGACGCCGAAGACGGTCCAGAACAGGCCGAGGAGTCCGGAGTCGCCGTCGAGCGTGCCGGTGACGTAGAGCGGAAGGGCGACCTCGACGGGGCCGTAGAGGGCGAAGAACAGCCAGGTGAGGATGAGGATGGCGAGCAGTTCGCGCTGCCCGGCCAGCAGCCGCAGCCCGCGGCCGGCGGGCTTGTGCTCCGCGTCCTTGCCCCGCGTTTCGGCGTCGTCGGGCCCCAGCCGCGCGGTCTGCACGGCGAGCACCGCGTACGTGAGCGCGTCCAGCCCGACGACCCACGCCGGGCTGACGGCCGTGGCCAGGAACCCGGCCACCGCCGGACCGGCCACGATGCTGGTGGACATGCTGGCGCCGAGGAGGGAGTTGGCCGCCAGCCGGTGCTGCTCCGGCAGCAGCTGGCCGACCAGCGTGAACTTCCCCGCGTTGCCCCAGGCGGTCAGCACCGACGAGCAGCCGAGCAGCACGACGTACGTCACGGGGTGCAGGACGCCGACGGCCCACGCCAGCGGCACACAGCCCAACAGGGTGCCGCGCAGCGCGCAGTTGGCGATGAGCAGCCTGCGCGCCGGGAGCTTGCGCAGCCACCGCCCGAGCAGCAGCACACCCGCCGCCCCCGGCAGCGCGTACGCGGCGAGCGCGGCCCCGACGAGCAGGCCCTCGCGGCCGTCGGGGGCGATGACGATGGCCAGCCACGCCACGGCCACCATGCTCATGCCGCCGCCGAAGTCCGAGGCCACGAACGCGGGCAGCAGGCGGCGCAGCCGCGGGTGGGCGAACACGGGGCGGTAGGCGCGCGGCACGAGCCGCGGGAGGAGGGGGCGGGTCACCCCGACAGGGTGCAGTCTGCACCGCGGTCGAGGTCAAGGGGCGCCGGAGGCGGAGGCGCCGGGGGCGCCGCGGTCAGGGACCGACGACGGGGGTCCACTCGCGTACGCCCACGACCTGGACACCGGGGGTGCGGTAGTACGGGTCGTCGGCCACGATCGCGTCGAGCCGGTCACGGGTCGCGTCGAAGACGAGGAGAGCCCCGGAGTCGTCGGCCCAGGGACCGGCGGCGAGGAGGGTCCCGTCACGGTGGAGGCGGGCGAGCCGGTCGCGGTGGGCGGGCCGGGCGGCGAGGCGGGCGGGGGCGTCGGTGAAGCGCAGTTCGAGTACAAGCATGGGGGCGACGGTACGGTCGGAGGTGTGAGGGGATCTGTATCGCGCGATACACGGAGGGCGAAACCGGCCGCCGCGACGCTGGCCGCCGCGAGGGCGGAGCCCGGGGCGCCGGGCACGCGGCGCGGGGCACCGGGCGCGGAGGCCACCGCGCGGGGCCAGCCGGAGACGCCCGCCGCTGAGTCCACCACACCGGACGCCCGGCCCGGGCCCCCGGAAGACGCCGACCCCGCGCCACCCCCCGCCCTCCACGCCCTCCACGCCGTACCGCTGCTCCGCGGCCTGACCGCCGACCGGCTGCGCGCCGTCTGGCACGGCTCCGTCCCGCGGCGGTACGCCCCCGGGGAGGTCCTGCGCGCGGCCGGGGAACCGGCCCGGTGGCTGCTCCTGCTGCTCGACGGCCGCGTCGCCGCGACCGTCGTGTCCGCGGCCGGGCGGGTCGTACGGGTCGGGGCGTGGTCGGGGCCATGTGCGCTGGACAAGGTCGCGGTGATCGACGACCGCGGCCACACCGCGACGTTCACCGCCCTCACCCCCTGCACCGTACGCAGCCTCCCCCGCGCCGACTTCCTCGCCCTCGTCGACGACGCCACCGCCGTACGCGCCCACGTCCTGCGCACCCTCGCCGCCCAGGCCCGCGACCAGCAGACCCGCTTCACCGCCGCGGCGACGCTCCCCACGCCCGCCCGGCTCGCGGCCTGGCTGCTGGCCGAAGCCGCCCGCCTCCGCTCCCCCCGGGTCCCCCTCCCCGGCGGCCAGCAGCCCCTGGCCGACCACCTCGGCGTCACCCGCGTCACCCTCAACCGCGCGCTGTCCGGCCTGCGCCGCGAAGGGGTGCTGACGTACGCTCGCGGCGAAGTGGAGATCGTCGCCCCCGAGCTGCTGGCGCTGCGCGCGACGCCCCCGCCCCGCTGACGGCAGGCCGGGCATCGAGGCCGCGCGCCGGGGGCGTGGCGTCGTACGCCCTGGTACGGAGCCGCGCCGCCCGGGACCGTACGACCCTGGCCGGCAACCCGTCCCCCGCCCCCCGTCCCCGACCCTCGACCTCGATCGGGTGGCGTGGCCGCGTCGGCTCCCCTACCGTGACCTATCCTCGAACAATCGGAACATAAGCCCTGTAAGCCACCTAAGGACGCCATCGCCATGCGACGCCCGCCGCGCGGCGGCCACCGCCGCGACGTCGGAGGCGCCGGGACCCCCGCCCCGCGAAAACGCGGGTCTCCCGTCCCCCGCGTCCTGTACCCCCTGCTGATCCTCGCCGCCGTCGCGATCGCCGACCTCGCCGCCCCCGACGGGCTGCACATGGCGTCACTGATGGTCACCGCACCTGTCGTGGCCGCGGCGACCACCTCCGTACGCGCCACCGCCGCGATCGCCGCCGCCGCGGTCGCGCTGATCGTGGGGCTGAACCTGTACCACGACGTCTGGGGCGACACCAGCGCCGACATGCACCTCGCGTCCCAGGGCGCCGTGGGCCTGGCCAGCATCCTGGCGTCCGTCCTCCGGCAGCGGCACGCGTCCCAGCTGAAGCAGGTCAGGTCGGTGGCCGAGGCCGCGCAGCTCGCGCTGCTGCGTCCGCCGCCCCCGCGGATCGGCCACCTCGCCGTGCGCGGCGTCTATCTCGCCGCCGAAGCCGAGGCGCAGATCGGCGGTGATCTGTACGAGGTGCTGCAGACCCCGCAGGGGGCCCGGGTGCTCATCGGTGACGTACGGGGCAAGGGGCTGCCCGCCGTCGGGGTCTCGGCCGTGCTGACCGGGTGTTTCCGGGAGGCGGCGTACCGGGAGCCGACGATCGGCGAGGTCGCCGGGCGGATGGAGGAGACCGCCCTGCGGGAGATCGACCGGGACGACGCGGCGGAGGACTTCAGCGAGCGCTTCACCACCGCCCTGCTGGTGGAGATCCCGCCGGACGAGCACGTCGCCCGCATCGTGCACCTGGGCCACCCGGAGCCGCTGATCATCGGCGGCGGCGGCGTCGTCACCGTACACCCGCCCCTGCGGCCCGGCGTCCCGATCGGGCTCGGCGGGCTGGTCGGCACGCTGCCCGTCCCGCAGACCATCGACTTCCGCCCCGGCGAGCGGCTGCTGCTCTACACCGACGGGTTCATCGAGGCCCGCGACGCCAAGGGCGTCTACTTCCCCCTCGCCGAGAGCGCCGCCCGGCACGCGCATCGCGGCCTGGACGAGCTCGTCGCGTCCCTGCGCGCCGACCTGCTCCGGCACGCCGGCCGCCAGCTGCCCGACGACGCCGCCCTCCTCGCCATCGAACGCCTCCCCAACCCGCCCCACTGACCTGACCGGGCCAGCCGCAGGTCCATCACCGCCCCACCCCGCCCACGGGGGTGCGGGTGGCGGAGCCCCCGCCCCGCGCGGCGAAGCCGCGCAGAAACGACGAAGGCGACGCGGCCCACGATCTCGTGGGCACACGTCGCCTTTCGCCTTCGTGGAGATGGCGGGAATCGAACCCGCGTCCAACGGTGCAGGGACAGGACTTCTCCGAGCGCAGTCCGCTTCGCTTTTCTCGGCCCCGGAGATCACGCGGACAAGTCTCCGACGGGCTCAGTCACTGTGGTTTGTCCTGCTACGCCCCGTGACCGGGTTTAGCAGTGGAGTCCCCTAGCTGATGCCAGGATCCGGGTCGGGAACAGCCCCGGGCTGACACTTCGCAAAGTCGCTGCTCAGGCAGCGAGGGCGAAGGTATCGCGCTTGGTTTCGGCGATTATTTGTTTCGGCCTGTGGTTAACGAGATCATGGCCGCTTCCTCGGCTCGCTTCCCCTGTTCCGACAGCCGCTGTCGAAACCGATCATCCCCATGTGGTGTTTTCAAGGTGCGCAGCCCGCATCCGGACCGCTGCCGCCATGGTAGCGGAGGAGCGCCCCCGGATGCCACCGCATTCCACCCCGCGTACGTCCCCATACGCACCCGTCCGCGCAGGTCAGCCGCGGAACTTGCGGCGGGCCGCGGACATCGCCTTCTGCGCCTCGCGCTGATCCTGCTTCTCGCGCAGCGTCTGCCGCTTGTCGTACTCCCGCTTGCCGCGCGCCAGCGCGATCTCGACCTTCGCCCGGCCGTCCTTGAAGTACAGCGCCAGCGGGACGATCGTCAGCCCGCTCTCCTGCGTCTTGCCGATCAGCTTGTCGATCTCCGCCCGGTGCAGCAGCAGCTTGCGCTTGCGGCGCGCGGTGTGGTTCGTCCACGTGCCCTGGGAGTACTCCGGGATGTGCACGTTGTGCAGCCAGATCTCGCCGCCGTCGAGGTGCGCGAAGCCGTCGGCGAGCGAAGCCCGCCCCTGCCGGAGCGACTTTACCTCGGTGCCCGTCAGCACCAGCCCCGCCTCGTACGTGTCGAGGATGAGGTAGTCATGCCGCGCCTTCTTGTTCTGCGCGATCAGCTTGCGACCCGTGTCTTTACCCATAGCCGGGCCATTGTCGCCTAGACGCCGCTCCCGAGGCCACTCAAAACCGTACGGGCCTCCTCCTCCGCGTCCCGGTCGGCGCCGGTGACGGCGAGGTCGAGGTCCGGGGAGACGCCGACGCCCTCCAGGCTGCGCCCGGCGGGGGTGCGGTACTCGCCGACCGTCAGCTCCGCGACCGAGCCGTCGGGCAGGGCCTTCGGCATCTGCACCGAGCCCTTGCCGAAGGTGCGGGTGCCGACGACGACGGCGCGGCCACGGTCCTGCAGCGCCCCGGCCAGCAGCTCGGCGCTGCTCATCGTGCCGCCGTCGACGAGGACGACCAGCGGCGTCTTCGTGTTGCCGCCGGGCTTCGCGTACAGCGCCTGCTGGCTGCCGTGCAGGTCGTACGTCGCGACCACCCCGTCGTCGAGGAAGCCGGACGCGGCCTCGACGGCCTCGACGACCAGTCCGCCGGAGTTGCCCCGCAGGTCGAGGATGAGGCCGTCGCTGCCGCGGGCCTGGGCGGCGGCCCGGCGCACCTCCGCGCCGCTGCCGCGGGTGAAGCTCTCCACCCGGATCACGGGGGCGGTGGCGCCGTCAGCCGCGGGCTCCGCGCGCCGTACGGTCACGGGCTCGGCCTCCAGCTCCACCCGGCGTACGGGGCTCGCCCAGCGCCGCTCGCCGCGCTGGAGCGCAAGCACCACCGTGCTTCCGTGCGCCCCCTCGCCCAGCTCCTCGCCGCGCAGCAGGGCGACGACCTCGGTCACGGGGCGGCCCGCGACCGGGGTGCCGTCGACCGCGCGCAGGATGTCGCCGGCGCGGATGCCGGCCTTGGCGGCCGGGCTGCCCTCGCCGACCTGGGCGATCTCCATCCGGCCGGCCCGGTCGGTCTTGATCCACAGCCCGACGCCGACGTACTTGCCCGCCAGCATCCGCTTCAGCGACTCGTACTCGCGCGCGCTGTACGCCGTCGACCAGCGGTCTCCGCTGCGGCTGACCAGGTCGCCGGCGGAGTCGGCGGTGCCGCTCTCGCCGGCCCGCGGCTCGTAGGCCGGGTCCTCGGCGACGTAGCCGGTGAGCACCTTGGGCGGGCGCCGCGCCTCGCCGGGCCAGGACCCGGTGGCGGCACCGGTGGCCAGGACGCTGACGAAGACCAACGTCAAGGAGGCCCCGCGGCGGAAGGCGCTGCGGGGCCGGTCACAGTCAGACGGGCCCGACATGCCGCTGAGTGTAGGACAGCGGCGGGGGCCATATGGGGAGTTGACCCGGCCACGGCACGCACGTGGCCTACGCCACACCCACCCCGATTGTCAGACCTTGAGGTACTTGCGCAGCGCGAAGAAGGCGGCGATACCCGGCATGAGCAGGCCGATCGCGACGACGAGCGGCAGCACCCGGATCACTTCGTCCCAGCCGATGAAGTTGATCAACAGGATCTTGTCCGCGAGCCAGTTGTCGATCAGGAAGTGCTTGCCGCCGACCAGCAGCACCGCGGCGAAGCCCGCGCCGATCAGGCCGGCGACGGCGGCCTCGACGATGAACGGCAGCTGGATGTAGATGCTGGACGCACCCACCAGCCGCATGATCCCGGTCTCCCGGCGTCTGCTGAACGCCGACACCCGTACGGTGTTGACGATCAGCATGAGCGCCACGACGAGCATCAGCGCCATCACGCCGATCGCCGCGTACGTCATGCCGTTGAGCAGGTTGAACAGGCTCTCCAGCACGTTGCGCTGGTCCTGCACCTCCTGCACGCCCGGCCGGTCGGCGAAGGCGCTGGTGATGACCTCGTACTTCTCCGGGTCCGTCAGCTTGACGCGGAACGACTCCTGCATCTGGTCCGGCGTGAGGGAGGAGGCCAGCGGCGAGTCGCCGAACTGCTCCTTGTAGTGCTTGTACGCCTCTTCGCTGGACTCGTACGTGACGCTCTCGACGACGTCCAGGGCCTTCAGGTCGTCCTGGATCTCCTTCTTCTGCTCCATCGTGACCGCGCCCTTCTCACAGTTGGGCGAGGTCTCGGCGTCCACTTCATTACAGAAGAAGATGGAGACGTTGACCTTGTCGTACCAGTAACCCTTCATGGTGTCGACCTGCTTGCCCATGAGCCAGGAGGCTCCGAACAGGGCCAGCGACAGGGCCACGGAGACGATCACCGCGAAGGTCATCGTCAGGTTGCGGCGGAGACCTACGCCGATCTCCGAGAAGACGAACTGGGCGCGCATGCCCGTCCTTTCAGCTCCGGGGGCAGCAGCTCAGTGCTGGTATCCGTACACACCGCGCGACTGGTCGCGTACCAGCCGCCCCAACTCGAGTTCGATGACGCGCCGGCGCATCTGGTCGACGATCTGCTGATCATGCGTGGCCATGATCACTGTGGTTCCGGTCCTGTTGATGCGGTCGAGCAGCTTCATGATGCCGACCGACGTCTGCGGGTCGAGGTTGCCCGTCGGCTCGTCCGCGATGAGCAGCATGGGCCGGTTGACGAACGCCCGGGCGACGGCGACGCGCTGCTGCTCGCCGCCGGACAGCTCACCGGGCATACGGTCGCCCTTGCCGGCCAGGCCCACGAGGTCGAGCACCTCGGGGACCGTCTTGCGGATCTGGCCGCGCGGCTTGCCGATCACTTCCAGGGCGAACGCGACGTTCTCCGCGACCGTCTTGTTCGGCAGGAGCCGGAAGTCCTGGAAGACCGTGCCCAGCTGGCGGCGCATCTGCGGCACCTTCCAGTTGGACAGCCGGGCGAGATCCTTGCCGAGCACGTGCACCTGACCGTGCGTGGTCCGCTCCTCACGCAGGATGAGCCGCAGGAACGTGGACTTGCCGGAGCCGGAGGACCCCACGAGGAACACGAACTCGCCGCGCTCGATCTCCAGCGAGACGTCCTGGAGCGCGGGTCGGTTCTGCTTGGGGTACAGCTTGGTGACGTTGTCGAATCGGATCACGCTGGGCTCCCTGTCGCGGTCGCAGGTGACCTTACGCGAATGCGGAGGGGGCGCGCAGTCGCCGTGGGCGGTTGGTGCGTTTCGTCACGGACAAACCGCGCGGTGCCGCCGCGGAGATCCGGTGACCCGCGCCGAATCGGTCCGGACCTGGCACAGTGGTAGTAGAGGAGTGCAGCGGGAGGAGGAAGCACATGACACGCGACTGGCTGGTCTGCGCGAACTGTGCGGGACCCGTGAGCGAGGGCCGCTGTCCCGTCTGCCGGGCGAGCAGGGAGCGCATGCGCCAGGAAGGCGGCTGGCACGGCGTGACGGTGACCACGGTGTGGATACTGCTGGCGCTGCTGGCGGCCGTGGCGGCGGTGCTGTTCCTGCAGCAGCGGACGGCCTAGCCGGAGCGTCCGCGACGCTCGCGGATGTGACGCGTATGACGTTTCCCTGAGCGACGGCACACGACAAGCACGCGGAAGGGCCCGGAGCGAATGATCGCTCCGGGCCCTTCGTCTCGCCGGTACGGCGTGGGCGTGCCCCGTGGGTCAGGCAGCCGTGCCGTTGCGGGTCATCAGCCGCGGCAGCAGCCGGAAGCCGACGCCGCCCGCGATGATGCTGGCCGCACCCACGAGCAGGTACGTGGTGCCGCTGGAACCGGTGTCGGCCAGCTGCTCCTCCGGCTGGCTGTCGCCGGCCGGGGAGGGCTCGCTGCCGCCGGAGGTCGACTCGGCCTCGCAGATGACGCTGTCGTCGTCCAGCTCACAGCCGGCGTCGCCGCCGGTGCCGCCGGTGGTCTGCTGGCCGCCGGTGGTCTGCTGACCGCCGTCGTCACCGGAGCCGCCGTCGTCACCGGAACCACCGTCGTCGGCACCGCCGTCGGTCGTGGTCTCGCCGGTGGTCTCGCCGGTCGTCTCACCCGTGGTCTCACCGGTCGTCTCGCCGGTGGTCTCACCCGTCGTCTCGCCAGTGGTCTCGCCGGTGGTTTCACCGGTCGTCTCGCCGGTGGTCTCGCCGGTCGTCTCACCCGTGGTCTCACCGGTCGTCTCGCCGGTGGTCTCACCCGTGGTCTCGCCCGTCGTCTCGCCGGTGGTCTCACCGGTCGACTCGCCGGTGCTGCCCTCGATGAGACCCGCGATGATGCCGCCGGTGTCGTCGCCGCTGCGGCCCTGGTCGTCGCCCGACCTGACCTCAAGCTCGACGCGCGTGTCGCCATCGTCGTCGCCGGTGGCCTGCGCGGCACCGGCGGCGGCAAGCGAGGCGCCGCCGGCGATCAGCGCGCTGGCGGCGACTCGCGCCACCCGTACACGCACCTTGTTCGTCATTGCTCGCTACCCCCAGTAGCCGTACTCGTCAGTGGGTTTGGCGTCGGTACGGGGCCTGTTCGCGGCGGGCTTGCCCCCCTCAGTCACACGAACCCCACACACCTGCAAGTATCGGCCGTCAGCCTCTCCGTTATTCGGTGGAGCGTCAAGCGACTTGAGACGGGGTTGTACCTTTTTCCGGCCAATGTCCCGGCCAAGTGGTGCACGACTGTGACACTTGCAACGTCCGCGGTCAGCCGTGGAATTGCAGCGGACGAACCGCGTCCGCGAACGCCCGCCGCCGGCCGCCGGACTCAGCCCTCGGCGTTCGCCTGCTCCTGCTGCTTGCGCCAGCGGATGCCGGCCTCCAGGAAGCCGTCGATCTCGCCGTCGAGCACGGCGTGCGGATTGCCCACCTCGTGCTCCGTGCGCAGGTCCTTGACCATCTGGTACGGCTGCATCACGTACGACCGCATCTGGTTGCCCCAGGAGCCGGCGCTGTCGCCCTTGAGCGCGTTCAGCTTCGCCTGCTCCTCCTCCTTGCGCCTGGCGAGCAGGCGGGCCTGCAGCACGCGCATGGCGGCGGCGCGGTTCTGGATCTGCGACTTCTCGTTCTGGCAGGAGACGACGATGCCGGTCGGCAGGTGCGTGATCCGGATCGCGGAGTCCGTGGTGTTGACGGACTGCCCGCCGGGCCCGGAGGAGCGGAAGACGTCGATCCGGATCTCGTTCTCCGGGATGTCGATGTGGTCGGTCTGCTCCACGACGGGCAGCACCTCGACGCCGGCGAAGGACGTCTGGCGGCGGCCCTGGTTGTCGTACGGGGAGATGCGCACCATGCGGTGCGTCCCCTGCTCGACGGAGAGGGTGCCGTACGCGTACGGCGCCTTGACGGCGAAGGTCGTCGACTTGATGCCGGCCTCCTCCGCGTACGAGGTGTCCAGCACCTCCGTCTGATAGCCCTTGTGCTCGGCCCAGCGCAGATACATGCGCTGCAGCTGCTCGGCGAAGTCGGCGGCGTCCACGCCGCCCGCCTCCGCCCGGATGTTGACCATCGCCTCGCGCTGGTCGTACTCCCCGGAGAGCAGCGTGCGCACCTCCAGCTCCTCGACCGCGCGCCGGACGTCGGACAGCTCGCCCTCGGCCTCGCGCTGCGTGTCGGCGTCGCCCTCGCTCTCGGCGAGCTCGAAGAGGACTTCGAGGTCGTCGATCCGCCCGCGCAGCTCTTCGGTCTTGCGCAACTGGCCCTGCAGGTAGGAGAGCCGGCTGGTCACCTGCTGCGCGTTCGCGGGGTCGTCCCAGAGGGAGGGGGCCGCGGCCTCCTCCTCAAGCACGGCGATGTTGGCCCTCAGCTTGTCGAGGTCGAGAACGGCCTCGATGGAGTCCATGGTGGAGCTGAGGGCCTTGAGCGATTCGGATACGTCAGGTGCTGCCACCCCACCAGAGTACCGCTGCATACGGCAGCCATCCGTGGCGCGTGGGCGAGGGATGCCGTACCTGCGGCTACGGGCCGAGGCGCGGGCTCGCGTGGTGGGCGTACGGACCAGGCGTACGGGCCAGGCGTGCGGGCCGGTGTCGGGCCGGGCCCTACGGCTCCGAGGTCGTGGAGCGGTCGCCGCCTCCGCCGCCCTCCCCGCCGCCGTCGCCGCCGGCCGCGACCAGCCAGCCGCCGACGCCCGCGACGGCGATGACCGCCGCCGCCACCGTGATCTTCAGCCTCCCGCTGCGCCCGAGGGGCGTGGGGGCACCCCCGTCGCGCCGCCTGGTGCCCGCGCGGGCGGCGCGGGCCGAGCCCGGCCGCGGCTGGCCGGCCAGCCGCGGCACGCGGGCGGTGCCGCGGGCGCCGCCGGCCAGCTCCTCGGCGCTGGGCATGCGCATGCTCGTGTGGGTGTCCCGGTTGGAGTCCGGCGCGGCGGACCGCACCAGCGGCACCGAGCCGCGCAGCGGCTGCCCGCCGGCCCCGGTGACGCCCGGCTCGCCGGCGGTGGCGAGGGCCGCCGCCGGGGACGCCGCCCGGTCCGTGCCGAGCCGCATCGTGTGCGGCGGCCCGTCGGCCGCGGCCTCGTCCGCCCCGTCCGCCGACTCCTCCACGTCCAGCGGCGGCAGCCCGTCCAGATCCGGCAGCATCTCGCGCAGCCGGGCGGCCAGCTCCACCGCCCGCAGCCGCGACGCCGGCGCCTTCGCGAGGCACTGCAGCAGCAGCTCCCACAGCTCGTCGGGGATGCCGGGCAGCGGCGCGACGGTCTCCGTCACGTGCCGCCGCAGCACGGCGCCGGGGTGGCCGCCGCCGAAGGGCGTGAAGCCGGCCAGCAGCTCGTACAGCACCGTGGCCAGGGCGTAGATGTCGACGGCCGCGCGCGCCGGGAGGCCCTCGACGATCTCGGGGGCGACGTAGTCGGGGGTGCCGATGACGCGGCGCTGGGTCGGGACCCGGGTGCCCGTGGCGGCGCCGCCGCGCCCGCGGGGTGCGGCGGCGGGGGCGCCCCCGCGCCCCCCGGGCGTAGGGGGAGGATGGGGCGCGCGCCCGGGGGCGTCGATGAGCTTGGCCACGCCGAAGTCGGTGAGCAGCGCGGGGGGCGCACCGCCGGAGCCGGCGGGGGCGTCGGAGTCCAGCAGGACGTTCTCGGGCTTGACGTCCCGGTGTACGAGCCCCGCGGCGTGCGCGGCGGCGAGCGCCTCGGCCACGTCGGCGGCGATGGCGACGGCGGCCTGCGGGAGCAGCCGGCGCTCGCGCTCCAGCCGGGTGCGCAGGTCCGTACCACGGACGAGGTCCATGACGAGCGCCAGGTCGCGGCCGTCGACGACGAGGTCGCGGACGCCGACCACGCGCGCGTGGTCCAGGCTCATCAGCGCGGTGCGCTCCTGGAGGAAGCGCTCGACCAGCTCCCGGTCCTCGGCCAGGTCCTCGCGGAGCAGCTTGATGGCGACCGGCCCGTCGGGGCCCTCGCCGAGCCACACCGTGCCCGCGCTGCCGCGTCCGATCACCTGATGGGCGGCGTATCGGCTGCCGATTCTGCGTGCCATGACGACAAAGCTACGCGGCGACACGGGCGTTGGGTGCCGGACCGGCACGGAAACCCCCTGTGGGTGTCGACTTGTCGGCATGCTCACAGGCCAGGGGGTGTCTTCGGGCCCGCCGGTGGCGGAGGTACGGGGTCCGTGCCGTGCCCCGGTGCGGCGCCTCGGCGCCCCGGTTACTGGCCCGGGGGGTTCGTGGCGTCCTTGAGGTTGTTGACGCCGTCCTCGATGTCGTTCTTCGTCTTCTCGGCGTCGTCGGCGGCGTCGTTGAACTCCGAGACCCAGTTCTTGAAGTCGGTGGCCCAGTCGGTGACCTGGTCCCAGAAGCCCTTGCCGTCCGCGATCGCGTCCTGGAGCGGGGTCAGCTCCCAGATCAGCCACGAGCCGACGACCAGGACGAGGACCGTGAACAGGCAGCCCTTCAGACAGCCGAGCCCCGGGATGCGCATCGGGTTCGCGCTGCGCCCCCGCTCCCGCGGCTGCTGGGGCGGCGGGGGCGCGGGCGGCTGCGGGCGGGGCTCGTAGCGCTGCGGTGGCGGCTCGCGGCGGGCAGGCGGGGCGGCGTACGCCTCGGGCGGCGGCTGCCGCCGCTGGACGCGCCGCGGCGGGCGGCGGCGCAGGGGGTCCTCGCTGGGGTCGAGGTAGCCGATCTGCTGGGTCTGCTCGCCGCGGTCGCGGGCGGCGCGCATCTGGGTCTCCCAGGGGTGCGGGCCCTCCGGCTGCGGCGGCCCGTCGGTGACGGGCATGACGCGGGTGCCGTCCTCGGACCCGGGGGCACCCGGGCCGCCGGGGCCCTGCTGGCCGTGCGCGGCGGCGGCGCCCGCGGCGCCTGCCGCGCCGGCGGGCAGCACGCTGGTGGCGGCGTTCGGGTCGTACGAGCCCTGCCCGGGGCCGCCGCTGCCGCTGCCGGCCGGGAGGATCTGCGTGGGGTCGGACGCGCCCACGCCGGTGCCCGGCACCTGCGCGGGGTGCGGGTCGGCGGCGAGCAGCGCCGCGACGCCGAGGGCCGCGGTCGCCTGCTCGGGAGTGGCGCCGGCGCCGATGCCGGCGGCCACGGTGCGCAGTCCGCGGGCCAGGTTCTCGGCGCTGGGGCGCTCGTCGGGGTTCTTGCGCAGGCAGGACTGGACGACGGTCCACATCGGGTCCGGCAGGCCCGGCGGGCGCTGGGCCTCCTGGCTGAGGTGCTGGTGGAGCACCTCCAGGGCGGAGCTGCCGCCGAAGGGCGGACGGCCGGTCAGCAGCTCGTACAGCAGGATGCCTCCGCCGTAGACGTCCACGGCGGAGGTCTGCGGACGGCCCTCGGCGGACTCGGGCGCCACGTACGCGGGCGTGCCCACGAACTCGTGGGTGCGCGTCAGGCCCGGGGAGTCCGCAAGCCGGGCGATGCCGAAGTCGGTGAGCATCGGCTGCATCGGGCCGGACCCGTCGGGCGTCGCGCCGCCGGCGAGCAGCACGTTCGCGGGCTTGAGGTCGCGGTGGACGATGCCGTCGGCGTGGCTGGCGGCCAGCGCGTCCGCGATCTGGGCGGTCAGCAGGGCGGCGCCGATGGGCGAGAACGGTCCGTTCTCACGGAGGTAGCGGTGCAGGTCCGGCCCGTCCACGAGGTCCATGACGAGGGCCAGCAGATCGCCCTCGACGACGAGGTCGCGGGTGCGGACGATGTTCGGGTGGGTGAGGCGGAGGAGTGCGGAGCGCTCGCGCAGGAACCGCATCACCACGTCGGCGTCGCCGGCCAGCTCCTCCTTGAGGACCTTGATGGCGACTACCTCGCCCGGGCTGCCCGCCACGGCGGCTTCCGCCCCCGCCGTCTCGCGCTGGCGGCCACGCCACACGGTGCCCGTGGCGCCGCGCCCGAGCGGCTCTTCGAGGAGGTACTTGCTGCCTACCGGCCGCACGTCATGCGCTCCCTGGTCGTGGTCGTTCCTGCCGGCCCGCGGACCGGTCGGTCCGGGCGCCATCTGCACCACTCTAGTGGCGGCACCGGGGCGGTGGGCGGGCTGTGGGTGGGCTGTGGGCGGCGGGCCCGGCTCCGCCTCTGGCCACCGGTTTCCCGGAAGGGACCTCCTGTTTTCCGTGCGCGTTTCCGTGCGCGTTTCTGTGCGCGTCCTATGCGCGTTCTGTGCCCGTCCAGACGCGGTACCCGTTCGCGGCGCCGCTCACCCCGCCGTACGACCGGATCGCCGAAAACGCGGCCGTTTCGTGACGGCTGTTCGGAGAAAGGACGTCGGCGGACCGGTCTGTGGTTGCCCCGTACAGCTCACGGAGGCGTCAGCAGCGGTCCGGAACGGCAAACTTTAAGCCGGAGTTGAGGCAGGAAGCGGCCATACAAGATCCACCAACGCCGGTCCCGCAGCGGGTTGTCGGTGGGAGATGGGAATATGACTGCTGCCCTCGAATCGGCCCTGCCCAGGGAAGGGAGCGGTGACCGGCATGCAGATCCGGCTGACCGTCAAGGCGACGCGCGGCGGTGCCGCCGCCCGCGGTCGCGATGTGATCGTCACCGCTCCTGCCGGCACGACCCTGGGCGCCGTGGCCGGAGGTCTGCTCGACGCGGCGGCAGCCGCCGCCTCCGGCGGCGGGGGCACCGCGAGCGGCCCGGGCGGCGCGGCCGTACCGGTGTACGCGGGACAGCGGCTCCTCGACCCGGACCGCACCCTGCTCGGCGAACCCCCGCTGGTGGACGGCGCGGTGCTGAGCCTCGGCGGCCCCGCGGACCCGGGCCACGGCCGGCCGCCGGAGGCGGACGCCGCGGCGGTCCCCAGCCTGCGGGTGGTGGCGGGCCCCGACGCCGGCGGGGTCCATCTGCTGCACGGCGGCCAGATCCGGATCGGCAGATCGGCGGACGCCGACGTGCCGCTGGACGACCCGGATGTGTCGCGGCTGCACTGCGCGCTGACGGTGGCGTCCGACGGCCGGATCACGGTGGCGGACCTGGGCTCCACGAACGGCACGACGGTCGACGGCGCCGCGGTGGGGCGCACGCCGGTGCCGCTGGCGGCCGACGCGGTGCTGCGGGTGGGCGAGTCGGCCCTGCGGATCGCCTCGCCGGCGGGGCACGGGGGGACGGGGTCGGGGTCGGAGTACGGCGCGGGGTCGGCGGGCGGCGGGTCGGGGCCGGGGTCGGGGTCGGGGTCGGGTGAGCACAGTCGGGTTCCGGAGCAACGCCGGCCGCGCGAACAGGGCTCGACGACGAACGGGCTGGGCGGCGGATGGCCGGCGGGCGGCGGCCCGGAGTACGGACGTACGGGCCCGGGGCGGGCGTACGGCGGCGGTGACGCCGGGGGTGAGTACGCCGCGGGCGCGGACCGGGGCAACGGCGATGAGCACGGCGGCGGGCCGGGCGGGCCGGGGGCTGGACACCGGGTCGCCGACGCGGGCAGCGGTCACAGCGCGGCGGGGACGGATCGTACGCACGGCGGCGGGCCCGCGGCACGAGGCCGGACGGAGTCCGGCAGAGCACGGCGAGGCGGGAGCGGGAACCGCGGCGGTGACGCGGCGGCGGGCGTCGGGTACGGCGACGGGCGTGGTGGCGCCGAGGGGACTGGACCCGACACGGGGGGCGTAGGCGGCTCCGCCGCAGCGGACCCCGCGTACCGGAGCGCCGACCGGAACGGACCGGGCGCAGACACCCAGGGAACCGGCGCAGGACGCGGGCCCAGCCCCGCGGGAACGGACCCCGAATACGGCAGCGCCGGCCAGAGCGGACCCGGCACGGGAGGCGCGCGCGGCCCTGCGGGAGCGGACCCCGCGTACGGCGACGAACGCGGCGACGCCGAGGGGAGCGGACCCGGCACGGGGGCCCGCGGACCCGGCGCAGGACGCGGACACGGCGGCACCGACCGGAGTGGACCCCGCGCGGGGACCCGAGGGCCCGGCACGGGCGCCGCTCACGGCTCCACCGCAGCGGACCCCAGGTACGGCAGCGCCCACGAGAACGAACCGGGCACAGGCGCCCAGGGACCCGGCGCAGGACGCGGGCACGGCGGCGCCGACCGGAGTGGGCCCGGCGCGGGCGCCGCTCACGGCTCCCCGGGTGCGGACCCCGGGTACGGCGGCGGGCGGGCGGTCCCCGGCCGGACCGCGCCGGATGCCGGGGGCGCGTACGGCGCGGGGACCGGTGCCGGGGAGCGCGGTGACCGGCGGGCACGCGGTCGCACCGGCGACGGCGGCGACGGCGCCGAGAGGGGGCGGGAGCCGGACGCCTCCGTACCGCCGCGCAGGGGTGGTACGCCGACGCGGGGCACCGCCGTGCCGCCGGAGCTGCGACCGCGCGGCGGTGCCGCGGGAGCGGCCCGGCGCGGCGAAGCCGCCTCCGTACCGCAGCCGCCGCGGCGCGGGATCCGGGCGTGGGCCCGTCGGCTCGGCGGCGGGCGGGAGGAGGCCGCGGCGCAGGAAGCCGCCGCCCCGGCCGCGGCCCGTACCGCCCTCGAACGCACCGGGACGGCCACCCCGCACGACCGCTACCCGGACGCCGCCGCCATCCTGCTCGCGGCCCTCGCCAACGAAGCCGCCTATCAGCCGGGCTTCACCGCCGTCCCGACCGGCACCGGCGGCACGGCCCACTCGTCCTACGCCTACGCCCCCGGCTACCGCTCCGGCGACGCCCCGGCCCACCACCCCGCCCACCCCGGCGACACGGTGGGCCCGGGCGGCACGTCCCCGTACCCCGGTGCCCCCGGAGGCGCCCCCGCGCGCCCCGGCACCCCGGCGGGCCCCGGCGCGACCGGCACCGCGGGCGGCCCTCCGTATCCCGGCGACCCCGCGGGCCCCGACGCAACCCGCACCACCGGCGGATCCCCCCACCCCGGCACCCCCGCAGGCGCCCCCGCGCGCCCCGGCGACACCGCACGCCCCGGCGTGACCGGCCCCGCGGGCCCGACCCCGCCCGGCGCCGCCGCAGGCGGTCCCGCGCAACCCGGCGCCGCCGCGGGCGGCCCCGCCGGCGGGCTCGTCTTCCGGCGTGACCTCGCGCACTCCGACGCGCTCGTGCTGCGGCTCGGCACCGAGTTCCGCCCCGGCGGCGGCACCGCGCCCGTGACCGTCGACCTGCGGCGGGCCGGGTCGCTCGCGCTCGCCGGGCCGCGGCCCCGGCTGGCCGGGCTGGCGCGCTCCGTCGTGGCCCAACTGGCCGCGCTGCACGCGCCCGACGCCCTCGAACTGGTGCTGATCTCCGCCGATCCGACCCGGCCGCACGAGTCCCGCGTCGAGGACTGGTCGTGGGCCGGCTGGCTTCCCCACGTACGGCCGCGGCAGGGGCAGGACTGCCGGCTGCTGCTCGCGTACGACCGGGAGCAGGCCGCCGCCCGCGTCGGTGAGTTGCAGCGGCGGCTGGAGCAGCCGGCGACGACCCCGCGCAGCGTGGTCGTCGTCGACGGCGACCCCGGCACGAGCGCCGTCCGCGACGCCGTCGCCCGGCTCGCCGAGCACGGGCCCGCCGCGGGCGTGCACGTCGTCTGCCTCGCCGAGACCCCATCCGCCACCCCCGCCTCGCCGTTGACCGCGACGTACGCCGCCGCCTGCGAGGCGGCGCCCGGCTTCGCCGCGTGCGGGGCGGTGGGGCTGCTCAGCGGCGACGTCGCCACGGGCCTGCGGCTCCTGCTGCGCCCCGGGCCGCCGTCGCCGAGCGGCGCGACCGGCGACGCGGGGTCGGCGGCCGGTCAGTTGCCGGGCGATACGGCGCCGAGTGGTTCGGCGGCCGGCTCGCCGACGCCGAGCGGTGCGGCGCCCCACAGCTCCTCGCCACGCGGTACCGCACCCCGCAGCCCGTCGCCGCGCGGCACGGCGGCCGATAGTTCGTTCCCCGGGCCCGCAGCCCCGCCGTCCGGGCAGACTCCGTACGCCCCCGCCCCCGGCCCCTCCGCCACCGCTACCACCTACGGCACCGGCCGGGTCCGCCTCGTCGACGACGACTTCGTGGCGCCCGGCGAACCCTCCGCGGCCGGGGGCTGGTTCGAGGCCGCCGCCTCCGGGCCGGGCCACGCCGTGGGCCCGGCCGGGACGGTCGACGCCGTGTCGGCGGCCTGGGCGGAGCGACTCGCCCGCGCCCTCGCCCCGTACGGCGAACGCGACGACGCCGACGGCACCCACGCCGCCCGCCGCGGCGGCGCCCTCCCCGGGGCCGTACGCCTCCTCGACGAGCTGGACCTCGCCCGCGCCACCCCGACCGCGCTGACCGCCCGCTGGCTGGAGTCCCGCGCCGGCGCCCCGCGGGTCGGCGCCGTGCTCGGCGCGGGGCCGGACGGGCGGCTCGCGGCCGACCTCGCCGCCGGGCCGCTGGCCGTCGAAGGCGCCGCGCGCGGCGGCAAGTCGGAGCTGCTGCGCTCGTTCGCCGCCGCGCTGGCCGCCGGGGAGCCGCCGGAGCGGCTCCAGCTGGTGCTGGTCGACGGCGCGGGGCGGGAGCGCGGGGACGCGCTCGGCGCGGCGGCGGACCTGCCGCACGTCTCGGGGCATCTGGTCGCGGCCGACCCGGTGCGGATGCGGGAGTTCGCGCAGGAGCTGGGTGCGGAGTTCAAGCGCCGGGCCGCGCTGTACGCCCCGGAGGGGGAGTCGGCGCCGCAGGGCCCGGCAATCCCCGGACCGCGGTCCGGGGCCGAGCCCCGGCCGGGGGGCGCGGCCGACGTGCAGGCGCCGCAGAGCAACACCCTCCGCCTCCGCCGGCAGGGCGCCTCCGGCGAGCTGCCGGGAACGGGAACGGCGACGGGGGCGGGGACGACGACGGGAACGGGAGCGGCAACGGGGACGGGAGCAGGAGCCGGGACCGGCTCGGCCGCGGCGCCGGGTACGGCGGGCGCCACCGACCCTGCGCCCCACGGCACCCCGGCCCCCGGCGCCGCAGCCGCCTCCCCGCGTCGCGGCGGCACCCCGCCGCACGGGACCCGGACGCCGGAAACGGCCCCACGCCCCGGCACCACGCCCCCACACGGCACCCCGTCTCCCGGCATCCCGTCTCCCGGGGCCCCGTCTCCCGGCACCCCGGGCCTCGGCGCCCCCGCGCCCGGCCCGGCCCGCTCCGCGCCCGCCGGGCGCCGTCCCGCCCTGCCCGCCGTCGTCCTGCTCGTCGACGACTTCGACGCCCTCGTCGCCCCCGCCCTCGGCAGCCCCGCCCGGCCCGCCGCCGGGTCGGTCGTCCGCGTGGTCGAGGCCATCGCCCGCGACGGCGGCCCGCTCGGCATGCACCTCGTCACGGCTTCGGCGCAGCCCGAGAAGACCGCCGGCACCGCCGCCGTCTCCGGCGCCGCGCACCACGTCGTGCTCGGCGGCGACGACGTGCCGCCCGGGCGCGGGCTGCTGTGCGACGCCGGGGCGGAGCCGGTGCCGTTCCAGGCGGCCCGGGTCACCGGCCGGATCCCCCGTACGGCGACCGCCCGGCCCACCGTCGTCCCGCTGGAGTGGGCCCGCATGGGCTCACCCCCGACCAGCCGCCCCCTGCGCGAACTCGGCAACGGGCCCACGGACCTGGCCCTGCTCGCCAGCGCCCTCCAGCGCGCCGCGGGCTCGGCCACCGCCACCCCGGCGGGCGACGCCCGCACGCCGTCCCCGTAGCCCAGCCTCAGACCCCGACCCAGCCTCAGACCCCGACCCAGCCCCAGACCCCGACCCAGACCCAGACCCAGACCCAGACCCAGACCCAGCAGCCTGCTGCCACCCCAGGCAGGCGGCAGCCACCCCACCCCGTACGCACCTGCGCGCGCACGCACCGGGCAACGCCCGCCCCGCAACCACGTCGCCGCCCCCGCCCACGCACGGGCGAGGTCGGCCCGTAGCACGTCAGCGCCCGTGCCCTGCTCCGCCCGCCCCGGCACACACCCCCGCGCGCCCCCATCCGCTACGCCCCACTCGCACCATCCGCCCCACCCATCCCCCCGGCAACAATCTGCCACCCCTCGCGACCCGTCCCCACCGTCAACCCGCCGCCCCTCCCCTCCCCCCACCGGCCGGCCCTCTCCCCCACCTCCGCGCCCGCACTCGCCCCTCCCTCCGCAGCCCCACTCCCACCAGCGGTTTTTCCACCCACCCCGGCTCTCACCCACCACCGCACGCCCGCACACTCCGCCCCTTCCAGTCACGGACCGGTCACGAAACGGCCGTTGTCGGGGTTTACGTACGAGGCGCTATTGCGGGCCCGCCGGTCCGGGCGTAGGACATACTCCACAGCAATTCGCACCGGTACACGGCACAGACCTTGCGGGGCAGGTCTGCGTCGGCACGGGACAACCCCATCTGCCCCGCGTTCCTGGGGAGGCTGGGATGCGCAGTTCGCTGCGGACACTGCAACAGGTGAGAGTCGTGCGGACCACGGTGGCGTTCGTCGCCGCGGGCGCGCTCGCCGTGACCGCCGCCGGGTGCGGCGACGACGGCGACGACAGCGGCGGCGACGGCGGGAGGGCCGCCAAGGCCGGCGCCGGCGTCGAGCTGCCCAAGCTGGACGGCGAGTCACTGCGCGTCGGCGCCGTGTGGACCGGGCCTGAGCAGAAGAACTTCGAGAAGGTCATCGACGGCTTCGAGGAGCAGACCGGCGCCACGGTGGAGTACGTGCCGACCGGCGACAACGTCGCGTCCTTCGTCCGTACCCAGGTCGCCGGCGGCGAGCCGCCGGACATCGTGTTCGCGCCGCAGGTGGGCGTGCTGCAGGAGTTCGTCAAGGAGGGCTGGGCGAAGCCGCTGAACGCCGCCGCGAAGAAGGAGCTGGGCAAGAACTTCTCGCAGGGCTGGCAGGACCTGGGCGCGGTGGACGGCGAGCAGTACGGCGTGTACGTCAAGGCCGCCAACAAGTCCCTGGTCTGGTACAACACCATGGCCTTCGAGAACGCGGGCGCCGCGGAGCCGAAGGACTGGCAGGGCTTCCTGGACACCGCGCAGCTCATCTCCGACTCCGGCGTGCCGCCGGTGGCGGTCGGCGGCGCGGACGGCTGGACGCTCACCGACTGGTTCGAGAACATCTACCTCTCCCAGGCCGGCCCGGAGAAGTACGACCAGCTCGCGGCGCACGAGATCCCGTGGACCGACCCGTCGGTGAAGGACGCGCTGACCACCCTCGGCGAGCTGTTCGGCAACGACACGCTGATCGCGGGCGGCGCGAAGAAGGCGACGAAGATGGCCTTCCCCGACTCGGCGACCGCCCCGTTCGCCGACCTGGACAACCCGGGGGCCGCCATGGTCTTCGAGGCCGACTTCGTCGGCGCGTTCGTGAACGAGACCGACGCGAAGGTCGGCGAGGACGCGAAGGTCTTCCCGTTCCCGGCGGTCGGCGCGGACTCGCCGGTGGTCACCGGCGGCGACGCGGCCGTGACGCTGACCGGCTCGAAGGGTGCGCAGGCGCTGCTGACGTACCTGTCCACCGCCGAGGCGGCGCAGGCGTGGGCGGAGCCGGGCGGCTTCATCTCGCCGAACAAGAACATCGACATGGCCGCGTACCCGAACGACGTGCAGCGTGAGATCGCGCAGGCGCTCGTCGACGCCGGCGACGACTTCCGCTTCGACATGTCCGACCAGGCGCCCGCCGACTTCGGCGGCACCGCGGGCAAGGGCGAGTGGAAGGCGCTGCAGGACTTCCTGGCCGATCCGAAGGACGTCGAGGGCGCGCAGCAGGACCTCGAGAAGGCCGCGGCCGCGGCGTACAAGAGCTGACGGACGGAGCCGGGAGACCCTGATGTCGACCTCGTCCGCGGGGGGTGCGGCGGACTCCGCCGCACCCTCCCCCCTGTCCCCACCGGGCCGCACGCCCCCCGCGAAGCAACCCGAAAAGCCGGCCGCGCCGGGCAAGCCGCCCCGGCGCCGGTCGGTGGTACGGACGAACAGCTCGGTGGCGGTGTGGTTCCTGCTGCCGGCCGCGGTCCTGCTCGGCGCCCTGGTGCTGTATCCGATCGGGTACTCGGTCTACCGCAGCCTGTTCGGCGTCTCCGGCAGCGACTTCGTCGGCCTGGACAACTACACCGAGCTGTTCAGCGACGACCGCATGCGCACCGCGCTGCGCAACAACCTGATCTGGGTGCTCGTCGCGCCCGCGGTCTGCACGGCGCTGGGCCTGGTGTTCGCCGTCCTCACCGAGAAGGTGCGGTGGGGCACGGCGTTCAAGATGGTCGTCTTCATGCCCATGGCAATCTCGATGCTGGCGGCGGGCGTCATCTTCAGCCTCGTCTACCAGAACGAGCCGGAGCGCGGCGCGGCGAACGCGGCGTGGACGACGATCCACGACACGTTCACCGACCCCGCGCCCTGGCCGGGCGCCCGGCCACGACCCAACGGCGATCTCAAGGGGCCGGACAAGGGCCCGTTCACGTCCGGCACCACGGTCAGCGCCGGGCAGACGGCGCTGCTACCGCTCGTCGCGGTGAAGCCGCAGGACGCGGAGGGCGAGCAGCCGGCCGCCGAGCCGCAGGCCGGCGGCGACGGGATCAACGGCACGGTGTGGCTGGACTTCAAGCCCGGCGGCGGTGAGCCGGAAGTTGTCGACCGCGGTGAGAAGGCGCTGAAGGACATCAAGGTCGAGGCGGTCAAGGGCGGCAAGGTCGTCGCCTCGGCCACCACGGCGTCCGACGGTACGTTCACCCTGCCCGCCGAGGCCGACGGCGCCCAGCTCCGGCTGCCCGCCTCGAACTTCGCGGAGGCGTACGGCGGCGTCGACTGGCTCGGCCCCTCGCTGGTGACACCGGCGGTGATCGCGGCGTACGTGTGGATGTGGGCCGGCTTCGCGATGGTGCTGATCGCCGCGGGGCTCGCGTCGGTGCCGCGCGAGCTGATGGAGGCGGCGCGGGTGGACGGCGCCAACGAGTGGCAGGTGTTCCGGCGCATCACGGTGCCGGTGCTGGCGCCCGTGCTCGCCGTCGTGCTCGTCACGCTGATGATCAACGTGCTGAAGATCTTCGACCTCGTCTACATCATCGTGCCGAGCGCCCGGCTGGAGGACGGGAACGTGCTGGCCGTCGAGCTGTTCCAGCAGGCGTTCTCCGGCACCGAGCCCAACCTGGGCATGGGCAGCGCGATCTCGGTCGTACTGCTGCTCCTCGTCATCCCCGTGATGATCTTCAATATTCGCCGTCTGCGAAAGGAGTCCGGCCGATGACCACCGCAGCAGCGGCGGAGACCGCACCGAAGCCGGAACCGCAGGAGGCGGAGAGCGAGGCGCCGGCGAAGGAGTCGATCGCCTCCCGCATCGGCCGGTACGCGGGCGGCGGCGCGGTCCGGGCGTTCCTGGTGATCGTGGCGTTCCTGTGGCTGACCCCGACGGTGGGTCTGCTGCTGTCGTCGTTCCGCGATCCTGCGGACATCGCGACGACCGGCTGGTGGAAGGTCTTCGGCGATCCCGGGCAGCTGACCACGGACACGTACGACGCGCTCTTCGGCAACGAAGACGTGATGGGCGCGCTGCCGACGACGATCTGGATCACGGTGCCGTCCACGATCCTGGTGGTGGTCATCGGCGCGCTGGCGGGCTACGCCTTCGCGTGGATGGACTTCCCCGGCCGGGACTGGGTGTTCCTGGCGGTGGTGGGTCTGCTGGTGGTGCCGGTGCAGGTGGCGCTGATCCCGATCGCGTCGCTGTACCGGGACCTGAACCTGTTCCACACGATCACGGGCGTGGTGCTCTTCCACACCGCGTTCGGGTTGCCGTTCGCCATCTTCCTACTGAGGAACTTCTTCGCGGAGATCCCACGGGAGCTGCTGGAGGCGGCGCGCATCGACGGGGCGGGCGAGCTGCGGCTCTTCTTCCGCGTGGTGATGCCGCTGGGCGGGCCGGCGATCGCGGCGCTGAGCATCTTCCAGTTCCTGTGGGTGTGGAACGACATGCTGGTGGCCCTGGTCTTCGCCGACCCGGGCAAGCCGCCGCTGACGGTGGCGGTGCAGCAGCAGACGCGGCAGTTCGACAGCAACATCGAGCTGATCGCGTCCGGCGCGTTCATCTCGATGATCATCCCGCTGATCGTCTTCTTCGCCTTCCAGCGGCAGTTCGTGTCGGGTGTGATGGCGGGCGCCGTGAAGTAGGGACGTAGCGGCAGGGACGAGGCAGCCAGGCAGAAGCGGTACGGCCGTCCGGGGACTTCACCCGGGCGGCCGTACTGTCGTACCGCTGGGACGCGGGCGCCGATGACGGCGGCGCTGGGCGAGTTGGCGGCGCTGGGGTACTGGCTGCATTTCATCCATCCGGAGACGCCGTGGCACCCGCACGACGCGGACAGCTACCTGCCGCACGTACAGGGGCAGCCCCGCCCCCGGCCGCGCCACCACCCTCATCCCGGCAGCTCGTACGCACTCGGCACCGGGAAGTACGCCTCCAGGAACGACCTCAGCACCTCGGACGCCCCCGCCTCGCCCGCCACCCGGATCACCGCCCGGTCCCGCGCCGCCAACAGCCCCCGCAGCACGGCATGGGCGCCACTCGCCGCCGGATCCACGTCCGCGTAGCGGAGGGTCGCGGCGGCGGCGCGGCCGGTGTGGGTGGCGTAGTGGGGGTACAGCGAGCCCGGGATCGCCAGGTCGTCGCGGCAGGGGACGCGGTGGGCGGCGGTGGCCGCGTGCCGGTCGGTGAACTCGCGCTCGATCTCGGCCAGCACGCTGCGCCGCAGCGGGTGCGGGGCGTGCCGCAGCGGCTCCCGCGCGTCCGAAAGGAAGAACTTCGTGAGGCCGTTGGCGGCGAAGAAGTCCTCCGGAACGGCCTCGGCGCCGAGGAAGAGGTGGTCGCCGAAGTACAGGAAGTGCTCGGCGAGGCCGTCGATGTGGTGCAGTTGGCTCTCGACGGCGCGCGGGTTGGCCGTCGGCAGCGCGGTGGGGTCCGCGAAGACCTCGCGGTGCCCGACGACGGTGAGCCCGGGGTGCGCGGTGTCCAGCCACGGCGGGGCGCCGGCGTCGGTGAGCAGGTGGACCCGGCGGATCCAAGGCGCGTACGTGGCGAGGGAGCGCAGCGCGTAGCGCAGTTCGGCGTCGGCCCAGGTGTAGACGGCGTCGACCGGGTACGTGACGTCGTCGGGCAGCGGGCGCGCGAACTCCTCGCGGGTACGCAGCGTGATCCGGCCGCAGCCCCAGGAGCCGCGGTCGGTCATCTTCACGGTGGGGGCGCCGGCCGGGACGCTGTCGGCGACGCGGCCGGGGCGCGGGGCGAGGAGCCGGTCGCCGCCTTCGCCGCCTTCGCCGCCTGTGTCGCGGTGCCAGAACTCGATGTCGCAGCCGGAGTCGGTGCCGATGACCAGCCGCCGGCCCGGCTCGGTGCGGAACCAGGTGAGGCGCAGCACGTCGGCCTTCTCCAACTGCTGCCAGACGCCCGGCTCGTAGCCGGGGACGAACCGCGCGTACGAGCCGACCCCACCGCCCTCCGCGCCATCACCCGTCGCGCCACCGCCCGCCGCGCCGCCTTCCCCCGTACGGTCAGCCGCCCGACCGCCCCCCGCCCCCGCCACGACCACCGTCACATACGCCGGCCGCACCCGGCACAGCCGCGCCAGCACCCGGCACGCCCGCCGCCGTTGGGCCGCCGGCACCGCGACCACCGCCGGCCCGCACGCCCGCCCCCGCACCGCGAAGTACGGGACTCCGGCGGTCCGCAGCGCCCGGGTGACCGCGAGCACGGCGACGCGGCGGGCCTGCACCGGGGAGAGCGCGCGCTGCAGGTGGGCGACGCGCGGCCGGCCGTCGACGGTGACGACGACGCGGCCGGGGGCGTCGGCGGCGGCCTGCTCGCGGCGGGCCCGGAGGGCGGCGCGGAACCGGTCGGCGTGGTGCGGGGCGGCGAGTACGGCGAGGTGGCGACGGACGGCGCGGGGCAGCGCGCGGCGGTACGCGGCGACGACGGACGCCGTACCGGGGCCGACGCGCGGTGGCCGCTGATCCGTGACTGTCTGCCCCATGCGGGACAAACTACGCCATTCGCCCGCCCCGGACTTCGAGCAACGCCCACGCCACCCGCAACACCCGCAACACCCGCAACGCCCGCGTCACCCGCCGCGCACCCGTACCGCTACCCCGCGACACCCCTACCGGTTCGTCCGCAGCAACGTACGCATCGTCCGCATCGCCACCGACAGGTTCGCCAGGTCGAACGACTCCGAACTCTGGATCTCGTCCAGCGTGCTCCGCGCCCGGCCCAGGATCGCCGCGTTCTTCCCCTCCCACGCCTTGAACCGCAGCTCCGGCGTCACCACGTCGTCGCCCCCGTCCGGCTCCGCCGCCAGCACGTCGGCGGTGAGCAGCGCGTGCGCCGCGTACAGGTCCTCGCGGATGGCCGCACGCGCCATGGACTGCCACCGGTCGGCGCGCGGCAGTTCGACGATGCGGTCCATCAGCTTGCTGATGTGCAGCCGGTCGCCGAGGTCGTAGTACACCTCCGCGACGTCCAGCGGCTCGTGTCGCGCGCGGTCGGAGACGGCGACGATGTCCATCGTCGGGAACGCCGCCGAGAAGGAGGCGACCCGCTGCGCCAGCTCGGCCGGGACGCCGCTGTCGGTCAGCTCGTTCTGGTTGCGCTCGTACCACTCCAGGTCCGCGCCGCGCAGCAGCTTCGGCAGCGCCGCCCAGACCCGCGCGACCCGCTCGCTGAAGAAGTCGATGGTGTCGCCCAGCTGCAGCGGCTGCGGACGGTTGTTGAGCAGCCAGCGGGTGGCGCGCTCGACCAGCCGGCGCGAGTGCAGCCGGATGCGGGTCTGGACGTCGGCGTCGATGACGTTGTCGAGGGTCTCGACCTCGTCCCAGAAGTCGCCGAGGTGGAAGATCGCGCGGGCCGCGGTGTGCGCCCGTACGATCTCCTCGGTCGACGCGCCCGTCTCTTCCTTCAGCCGGTGTACGAAGGTCGTGCCGCCGGTGTTGACGGTGTCGTTGACGAGCACCGTCGTGACGATCTCGCGGCGCAGCGCGTGCGCGCGGATCTGGTCCGGGAAGCGCTCGCGCAGCGGCTGCGGGAAGTACGCGAACAGCAGCCGTTCCAGGTACGGGTCGTCGGGCAGCGCGGTGGTGACCAGGTCCTCGGCGGTGGTGATCTTCGTGTAGCCGAGGAGCACCGCCAGCTCGGGCTGGGTGAGGCCGACGCCCGCGGCGAGGCGCTCGCGCATCTGCTTCTCGGTGGGCAGGAACTCCAGGTCCCGGTCGAGCGCGCCCTCCTTGCTGAGCTTGCGCATGTACCGGTGGTGGGCCTGCAGCAGGCTGGGGGCCTGGGCGACGCCGTTGGCCAGGGCGGTGTTCTGCGCGTAGTTGTTGCGCAGCACCAGCGCGGCGACCTCGTCGGTCATCTCCCCCAGCAGCAGGTTGCGCTGCTTGACGGTCATGTCGCCGTCGCCGATCACCTGGTTGAGCAGGATCTTGATGTTCACTTCGTGGTCGGACGTGTCCACACCGGCGCTGTTGTCGATCGCGTCGGTGTTGATCTTCCCGCCCCTCCCGTCGGGACCCCCGACCCGCGCGAACTCGATCCGGCCCAGCTGCGTCGCCCCGAGGTTGCCGCCCTCACCGACGACCCGCGCCCGTACGTCGACGCCGTCCACCCGGATCACGTCGTTCGCCCGGTCGCCGGCGTCGGCCTGCGACTCCGCCGAGGACTTCACGTACGTACCGATGCCGCCGTTCCACAGCAGGTCGACCGGCGCCTGGAGGATCGCCTTCATCAGCTCGGCCGGCGTCATCTTCGCGGCGCCGTCGCCGATGCCGAGCGCCCGGCGCATCTTCGCGTTCACCGGGACCGCCTTGGCCTTGCGGGAGAACACTCCGCCGCCCTCGGAGAGCTTGGCGGTGTCGTAGTCCTCCCAGGAGGAGCGCGGCAGCTCGAACAGCCGGCGGCGCTCGGCGTAGGAGACGGCCGGGTCCGGATCGGGGTCGACGATGATGTGCCGGTGGTCGAAGGCGGCGACCAGCCGGGTGTGCTCGCTGAGCAGCATGCCGTTGCCGAAGACGTCGCCCGACATGTCGCCGATGCCGACGGCGGTGAAGTCCTCCGTCTGGCAGTCCACGCCCAGCTCGCGGAAGTGCCGCTTGACCGACTCCCAGGCGCCGCGCGCGGTGATGCCCATGCCCTTGTGGTCGTAGCCGGCGGAGCCGCCGGAGGCGAAGGCGTCGCCGAGCCAGAAGTCGTACGAAACGGCGACCTCGTTGGCGATGTCGGAGAAGGTCGCGGTGCCCTTGTCGGCGGCGACGACGAGGTACGTGTCGTCCTCGTCGTGCCGTACGACGTTCTTGGGGTGCACGACCTCGCCGCCGACGAGGTTGTCGGTGATGTCGAGCATGCCGTAGATGAACGTCTTGTAGCAGGCGATGCCCTCGGCCAGCCAGGCGTCGCGGTCCGCCGACGGGTCCGGCAGCCGCTTGCCGACGAAGCCGCCCTTGGCGCCAGCCGGGACGATGACGGTGTTCTTCACCTCCTGCGCCTTGACCAGGCCCAGGACCTCGGTGCGGAAGTCCTCGCGCCGGTCGGACCAGCGCAGCCCGCCGCGCGCGACCTTGCCGAAGCGCAGGTGCACGCCCTCGACGCGCGGTGAGTACACCCAGATCTCGTACTCCGGGCGCGGCTCGGGCAGGCCGGGGATGACCTGCGGGTCGAGCTTCAGCGACAGGTACGAGTGCCAGCTGCCGTCCTTGTCGGTCTGGAAGTAGTTCGTGCGCAGCGTCGCCCGGATGACGGTGAGGAAGGAGCGCAGGATGCGGTCCTCGTCGAGGGAGGCCACCTGGTCCAGCGCGCCGTTCAGCTCCTCCAGGATGCCGTCGGTCAGCTCCCGCCCGGCGTGCTGCCGCTCCGGTGCCATGCGCGCCTCGAAGAGGTTCACCAGCAGCCGGGTGGTGTGCACGTTGGTACGGAGGGTGTCCTCCATGTACGACTGGCTGAACTTGGAGCCGGCCTGGCGCAGATAGCGGGCGTACGCGCGCAGCACCATCGCCTGCCGCCACGTCAGCCCGGCGACGGGCACGAGGGCGTTGAGCCCGTCGTCCTCCGCCTCGCCGTTCCACACCGCGGCGAACGTCTCCTGGAAGCGCTCGCGCGCGTCCTCGCCGACCTCCAGGCCGCCGCCGTTCTGCGACGGCGGGAACCGCAGCCCGAAGTCCGAGACCCAGACGTCGGCGCCGTCGGCGCAGCGCAGCAGGTACGGCCGCTCCTCGGCGACCTCCACGCCGAGGTTGTGCAGCACGGGCAGCACACGGGTGAGCGAGAACGGCGCGTCCGCCCCGTACACCTTCAGCCGGCGCTCGTTGGGCGCGGCGCCCACCGGCTCGTACAGGCTGAGGGCGAACGACTCGGTGCCGCCGCGGGAGCTGAGCCTCTCGAAGTGCTGCAGGTCGGAGACGGCGGTGCGGGGCGCGAAGTCCTCCTTGTAGCCCTCGGGGAAGGCGCCGGCGTAGCGGTGGGTCAGCTCGGCGGCGCGCTCCTCGCCGAACTCGGCGACCAGCGCCTCGGTGAAGCCGTCGTTCCAGGAGCGGGAGGCGTCGGCGAGGCGGTTCTCGATGCGGTGGACGTCGGCCTCGGTCAGCTCGCGCAGCTCGGTGCCGGTCTGGACGCGGACGACGAAGTGCAGCCGGGACAGGACCGACTCGGTGTTCCAGGCGGTGAAGTCGACGGAGGTGCCGCCGAGCTCCTCCTTGAGGATGTCGATCAGCCGCAGCCGCACGGTGGTGGTGTAGCGGTCGCGCGGCAGATAGACGAGGGCCGAGTAGTAGCGCCCGTACTCCTCCTGCCGGAGGAAGAGCCGCAGCCGGCGGCGTTCCTGCAGATACAGCACGCTGATGACGATGGCCTGCAGCTCCGCGACGGGGATCTGGAAAAGCTCGTCGCGCGGATATGTTTCGAGGATCTGCAGCAGGTCACGGCCGTCATGGCTGTTGGGCGTGAAGCCGGCGCGGCTGAGCACCTCGGCGACCTTGCGGCGGACGACGGGCACGCGGCGTACGGACTCGGTGTACGCGGCGGAGGAGAACAGGCCGAGGAAGCGGCGCTCGCCGACGACGTTGCCGTCGGCGTCGAACTTCTTCACGCCGACGTAGTCGAGGTAGGCCGGGCGGTGCACGGTGGCGCGGCTGTTGGCCTTGGTGAGCACCAGCATGCGGTGCTCGCGGGCCTTGGCGCGGACGTTGGCCGGCAGCCGGTGGAAGGACTCGGAGGCGGGCTGCGGCTTGCCGTCGTCCTTGGCGTACGCGGCGTGGGCGGGGTCGGCGCGCAGGATGCCGAGGCCGGTACCGGGGACGGCGGTCAGCTCCTCGCCGTCGCTGTTGACCGTCAGGCGGTACTCGCGGTAGCCGAGGAACGTGAAGTGGTCCGCGGCGAGCCAGCGCAGCAGTTCCCGGGCCTCCTCCACCTCCTGCGTGGGCATGTCGTCCGGCAGCGGCTCCTCGTCGAGATCATCCGCGATCCGCAGCGCGGAATCCCGCATCTTCTGCCAGTCCTCGACGGCCTCGCGGGCGTCGGACAGCACCCGCAGCAGGTCAGCGGTGATCTGCTTCAGGTCCTGGCGGTCGGACTCGCGGTCGATCTCGACGTGGATCCACGACTCGACGACGGCGTCATGCGGCAGGTCCTCCAGGCCGCGGACGTACGGCGGCGCGGCGTTCGGGTCGCGGCCGGCGTCCAGCACCTCCAGCAGCCGGCCGGTGACGTCCCGGCGGACGACGATCTGCGGGTGGATCACCAGGTGAATGCCGCGCCCCTGACGAGACAGCTCATTGGTGACGGAGTCCACCAAAAACGGCATATCATCCGTTACCACCTCCACGACGCTGTGGCTGGACATCCAGCCGTTCTCCTCCACCGTGGGGGTGTGCACGCGCACGTTGGCGGTGCCCTGCGGACGGTTCTGGGCCAGGCGGTAGTGGGAGAGCGCGGCGCCGAAGACGTCGACCGGGTCCCGGCCGAGCAGGTCCTCGGGCGCGGTGTGCAGGTAGTAGCGCTGGAGGTACGCGTCGAGGGTCTCGGGGGCCAATCCCCCCTCACCCGTCCCGTCCACCCGCGCGGCGTGCGCGAGCAGCTCGTTCTTGGCTTCATCCAGCTTGATCTGCATGGTCCTCAGGCTCCTGTCGCGCGCCGTTGCGTGACGGTTCTGGTGGGCCGGGGGTTCGCCCCGGCCCTGCTGACGAGCGGGCACGGCGCCGCGGCCCGGATGCCTCCGGGCCGTGCGCGGCATCGTGCCGGAACGGGGAAACGCGCCGGTCCGCTTCCGGCCATCATCGGTCGGCGGCACCGGTTTCGCCGATCAGCCATCCCCCGGGTGGCGCCCCCGGCACCGGCCGACGCCGGGAGGAGCGCGGTGGGGGCCCCTCGGGCCCCACCTCCGTCGCCCCGGTGAGATATCGGGCTGATCACGCCCACCAGGCTATCCCCTCGGGCCCAGGCCGCGTCCACGTCCGAATGTGTACAAACGCAGCGCCAGTTCTTTGCCGATCTGCACAGCTTTCAGCCTGCGGAGACGGCCTTCACCTGGACTAAAGCCTTCCGTATGACCGGGCGGGGGGCGGTGTTCACCAGGTGGCGAACGTCACCCCGGGGGCATACGGGCGGCAAGGGCGGCCGGCGCCCTGCGGACGGCGGGTGGGGCCGGCGGGACGGGCGGGACAGGCAGGACGGGCAGGACGCGGCCGGTGACGACCGGGGCGGGGAGCGTACGGCTGCTACGCCGCCAGCTCGTCCGCCGCCGCGACCGCCTCCGCCAGGCTGTCCACCACCGGGACGCCCGCGGCTTGGAGGCTCGCCCGGCTGTGCGAACCGCCGGTGTAGAGCACGGCGCGCACGCCCGCGTGCCGCGCGGCCGTGGCGTCGTCCACCGCGTCCCCGATGACGACCGTGCGGGACGGGTCTATGCCCTGCAGCGCGCCGAGGTGGCGCACCATGTGCGTCGCCTTGCCGCCGTCGGACGGGCCGGTGCGGCCGTCGATGCGTACGAAGTGGTCCGCGATGCCGTGCGAGCGCACCATCGGCAGCAGTTGCTCGTGCGGCGCGAGGGAGCACAGCGACTGCGTCTGCCCGGCGGCCCGCCGCTGCGCCAGCAGCTCCGCCGCGCCGTCGGCGAGGGCGGCGTCCTCGGCGCGCACCCAGTAGTGCCGGTGGAACGCCTCGTCCATGACCGCCCACTCCTCGGGCGTCGGCAGCCGGCCCATCAGCCGCTCGTAGAACCGGGGCACCGGGACGCAGTACAGCTCGCGATAGCGCTCCAGCGTGATCGGAGGCAGGCCCAGCTCGGCGAAGGAGGCGTTGGTCGCCTCTATCACCGCGTGGATGTCGTGGAAGAGGGTGCCGTTCCAGTCCCAGACGAGATGTGTACGCACCCCAGAACGGTAACCGGCCGGTGTGACAACCGGGCCGGGAGCCCGCTCAGCCGACGAGGTTCTCAATCTCCTGTACGCCGTACCAGAGCAGTTCGTGGTCCTCCGCGCCGTCGACCGTGAAACGTGCGTCGTCGTCTCCGGCGTCCGCGGCGCCGAGCGCGGCCACGGCCGCCGCGACGTCCGCCGCCGCGTCGTCCGCGTCCACGTGCACCGCCGCCGCCAGCTTCAGCGGCACCGCCGCGGCGATACGCACCTCGCCGATCGCGGCGGGGTCGAGCCCGCGGTCGGGGTCGGCCGTCGCGGCGGCGTCGGGCAGCTCCGCCGCGACCACGACCCGGCGCGGTGGGGCGCCGGGGGCGGGGGTGAGCGCCAGCAGCCGCAGCGACGCCTGGGCGGCGCGGGTCAGCGCCGCGTACTCCAGCTCCTCGAGGTTGTCGGAGACGTACCACTCGCGCAGCGCCGGCGTCACGGCGTAGCCGAGGAGCGGCGCCGGGCCCAGCTCACCGGCCTCGTGCGCCCGCGCCAGGCCGGGCAGTGTCAGGGGGACGTACACGCGCATGGGCGAACTATACGGCCGCCGTCCCCCGTCCGAGTGGGTCGACCGGGCGCGCGGCGACGGCATCGTGTGCGACGGCCTTCACCGGCGTGACGAGGGGCGGGACCAGGAGGCGGGGTGGCGGCCATCACCCTGATAGGTGAATGTCGTGGGGCCGCCCGGGCGGGGGCGGGGGCGTTGCGGCACGCCGCGGGGGCCGGGTACACCTTCGGGCACCGCGAACCACACGCATCACGGGGGTGACAGCGTGACGACCACAGACGCCCGGCCGGACACCGGCCGGCCCGCACGGCGACCGGAACGCCGGCCGCAGGGACGACGACCGTACGAGCCACGTAACGAGCCACGGCACCAGCCACCGCACCGGCCACCGCACGAGCCACCGCACGAGCCACCGCCTGGGGCACCGCATCCGACAGCGCACGACCCGGCCCACGAAACACCGCACGACCCGGCGTACGACCCGGCCCTCGACCCCGCGGACGGGGCGACGCCCGCGCCGCCGCGGCGGGCGCCGGTCCGGCCACCGCGCCGCCGGCCCCGGCCCCGTACCTGCCCGCCGGACCGCCGCGACACCCGCCGGCCGCACCGGCTGCCCGCGCGCCGCCGGCCGGGGGAACTGCGGCCGCACGAGTGGTTCGCCGAACGGCTGGTGCTCGCGCTCAGCGGACAGCGGCCGATGTACTGGCTGCTCGGCCACACCGCCGGCCGCGCGTACGACCAACTCGCCGCGTTCGCCGACGAGCTGCCGCTGCGCCACCGCACCCGCCCCGAGCTGCAGGCGTGCGGCTACTGCCGCCCGGCGCCCGACGTCATCGAGGCATTCGCCCGCGTCGCCGTGGGCGGCCGGCTGCGGGCGCTGGCCTTCCGGCTGGAGCTGGGCCCGGACCGCCGCTGGCGCTGCGCCGCGGTTGACGTGGGCCCGCAGACCGCGGCGGGTGCCTCGTAGGCGCCGTACGGAGCCACGGGAGGGGCCCGTACGGGAGATCCGCGGCGCCCGGAGCGGCGTAAGCCACCGCGAGCCCGGCGCGCGGCCGTACCCGCACCCGCGTCCGCGCAACCACCCGCGTGTCCAACTGCCCAGCCGCCCGTGCTCAGAACCGGCCGCGCACACGACGGCGGGGCCGGTCCCGCAGGACCGGCCCCGCCGTCCGGCGACGTAACTACCGCGTCGCCTGCGTCACTTCTTGCGCCGCTTGCCCTTCGAGCCGCCCTTCTGGGCCCGGCGGCGCTCCGCCCGGGTGCGGCCGCCGCCCGAGCCGCCGGCCCCGCCGCCCTGCGCCCCGTCGGTGGCCAGCTCGCCCTCCGCGACGCCGCCCTCCGCGGTGGGCGCGGAGAAGTGCAGCCGGTCGGGGCGCTGGGGCTGTTCGAGACCCTTGGCGCGGATGGCCGGGGCCGGCACCGCGTCCTGCGGCGCGGCGTCCTCGGCGGGCACCGCGTCCTGCACCGGGACCTCCTCGACCTGCTGCTCGACCTGGACCTCCAGGTTGAACAGGTAGCCGACGGACTCCTCCTTGATGCCGTCCATCATGGCGTTGAACATGTCGAAGCCCTCGCGCTGGAACTCCACCAGCGGGTCCTTCTGCGCCATCGCGCGCAGCTGGATGCCCTCCTGGAGGTAGTCCATCTCGTAGAGATGCTCACGCCACTTGCGGTCCAGCACCGACAGCACGACCCGGCGCTCCAGCTCCCGCATGATCTCCGAACCGAGCTGCTCCTCGCGCTTGTCGTACTGCGCGTGGACGTCCTCCTTGACCATGTCCTCGATGAACTCGGGGGTGATGCCCGCGCGGTCGCCGGCGGCCTCCTCCAGTTCCTCGATGGTCACGGAGACGGGGTAGAGCTGCTTGAAGGCGGACCACAGCCGCTCCAGGTCCCACTCCTCGGCGAAGCCCTCGACGGTCTCCGCCTGGATGTAGGCGTCGATGGTGTCGTCCATGAAGTGGCGCACCTGCTCGTGCAGGTCCTCGCCCTCCAGCACCCGCTTGCGCTCGTCGTAGATGACCTCGCGCTGGCGGTTCATGACCTCGTCGTACTTCAGGACGTTCTTGCGCGTCTCGAAGTTCTGCTGCTCGACCTGCGACTGGGCGGAGGCGATGGCGCGGGTGACCATCTTGTTCTCGATCGGCACGTCGTCCGGCACGTTGGCCATCGACATGACCCGCTCGACGAGCTGCGCCTTGAACAGCCGCATCAGGTCGTCGCCGAGGGACAGGTAGAAGCGGGACTCGCCGGGGTCGCCCTGGCGGCCGGAGCGACCGCGCAGCTGGTTGTCGATGCGCCGCGACTCGTGCCGCTCGGTGCCCAGCACGTACAGCCCGCCGAGGTCCTTGACCTCGGTGTACTCGGCCTTGACCGCTTCCTCCGCCTGCTTCAGCGCGGCCGGCAGCGCCGCCGCCCACTGATCGGCGTGCTCGACGGGGTCCAGGCCCTGCTGACGCAGGGTGGCCTCGGCGAGGTCGTCGGGGTTGCCGCCGAGCTTGATGTCGGTGCCGCGGCCCGCCATGTTCGTGGCGACGGTGATCGCGCCGCGGCGGCCTGCCTGCGCGACGATGATGGCCTCGCGGTCGTGCTGCTTGGCGTTGAGCACCTCGTGCTGCACGCCGCGCTTGCTGAGCTGCTGCGAGAGGTACTCGGACTTCTCCACCGACGTCGTGCCGACCAGCACCGGCTGGCCCTTCTTGTACTTCTCCTCGATGTCGTCGACGACGGCGTCGAACTTCGCCTCTTCGGTGCGGTAGATCAGGTCGGACTGGTCCATGCGCGCCAGCGGGCGGTTGGTGGGGATGGGCACCACGCCGAGCTTGTAGATCTGCTGGAACTCGGCGGCCTCGGTCATGGCCGTGCCGGTCATGCCGGCGAGGCCCGGCAGTTCCTTGCCCTCGTGGTCGTGGCGCTTGTAGAGGCGGAAGAAGTTCTGCAGGGTGATCGTGGCGAGCGTCTGGTTCTCGTCCTTGATGTCGACGCCCTCTTTGGCCTCGATCGCCTGGTGCATGCCCTCGTTGTAGCGGCGGCCGGCGAGGATACGGCCCGTGTGCTCGTCGACGATCATGACTTCGCCGTTCATGACGACGTAGTCCTTGTCCTTCTTGAACAGCTCCTTGGCCTTGATGGCGTTGTTCAGGTAGCCGACGAGCGGGGTGTTCACCGACTCGTAGAGGTTGTCGATGCCCAGGTAGTTCTCCACCTTGGCGACGCCGGCCTCGTGGATGGCGACGGTCCGCTTCTTCTCGTCCACGTCGTAGTCGCCGGTCTCCTGCTTACCCAGGCGCGGGTCGCCCGGCTCGCCCTTGGACAGCCGGGTGACCAGCTTGGCGAAGTCGGCGTACCACTTGGTGGCCTGGTCGGCAGGGCCGGAGATGATCAGCGGGGTACGGGCCTCGTCGATGAGGATGGAGTCGACCTCGTCGACGATCGCGAAGTTGTGGCCGCGCTGCACCAGCTCGTCCTTCGACCACGCCATGTTGTCGCGCAGGTAGTCGAAGCCGAACTCGTTGTTCGTCCCGTAGGTGATGTCGCACTTGTACTGCTCGCGGCGCTGCGCCGGCGGCATGTTGGCGAGGATGCAGCCGACGGACAGGCCGAGGAAGGTGTGCACGCGGCCCATCCACTCGGAGTCGCGCTGCGCGAGGTAGTCGTTGACCGTGACGATGTGCACGCCCTTGCCGGAGATCGCGTTGAGGTACGCGGGCAGGGTGCCGACCAGGGTCTTGCCCTCGCCGGTCTTCATCTCGGCCACGTAGCCCTCGTGCAGCGCCGCGCCGCCCATGATCTGGACGTCGTAGTGCCGCTCGCCGAGGATCCGCCTGGCCGCCTCTCGTACGGTGGCGAACGCCTCGGGCAGGATGTCGTCGAGGGACTCGCCCTCTTCCTCGTACCGCTTCTTGTACTCCTCGGTCAGTGCGCGCAGCTCGTCATCGGAGAGGTGCTTGAAGTCCTCTTCGATGGAGTTGACCTGGTCCGCGATGCGGCTGAGCTTGCGCAGGATCTTTCCTTCGCCTGCGCGCATGATCTTTCCGAAGACGGACACTTTGGGCTGGCTCCTTGCCGGTCGGGCCTGGCACGGTCGGGTGCGCTGGTGCGGCCCCTGTCCTCTGGGGCTCCTCTCGGGCCTCGCGGAGCCCATGGCCGCACCGGCCATCGTATGCGAGGACGCGGGCGCCCCGGGAGGTCCAGCCCAGGGACGTTAGGTGCCGTCACCGTACGTGTCAACGTCCGAACACCGTGGAAAGTGCCGCAAAGGCCGCGCACCCCCGCACCGGCCGGCCCGCGGGCCGGCCGGTGCGGCGGGAAAAGCCGTGGCGGGGGCGGAAGGCGGAGGCGGAGAATCCGGAGATGGAACCCGTCACCCTGGACACCGGCCGCCTGCTGCTGCGCCCCATGGAACCCGGCGACATCAACGCCGTCCTCGCCGCCTGCCAGGACCCCGACATCCAGCGCTGGACGCGCGTACCGTCGCCGTACGGGCGCGCGCACGCGGAGGAATTCGTCCTCAAGGTCAGCCCGGCTGGCTGGCGCGAGGACACCATGTACAACTTCGGCGTCTTCGCCCGCGACGGCGGCGCCCTGGTGGGCTCGATGGGCCTCGTCGGCTTCACCCCGTCGCGGCACGCGGAGCGCGTCGCGGAACTCGGCTACTGGACGGCACCGGAGCAGCGGCGGCGCGGATACACCGCGGAGGCGGCGGCGGCCGTGGTGCGGTGGGCGTTCACGGAGGTGGGCATCGACCGGATGGAGTGGTTCGCCGAGGTGGGCAACGAACCGTCGCGGGCGGTGGCGCTCCGGGCGGGGTTCACGATGGAGGGCACGCTGCGCTCGTGGTTCGTCAACCACGGCACGCGGCGCGACGCCTGGGTGGCGTCGCTGCTGCCCTCGGACGTGGGGCTGCGGTCACGGATGCCGTACCTGCCGCCGCCGTCGCGGTGAGTGTCCGACAGCTCACCGGGTGTCCAACTGCACTGCTGGCGCCACCCGCCCCGCCCGCGGACAATCTTCTCCATGGACCCGATCACCCTGGTCACCGAGCGCCTGCTGCTCCGCCCCGCAGAGCCCGGTGACGTCGACGCCGTCCTGGCCGCCTGCCAGGACCCCGGCATCCAGCGCTGGCTGCCGGTCCCGTCGCCGTACGAGCGGGAGCACGCCGAGGAGTACGTCCTGAAGATGATCCCGGCGGGCTGGCGCGAGGACCGGCAGTACGACCTGGTCCTCACCGACCTGGAGAGCGGCACACTGGTGGGCTCGGCGGGCGTCGGCCGCACCGCCGGGCCCGAGGAGCGCGTCCGCTCGATCGGCTTCTGGACCGCCCCCGGGCACCGCGGACGGGGCTACGCCGGCGAGGCGGTGGCGGCGCTGGCGCGGTGGGCGTTCACGGAGCTGGGCGCGGACCGGCTGGAGTGGCTGGCGCAGGTGGGCAACGAGGGATCGCGGTCGGTGGCCCGGAAGGCCGGCTTCACGATGGAGGGCGTGCTGCGCTCCCGGATCATCCACCGGGGCGTCCGGCGGGACGCCTGGGTGGCGTCGCTGCTGCCGTCGGACACGGGCCTGGCCCCACAGGTGCCGTACGGACCGGGCACGCCCGCCTGACGACGTTCCGACGCCGCCCGCCTGCCGCCGAGCGACACGGCCGGCCAAAAGCAGGGCAATGCAGACGGCGAGGGGAGGGGGCGGGAGAGGGGCGGGGGCGAGGGGCGGGGGCGAGGGGTTGTCAGAGGCAGGCTCTACGCTCGCCGGCATGACCACGAACGTGTCTCTCTCCGCCGACGACGCCCGCCGTATCGCCCTGCGCGCCCAGGGGCTGCTCGGCGCGCCGGAGCGCCGGGCCGGGGCCCGCGGCGTGCTGCGGCGGCTGGGCGCGGTGCAGTTGGACACCATCTCGGTGCTCGCCCGGTCGCACGAGCTGGTGCCGTACGCGCGCCTGGGCGCCGTCAGCCGCGAGGCGGTGGAGTCGGCGTACTGGTCGGGGACGGCCGCCTTTGAGTACTGGTCGCATGCGGCCTGCATCCTGCCCATGGAGGAGTGGCCGCTGTTCGCTTTCCGCCGCCGGGAGCGCCGCGCCCGCGGCTACCGCTGGCACCAGTTGCAGGACCCGGAGGGCTCCCGTGCCGCCGTCGTGGACCGGCTGCGCGCCGACGGCCCGCTGACCTCCACGGACCTGGGCGGGGCGAAGAACGGCGGCCCGTGGTGGGACTGGTCGGAGACGAAGATCGCGGTGGAGACGCTGCTGGACGCGGGCGAGGTGGTGGTCACGGCCCGGCGCGGCTGGAAGCGGGTGTACGACCTGGCCGAGCGCGCCGTTCCGGACGAGCTGTTCCACGACGACCTGGCGGACGAGGAGTGCCTACGCCGCCTCGTCACCCAGGCGGGCCGCGCACTGGGCGTGGGCACGCGCGCGGACCTGGCTGATTATCACCGTCTCAAAGGCGAGCAGGTCGCCGCGGTCGTGGGTGACACGGAGCTGGTCGAGGTGGAGGTCGAGGGCTGGGGCAAGCCGGCGTGGGCCGACCCGGAGGCGCTGGCAGAGGCCCCGCGGGGGCGGCACAGGACCACGCTGCTGTCCCCGTTCGACTCCCTGGTGTGGGACCGCCCGCGTACGGAGCGGATCTTCGGGCTGACGCACCGGCTGGAGGCATACGTGCCGAAGCCCAAGCGGATACATGGGTATTTCGCCATGCCCGTGCTCGCCGGCGGCAAGCTCGTCGGCCGGGTCGACCCGGGCCGCGAGGGGAGCACGCTCGTCGCCCGCCAGGTCACGCTCGGCGCCGACCGGCCGGGCGGGGTCACGCCGGCGAAGGCCGTGGAGCCGACCGCCGCGGCGCTGGCGGAGGCGGCGAGCTGGGTCGGGGCGCAGGCGGTACGGGTGGAGCGGGTCAGCCCGCCGGAGTTGCACACTCCGCTCGCACGGGCGGCGGAGAAGGCCCTGGCCGCAGGCTGAGCGACCGGGCGGTCGCGGCCTTCGCGTCGGGGGCTCCGAACGCGGCCGCGGCGCCCGGGGGCTCAGCGGATTTCGAGGATCTTCTCGCGCATCGCGTAGACGACGGCTTCCATCCGGGAGTGCAGCTGCAGCTTCTCCAGGATGTTGCGCACGTGGTTCTTCACCGTGTTTTCGCTGATGAACAGCTCTTTGGCGATGTCGCGGTTGTTCATGCCGGTGGCCACCAGCTTGAGCACCTCAAGCTCCCGGTCGGTCAGCCGCGGCGCCGGCACGAGGCGCCGCTCGTCGGTGCGCTGGATCATCGACTTGAACTCGGTCAGCAGCTTCGACGCCATCGACGGGCTGATCTGCGACTGCCCGTCGGCCACGGCGCGGATCGCGGTGGAGACCTCGTCGGTGGAGATCTCCTTGAGCAGGTAGCCGGTCGCCCCCGCCTTGATCGCGTCGTAGAGGTCGGCTTCCTCGTCGCTGATCGTCAGCATGATGATCTTCGCGCTGGGCACGACTTCCTTGATGGCCGTGCACGCCTCGATGCCGCTGCGCCGCGGCATCCGGATGTCCATCAGCACGATGTCGGGAAGGAGGTCGGCGGCCTTGTCGACGGCCTCGGCGCCGTCGCCGGCCTCGCCGACGACCTGGATGTCCTCCTCCTGGGCGAGCACGATCTCCAAGCCGCGGCGGAAGAGCTCATGATCGTCCACGACGAGGACTCGGATCGGCTCCTCCCGGGGACCGACCGTCGCCTTCGGCTCACCAGCTCCGCTCAGATCGAACTCCGCCACTCTTGCCCCCAGGCACCGACTTTGCCGTGCGCGCACATGATTTCACGACCGGGCGGCGGGGTGACGCCCCCGCCGCCCGCGTACCGTCGCCTTTCAGCCGCCCAAGGCGCCCCCCGCGCCGTCCGGCAGCGACTCCTCGATCGGATAAGGGTCTAGGTGGATCACGCCATAGTCATATGCGTGCCTGCGGTAGACAACGCTGGGCAGCTTCTTGTCGGAGTCGACGAACAGATAGAAGTCGTGCCCGACGAGCTCCATCTCGTACAGCGCCTGGTCGAGCGTCATCGGCGGGGCGGCGTGGGTTTTCTCCCGCATCACCAGCGGGCCGTCACCGTCCACTTCCAGCGGTCCCCGGCGAAGAGGCCGAGAGCCGTTCCGCTGCGTCTCGTTCTCCCCCGTCGTCTCCATGGACGGGGTCGTCAGCTCCCCGTCATCGGTGAGCTGCGCCGCCTGCGCGACGACCGCGCCCACCTCCGCCGCGGTGCGCCGGCCCTTGCCGGGCCGCCGGGTCTTGCGCTTGTCGTGCTGCTTGCGCAGCCTCGCCTCCAACTTGGCCGTCGCCAGGTCCAGGGCTGCGTACGGATCGGCCGCGGCCGCCTCCGCGCGCACCACGGGCCCCCGGGAGTGCACCGTGATCTCGACCCGGTCGCAGCGGTCGGCCAGCCGCGGGTTGTGTTCCTTGGACACCTCGACGTCGAGGCTGATCACCTTGCCGTCGAACTTCTGGATCTTGTCCAGCTTCAGCTTCTCGGCCACGTGCCGACGAAACCGCTCGGGAACCTCGGTCTTGCGGCCCTTGACGACGATGTCCACGCAGAACTCCGTTCTGGAGCGGCTCCGCTTACCGCTGAGCTGACGGGCGAAGCCGGTCCTTTGGTGCGCTGGGCCCCGGTGGCTGCCGGAGCCTCGGGGTTCTCTGCCGCCGGACCCTCCCCGCGGAAGGACCGGCCTTCACCTCCTCCTCCCCCACCGACAAGATCGACACCCCACGGAAGGCGGCGGATTCGGCCCATCCGCTGTCCCCACAGCCTCCTCACAATCGAACATAGCTCGCCTCAGATGCCGCGGCACCCCCTAAGGCGTCGATGGTTCGATCAGGTACGCATACCTCCTTTCTACCTGCAGAAACGTAAGATTGCAGTCAAGGGAGCGGGCACGCGCGACCGGCTTCGAACGCGTCCCGCGGCGCGGCCACGACCGCCGCCGCGACCGCGTCACGGTCGCATGCGGCGCGTACGGCCCGAGCCGCCTCCGCGAGCGACGCCCCGGTCGTCAGTACGTCGTCCACGAGCACGACCCGGCACCCCGGCGCACGCAACCGCAGCGCACCGCCCCGGACCGCCTCCAGCGCCCCGGAGACATTCCGCTGCCGCGCCACCGCGCTCAGCCCAGCCTGATCCGCCACCGCCCGCCGCTGCCGCAGCACGGGCAGCAGCTCCACCCGTATCCCGCCCCGCCGCAGCCGCTCCGCGGCGACCAGCGCGATACGCCGCACCGGATCGTGCCCCCGCCGCACCACGGCCCCCCGCGCCGACGGCACGGGCACCAGGACGACGCGCTCGCCCTCCGGCTCCCCCGGCCGCGCCTCACCCCGCGCCCCGCCGCGAGCACCCCGGCCGGCCCCGGCCGCCCGGACCCCCGCCGCCAGGGCCGCGCCCAGCGGGCGGGCCAGGCGCAGCGCACCCCGTTCCTTGTGCGCCAGCAGCGCCGCCCGCGCCGCGCCCCCGTACGCCACCGCCGCGTACACCGTGGGCAGCCCAGCGGGCCGGGGCCGCGGCACCACGCGCCGCACCGCCCCCGCCGTCAGCTCCGCCGCACACTCCACGCACAGCGCCCCCGCGCCCCGCCCGGCCCCGCATCCCGCGCAGCCGGCCGACAGCAACAACCCCGCCAGTTCCCGTCCTGTCCCCCGCATACGTCCACCATGCCCGGGCCCACCGACACCCGCGACCCACCTGTGGACAACCCCGCGTATGTGGATAACCGAGCCGCCGCCCCGGCCACCGGCCACCCGCCACCGGCAGTCAGACCCGCCAGACCCGCCAGACCCGCCAGACCTGTGAGGTCCACCAGACCCGGCCGCCCCCACACCCAGCCCCGGCAACCACGCCCCGCCCCGGCCCCGCCCGGCCGCCCGGCCCGGTCCCGGAAACCGGCCCCAGCGCACCTACCCCGGATACACCGGCGCCGTGCCCCCTTCCCCGCCCGACACCGCCTTCCAGTACGCGTTCTGCGGCAGCCGCACGATCCCGTCCTCCGACGCCGCCACCAGCGGCTTCGTACCGTCCTCCGCCGCCGCCACCGCCGTCACCCCGGTCAGGCCCTGCCCCAGCTCCGCCGCCGGCGGCACCGATCCGTCCGTCGACACCAGCCGCATCTGCTGCACGCCCTCGGTCTCCCGCCCCACGACCAGCAGCCGGCTCTCGCCCGCCCACGACACGGCCCGCACCTCCGCCAGCGGCCCCGTGTCACGCAGCTGCGCCACCACCGGCACGCCGTCCTCCACCGACACCACGCCCAGCACCAGCCGGCTCTCCGAACCCTCGCTGACGACCAGCGCTATCCGCGCCCCCTCCGCCGACATCCGCAGCGCCTCGATACGCCCGTCCAGCCCGGTGACGTCGATGCGCACGGGCTCGCTGGCGCCGCCCGCCATCCAGTACAGCCGCGACTCCCCGCCGACCCGGTCCGCCACCCACAGGTCGCCCAGGCCGTCCCAGCTCGGCGCGGTGAGCCCGTCGCCGCGCTCCGCCTGCGCCTCGGTGGCGTCGCTGGTCACCAGCGGGTCGCCCAGCGACGAGGACTCGTCCAGAGACGACACGTACAGCTCGCGCCCGGTGGCCGTGACCCCGGCCGCCTTCTTCTCCGAGCGGGCCACCGCCGCAGAGCCGAACGCCGGTCTGCCGTCGCCGAGCGGGCTGATCACCGTCGCGGGCCCGGCGTCGCCCCCGTCCGGCCCCGGAGGAGTCCGTACGAGCCGGTGCTTGGAGTCGATGAAGTACAGCGAGTCGGGGTGGCGCGCCAGCCGGTCCGGCGCATACCGCTCGCCCGCCGTCGCGCTCAGGTCGCACAGCTTGGTGTCCTTGGCGGTCAGCAGCTCCACGTGGTCGACGCGCACGCCCTCCTGGCTCTGCGCGGTGTGCAGCACCTGCGCCGCCATCCGCTCGCACGTGTACAGCCCCGGCTTCGTCCGCGTCACGAGCCGCACCCGCAGCGTGCCCTCCTCGTTGACCGTCAGCCGCTGGTTCTCCGCCAGCTTGGTGCGCTCCGGGAACGTCGTCTGCGTCACCGTGCCGATCAGCCCGCCCGGCCCGTCGAGCAGCGTGCGCACGGCATCCGTGACGGGATCGATCCGCCTGCGTACGTAGACGGGGTCGGCGACGAGCGTGTCCTTGCTGCGCGCCGTGAAGTGGTACGTACTGGCCGGCTGGAAGGTCCGCTCGAAGTCCGCCCGGCTGATCACCAGCCCGCGCGGCGGATCGACGATCCGCCACTGGCCGGACTTGCGCTCCTTGGACAGCTCGATATTCAGGCTGTACGGGCGTTCGTCCGGCGTGTACGTGCCGGCTTCGTTGAGCCGCGCGACCTTGTCGCCGTGCAGTTGCACGACCGCCGTGCTCACCTTTTCGCGGTTCACCGGCTTGGGCCCGGTCGGCCGCCACTCCGTGACCTCCGGCGCCTCAGCGAGCACCGTCGTCTCGCCGGGCGTCCACACGCGCGCCTTCTCCGTAAGATATGCCTTTGCCACGGTGGCGTAGTCGTCGCTGCGCAGGGCCTCCAGGAAGTCGGACACGATGCGCTGGGGCCTGGCCCCGGGCTCCGGCCGCTCGGCGTATGTGCGCGCGCGTGGATCCTCGCGCTGCTCGGACAGCGGCACCTGGTGCACGCCCCCGCTGTCGGGCATGGAGGCGCAGCCGGTGACGAGCAGGAAGCCCGCGAGCAGAGCGGCGGTGGCATAGCGGCGCCTACGGGCTGGACGCCGGCGTCCGTACGGCCCGGGGCGCCCGTACGGCCCGGGGGTACGGGCCGACGCCCGCCGGCCCCGCCCGCGTACCGCCGACGTCCTCCCCGTACGGCTAGCCGCGACCACCGCGCTCCCCCTCACCGCCGACCTCACTCCCGACCTCGCTGCCGACCTCACTAGGGACCGCATCGCCGCCCTCGCCACTCTCCGAGACACCCTCGGGCCCGCCCCCAGACGCGCCCACGGACACCCCCTCCGCCACATCCTCGCCTGCGGCGCCACCCGGCGCCGCCGCCTCGTCCGCCGCCCCCGCATACCCGCTGACCCGCCGCCCGCTGCCCGGCAGCGCCGTCGGATCCGCCTCCGCCCGCGCCACGGGCCGCGGCGCCGCCGCACGCGCGGCAGCGCCCGTCCCACGCCCGCCCTGCGCCGGTACGGTGCCCAGCAGCTCCCCGCCCGCCGATCCGCCGGCCTGCGCCACACTCACCGCGCCCGGCTCCGGGACCGCCCGCGCCGCACGCCGCGCCCGCGAGTCGTCCGGCTCCAGCGGCACCGGCGAGCCGTGCAGCGCCTCTCCGCCCGTCCGCGGCAGCGTCAGCCGGAACTGCGACCCGCCACCCGGCTCGCCCCACGCCTGCAGCCAGCCGCCGTGCAGCCGGGCGTCCTCCAGGGAGATGGACAGCCCCAGGCCGGTCCCTCCAGTCGTCCGGGCCCGGGCCGGGTCGGCGCGCCAGAAGCGGTTGAACACCCGCGTCGCCTCGCCGGGCTTCAGCCCCACGCCGTAGTCGCGGACCGCCACCGCCACCGCGCTCTCGGACGCGCCGAGGAGCACGACGACGTCACGGCCCTCGCCGTGCTCGACGGCGTTGACGACCAGGTTCCGCAGCACCCGCTCCACGCGCCGCGCGTCGACCTCCGCGATCACGGGGCGCTCGTCGCCCCGCACGAGCAGCCGCCCGCCCTTGGCGTCCGCGAGCATCTGCGCGCCGCCCACGACGCGCCGCACGATCTCACGCAGGTCGACGGGCTCGGCGTCCAGCGCCGCGGCGCCCGCGTCGAAGCGGCTGATCTCCAGCAGGTCGGAGAGCAGCGACTCGAACCGGTCCAGCTGGTCGAGCAGCAGCTCCGCGGAGCGCGCGGTCACCGGGTCGAAGTCCTCGCGCCCCTCGTGGATCACGTCCGCGGCCATCCGCACCGTCGTCAGCGGGGTGCGCAGCTCGTGCGAGACGTCGGAGACGAAGCGGCGCTGCATCCGCGACAGCTCCTCCAGCTGCTGGATCTTCACCTGGAGGTTCTGCGCCATCTTGTTGAACGACTGGCCCAGCCGGGCGATGTCGTCCTCGCCGCTGACCTTCATCCGCTCCTGCAGCCGCCCCGCGGCCAGCCGCTCGGCGATGCCGGCGGCCATCCGGACGGGCGTGACGACCTGTCGTACGACGAGCCAGGCGATGGCGCCGAGCAGCACCACCACGAACACGCCGGCCGTCGCCAGCGTGCCCTTCACCAGGCTCAGCGTCTTCTCTTCCTGCGTGAAGGGAAACACGAAATACAGCTGGTAAGGATTGTTGTTCGGGTCGTTCAGCCGCTTGCCGATGATCAGCGACGGCTCGCTCTCGTCCGAGCCGCGCTTCCAGACCCGCGCGTACTGCTCGTAGATCCCGGATCCGCCGCCGCGGTCGACCCTCTCGCGCAGATCCGCCGGAATGCTGTCCACCGACGTGTCGTCCGAGACCAGCGAGCCGCGCGGGTTGTCGGACGAGCCGGCCGCCTCGTTGTCCACGTTGGAGCTCATCACCAGCACGGACACCACGCCCTGCCCGCTGCCCATCAGCTGCTCCACCAGGGCGGCCCGCCACTCCGCGGAGTTCACGGCCGTCGTGGCCTCGCTGCCGCTGCCGGGCTCCTCCGCGGCGCCGCGTATCTCCGCCTGCGCGAAGCCGCTCTGCGCCTGCCCCTGGGCGGCGCCGAGCTTCGCCTCCAGCAGACCGTTACGGACCTGGCCGATGACGACGATGCCGAGCAGCACGACGACGCCCAGCGACATCAGCAGCGTGGTGGCGACCACCCGCAGCTGGATGTTCCGCCGGTACAGCCTGGTCGCGATGCGCAACGGGCGGCGTACCCAGCGCACGCACAGCCGCACGAACGGCTGCACCGGCCCGCCGGGCACGCCCTCCCGCGGCAGCACGCGGAACACGTCAGCTCGGTCCCGCCTTGTAGCCGACACCGCGGACGGTCACCACGATCTCCGGCTTCTCCGGGTCCTTCTCGACCTTCGAGCGCAGCCGCTGCACGTGCACGTTCACGAGGCGCGTGTCGGCGGCGTGCCGATAGCCCCAGACCTGCTCCAGCAGCACCTCGCGCGTGAACACCTGCCACGGCTTGCGCGCCAGCGCCACCAGCAGGTCGAACTCCAGCGGCGTCAGCGCGATCGGCTCACCGCCGCGCTTCACCGAGTGCCCGGCGACGTCGATCACCAGATCGCCGATCGCCAGCTGCTCCGGCACCGGCTCCTCCGACCGGCGCAGCCGGGCCCGGATCCGGGCCACCAGCTCCTTGGGCTTGAACGGTTTGACGATGTAGTCGTCGGCCCCGGATTCCAGGCCCACGACGACGTCCACGGTGTCGCTCTTCGCCGTCAGCATGACGATCGGCACACCTGACTCCGCCCTGATCAGGCGGCAGACCTCGATGCCGTCCCGGCCGGGCAGCATGAGGTCGAGTAGCACCAGGTCGGGCTTCGACTCGCGAAACGCGGCGAGCGCCTTGTCACCGTCCGATACGAACGACGGCTCAAAGCCTTCCCCGCGCAGCACGATGCCGAGCATCTCGGCCAGTGCGGTGTCGTCGTCGACGACGAGAACGCGTCCCTTCATGACGACATCATCCCATTTACACATCCCATACAGAGAATCCCGTGTCCCAGGTCACGTCCCGGCCACCGCCGTGACGTGCCTCTTCCCCTGACGATCACCCGCGGTCAACGCCCGCACAGCTCTGCGAGCGAATCCCCCGTCACCGGCGAGGCCACCCCGCGCTCCGTGACCAGAGCCGTCACCAGCTCCGGCGGGGTGACATCGAAGGCCGGGTTGTACGCCTCCGTGCCCGCGGGTGCGACCGCATACGCCACCGCGGCCGTTGCCGAACGCGCCCCGGCGGCGTGCGGCACGGAGAACTCCGTGACCTCGCCCCCGGCCCGCTGCTCCACCTCGATGGCCGAGCCGTCCGGCGTGTTGAAGTCCACCGTCGTCGTCGGCGCGACGACGAGGAACGGAACCCGATGGTAGCGGGCGAGCACCGCCAGCGGGTACGTCCCGACTTTGTTGGCCACCGACCCGTCCGCGGCAATCCGGTCCGCGCCCAGAACCACCGCGTCCACCTGCCCGTTCGCGAACAGCGACCCGGCCGCGTTGTCGGTCAGCAGCGTGTACGGCATGCCGGCCCGCCCGGCTTCGTACGCGGTCAGCCGAGCCCCCTGCAGCAGCGGACGGGTCTCGTCCACCCACAGCCGCCGCAGCTCCCCCGACCGATGCGCCGCCAGCACCACGGCGAACGCAGTGCCCCCACCACCGGACACCAGCGCCCCGGTGTTGCAGTGCGTAAGCACCCGGTACCCGCCCTCGGGGACCAGCTCTCCGAGCAGCCGCAGTCCGTGCTCGGCCATCCGCGCACTGCCCCGCGCATCATCGGCATGCAACCGCCGCGCCTCCGCCAACGCGGCCGCAGCCCCGCCGGCACCGCCGTCCCGGCCCTGCCAGGCGGCCTGTGCCCTCCGTACGCCATACGCCAGGTTCACCGCGGTCGGCCGCGCCCCCGCGAGCAACTCGGCGGCCTCCCCGACGTCATCGCCCCGCGCGGCAGCCAGCGCGACGCCATAAGCCCCGGCAATACCGAGCAGCGGCGCACCCCGCACGGCAAGCATCTGAATCGCCCGCACCAGCGCCGGCACATCGGCACAGACCAACCCCACCTCGTCGGCAGGCAGCCGCGTCTGGTCCAGCAGGACGACCGCAGGCCCGTCCCCGCCGTCTGGCGACTCATCCCAACGAAGTACGGCTATCTCTTCGGCCATTGTCCCAGTCTGCAAGGCTCCCGGAAATGACTCAACCCCTGAGCCGCAGCTCAGGGGTTGAGTTCTAAAGATTGTTCGGCGGTGACCTACTCTCCCACACGGTCCCCCATGCAGTACCATCGGCGCGGTCAGGCTTAGCTTCCGGGTTCGGAATGAGACCGGGCGTTTCCCCAACGCTATGACCACCGAAACACAATGAAACAAACAACCAGCAACAAACAGGTTGTTGTCTCAGAACCAACACAGTGGACGCAAGCAGCTATGGACAAGCCCTCGGCCTATTAGTACCGGTCACCTCCACCCCTCACAGGGCTTCCAGATCCGGCCTATCAACCCCGTCGTCTACAGGGGGCCTTAACCCCTACAAGG